>NZ_JBIUVD010000023.1:0-167157 GCF_044742785.1 Streptomyces sp. NPDC087844 | reverse complement strand
CCACCCCCCAGGTCATGCCTTCGACAGGGGGACACAGTCATGCCGGACCCGGAGGCCAGCGGCCCCGTTGCGGAACCGCAGAAAACATAACGGGGTGGGCGGCGGCTAGTGGCCGGAGGTCGCCTTCAGCCCGACCACGGCCACCAGCAGCAGACAGACGAAGAAGATCCGGGCGGCGGTCGTCGGTTCACCGAGCACCGCCATGCCGTACACCGCCGCCCCGGCCGCGCCGATGCCCACCCAGACCCCGTACGCGGTACCGATAGGCAGTGTCCTCGCCGCGTACGACAGCAGCAGCATGCTGGCGACGATGCCGGCGCCGGTGAGCACGCTGGGCACGAGCCGCGTGAACCCCTCGGTGTACTTCATACCGATCGACCAGCCGACTTCGAGCAGACCGGCGACGACGAGCAGGACCCAGGCCATGAGGCACCTCCGTGAAGGAATCAACAGGGGTGCGTCGTCTTTGCCTGTCCCGGTACGGCGCGTCTCGTCGGGTTTCTTCCAAAGTAGCAAGGGTGGTGGAGTGGAGGGCTGGGCGCAGACGAAAGGGGCTGGTGACGATGGTCACCAGCCCTTTCCGACGCTTCCGACGCTTCCGACATGCCTAGAGGTACAGCCCGGTGGAGTCCTCGGACCCCTCGAACCGGTCCGCGGCCACGGCGTGCAGATCCCGCTCGCGCATCAGCACGTACGCGGTGCCGCGCACCTCGACCTCGGCACGGTCCTCCGGGTCGTACAGCACCCGGTCACCCGGCTCGACCGCCCGTACGTTCTGCCCGACCGCCACGACCTCGGCCCAGGCGAGCCGCCGGCCCACCGCCGCGGTCGCGGGGATCAGGATGCCACCACCGGACCGGCGCTCACCCTCGGCGGCGTCCTGCCGCACGAGCACACGGTCGTGCAGCATCCGGATGGGCAGCTTGTCGTGCTGGCTGCTGGGCTCAGTCCTCTTGGCGCTCACGGTCCGAATTTACCTGCCTTCGCGCCACTCGTACGCGGGTGGGGTACGCAAGGGTCCGGCCCGGTTCAACGCCTGCGGCGCCTGGTGCGCCCGGAGCGCCTGGTGCCCAGGGTGAGCAGTCCGACGACGCCGACCACCACGAGGGCCACGGGCACGATGCGGTCCAGCCGCGGCGCCCCGTCCTCCGTGACGAACTGGCCCTTCACCTCGTCGACGACGCGGCTGACGCCGACGTAGGCACGTCCGAGGGTGTGGTCGACGCTGGACGCCACTTTGGCCTTGGCATCCCCGACGATGGTCTTCGGGTGCACCCGCACACCGATCTCGTCGAGCGTCTCGGCGAGGGTTTCGCGACGGCGTTTGATGTCCGCCTCGATCTGCGCCGGAGTCCTGGTGTCCGGCGTGCTCGACGTGTCCGACACGCGCTGCCTCCGTAATCGTGGTCGTTTCTTCCCGTGGCCGGTCCATGGCCGGTTCCTGTCGGCCCTGTACCTGATCGACAGTCTGTCAGCTCCGCCCTCCACGTACCGCCCGGCACCCCCATTACGCTCGGTTCCGAATCCACCACCTCGCAAGGAGACCGAACCGAGATGAGCGAGCGACTCCAGCCCGGCGACACCGCCCCCGCCTTCACCCTGCCCGACGCCGACGGCAACGAGGTGTCCCTTGCCGACCACAAGGGCCGCAAGGTCATCGTGTACTTCTACCCCTCAGCCCTCACTCCAGGCTGCACCAAGCAGGCCTGCGACTTCACCGACAACCTGGAGCTGCTCGCGGGCGCCGGCTACGACGTCATCGGCGTCTCCCCCGACAAGCCGGAGAAACTCGCCAAGTTCCGGGAGCAGGAGAACCTGAAGGTCACCCTGGTCGCCGACCCGGACAAGACGGTCCTGGACGCGTACGGCGCGTTCGGCGAGAAGAAGAACTACGGCAAGACCTACATGGGTGTCATCCGCTCCACGATCGTGGTGGACGAGGAGGGCAAGGTGGAACGGGCGCTGTACAACGTCCGCGCGACCGGCCACGTCGCGAAGATCATCAAGGACCTGGAGATCTGAGGGCGCGATTCTGAGGTCCCGGATCTGAGGTCGGGAACCGCCTACTCTTCCGAATCGGCCCGCCTCGCGAAAGCGGCGCGGGCCGTTCCGCATTCCGGGCGTGACCATCCGATAAACGATTCGTTACTCCGTACGAGGTCACGAACAGACGGCCGGAGCGGAGGGGCTCATGCCGGTCAGCCCGTACACCAGGGAGCGACTGGTGGAGGCGGCGAGTTCGTCGCGGACGCTGTCGGAGGCACTGGGGAGGTTGGGGGTGGACCCGAAGAGCGGGACGCGGCGGTACGTGCAGACGCGCATGAAGAAGTTGGGAGTGGATACTTCGCATTTCGAACGCGAGGGAGCGCGGTGGACCAGAGAGATCCTCGAAGCTGCGGTCTCTGCCTCGACAAACATGTGCGAAGTGCTGCGCCGTCTTGGACTTGAGGTCGTCGGCGGACACCACACACACATCAGTCGCAGGGTCAGGGCCTTCGGTATCGACACCTCACACTTCCAGGCACCGTCCCGGCGAGGAGAGAGCGGACGTTCTCGGACGCCACAAGCCTTGCTCGTCGAGCAGACGGGCGCTCATGCCCGGCGCATCCCGAGCAACCGCCTCAAAGGGGCGATGACAGCTGCAGGAGTGCCGGAGCGTTGCGCGCGCTGCGGTACGGATCCGGTCTGGCGCGGACACCCGCTTCCCCTGGAGATCGACCACATCGACGGCAACTGGCGCGACAACCGCATCGAGAATCTCCGGTTCCTCTGCCCCAACTGCCACTCGACAACGGACAGTTACAGGGGCCGCGCCAAGGGACGCACAAGGAGTAACGCCTCGTGAGCCATCGCGTGCAGTACACCCGCGAGCGGTTGCTCCAGGCCGCCGAGCAGTGCTCCGACATCAACGAGGTCATTGTCTTCTTGGGCACCTCGCCGTACGGCAAACTCCGCCTTCACCTGTACAAACGCTTCGAGCACTTCGGAATCGACATCTCGCACTTTCCTCGTAGGGCTCAAAGGTCTCGGGATCTTCCGAGTGAGAGTGAACTGCGACAAGCAGTCGCACAGTCCATATCCACTGCGGGAGTTCTCCGGTGGCTGCAATGTCCTGGCAACTCACGACTGCGCGCACTGCTTCCCCAGTTGACCAGCACATACGGTATCGACACCGCCCACTTCCTCGGGCAGGCACACCAACGCGGGAAACCCGGGCCGACCCCCCTGAAACGGCCAGAGGACTTGCTCGTCAAACACAGTGGTGGGCGTCGCACGGGGACGGCACTCCTTCGCCGAGCACTGCGAGAAATCGACGTACCGGAAGAATGTGCCGAATGCGGGACCGGCCCCGAGTGGCTCGGCGATCCGATGACGCTAGAAATCGATCACATCAGCGGGGATTGGAGCGACGACCGGCCGGAGAACCTCCGCTTGCTGTGCCCCAACTGTCATGCGAGCACCAGCACCTGGTGCCGAGGAGGCCGACGGCGACGCTCATAGTCGGCCTCTCCACACCAGCAGTCGACCTCGGCCAGTAGAGTAAGACACGGTTCTTGCGCCCGTACGCCAAGGGCTGAGCGGCGATCTTTAGGTGGTCGTGTCTGTCGGTTCGAATCCGACCGGGCGCACCAAGGACGAAGGCCCAGCTAGCACCCCGCGAGCTGGGCCTTCGTCCTGCCAGACCATCACTCGGCCGGCAGCGCGAACCACCGCAGCAGTACCGGCCTCGCGTCCGGTGGGGCGTCCTCCGGGCCCCGGGCGAAGCGGGTCAGGAGGTCCAGGTAGGCGTCGTGGAAGGCGGTCACCTCGTCCTTGGTGAGGTGACTGAGGCTGCGGGAGCCACGCATCCAGCCCTCCGCTTCCCCCTGGCCCTCCGTGAACCGCCGGGCCAGCTCGATGTCCTCGTCCAGCCGCATTCGGTCCAGGGCTCCCGCGACCGCCTGCTCGCCGTCGGTCATCTCGTCCTGCGCCGGCCTGCGCACGTCGAGTCCGCGCACCGCCCGCCACCAGCGCTCACGGCTGTTGGGCCGTTCCGGTACGTCCTCGATGAAGCCGCCGCTCTCCAGCCGGCGCAGGTGATAGCTGAGCGTGCCGGTGTTCTCCCCGAGCGCGGCGGCGAGGGTCGTGGAGGTCGCCGGGCCCGAGACGGCGAGATGACGAAGGATCTTCAGCCGCAGCGGGTGAGCGAGCGCCTTGAGGGCCGCCGGGTCGCTGACGGTGCGGCGCTCGCCGCCCGGCTCCGCCGGCGCGAGTGCGGGCCGTGACTCACCTTCGTCGCTCATGAGGCAAGCCTACCGTGCACACAGCCGAATCTCTGCAGAGGTACTTATGCAGAATTTTCTCTGCAGATCTTCCATTGCAGAGGAATGGCTGCAATCCTTGGAGAAGCGCGGTGGCGGCAGCCTCCCGCTCATCCGGTCACTCATCCGGTCACTGATCCGGTCGTTCATCCGGTCGTTCAACTGGGGGTCTTCATGTTTCCTGTCCGACGTATCGCGAGGGCGTTGTCCGCGGTGGTCCTCGCCGCGGGCATGGGCGCGGCGGCGATGGCGCCCGCTCATGCCGGGCCCGGCGCGGGCCCCGACCACGACCTCGCCGCGCGAGATCGCGGCTTCCAGGACTGCCCCGCCCTTACCGAACTGCCCCCGGGCGCCGATCCGGCGAAGTGGCGCTGCGAGGCGATGACGGCCGTCGGGCGTCTCACGCTCGGCCGGGTCGATGTCGAGGTGCCGGCCGGCCGGCCGCTGGCGATCACGTTCGCGGAGGGCACGGTGGACGGCGAGTTCCGTCAGGTGTTCGGCGCGATGGCCGCCACTCCCCTGCGGGTTCGAGGCACGCCGCTGTCCATCACGCCTCGGTACGGCGGGTACTCCGACTTCCAGTCGAACGACGAGCGGCGCGGCGAGCTGGATCTGACGTTCCGGATATCCGGGCCCGGCGTGCCGCCCGGTTGCTCGATAGGCAGCGGGGCGGACCCGGTCCATCTGGTGCTCATGGAGACGGATCCGCCGGAGGTCGTCACGCCGGACCCGCTGGTCGTCACCTTCGGGGTGGAGGACAACCGCTTCGCCGTGCCGGGGACTTCGGGCTGCGGCCCACTGGGACCCGCGCTCGACAAGGCGCTGCGCCTTCCGTCACCGGCGGGCGCGAACGGCATCGACCTGGACGCCCGGGTGGCGATGCGTGCGTACGGGGAGGCGGAGCGGTCGGGGGCGAGGGCGCGCGGTTGAAGGCGCGCCCCCGACGGGCTTCAGCCCAGCAACTCCCGCACCACCGGCACCAGTCCCCGGAACGCCTTGCCCCGGTGGCTGATCGCGTTCTTCTCGTCGGGGGTCAGTTCCGCGCAGGTGCGGGTGTCGCCGTCCGGCTGGAGGATCGGGTCGTAGCCGAAGCCGTGGGCGCCGGCGGGTTCGTGGCGCAGGGTGCCCCGCAGCTGGCCCTCGACCACACGCTCGGTGCCGTCGGGCAGGGCGAGGGCGGCGGCGCAGGCGAAGTGGGCGGCTCGGTGCCCGTCGGCGATGTCGCCGAGCTGGGCGAGGAGGAGGTCGAGGTTGGCGCGGTCGTCGCCGTGGGTGCCGGACCAGCGGGCGGAGAAGATGCCGGGGGCGCCACCGAGTACGTCGACGCACAGGCCGGAGTCGTCGGCGACGGCCGGGAGTCCGGTGGCCTGGGCGAGGGCGTGGGCCTTGAGCAGCGCGTTCTCGGCGAAGGTGACGCCGGTTTCCTTGACGTCGGGGATGTCCGGGTAGGCGTCCGCGCCGACGAGATCGTGTGACAGATCTGCCGCGGTGAGGATCGCCCTCAGCTCGGTGATCTTTCCGGGGTTGCGGGTGGCGAGGATCAGGCGGGTCATGGTGCTCACCCTAGCCAGGTGGACGCTCCTGTTCGCGTGCCGCCTGTGATCGCCCGCCGCCCGCCGGGGCCGGCCGGTGTCGCTACGGGGTGCAGACCTTGGTGAGTTCGCCCGCCGCGTCGGTGACGGAGCTGATGTCGGGGGTCTCGTCGCCGTTCTTGATGTCGTCGCGGACGTCGCCGACTGCCTTCTGGAGGTCGTCCACGGCTTTGTTGATGTCGACGTCGTCGGTCTTGTCGCCGATGGTGTCGAGGTTCTTGTCGATCGAGTCGAGCGCCTCGTCCGTCCGCGTCGGGTCGTTCGACGCGTTCTCCACGGCCTGCTGGAGGTCGGTGACGCTGTCGGCGATCGTGTCGGCGGTCTGGACGCAGTCGAGCGCCTTGTTGACGGCGTCGCAGCCGGTGGTGAGCCCTGTTGTCAGCGCGACGGCTGCCACTGCTGCGGCGACGGCGGTGATACGGCGTGGTCGGCGACGGCTCGCGGCCATGGAACGGTCCTCCCGTGGTCAGGCCCCCGAGGGCCCGTTTCGTAGGCCTCAGGGCCCCCGTTTGGTGCTGGTCGGGCGAGACGGTGGTGTGCCGTTCGCCCGCACCTGTAGGGACGCGACGACCGGTGCCGTGGTTGCCCGTGACCTCCGGCCTTCTTGGGTTGTCCTTTACCTTTCGAGGACCGTATCAAGTGCCGTGCGCTGGGCGACAGCGAGTTCTGTGCAGCCGAGAACGGCCAGATCGAGAATGGAGTTGAGCTCGTCGCGGTCGAACGGCTCGGCCTCGGCGGTGCCTTGGACCTCGACGAAGCGGCCGTCGCCGGTGCAGACGACGTTCATGTCGGTGTCGGCGCGGACGTCCTCCTCGTAGCAGAGGTCGAGGAGGGGGATGCCGCCGACGATGCCGACGGAGACGGCGCTGACCGTTCCGGTGAGGGGCTGCCGGTTGGCCTTGATGAGCTTCTTGCCCTGGGCCCAGGTGACGGCGTCGGCGAGGGCGACGTAGGCGCCGGTGATGGCGGCGGTGCGGGTGCCTCCGTCGGCCTGGAGGACGTCGCAGTCCAGGACGATGGTGTTCTCGCCGAGTGCCTTGTAGTCGATGACCGCGCGCAGGGAGCGGCCGATGAGCCGGCTGATCTCGTGGGTGCGGCCGCCGATCTTGCCGCGGACGGACTCGCGGTCGCCGCGGGAGTTGGTGGCGCGGGGAAGCATGGAGTATTCGGCGGTCACCCAGCCTTCGCCGCTGCCCTTGCGCCAGCGTGGGACACCTTCGGTGACGGAGGCGGTGCAGAAGACCTTCGTGTCGCCGAAGGAGACGAGGACGGAGCCCTCGGCGTGCTTGCTCCAGCCGCGTTCGATGGTGATCGGGCGGAGCTGTTCAGGCGTGCGGCCGTCGATACGAGACATGGCGAAGAGCGTAGCCGTATACGGGTGAGGGGCCGCCCCGGTATACGGAAGCGGCCCCTCATGGGTGAGGCTTCGTGCCTGCCTCGACAGCTACAGCTACAGCTACAGCTACAGCTACATCATGTCTTCGATGTCGGCGGCGATCGGATCGGCGTCGGTGCCGATGACGACCTGGATCGCGGTGCCCATCTTGACGACGCCGTGGGCGCCCGCGGCCTTCAGGGCGGCCTCGTCGACCTTGCTCGGGTCGACGACCTCGGTGCGCAGCCGGGTGATGCAGCCCTCGACCTCTTCGATGTTGTCGATGCCACCGAGCCCGGCGACGATCTTCTCAGCCTTGCTGGCCATGTCCTTCTCCCTGATCCGAACCGCTTTGTCGCAGCGCTTTGTCGCAGTAACCCACAGTTGGCCCATCTTCGCGAGCGGCCACGTCGCCCCTGCCGAATGATGGCGATCACGACAGCGAGAAACCGTTCACACATCGTTCGCTGACTGGTCTACACCAGTTTTCGGCGGCCGCCAAACCTGGGACGCAGGAGGACACCCATGAGTGCCGACAGTGCGGCCGCGCCCGCGCGCTCCCGGTGGAGCGATCTGTTCCAGGGGCTGCAGAAGATGGGCCGCAGCCTGCAACTGCCCATCGCGGTACTGCCGGCGGCGGGCATCCTCAACCGGCTGGGGCAGCCGGATGTGTTCGGGGCCGACGGTCTCGGCTGGACGAACGTCTCGAAGGTGATGGCGGGCGCGGGCGGTGCGCTGCTGGACGGTTCGCTCGGTCTGCCGCTGCTGTTCTGCATCGGGGTGGCCATCGGGATGGCGAAGAAGGCGGACGGTTCGACGGCGTTGGCGGCCACGGCCGGTTTTCTCGTCTACTACAACGTGCTGCGGCAGTTTCCGCAGGACTGTGCGGACCAGGCGAAGGTGGTGGCGGCGGGCTGTCAGGCACCGGACGGCACGGTGGCGGCCTTCACGTATCAGAATCCGGGTGTGTTCGGCGGTATCGCCATCGGGCTGATGGCTGCCTACTTCTGGCAGCGTTACCACCGCACCAGGCTCGTCGACTGGCTGGGCTTCTTCAACGGCCGGCGGCTGGTGCCGATCATCATGGCGTTCGTGGCGATCGCGTTCGCCGCGCTCTGCCTGTGGGTGTGGCCGCCGATCGGCCGGGGCCTGGAGGACTTCAGCGACTGGCTGGTGAGTCTGGGCGCGTGGGGTGCGGGTGTCTTCGGCATCGCGAACCGTGCGCTGCTGGTGATCGGGCTGCACCAGTTCCTGAACGTGCCCGTCTGGTTCCAGTTCGGCAGCTTCACCAAGCCGGACGGGTCGGTCGTGCACGGGGACATCAACATGTTCCTGGCGGGTGATCCGGACGCGGGTCAGTTCACGTCCGGGTTCTTCCCCATCATGATGTTCGCGCTGCCGGCCGCGTGCCTGGCCATGACGCACTGTGCGAAGCCGCATCGCCGCAAGGAGATCGGCGGTCTGATGCTGTCGATCGCGCTGACCTCGTTCGTCACGGGCATCACCGAGCCGATCGAGTACTCGTTCGTGTTCATCGCGCCGGCGCTGTATGTGGTGCACGCGGTGCTCACCGGTGTCTCCATGGCGGTGACGTGGGGGCTCGGGGTGCATGACGGTTTCAGTTTCTCGGCCGGCCTGATCGACTACGTCATCAACTGGAACCTCGCCACGAGACCCTGGGCCATCATCCCGATCGGCCTGTGCTTCGCGGTCGTCTACTACGTGGTCTTCCGTTTCGCGATCACGAGGTTCGATCTGCGGACGCCGGGGCGGGAGCCGGAGGACGAGGTCGAGGACGTGACGAAGGCATAGTGCGCGGGCGAGAAGCCCCGTGAAATCCGTGAAGGGCCCCCGGACGACCGTTCCGGGGGCCCTTCGGCGCGCCCCTGGGCCGCGTTCATAACGATATGAGCCGACCGTCCCGCTACGGCCGGGGTCACAAAACTGGCGGGTTCCTTATCTCACCTTCACCGTGCTACAACAGGTCTACACCACTGAGTGGTGTAGACCACGTGGTCATTGACCGCGTTCCCCGAAGACGCTGCCGTCTCCCTTTTCCCTGTCCGCAGGCGGCGCTCTGCCCTCCCCCGGCCCCGTGGCCGGGGGGACACCCAGGAGGAAGTTGTGTCCACGGCCAGCGCCGCTCCCGCGGCTGCGAAGAAGAAGGGCTCCGGCGCGATGGCTGTCTTGCAGCGCATCGGTCGCAGCCTCATGCTCCCCGTCGCCGTCCTGCCCGCGGCAGCGCTCCTGGTGCGTCTCGGCAACACCGACATGCTCGGGCGCGAGTCGTTCCCGGCGTTCATAACCAAGATCGCCGGCTTCATGGCGGCGGGCGGCAACGCGATCCTCGACAACATGGCGCTGCTGTTCGCCGTGGGCATCGCGATCGGCTTCGCGAAGAAGTCGGACGGCTCCACGGCCCTCGCGGCGGTCACGGGCTATCTCGTCTTCAAGAACGTGCTGGCCACGTTCACCGACAAGAACCTGCCGCAGGTCGCGAAGGCCGTCGACGGCAAGGTCGTCATGGTCGACGCGCCCGTGGACGCCAAGGTCCTCGGCGGTGTGGTCATGGGCATCGTGGTGGCCCTGCTCTACCAGCGCTTCCACCGCACCAGGCTGCCCGACTGGGCGGGCTTCTTCAGCGGCCGCCGCCTTGTCCCGATCCTGTCCGCCTTCGCGGGTCTGCTGCTCGGCATCGTCTTCGGCTACATCTGGCCGGTCCTCGGCACCGGTCTGCACAACTTCGGTGAGTGGCTGGTCGGTTCGGGCGCTGTCGGCGCCGGCATCTTCGGTGTCGCCAACCGCGCGCTGATCCCGATCGGCATGCACCACCTGCTGAACTCCTTCCCCTGGTTCCAGGCCGGTGAGTACGAGGGCAAGAGCGGTGACATCTCCCGCTTCCTGGCCGGTGACCCGACTGCCGGGCAGTTCATGACCGGCTTCTTCCCGATCATGATGTTCGCCCTGCCCGCGGCCTGTCTCGCCATCGTCCACTGCGCCCGCCCCGAGCGTCGCAAGGTCGTCGGCGGCATGATGTTCTCCCTGGCGCTGACCTCGTTCGTCACGGGCGTGACCGAGCCCATCGAGTTCACGTTCATGTTCATCGCGCCGGTCCTGTACGCGATCCACGCGGTCCTCACCGGTGTCTCCATGGCGCTGACCTGGGCGCTCGGTATGAAGGACGGCTTCGGCTTCTCGGCCGGCGCGGTCGACTTCGGCCTCAACCTGGGCATCGCGACCAACCCGTGGGGCCTCGTCCTGGTGGGTCTGTGCTTCGCGGTCGTCTACTACGTGGTCTTCCGCTTCGCGATCGTCAGGTTCAACCTCCCGACTCCGGGCCGTGAGTCGGACGAGGAACTCGCCGAGCTGCAGAAGGCGGAAGCCAAGTAGCCCCGAGGCCCTCCTCGACCGAAGGGAATTCCCCGGACCGCCTGCGGGCTGTCCGGGGAATTCCGCGTTCACGGGGGCGGGAACCGCCCGACGTGCCCGCGGGCTCAGATCTCGTACGTGGCTCGCGGCGCCGCCAGTTCCACCGGGCCGGTGAACGCCTGGCGGGCGTGGTCCAGGTTCTCCTGGGGGTCCGTCCACGGTGGGATGTGGGTGAGGACGAGGCGGCGCGCGCCCGCACGGGTCGCGGTCTCGCCGGCCTCGCGGCCGTTGAGGTGCAGGTCCGGGATGTTCTCCTTGCCGTGGGTGAACGCGGCCTCGCAGAGGAACAGGTCCGTGTCCCGGGCCAGTTCGTCGAGCGAGTCGCACACGCCCGTGTCCCCGGAGTAGGTCAGCGACCGGCCGCCGTGCTCCACACGGATGCCGTACGCCTCCACAGGGTGGCTGACCTTCTCGGTGTGCACCGAGAAGGGGCCGATCTCGAAGGAGCTCGGCTTGACCGTGTGGAAGTCGAAGACCTCGCTCATGGAGGAGGCGGAGGGGGTGTCCGCGTACGCGGTGGTCAGGCGCTGCTCCGTGCCCTCGGGTCCGTAGACCGGGATCGGATCGCAGCGGCCGCCGTCGTGGCGGTAGTAGCGCGCGACGAAGTACGCGCACATGTCGATGCAGTGGTCGGCGTGCAGATGGCTGAGGAAGATCGCATCGAGGTCGTAGAGACCGCAGTGGCGCTGCAGCTCGCCAAGGGCACCGTTGCCCATGTCGAGAAGCAGCCGGAAGCCGTCGGCCTCGACGAGGTAGCTCGAACAGGCCGATTCCGCGGACGGGAACGACCCCGAGCAGCCGACGACGGTGAGCTTCATAGAGCGGAAACCTCCGCGGGCGGGGAGTGAAGACGGGGGTCGTGACAGGGGTCGTGCGGTCCGTCGAGCGTAAGGCGCGAAAGGGCGGGTCGCTCCTCCGTCGAGGGCCGTTGTGGGGGAACTCACCTGCGGTGTCACCGGTTCGGGGGCGCACGGGCGTGGGCTCGGTCCTGACGGGTACCGTCCTACGCATGAACATGTCGTGGTGGCTGGCGCTGGTGGCCGTGGTGCTGCTCGCGGCCGTGGCGACGTTCGTGGACGGGTGGGGGCGGGGGCGCAAGCCGTCCACGCGGCGCCCGCCCGGGCGGGCCGACGGTGTCCGGCGTTCGGCGCGGCCTCAGCCGGCTGAGATCTGGTGGGCGAACGTGCCGTTCGAGGACGGGCCCGGGGCGAAGGACCGGCCCTGTCTGGTCCTGTCGGTACGGGGGCGCAAGGCCGTCGTCGCGAAGATCACGACGAAGTACCACGACGACGGGCGGGACGGGGTCATCGCGCTGCCCGCGGGGTCGGTGGGGGATGCGCGGGGGCGCGCGAGTTTTCTGGAGACGGGTGAGTTGCGGGGAGTGCCGGTGCGGGAGTTCCGGCGGCGGGTGGGTGCGGTGGACGCGCGGGTCTGGGACCAGGTGCGGCACCTCGCGCGGTAGGGCTTTTCCCTGGGCTTCGCCCCCTCGCCCCCTCGCCCCCTCGCCCCCTGTCGCGCTGCGCGCTCGTCCTCAAACGCCGGACGGGCTGAGGATATCCGCCCGTCCGGCGACATCTTCAGCCCGTCCGGCGTTTGAGGACCGGGGGTTCGGGGGCTGGCCCCCGAGTCGGTGACGAGAACAGATCCCCGGCTAAGCCCACAGCTGCCCCTGCAGCGTGGCGATCGCCTCTTCCGTCGTTTCCGCCGTGTAGACGCCCGTCGACAGGTACTTCCACCCACCGTCGGCCACGACGAACACGATGTCGGCGGGCGACCCCGCCTGCACGGCCTTGCGGCCCACACCGATCGCGGCGTGGAGCGCGGCCCCGGTGGACACCCCGGCGAAGATGCCCTCCTGCTGGAGGAGCTCCCGCGTACGGGTCACCGCGTCGGCCGAGCCGACCGAGAAACGGGTGGTGAGCACCGACGCGTCGTACAGCTCGGGCACGAAGCCCTCGTCGAGGTTGCGCAGCCCGTAGACGACATCGTCGTAGCGCGGCTCGGCCGCGACGATCTTCACGTCCGGCTTGTGCTCGCGCAGGAACCGGCCCACGCCCATCAGCGTTCCGGTGGTGCCGAGTCCGGCGACGAAGTGCGTGACGGACGGCAGGTCGGCGAGGATCTCGGGGCCCGTGGTCGCGTAGTGCGCGCCCGCGTTGTCGGCGTTGCCGTACTGGTAGAGCATCACCCAGTCGGGATGCTCGGCGGCCAGCTCCTTCGCCACGCGCACCGCCGTGTTGGAGCCGCCGGCCGCCGGGGAGGGGATGATCCGGGCGCCCCACATGCCGAGCAGGTCCCGCCGCTCCTGCGAGGTGTTCTCGGGCATGACGCACACCATGCGGTAGCCCTTGAGCTTCGCGGCCATGGCGAGCGAGATGCCGGTGTTGCCCGACGTCGGTTCGAGGATCGTGCAGCCGGGTGTCAGCCGACCGTCCTTCTCGGCCTGTTCGACCATGTGGAGCGCGGGGCGGTCCTTGACCGAGCCGGTCGGGTTGCGGTCCTCAAGTTTCGCCCAGATACGGACGTCGGCGGACGGCGAGAGCCGCGGCAGGCGCACCAGCGGGGTGTTGCCCACCGCGGCCAGCGGGGAGTCGTAGCGCATCGGTGATCAGAGCCCGGCAGCCCGGTCAGACCATGCCGCCGGCGACGGCCGGCAGGATGGTGACGCTGTCGCCGTCGGTGAGCTTGGTGTTGATGCCGTCGAGGAAGCGGACGTCCTCGTCGTTCAGGTACACGTTCACGAAGCGGCGCAGTTCGCCCCCGTCCACGATGCGGGCCTGGATGCCCGTGTGGCGGCTTTCGAGGTCGGCGAAGAGCGCGGCAAGGGTCTCCCCGCCGCCCTCGACGGCCTTCTGGCCGTCGGTGTAGGTGCGGAGGATGGTGGGGATGCGGACCTCGATGGCCATGGTTGCGGGCTCCTGTCGGAAAGCGGAAGTCGGAAGGCGACTCGGGTCTGGGTGGGGTGCGCGAGGCGGTGCGTGCGGAAACCGCGCCGGGAAGGGCAGGGGGCGCCGGTCGCGGCCCCGTGCGGAGCCGAGGCTCCCACGGCCGTACGGCGGCAGGGTTCAGCGCGTACAGATGGCGCTCTGCAGCCTGCACAGATCGACGTGCAGCCGCGCCACGAGCAGCATGCCCGGCGTCTTGTCGCTCACGTCGTGGGAAACCATGGGCTCATCGTATCGATTCCCGGTCCGGGTCCCGGAATGTGATCTCAGATAGTGGATGAATTCTGCCCGAAATGCGGGATGGGATGCGGGATCGGGTGGACCCGGGAGCGAACCAGGCGCGAACCGGACGCGCACCGGACGGTGTCCGTGCGGGCTCAGTACGCCTCCACCACCGTGACCTCCTCCTCCGTGACCTCGCCGTCCACGATCCGGAACGAGCGGAACTGGAACTCTCCGAGTCCGTCGGTGTCGGCGGTCGAGACGAGGACGTAGTGGGCGTTCGGCTCGCTCGCGAGGGAGATGTCCGTGCGGGAGGGATGGGCCTCGGTGGACGTGTGGGAATGGTAGACGACGACCGGTTCCTCGTCGCGGTCGTCCATCTCGCGGTACAGCTTGAGCAGGTCCCCGGAGTCGAACTCGTAGAACGTGGGCGACATCGCCGCGTTCAGCATGGGGATGAATCGCTCGGGACGGCCGGTGCCCTCCGGGCCCGCGATCACGCCGCACGCCTCGTCGGGATGGTCCTGGCGCGCGTGCGCGACGATCTGGTCGACGAGGGCCTGGGTGATGGTCAGCATGGGGCCAGGATAGGCAGACGGCAGCCCCGTACCGGAGAGTGGTACGGGGCTGCCCACATGCTGGGCGGCGAGGGCCGCGCCGTCGGAAGCGGAGCCGACGGGTCTTCGTCAGTCGACCTTCTCGAACTCCGGCTCGCGGCGCTCGGTGACCTCCGGGTTGCGGGACTTCAGCACGGCCCAGCCGATGCCCAGCGCGGCGGCCCAGCCGGCCATCACGTACAGGCAGACGCGGGAGTCGGCGTCGTAGGCGATGAGGCCGGTGACGAAGAGCAGGAACGCGACCGCGACCCAGCTGAACTTCGAGCCGCCGGGGGCCGGGAAGGGCGAGGCGGGCAGACGGCCCGCGTCGACGGCGCGGCGGTACAGGATGTGGCTGATGAGGATCATGAGCCAGGTCCAGATGCCGGCCGCGGTGGCCACCGAGACGACGTAACCGAAGGCCTTCTCCGGGACGATGTAGTTCAGGATCACGCCGACGCCCATGAAGAGGACGGAGACGGTGATGCCGAACGCGGGCGTCCTGGTGGAGGACAGCTTGTTGAAGATCCTCGGGGCCTCACCGTTGTCCGCCAGGGTGCGCAGCATGCGGCCCGTGGAGTACATGCCGGAGTTGCAGGAGGACAGGGCCGCCGTCAGCACGACGAAGTTGACGATGCCGGCGCCCGCCGGGATGCCGATCTTCGCGAAGGCCGCGACGAAGGGGCTCACGCCCGGCGCGAACTCCGTCCACTTCACGACGCAGAGGATGACCGTGAGCGCGCCGACGTAGAAGAGGGCGATGCGCCAGGGCAGGGTGTTGATCGCCTTGGGGAGGGTCTTCTCCGGGTTCTCGGACTCACCCGCGGTGACACCGACGAGTTCGACGGCCAGGTAGGCGAACATCACGCCCTGCAGGGTCATCAGGGACGAGCCGATGCCCTTGGGGAAGAAGCCGTCGAAGGCCCAGAGGTTGGACACGGCGGCGGTGTCGCCCGCGGAGCTGAAGCCGAAGGTGAGTACGCCGAGGCCGATCACGATCATGCCGATGAGCGCGGTGACCTTGACCATCGAGAACCAGAACTCGATCTCGCCGAAGAGCTTGACGGAGATCAGGTTCGCCACGAAGAGCACGACCAGGAAGGCCAGGGCCGTGACCCACTGCGGGATCTGCGGGAACCAGTAGTTGACGTAGATCGCGGCGGCGGTGAGCTCCGCCATGCCGGTGACCACCCACATCAGCCAGTACGTCCAGCCGGTGAAGTAGCCGAAGAACGGGCCGAGGAACTCGCGCGAGTACTCCGCGAAGGAGCCCGAGACCGGGCGGTAGAGCAGCAGCTCACCGAGGGCCCGCATGATGAAGAAGATGATGACGCCCGCGAGGGCGTACATGAGGATGAGGCTGGGGCCCGCCTTGGCGATGTTCGCCCCGGCTCCCAGGAAGAGGCCGACGCCGATGGCGCCGCCGATCGCGATCATCTGGACCTGACGGCTGCCGAGCCCGCGTTCGTAGCCCTCTCCGGGGGCGTTCCCGTCCGGGGTGTCGCCGTCGGCGACGCCGTTGCCGCCCCACTCGTCGTCGTGCTTGCCGACCTGCACCGAGGTCATGTGCCATGCGCCTTTCTCCATACCGTCCCGAGCCTTCGTCGGCTTCGGTCCGGTTTCCGATCCCCCCGGATTACTGGAGTCGAGCGGGCTCCCCGAGCCCGCTGAACGGCCTTCCCGAGGCCGCTCGTGCCTGGCCGGCTGTTGCCGGATCAGTGGCGCACCCGGCAGGACGTGGGTGGTGTCCCGCCGAGCGATCGTGCAGATTTATCACGGCCGCAATATTCGTCGTTCGGGCCGCTTGTAGCGCATGCCACAGGCAGAAGCGGACATAGAACACCCGGACCCACATAGCGGGCCCGGGTGGTGATGTGATCGTTATCCGGATTTGAGCGTCCGCTGAGCGAACGTTCGATGTCACTTCATCAGCGTCTCGATGTCACTTCATCAGCGTCTCGACCAGGGTCTCCTGCAGCCCGCCGAGCCACAGATACGCCATCACCATCGGCTTGCGCGGGTCCTCGTCGGGGAGCCGGTAGAGGAGGTCCGTGTCCTCCTCGTCGACGACGTCCAGCCGGGAGCCGATCGCGAGGCGCAGATCGTTGAGGCAGCTGAGCCACTGCTTCGACTCCTCGGACGTCAGCTTCAGGACCGCTCCCCCCTCCCCCACCGCCGCGACGCCGTCCAGCGAGCGGATCACCACGAGGGCGTTGTCCCGCTTGCCGGCGCGCAGGTCGTTCTCGGTGAAGCGGCGGAACTCCGAGGAGTACGCGCGCTGTTCCTCGGCCTGCTCGGGCGAGGTGGCCTCGACGTCGGGGCCGCTGTACGCGTCCGGGAAGAGGCGCTTCAGCACAGGGTCCGAGGGCGGCTCGCTCGGTCCCTCCGCGAACAGTTCGGCGAGCGGGTCGTCGGAGACCTTCCCGCCGGGGCCCGGTCCGATGAGCTCCAGGAGCTGTACGGCGAGGGAGCGGATGATGGAGATCTCGACCTCGTCGAGCGCGACGGCCGCGCCGCCGCCGGGGAGCGGTTCGAAGTGTCCTGGCATCAGGTTGCGTCGCTACTTCCAGTACTGCGCGGGCGTCGGGTACCGCGTCGGCGTCGGGCGGGTGCCGGTCCTGCCGTGTCCGGCCTCGCGATGTCCGGGCTCGCGATGTCCGGTCGGGTCATTTCCGGTCGTGCTGGAGGGTGGCCCACAGACCGTAGCCGTGCATGGCCTGCACATCGCGTTCCATCTCCTCACGGGTGCCGCTGGAGACAACGGCCCGGCCCTTGTGGTGCACGTCCATCATCAGCTTGGTGGCCTTTTCCTTCGAGTACCCGAAGTACGACTGGAAGACGTAGGTCACGTAGCTCATCAGGTTGACCGGATCGTTGTGGACGATGGTCACCCAGGGAACGTCGGGCTCGATTACGGCGAAGACCTCCTCGGCCGACTCGGTCTTCTCGGTCTCTAGGGGTGCGGGAGCCGTCACACGGCCCATGCTGCCACCACAGGTGGGTGCCCGGCCAAACGAGCCCCGCACATCGTGCGCCCCGCGGGCGAGCCGCACATCACAGGACCTAGAAATCGTCAGAGTGACGAGATAGGGGTAGCATCCTGGTCATGAACACTGCGGACCTGGGACTGCCGGTGGATGTGCCGTCGACAGCTCTCTTCACGGACCACTACGAGCTGACCATGCTGCAGGCCGCTCTCAAGGGCGGCACGGCCGACCGGCGTTCGGTCTTCGAGGTCTTCACCCGCCGGCTGCCCGAGGGCCGCCGCTACGGTGTCGTCGCCGGAACCGGGCGGGTCCTGGACGCGGTGGAGAACTTCCGCTTCGACGCGGACGTCATCGGCTTCCTGCGCGAGCGGAACGTCGTGGACGAGCCGACGCTTGAGTGGCTGGCCTCGTACCGCTTCGGAGGCGACGTATGGGGCTACCCGGAGGGCGAGGTGTACTTCGCCGGGTCGCCGGTCCTGCGGGTCGAGGGTTCCTTCGCGGAGTGCGTGCTCCTGGAGACCGTGATCCTCTCCATCCTCAACCACGACTCGGCCATCGCGGCGGCCGCCTCCCGGATGGCCTCGGCGGCCGGCGGACGCCCGCTCATCGAGATGGGCGCCCGGCGCACCCACGAGCTGGCCGCGGTGGCGGCGTCCCGCGCGGCGTACGTCGGCGGCTTCACGACCACCTCGGACCTGGCCGCGGGCTTCCGCTACGGCATTCCGACGGTCGGCACGTCCGCCCACGCCTTCACCCTCGTGCACGACACCGAGCGGGACGCCTTCCGGGCCCAGGTGGACTCGCTCGGCCGGGGTACCACGCTGCTCGTGGACACGTACGACGTCGCCGAGGCCGTCCGGCTGGCCGTCGAGGTGGCCGGGCCCGAGCTGGGCGCCGTCCGCATCGACTCCGGTGACCTGCTGCTCGTGGCACACCGGGTACGGCAGCAGCTGGACGAGCTGGGCGCCACGAAGGCCCGGATCATCGTGACCTCGGACCTGGACGAGTACGCGATCGCCTCGCTGGCCGCGGCGCCCGTGGACGCGTACGGGGTGGGCACCCAGCTGGTGACGGGTTCCGGCCATCCGACGTGTTCGATGGTCTACAAGATCGTCGCGCGTGCCGAGTCGGCGGACCCCAAGGCTCCGCTCGTGCCGGTGGCCAAGAAGTCCTCGGGTGGCAAGACATCCATCGGCGGTCGCAAGTGGGCCGCGCGGCGGCTCGACGCGCACGGGGTCGCCGAGGCCGAGGTGATCGGCCTGGGGGCGGTCCCGGCCGAGCTCGTCGACAGTCAGCTCCTGGTGCGGCTCGTCAAGGGCGGCCAGGTCGTCGCACGCGAGCCGCTGGACGTCGTACGCGAACGGCACGCCCGCGCCCGCGCGAACCTGCCCCTCTCGGCGACCCAGCTGTCACGGGGGGAAGCCGTCATTCCGACCGAGTACGTGTGAGACACGCGGACCCGTACTCGCTGTACCGGCCCCGTACTGGAGTGAAGGGCCGGTAAGCCGGGAAGGGCAACGGCAACGACCGCACCGCACCCACTGCCATACCCGCGAATTCGTCGGGCTCGGCCACGCGGACCAGCGCGCCCTGAAGGGGCGCGGGGAACCGCGCGACCAGCCCCCGCCGGCCCGCACGACTCCACCGGCCTCCCCCGCGGAGCGCCGATGCCAAGCCAAAGGACACCGCCCATGCGCCGCGCCCTGATCGTCGTAGACGTCCAGAACGACTTCTGCGAGGGAGGCAGCCTCGCGGTGCCCGGCGGGGCGGATGTGGCCGCCGCGATCACGGAACTGATCGGGCAGGCCCCCGCCGGCTACCGCCACGTGGTGGCGACCCGCGACCACCACATCGCCCCCGGGGGCCACTTCGCGGACAACCCCGACTACGTCCATTCCTGGCCCGCGCACTGCGTGGCCGGCACCGAGGGGGTGGGCTTCCATCCGAACTTCGCTCCGGCGGTCGCCTCCGGCGCGATCGACGCCGTCTTCGACAAGGGCGCGTACTCGGCGGCGTACAGCGGCTTCGAGGGCGCCGACGAGAACGGCGTCTCGCTGGGCGAGTGGCTGCGCACGCGTGAGATCACCGAGGTCGACGTCGTGGGCATCGCCACGGACCACTGCGTGAAGGCGACGGCCCTGGACGCCGCGCGGGAGGGTTTCCGCACCCAGGTCCTGCTCGACCTCACGGCCGGGGTGGCCCCGGACACCACGTCCCAGGCCCTGGACGACCTCCGCGGAGCAGGCGTGGAACTCACCGGCAAGCCGGTGGGCTGAGGGCCCCGCAGGGGCCGCCTCCTAGGGGTGCGGGGAACGGCGCGGCCCGCCACCACGACGCCCTCGCACCCGCACCCGCACCCGCACCCGCACCCAACCATGCACCCGACCATGCATGGTCCGCCCTGCGGGGCGCGCCCTTACGGGGTCGGTGCGGCCGGCCGTCGTATCAGCGTGCGGATCGGGTGCCAGAGTTCGGCCGCGACAGCGTCCACCCCCGGCGCCGTACGCCATATGAGCCCATCGGGATGGTGCAGGACGGCGGTGATCTCGTCCGGCGTGGGAGGCTGCCCGTTGCCGCGCAGGTACACCGCCCGCAACCCCAGGTTGCGCAGCCGCGTCAACGCGCGGGCGCGGTTGTGCGCATGCACCAGCACCCGCACCGAACCGCTGCCCGCGGCGAGCGGTCTGGGCAGGTTCAGCGCCACCACGACGGTGCCGTTCGGCAGCTTGCAGAAGCCTCCTGCGGCCATTCGGTCATACCCCCGCGAGATCCGGTGTCAATAAGAGAGTCACAGGACGCACCTAAACACGATCGGCCGCGACCCGCCAGGGGGTCACGGCCGATCATGGTTTGACCTGCGTAAACGTCTCTTACTTCGTCGCGGCCGACACCTTCACAGTGATCGTCGAGCCATCGCGGGGCTCCTTGACGATCGCGATCTTGGTGTTGGTGTCAGTGATCTTGACACCTCCGGTCGGGTTGGCCGTGTCGTAGTACGTGTTCGTGCGGTCGTTGAAGATCCGGTTGCCCGGCTGCGACTTGATCTTCGTCGCGACGTCCGCCTTGTGCAGCGTGAGACCGTCCGTCCGGTACGAGCTGAACGGCGAGTCGTAGGACTGGATGCGGTTGCGCATCAGCGTGCCGTCGGTCCACTTCAGCGCCGTCGGGTGGGCGTCCACCGGCAGCAGCAGGCCGGTGCCCTTGTGCTGGCTGACGTTGTTGTCGCGCTGGGAGGTGTCCCACTTCCAGATCAACAGACCGCTCTGGTAAGGGAAGTGCTCCACCCAGGACGGACGCGTGGACGCGAAACCGAAGTTGTACGGGCCGACCTTCAGGGTCTTGTCGTACGACACGTACTGGCGGTTCTCCGCGATGTAGTACTGCGCGTAGTCCTTGGTGAAGGACGCGCCGATACGGGAGAAGCCGTTGGACTTCCACGCGGCGTCGGCGGTCTCGGCGTTGTCCGAGAAGAGCGCCGAGCCGTCGGCGGTGACGGTGATGCGGTCCGCCGCGAAGCCCTTCTGGGCCACGCCGCCGTCGGTGGAGTAGCGGAAGCGCAGGTCGAACTTCCGGCCCGCGTAGGCGTCGAGCGGGTACGACAGCTTCGTGTACGCGGCCGACGTGCCGGTCAGCGCGGGGCTGCCGCTGGCGTCACGCGGGATCGCCTGGCCGTCGACCGTTCCGTCGATCGCCGTCCACTTGGCGCCGCCGTCGGTGGACACCTCGGTGTAGAGGTAGTCGAAGTCCGTCTCGATGTCGTAGTACCCGTCGAGCGTCAGCGCCGCCGAGGACTTGCCCGTGAGGTCCACGGAACGGGCCAGCGTGTTCTTGAGCTTGTCGCCGCTGCCGCTCCACCACTGGGTGGCGCCCTCGGCCGGGGCGACGACCTCGGTGGTGACCGACCTCTTCGGCAGTTCGACCACCAGCGCCTGGGCCTTCTTGGTGTTGTACTCGGCCACGCCCAGCGTGTGGGTGGAGCGCGTCGCGGCCTTCGCCGTGTCGTACTTCAGCCAGCCGAGCTGCAGCTTGTCCCAGGCGGTCATGTCGCCGGGCAGGTCACCGATGGCGTCCTTGCCGGTGCCGAGCCACGAACCGGAGGACATCAGCGTCCAGAACGCGGTGGAGTTCTCGGCCGTGTTGGTCGTGTCGTAGTGGTCCGGCAGACCGAGGTCGTGGCCGTACTCGTGGGCGAAGACGCCGAGTCCGCCGTTCTCCGGCTGGATCGTGTAGTCGCCGACCCAGATGCCGGAGTCGCCGATCTGCGCGCCGCCCATCTTGTTGCCCGTGGGGCCGGTGGCACCCTCGTCGGTGCCGAACGCGAACCAGCGGTGGGCCCAGATCGCGTCGTCGCCCTGGGCGCCGCCGCCCGCGGACTCGTCCTCGCCGGCGTGCACGATCTGGAAGTGGTCGATGTAGCCGTCGGGCTCGTTGAAGTCGCCGTCGCCGTCGAAGTCGTTGCGGTCCCACTTGTCGTAGGCGGACAGCTCGGACTTGATGTCGGCGTCGGACTTGCCGGCCGCCTTCTGGGCGTCGACCCAGGCGGTGACACCGTCGGCGACGGCGTTCCACGCGCAGGTGTCGGGGTCGCACTTGTTGGAGCCGTAGCGGGCCTCGTTGTAGGGCACCTTGACCCAGTCGGAGACCGTGCCGTCGATGGAGTAGCGGCCCGAGGACTGCTTCTCGTAGTACTTCTTCATCGACTCGACACCGTTGCCGGTGCCGAAGTAGAGCTTCTCGAAGTGTGCCGTGTTGTAGTCCGCCTGCCAGGCCGTGCTGTTGTCCTCGGCACGGTCCGGCTCGGCTATCTGGTTGTGCAGCGGCCCGGGGGTGCCGCCGTAGCGGCTGTCCACCTTGTCGCCGAACTCCACCAGGATCGTGAAGATCTCGTCGGTCTTCTCACGGCCGAGCTCCACGTACTTGCCGTTCTGGAGCTTCACGACCTGCGAACCGTTGCGCTCGACGGCCTTGGCGTCGCCGGAGATGACCCTTTTGAGGGCCTCCTCGCGCTGAGCCTCCTGACGGTCGGTCAGGGGCCCCTTCAGGTCGTGCTCATGCTCGGCGTCGTCCCCGGCGCGTGCCGGGTCCTGCCGGTTCGCGGCCGCGGCCGGCTGGTCGCCGGCGTCGGCGGCCTGCGCCACCGCGAAGGTCGAGAACGTGGCGGCTGCCGCGGTGAGCGCCACACCCACTGCGGCCGCTCTGAACGTCCATGGTCTGCTGGTCACTTGATGCAGTCCTCCCTCACGCCCGGGCGCGCGGAAGGAGGGTGTCCAGGTTATGGAGTCCGCGCGCGCTCTATGCGCGTCACAAGTGACGACATTCGATCGGAGTTGAAGGAGAAAAGACAGACCTTGACTTGGACAGGTCAAGTGAGCTATGCACCGGCGGTTCCGCGTCGCGCGTCGGCACCCGTCCGCTCGGAGAATCCCGTGTACCGCTCAACAGGCGCGTTGAACAGCCGGGTTGGCAGAAGTCATGATTCCGTGCGCCCCCCGTGCACCGGCACCGTGGGTTAGGTCACGCTTACTGCTCGTTCCCCTCGGGCAGACAGGCGAATAGAGTCGGTTGGCGGCGCGCCGGATATCCGGTGATTTGCCAGGCGGCACCGCTATCGCAGTCTTGCTTCTTGTTCGCACCTCCCCCATCGCGAAGGGCACCGGGGGGAGACCCCCACCCCGAGGACGGAACTGCCATGCCTCGTCCGACCGCCGCACAGCTCGCCTACGGTTCCTGCACCGTGCTCTTCTCCACGCTCGCCATGCTGCTGCTGTCACAGACGAGTTCGGGCCCGGGAGTCGTGATCATCGCGCTCTCCGCCCTCGCGCTCGGCCTCCTCGTAGCCATGACGGTTCCTGTACCGAAGCCCGTCACGGCCACGACCGCCGCTCCCTCACGAGTCACTGTCACGGTCACGGTCACGGAACAGCGAGGTCCGAATCAGCGAGTTGCGGATCAGCGCGTTCCGGAACCGCAGATTTCGGCACGGCGCGAGACCGTCGCCGCCGCGAGCGCGTCCGAGCCGATACGCGAACGCGCCTGACTCCGTGCCCGTCCGGACGGGCACGGTCCGCGCGGCCCGTCCGGCACGAGCCCGGCTGTACAGGACTGTCGCCCGCCTCTTGCCGTCCACCGCTTGCCGCCCGCCGCCAGCCGTCGGGCGGCTCAGTCGGTGCTGACCACCACGGTCTTGGCCGCCTTGTCGTGCAGCCCCTGCTTGTACGGCTTGTCGAAGAAGCTCCAGCCGCCCGCGACGGCGGTCCAGATGCACGCGCAGCAGAACGCGAACGGCACCCACAGCACCAGCGCGCGGACCAGCGAGGTCTGCACGGAGGGCGTGGAGCCGTTGTCGAGGTTCGCCACCCGCAGGTGCAGCCACTTCTTGCCGAGGGTCTGCCCCGACCTGGTCGTCAGGAAGGTGTCGTACCCGACGTAGAGCAGCAGGGCGATCAGGGACTGCCCGAAGGACTTGCCGTACTGGATCCTGTCCGCGTCCATGTCGTACTCGTTGACGCCGAAGCCCCAGGTCAGCAGCCACACCACGATGACGACGAGGATCATGTCGATGATCCGCGCGAGGACGCGTTTGCCGCTGTCGGCGAGCGGCGGCATCCCGGCGAGCGGATCGTTGGTGTACGGGCCGCCGCCGTAGGGGTCGCCGCCACCGTAGGGCGGTGGCGGTGTGGCGCCGTACGGGGAGCCGCCGCCGCTCTGACCGGGTGGCGGCGGCTGCTTCTTGAACGGGTCCTCGTCCGGCGGTTTCCGGAACGGATCGTCGTCCGGAGGGGGCGGCGGCTCGGTGGTCATGTCCAGAGTGGACCGCGAACCCTACGACCGCGCAACGGGGGGCGGCCCGTCCGGGGTATCCGCCGGAACGGCCCTTGGGAACGGCCCTCCGGTACAGCCGCCGGGTGCCGTCAGCCCGCGACGAACGTATGGGCCGCCTTGTCGTGCCAGCACTGGCGCCACGGGCGGTCGAACAGGCCCCACACGACACCCACGACACCGATGACGAGGATGCCCGGGACGCTGTAGACGAGCCAGCGGCGCAGGGCCAGGCCGAACGACGGCGGGTCGCCCCCCTCGATGTCCCGTACCTGGAGGCCGAACAGCTTCTTCCCGAGGGTGCGGCCCCACCTGGCGTTGGGCAGCGCCTCGTAGAGGACGCCGAAGACGATCAGGACGGCGAGGACGATGCCGAGGTAGAGGGCGGTCGTGCCGTCCAGCAGCCACACCGTGACGGTCTCGCCGGAGAGCTTGGCCGCGTCGATCTTCTCGTTGACGTGGTCCAGCGCCCTGGTGCCCAGGGGAACCGCGGTCGCCCCGGTGACCGCGGCCAGCACGAGCGTGTCCACGAGACGGGCTGCGAACCGCTTCCCGAGCCCCGCCGGACGCGCCTCCGCCTGGGAGCGGACGACCGCCTGGAACGGGTCCTCCCGCACCGGCTTCCACGGCACCACGGGCTGGTCCTCGTCCGCCCCGGCCAGGCGGTGCACCTGCTGGGCCCAGGAGGGCTGTCCGCCGCCGAGACCCGCGCTCATCGGCGCCTGCGCGGCGGACTGCGGGGGAACAGGCTGCTGGGGAACGGACTGTGGGGGCACAGCCTGCGGGGGAACGGACTGTGAAGGGACGGGCTGTGAAGGGAGGGACTGTGAAGGGACAGGCTTCGGGGGCACGGAGGCCGTGGACTGCTGCTGCGGGGTCGGGGCGGCGGGGGACGGCTGCGCCGGAACCGCGGGCTGGGCCGGGCCCATGGGCGTCTGTTCCGCGGCCGACTGCGTACCGCGCTGCTGTCCCGCCCGCTGCGACGTCCGCCTGAAGCTCATCGTGCCCTCGGCGGCGAGTGGTTCGCGGGAGCCGGGGACGCCGGGGGCGGCGGCCCCCGTGCCCGGGGTCTGCGCGCGCGCCGCTCCGGACGCGCCCGCGACATGCGCGCGTCCGGCACCCATGGCGCCGGCCGATCCCGTGGGTCCCGCCGCACCGGCGGCACCAGTGGGGTGTACCGGCCCCGTGGGCCTGCGGAAGACCACTGTGCCGGCGGAGGGGGGAGGCATGGGCGACCCCGGGTCGCTTTCGGAGTCGGCCCCCTGGAACGTGGCCGTACCGTCCGTGTGGTCCGACCTGCCGTCGGGCTGCGCCTGAGACGTGGGCTGTGGCTGTGCCTGGGGCTGGGTCTGGGGTGCGGGTTGTGCCTGCGGCGCGGGCTGGGCCGGCTGTGCGGGCTGCGTGGACTCCGACGGTACGCGCGGGTCCTGCGAACCCCAGCGGACCCGGCGGTCCGGATCGCCGCCGAAGCCGGTCTGCCGGGAGCGGTCGGCGCCCCACGCGGTGGCCGGTTCGGGGCGGCTGCCGTGCTGGGCCTCGGCGGGCGACGGGCCCGCGGCGGGCGGGTCCTCGTCGAAGAAGTGCGGGCCCGTCTCCTCCGTGGACACGGGTGCGGGCCGCGCGGTCGCGGCCGAGGCGGCCGGATCGCCGCCGGGCGCCGGCCGGCTGGTGCCCGGCACCCACGCGGCACCGTTCCAGTACCGGACATATCCAGGAATGGACGGGTCCGGGTAGTACCCCTCGCGGGGCCTGTCGTCGCCGGGGGCCGGGGTTGGGGCGCTCATGTCCGTCGTCCCGTATCTGCTCGGGGGTCGTGTTGAGCGTCAACATCTATCAGACGAGCGCAACCGCCACTGCCGCTCCTGGTGTACCTACCCCCTTCGAGCAAGGTTCCCCCACCTTTTCCTGCCTCCGCGCGGTATAGGCGTGACGGTCCGGGGAGCCCTGCGAAGAAGTTCTCCGAACCGGCGTAATGCTTCGGCCCCCGCGGCCTCTCCACTCGTACGGGACCGGCCTTCGGGCCCGGACGCGAGAGGAAGCGGACCGCATGAGCAACGACGTGAACAACGATGTGAACGACGGCAGGAACGACGGCAAGACCGACGGCAGGAACGACGGCACGATCAGCGACACGGCCGTGGTGGAACGTGAGCTGGAGCTCAAGTTGGTGCTGTCCCCCGAGCGCAGCATTCCCGTTCCGGCTCTGCTGAGTTACCGCAGCGACGATCCGTACGCCGTCCACGTCACCTTCCACATCGGCACCGATCACCCCGTGAGCTGGACCTTCGCGCGTGAACTGCTCGTCGAGGGGGTGTTCCGGCCGTGCGGGCACGGGGATGTGCGCGCGTGGCCGACGAAGGTCGGGGGGCGCGGCGTCGTCCTGATGGCCTTGAGTTCACCCGATGGGGACGCCTTGCTGGAAGCGCCGGCCGCGCAGGTGTCGGCGTGGCTGGAGCGCACGCTGCGGGCGGTCCCGCCGGGCACCGAGGCCGGCCGGCTCGGTATCGACGACGGCCTCGCCGAGCTGCTCGCGCCGGCTCCGGTCGACGAGCTGTGGCTGAGCGATCCGTGGCCCTCGGACGAGTCCAAGGACGGGGAGTGAGAGGGAGGGAGGGAGGGAGGGAGGGAGGGAGGGAGGGAGGGAGGGAGGGAGGGAGGGAGGGGAGGGAGGGGAGGGAGGGGAGGGGAGCGTTCTGTCAGAAGAGTTTGCCCGGGTTCAGGATGCCCAGGGGGTCGAAGGCTTTCTTCACCGCCCGCTGCATCTCGATGCCCACCGGGCCGATCTCGCGGGCCAGCCACTCCTTCTTGAGGACGCCCACACCGTGCTCGCCGGTGATCGTGCCGCCGAGCTCCAGACCGAGGGCCATGATCTCGTCGAAGGACTCGCGGGCGCGCCGGGACTCGTCGGGGTCGCTCGCGTCGAAGCAGACGGTCGGGTGGGTGTTGCCGTCGCCCGCGTGGGCGACGACCCCGATGGTCAACCGGTACTTCCCGGCGATCCGGTCGACCCCTTCGAGCATCTCGGCGAGCCTGGAGCGCGGCACGCACACGTCGTCGATCATCGTCGTGCCCTTGACCGCCTCAAGGCCCGTGAGGGACAGGCGGCGGGCCTGGAGCAGCAGTTCCGACTCGGCCGCGTCCTCCGCCGGTACGACCTGCGTGGCGCCCGCCGCCTCGCACAGCGCGCCCACCACGGCGAGGTCCGCGGCGGGGTCGAGCGTGTCGAAGGCGGCGAGGAGCAGGGCCTCGGTGCTCTCCGGGAGACCCATGTTCGCCATGGCGTTGACGGCCTTCACCGTCGTACGGTCCATCAGTTCGAGGAGGGACGGCATATGGCCGCCCTCCATGATCCGGCAGACCGCGTCGCAGGCGGCCGATCCGGAAGGGAACTCCGCCGCGAGGACCAGCTGCTGGGGCGGTTGGGGTTTCAGGGCGAGGGTGGCCTGTACGACGATGCCGAGTGAGCCCTCCGAGCCGACGAAGAGGCGCGTCAGGTCGTATCCGGCTACGCCCTTCGCCGTGCGGCGGCCCGTCGACATCAGGCGGCCGTCCGCGAGGACGACGTCCAGGCCAAGGACGTACTCGGCCGTCACTCCGTACTTCACACAGCACAGGCCGCCCGAGGCCGTGCCGATGTTGCCGCCGATGGTGCACATCTCCCAGCTGGAGGGGTCCGGCGGGTAGTAGAGGCCGTGTTCGTTGACGGCGCGGGAGAGCGTGGCGTTGATGACGCCCGGCTCGACCACCGCGATCCGGTCCACGGGGCTGATCTCCAGGATGCGGTCCATCTTGATCAGGGACAGCACGATGCAGCCCTCCGAGGCGTTGGCCGCCCCTGAGAGGCCTGTGCGGGCGCCCTGCGGGACCACCGGGACACGCAGGTCGGTCGCGGTGCGCATGACGTGCTGGACCTGTTCGACCGTGCGCGGCAGCACCACGACCGCGGGGGTGCCCGCCTCGCAGAAGCTGGCCATGTCGTTGGCGTACGAGCTGGTGACGTCCGGGTCGGTGAGGAGCGCCTCGGGCGGCAGGCCCGTGAGGAGGCGCTCGATGAGGGTTTCGGTGAGGTCTTCGGTGAGGTCTTCGGTGAGGTTTTCGGTGAGACGTTCGGGGGCGCTGCCCACCGCCACGGTGTCTTCATCGGGTCGGGCTTCGATACGGCTCATGATCACAGCGTCGCACTCGGGGCCATCGGTGTGAACCCCGCCCGCGCGAGGCTTTCCGTGCCGGGGTGGTGGCCGGGTGTGCTCTTCGTATTGACGCACAGTGATCGGCATGGACAGCGGCGTGGACAGTGGCACGGACAGCGGCATGGAGGGCGTCGGGGCGAGCGGCGTACGGACGGAGTCGGCGGTTCGGCGTGACGTTCTGGCGCGGCGAGTGCTGGCCGGGGCCGTCGTGGGGTGCTTCGTGCTGGGGGGTGTGCTGGTCGTGATGCCCGACGAGGGCCGTCGGCCGCCGCCCTCCCCCGGGCCCGTGGCGCGGGCCGTGACCGCGGTCGGGTCCGGGGCGCCCGCCTCGCTGCCCGATCTGGTCGCGCTGATCAGTGACCGCGAGGCGCATCTGCGGGCCCATCCGGGTGATGTGCGGTCGTGGGCCGAGCTGGGCACCGCGTACGTGGAGCGGGGTGAGCGGACCGCCGAGCCGCGGTACTTCCCGAAGGCCGACGCGGCGTTGCGTACGTCGTTGAAGGGGCGGCCGAAGGGGAACGCCGAGGCGTTCCGTGGGCTGGCCGCGCTCGCCAACGCGCGGCACGACTTCCGGGCCGCGCGGCGGTGGGGGGAGGCGGCGGTGGCCGCCTCGCCGAAGCGGTGGTCCGGGTATCCGGCGTTGATCGACGCGTATCGGGGGCTCGGGGACTACAAGGGTGCGCGGCGGGTGTTGGCCCGGCTTGTCGAGCTTCCCTCGGAGAGGCGTACTTCGGGGGCGCAGGTATGGGTGCGGGCCGGGCTCGTCTACCGGGACAGGGGGTGGCGGGAGGATTCCGCCGCCGCGCTGTCCGATGCTGCGGCGCTGGCCGCTACCCCCGCTGAGCAGGCCGACTGTCTGGTGCGGGTCGGAGAGTCGGCCTGGGAGCGCGGGGAGCCCGCCGAGTCGCTGCGCGCGTTCGAGGCCGCGCTGCGGGCCGATCCCGGGGAGCATGCGGCGCGGGCCGGGCAGGGGCGGGCGCTGGCCGCGCTGGGGCGGGACTCCGAGGCGCTGCTCGCGTATCAGTCCGCGCTGGCGAAGCAGCCGTTGCCGCGGTACGCGCTGGAGTTGGGAGAGTTGTACGAGTCGCTGGGGCTCGGCGGGGCCGCGCGGGCCCAGTACGACGTGTTGCGGGCGCGGGTGCGGGAGGGGGACGCGGCCGGTGTGAACGAGGAGCTGGTGCTCGGGCTCTTCGAGGCTGACCACGGGGATGCGGGGGGTGCGGTGCGGCGGTTGCGGGGTGAGTGGGCTCGGCATCCTTCGGTGGCTGTGGCTGATGCGCTGGGGTGGGCGTTGCATCGGGACGGGAAGGACAAGGAGGCGATCGGGTTCGCGACCCGGGCCACGGATCGGGTGCGTGGGGGTGGGGCTCGGGTTGCCTTGTACTCGTTCCACCGGGGGGTGATCGAGCGGAGGCTGGGGAACGACTCGGGGGCTCGGCGGCATCTTGGCGAGGCGTTGCGGATCAGTCCGGTGTTCTCGCCGCTGTTGGTGCCGGTGGCTCTGCGGGCGCTGGAGGAGTTGGGTGTGCCCGAGGGCGAGGGCGAGGGCGGGAGCGGGCGGCGGTAGTCGGTGGGTCGGGGCCGTGCCGGTACGTCGCGTCCGCCGCCTTCCGGGTGTACTGCTCCAAGGAGGAGGGCGGCCGTTACTTGCAGGAGCCCTATGCGGCGGACCGCGACGTACCGGCACGGCCCGCTCCCGTTGTGTGCCGGGTGCGGGCCGTGCCGGGGGTTAGAGGTTGCCGCGGCGTTCCTGTTCGCGTTCGATCGCCTCGAAGAGGGCCTTGAAGTTGCCCTTGCCGAAGCCCATGGAGCCGTGGCGTTCGATCATCTCGAAGAAGACGGTCGGACGGTCCTGGACCGGCTTGGTGAAGATCTGGAGCAGGTAGCCGTCCTCGTCGCGGTCGACCAGGATCTTCAGCTCGCGCAGGGTCTCGACGGGGACGCGGGTCTCGCCCGCCCACTCGCCGAGGGTGTCGTAGTACGAGTCCGGGGTGTCGAGGAACTGGACTCCCGCGGCGCGCATCGTGCGGACCGTGTTGACGATGTCGTTCGTGTTCAGGGCGATGTGCTGGACGCCCGCGCCGCCGTAGAACTCCAGGTACTCGTCGATCTGGGACTTCTTCTTGGCGATGGCGGGCTCGTTGATCGGGAACTTGACCTTGAGCGTGCCGTCGGCCACGACCTTGGACATCAGGGCGCTGTACTCGGTGGCGATGTCGTCCCCCACGAACTCCTTCATGTTCGTGAAGCCCATGACCTTGTTGTAGAAGCCGACCCATTCGTTCATCCGGCCGAGTTCCACGTTGCCCACGCAGTGGTCGATGGCCTGGAAGGTGCGCTGGGCGGGGGGCTCGACGATCGGGGCGGCGGCTGTGTAGCCGGGGAGGTACGGGCCGTCGTAGCCCGTGCGCTCGACCAGGGTGTGGCGGGTCCTGCCGTACGTGGCGATCGCGGCGAGGACCACCGTGCCGTGCTCGTCCTTCACGTCGTACGGCTCGGTGAGGGGCGTCGCTCCGTGTTCCACGGCGTAGGCGAACGCGGCGCGTGCGTCCGGGACCTCGATGGCGAGGTCGATCACGCCGTCGCCGTGTTCGGCCACGTGCTCGGCGAGGAAGTGGCCCCAGGGGGTGGCGGGTTTGATGACCGAGGTGAACACGAAACGGGCGGAGCCGTTCTCCAGGACGTAGCCGGCGGTCTCCCGGCTGCCGTTCTCCGGTCCGGAGTAGGCGACGAGCTTCATGCCGAAGGCCGTGGAGTAGTAGTGCGCCGCCTGTTTGGCGTTGCCCACGGCGAAGACGACCGCGTCCATTCCCTTGACCGGGAAGGGGTCTGCCTGCCGCGCGGTGTGAGGGGTGTGGTGCGTGGTCTGAGTCATGGACGCAGGCTCTCTCCCTTCGGCAAGGTGCGCAACAGTTTGCGATTTGGCTGGACAATGTGTATAGGGAGAGGGTGGTTGACTCTTACGTCTTGTACAGGGTGACCACTGTGGAGGTGTTTGTGGGGATCGATCAGGTGGACGGGCGGCTTCTGGTGCTGCTTGCCGAGGAGCCTCGGATCGGGGTTCTGGAGATGTCCCGTCGGCTCGGTGTCGCGCGCGGGACCGCGCAGGCGCGGCTGGACCGGCTTCAGTCGAATGGCGTCATCCGGGGGTTCGGGCCGCAGGTGGATCCCTCGGCCCTCGGATATCCCGTCACCGCTTTCGCGACGCTGGAGATCCGGCAGGGGCAAGGCGCCGACGTGCGGGCGCACTTGACGACCGTGCCCGAGGTGCTGGAGCTGCACACGACCACGGGCGGCGGGGACATGCTGTGCCGGCTCGTGGCCCGGTCCAACGCCGATCTTCAACGTGTGATCGACCGGGTTGTCGGTTTCGATGGCATTGTCCGGGCCTCCACGGCGATCGTCATGGAGAACCCCGTCCCGCTGCGGATCATCCCGCTGGTGGAGCAGGCGGCGCGGGACGACGACGGCTGAACGACCGGGACTACCGAGCGAGGTGATAGCGGTGAACTTCTGGGAGTACCTCGGCAGTCGTCATCAGCAGCTCCTCGCCGACGCTTTTCAGCACGCCAGCGCCGTTTTCCAGTGCATGGTCGTCGCCACTGCGGTCGGGGTGATGCTCGGGGTGGTCACCTATCGCAGCGACTGGGCCGGGAACCTCGCCACGATCGCTACGGCCACTTTGCTGACCATTCCCTCGCTCGCCATGATCGGTCTGCTGATCCCGGTTGTGGGGCTGGGTGTGCCGCCCACGGTCATCGCTCTGACCCTGTACGGGTTGCTGCCCATCGTGCGCAACTCGATCGTCGGGCTGCGCGGGGTCGATCCGTCGCTGGTGGACGCGGCGACCGGTATCGGGATGTCGCGGCTCGCCCGGCTCGTACGCGTCGAGCTGCCGCTGGCCTGGCCGCCGATCCTGACCGGGATCCGGGTCTCCACGCAGATGCTGATGGGCATCGCCGCCATCGCCGCGTACGCCTCCGGGCCCGGGCTCGGCAATGAGATCTTCCGCGGTATCGCCTCCCTGGGCAGCAAGAACGCGCTCAACCAAGTCCTCGCGGGCACGCTCGGGATCATCGTCCTGGCGCTGCTGTTCGATGCCGTGTACGTCCTCATCGGGCGGCTGACCATTCCCAGGGGGATTCGTGTCTGAGACAGCACAGACAGCAGCGGGGACTGTGGAAGGGGCGCGGGAGGGTGGGGGTGGACGCGAGGCCACCGGGGCCACCATTCGGCTGGAGAATCTGAGCAAGCGGTACCCGGGGAGTTCCGAGCCCGCTGTCGACAGCGTCAACATGGAGATCAACGCCGGTGAGCTGGTGGTCCTGGTCGGGCCCTCCGGGTGCGGGAAGTCCACCACGCTGAAGATGATCAACCGGCTGATCGAGCCCACCGGCGGACGGATTCGCATCGGTGGCGAGGACGTCACCCACATGGATCCCGTGAAGCTGCGGCGGAAGATCGGGTACGCCATCCAGTCCTCGGGGCTCTTCCCGCACATGACGGTCGCCCAGAACATCGGGCTCGTGCCGAAGATGGTGGGCTGGTCGAAGGCGCGGGTCGCCGAGCGGATCGAGGAGATGCTGGATCTGGTGGGGCTCGATCCCGGTGAGTTCCACGGGCGGTATCCACGGCAGTTGTCCGGTGGTCAGCAGCAGCGGGTGGGCGTGGCTCGGGCGTTGGCCGCCGACCCGCCCGTGCTGTTGATGGACGAGCCGTTCGGTGCCGTCGATCCCATTACTCGTGATCATTTGCAGGACGAGTTGATTCGGCTGCAGCACGAGCTGCACAAGACGATCGTCTTCGTCACGCACGACTTCGACGAGGCCATCAAGCTCGGTGACCGGATCGCGGTGCTGCGGGAGCAGTCGCACATCGCGCAGTTCGACACCCCGGAGGCGATCCTCACCAATCCCGCCGACGACTTCGTGTCCGGGTTCGTGGGCGCGGGGGCCGCCCTGAAGCGGCTGAACCTGACACGCGTACGGGATGTGGAGATCACCGACTATCCGACGGTGACCGTCGACGATCCGCTGCAGGAGATCTTCGACAGGATCCGGGCGAGCGGTACGAACGAGATCCTGCTGCTCGACCGGCGGGGGCGGCCCTACAAGTGGCTGCGGCGCGGAGACCTCATGCGGGCGCGGGGCTCGCTGGCCAGGGCCGGCACGCCGGTGAACGACACCGTGACCCGGGACGCGACGCTGCGGGACGCGCTGGAGGCCGTGCTCACGGACAACGCGGGGCGGGTCGTGGTGACCGGGCGGCGCGGCGAGTACACCGGCGTGGTGGACATGGAGACGCTGATGAACTCCGTGCAGGAGATGCTGGAGGCCGACCGGCTCGACGCGATGGAGCACCAGCACGAGCTGGACGAGGCCCGCACCGACCAGCCCCGTCATGAGTCGACCCGTCATGAGTCGACCCCTCACGAGCAGTCCCGTCACGAGCAGTCCCGTCACGAGCAGTCCCGTCACGAGCAGGAGGGTGTGGGTCGCGGCGGGGAGGGGGAGGCGTGAGGACTCCCGAGACCGACCGCGATGCCGGCGCGGAATCCCAGGACCCCCAGGACCCCCAGGACCCCCAGGACGCCCGTACGGGGCACGGGGGCCTTCGCCCCGGTTCCGTGAATGCCGGTCCGATCGGGCGGGAAGCCGCCTTCGACGAGGATCTAGCCGTGGTGGCCGCCAAGTCCGCGCCGTTCGGAATCAGTTGGCAGAAACTGACCCTCCTGCCGACCGTGCTCGTCGTCGGGCTGCTCTGCACCTGGCTCTGGTTCCGGCAGGCGGATCTCGACCCGCTCTCCGAGAACGCGCTCAGCAACGGGCAGGTGTGGAAAGCCCTGCGCCAGCACATCGAGCTGACCGTGATCTCCACCTTCTTCGTACTGATCATCGCGATTCCGCTGGGCATCCTGCTGACGCGCGGCGCCATCCGCAAGGCGACCCCGGTGGTCATGGCCTTCGCCAACATGGGGCAGGCGACGCCCGCGATCGGGCTGCTCGCCCTGCTGGTGATCTGGCTGGGAATCGGGCGCAGGGCCGCGCTGATCGGCATCATCGCGTACGCCGTCCTGCCCGTCCTGTCGAACACGATCGCCGGGCTGAAGGCGAACGACCCGACGCTCCTGGAGGCCGCCCGGGGCATCGGCATGTCCCCGCTGGGCGTGCTGAGCCGGGTCGAACTCCCGCTGGCCGTACCGCTGATCCTGGCCGGTGTGCGAACCGCGCTCGTCCTGAACGTGGGCACGGCCACGCTCGCCACGTTCGGCGGAGGCGGTGGACTGGGCGTACTGATCACGACCGGGATCACCAATCAGCGGATGCCGGTGCTCGTCCTCGGCTCGATCCTGACCGTCGCGCTGGCACTGCTGGTCGACTGGCTGGCATCACTGGCCGAGCTCCTGCTCAGTCCGCGCGGGCTGGAGGCGGGCACATGAGGCGGGTTACGGGTCCGGTGGCGGCGCTGGCCCTGCTGGCGGTGGTCTCCGGGTGCGGTCTTACCAGCGGTTCGCCCATGGTCGACGATGTGCGGCCGGGATCGGTCGGGAAGGGGCAGCCGCTCAAGGGCGCCGATCTCACCGTGACGTCCAAGGAGTTCACCGAGCAGCTCATCCTCGGCGCGATCATGGGTATCGCCTTCCAGGCGGCCGGCGCCGAGGTCCTCGACCGCACCGGCATCCAGGGTTCCATCGGCTCCCGGGAAGCGGTCAAGAACGGGGACGCGGACGCCGGTTACGAGTACACGGGCACCGCCTGGATCACCTACCTGGGCAACAGCGATCCCATTGCGGATCCGCGGAAGCAGTGGGAGGCCGTGCGCGAGGCCGATCTGAAGAACGGGCTGACCTGGCTGGCCCCCTCAGAGCTGAACAACACGTACGCGCTCGCCATGAACCAGGCCAACTTCAAGAAGTACGGCACGAAGACGCTCTCCGACGTGGCCGCCCTCTCCAAGAAGGACCCCAAGGCCGTCACGGTCTGCCTGGAGAGCGAGTTCGCCAACCGGGCGGACGGGATGCCGGGCATGGAGAAGGCCTACGGCATGCGACTGCCGAGCGGGAACATCACGCAGATGGACACCGGGATCATCTACACCCAGGTGAAGAAGGGCAGTTGCGCCTACGGGGAGGTCTTCACCACCGACGGGCGCATCAAGTCCATGAACCTCGCCGTGATGGCGGACGACAAGAAGTTCTTCCCCAACTACAACGTGGCTCCACAGATCAACACGAAGGCCCTGAAGAAGTACCCGGCGATCGCCGACGTCCTTGCCCCGATCACGCGGCGGCTCGACAACGACGTGGCGCGGGAGCTGAACGCCAAGGTGGACGTCGACGGGGAGGATCCGCACGCGGTGGCGCTGGACTGGATGAAGGCGGAGGGGTTCGTCAGGGAGAAGTGAGCGGCGGCCGTGCTGCTCACGGGCGTCGGCGGGCGGGGCCTGGCAGGAGGGGTCAGCAGGAGGGGACCGAGCCCTGGCCCTTCTCCAGTGCCACCAGGGAGTCGACGGCACCCTTGAGGGTCGTCACGGGGATGAGGCGCAGCCCCTTCGGCAGCTCCGACTCGGCGTCCGCGCACTCCGCCTTCGGGACCAGGAAGACCGTGGCGCCGTCGCGGTGGGCGGCCTGCGTCTTGAGGGCCACTCCCCCGACCGCGCCGACCTTCCCGTCGGCGTCGATCGTTCCCGTACCCGCGATGACCCGGCCGCCCGTGAGGTCGCCGCCGCTGCCGTCACCGTCCAGCTTGTCGACGATGCCGAGGGAGAAGAGGAGCCCGGCGCTCGGGCCGCCCACGTCGGCGAGCTTGAGGGTGACCTCGATGTCGTCCGACTGCTCGCCGAGCTGGTCCAGAGCCGCCTCGGTGGCGGTGTCCTGGGACTTCTTCATCTCCTCGGCGTTGTACTTCTCGATCTCCTTGACGCTGTCGCCGCTCGGGTAGACCGAGTCGCGCGGCATCACCGCACGGTCCGTACGGAACCAGCCGTCGAGCACGTCGCCCAGGCTGACGTCCGCGTCCGGCCCCGTCGCCTCGATGGTCGTCATCCGCAGCTGCCCGCGCGTCTCACGGGCCTTCGCGCCGGAGATCGTGATCACCGGGTCGCCCTTGTTCTCGCCGAGGACATCCGCCGTCATACCGGGCTGCGCCAACGAGAACGGCAACGGCGCGAACACCGCCACAGCGAACAGCCCCACGACGGGCAGGGCACACACGGCGACGGCTCGGGGCCGGGAAAGGCCGGAGAGCCGAGGAAAACCAGAGAGTCGAAAAGGCACGGGCTCAATCTAACGGAGAGCGATATCACTCTTTCCGGCGGCGTGCAGCGGGGCACGGAGAACGGCGCAGTCCTTCGCCCTCCAGGGGCGCGGGGAACGGCGCAGTCCTTCGCCCTCCAGGGGCGCGGGGAACGGCGCAGTCCTTCGCCCTCCAGGGGCGCGGGGAACGGCGCAGTCCTTTGGGGGCGCGGGGAACGGCGCAATCTTTTAGGGGCGCGGGGAACGGCGCGGCCAGCCACGGCGAGCCCCGCAGACAACACACACCCCAGGCTCACCGCAAGGCATCAGCCACCTCCCGCGCCGCATCGACAACCCGCGGCCCCACCCGCTCAGGCACAGCATCCGCAAGCATCACCACCCCCACACTCCCCTCCACCCCCGTCACACCGATCAGCGCCGCCGCGGCCCCACTCGCACCGGCCTCCAGCTCGCCATGCGTAAGGGTGCAGCCGAGCTCACCGTCCACGCCCCCGGCCCGCGCCGCGAGGATCGCCTTTCCGGCGGCTCCCCGCTCCAGCGGATGCCGGAACCCCGCGCGGTAGGCCACGTGGTAGTCGGTCCACGTCGGCTCGACCACGGCGACCGCGAGCGCCTCCGTGCCGTCGACCAGCGTGAGATGGGCGGTCGCCCCGATGTCCTCGGCCAGCGACCGCAGCGCGGGCAGCGCGGCCTCGCGGACCAGCGGGTGCACCTGCCGGCCGAGTCGCAGCACACCTAGCCCGACCCGGGCACGGCCGCCCAGGTCACGGCGTACGAGGGCGTGCTGTTCAAGCGTGGCGAGCAACCGGTACACAACGGTCCGGTTGACTCCGAGTTTGTTGGACAGCTCGGTGACGGTCAGACCGTGGTCGGTGTCGGCGAGCAGCTTGAGGACACGCAGTCCCCGGTCGAGCGTCTGGGAGGTTTCCGCGGTCACGACGCCCACTCCTTAGTGGTGAGAGTCGGCGACCCCCTACGTGGCGGACGCGTCACCGGTCCCATCGGCGACGCGCGTCAGAGGCCGCCGGTCGGCTGCGTCCCGGGTACTCCGGGGCGGGCACCGGCTGCGCTCCGCGGCGGCGCTGCCACGGGGCGTGTGCATAGCGGGGACAGTAGCGAGCTGGTTCGCTCAGCGGAAGGCTCCGTCCAGAATCCGGTCATGCGCAGGTACGGACCGTTCCTGGTTACCCGCGGTTTGATCCACTTTTGGCCGTGTCTGAGCCGTGTCTGAGCAGCTCGGGCCACCCGGCGTACACCACCCCTGCACGGAGCGCACACGCACGCGAGCGCCGGTGCCGGCAAGGCACCGGCGCTCGTGTCGGCGTACCGGCGCGTGGGTCGCGGCATGCGGACGCGCGCATGCCCTGACGCGCGTCAGGTCGCGTCGGTCAGCGCATACGGGTCGCCCACTCCTGCACCTTCTCGATCCGCTGGCGCAACTGCCCGGCGGTCGCCTCCGCGCTCGGCGGGCCGCCGCAGACGCGTCGCAGCTCGGTGTGGATCACGCCGTGGGGCTTACCGCTCTGGTGGACGTACGCGCCGACCATCGTGTTGAGCTTCTTCCGCAGCTCCAGCATCTCCTTGTGGGAGACCACGGGGCGGCGCTCGGCGGGCAGTTCGAGAAGGTCGGCCTCGTCGTCCGGCTTCTTGCGGCTGTGCGCGATCTGCCGGGCCTGCCGCTTCTGCAGCAGGAGCTGCACCTGGTCGGGCTCCAGCAGCCCCGGAATTCCGAGGTAGTCCTGCTCCTCCGCGCTTCCCGGATGGGCCTGCATGCCGAACTCGGCGCCGTCGTAGAGGACCCGGTCGAAGACGGCCTCGGACTCCAGCGCCTCGAAGGAGAACTGTTCCTGCTCGCCGGTGTCCTCGTCCTGCTCCTTGTTCGCCTCCTCCATCTCCTTCTCGGATTCGGCGTACGGGTCCTCCTCGCTCTCCTTCTTGGGCTTGTCGAGGGCGTGGTCGCGCTCGACCTCCATCTCGTTGGCGAAGGTGAGGAGGTCGGGGACGGTCGGCAGGAAGACGGAGGCGGTCTCGCCGCGCCGCCGGGACCGTACGAAGCGGCCGACGGCCTGGGCGAAGAAGAGAGGGGTGGAGATGGTGGTCGCGTACACGCCCACGGCGAGGCGCGGTACGTCGACGCCCTCGGACACCATCCGGACGGCGACCATCCAGCGGTCGTCACTCGCCGCGAAGTCGTCGATCCGGTTGGACGCGCCGGTGTCGTCGGACAGGACGAGGGTGGCCTTGTTGCCGGTGATCTCACGGATGAGCTTGGCGTAGGCGCGGGCGGAGTCCTGGTCGGAGGCGATGACGAGGGCGCCGGCGTCCGGGATGCCCTTGCGTACCTCGGTCAGCCGCTGGTCGGCGGCGCGCAGCACGCTGGGCATCCACTCGCCGCGCGGGTCGAGGGCGGTGCGCCAGGCCTGGCTGACGGCGTCCTTGGTCATCGGCTCGCCGAGCCGGGCGGCGATCTCGTCCCCCGCCTTCGTACGCCAGCGCATGTTGCCGCTGTAGGAGAGGAAGATGACGGGCCGAACGACGTGGTCGGCCAGCGCGTTCCCGTAGCCGTAGGTGTAGTCGGCGGAGGAGCGGCGGATTCCGTCGTTGCCCTCCTCGTACGCGACGAAGGGGATGGGGTTCGTGTCGGAGCGGAACGGCGTACCGGTGAGGGCGAGCCGGCGGGTGGCGGGCTCGAAGGCCTCCAGGCACGCCTCGCCCCAGGACTTGGAGTCACCGGCGTGGTGGATCTCGTCGAGGATGACGAGGGTCTTGCGCTGCTCACAGCGGTTGCGGTGCAGCATGGGCCGCACGCCGACACCGGCGTAGGTCACGGCGACGCCCTGGTACTCCTTGCTGAGCGGGCCCGCGCTGTACTCGGGATCCAGCTTGATCCCTATCCGCGCGGCCGCCTCCGCCCACTGCTTCTTCAGATGCTCGGTCGGCGCGACCACGGTCACCTGCTGCACGACATGGTGGTGCAGCAGCCATGACGCGAGCGTCAGCGCGAAGGTCGTCTTGCCGGCGCCGGGCGTGGCGACGGCGAGGAAGTCACGCGGCTGCTCCTGGAGGTACCGCTCCATCGCCCCTTGCTGCCAGGCACGCAGCTTGTTGGCGGTGCCCCAGGGGGCCCGCCCGGGAAACGCGGGCGACAGGTGGTGCGAGGACGCGGCGCTGGCGGCAGTGGCGGCGGTGGTAGTCACGGTCTCCGTGGGGTGGTCGAGCGGCTCGGTTACGTATGACGACGGCTGCGTATGACAACCGGGCCACCCTACCGGCGCCCCATGAACGTCAACGCGCGGACGACGCGGGATCACTCTTGGATGGGACTCAGGTCACAGAGTTCTTGTGTATCACTTGGTATCGGCCCGCAGCCGTGTGGTCACCCACGCCCCCGCCAACGCCACCCCCGCCATCGGCAGGAAGACCGCCACGAACGCGGCCGGATGCCCGCCGGAGGCCTGGGTGGCCGTGTGGGTGACCGTGCCGCCACCGAGCGCCGCGAAGGCCGCGCCGCCCGCGGCGAGGAGCACGACGTTGGCGAGGCCGTCGGACATCTGCAGGGCGGCGGAGTTGTTGCCGGCCTGGCCGGGCGCGGAGAGCTGGAGCAGGAGGACGCTGCTGGAGGAGATCACCAGGCCCATGCCGAAGCAGCCGAACGCCCAGGCCACCGCCACCGTCCACACCGGCACCCCGTCGATCAGCACGGTCGGCGCGGCGGCTATGGAGGCCGCGGTCAGCACCATGCCCAGCATCATCAGCCGCTCCCGGTACGGCTCCACGCGCGCCCTCGCCTGCACGAAGGACCCCAGCGCCCAGGTGCCGCCGCCGGCCGCCAGCGAGAACCCGGCCAGCGTCGGCGACAGCCCGCGCTCGGTGACCAGCATCAGCGGCACGAAGGACTCCGCCGCGATGAAGGAGCCCGCCGCCACCCCACGAAGCAGCACCACGGACGGCAGCCCGCGCGCCGCCAGGTAGGTGCCTCGCGGCAGCAGCCCGAGCACGGCGGGGACGAGCAGCGCGGCCCCCGCCACACCTGGGGCCAGGGACAGCCACCGCAGGTCCTGGGCGGCGTACTGCAGGAGGCCGGCGCCCGCGGAGATGGCGAGGGCCAGCCGGATGCGCCGCCGGTCGAAGGGCGCGGGAAGGGTCCCCTCCTCCGGCCCGGACGCCCGCCTGCGTATCTGCGGCAGCGCGAGGGCCAGCGGCAGGAGGACCAGCACCGGTACGCCGACGAAGACCCAGCGCCAGCCGAGGTGCTCGGTCACCGCGCCGGAGGCGAGGGGGCCGACTATGGACGGAACCACCCAGCTCGCCGCGAACGCCGCCATGATCGACGGGCGCAGCCGCGCCGGGTAGGCCCGTCCCACGACCACGTACAGCGCGACGATCACCAGTCCGCCGCCCAGGCCCTGTACGGCCCGGCCGAGGATGAACAGCCACATGGCCCCGGCCGTCCCGGACAGCAGCAGCCCCGCCGCGAAGGCCGTTATCCCCGCGGTGAGCGACCCCAGCGGGCCGGACCGGTCGGACCACTGCCCGGCCAGCACCATGCCGAACAGGCTCGTCGTGAAGTACCCGGAGAACGCGAACGCGTACAACGAGATCCCGTCGAGCTCCCGGGCCGCCACCGGCATGGCCGTCCCGACGGCCGTCGCCTCGAAGGCGATCAGCAGCACGACGGACACGATCCCGATGCTCAGCGCCCGGTGGGAACGGCCGAGGACGCTGTCCGGGGCGACGGTTTCGATCGGTGCGCTCGGGGTGGCGGCGACGCCGGTGTCGCCCGGTTCCAGGGAGGTCATGCTCGCCAGGGTAAGGGGCAAGAATGACATTGACCCCTGTCGAAAGACGGCCCTGACCTGAGACCTTGGCCGTACGACCCCGCCCGCCCCTCCCTTTGTGAACGCGGCATGGCAGTCCCGTTGCAGCCCCCACGAACCCCTTGGTCACCTCCGCCCCCGGGCCGTACGGTCGATACAACGAGTCCGGGACAAACGGACTCAAGCTTGGCCGTGTGCCCGAGTGGCTTAGGGACTCGCCTGCAAAGCGAGGCACGTGGGTTCAATTCCCGCCACGGCCTCAACTGGCCTGACCAGGCGGAACGAAAAGGCGGCATCTCCTGAGGGATGCCGCCCCTTCGTTCGTCCGTCTCAGTCGGCCTGCCCGAACGCCGGCTCCAACGCCGGCCGGAGTACACCGGTCGGGTGAGCGTGCCGCGTCAGCGGTCGCGCAGTTTGCGGGCCGGGAGGGCTACGACGGCCGCTGCCTTGAGGGTCTCCTCGTCGTTGGCGAAGGCGGCCAGGGTCTCGTTGTCGTCGAGGTCGCCGCCGGGCCACGGGCGCGTGGTGAGGATGAGGCACGCGCAGCCGCGCTCCGCGACGGCGCTGAGCCACTGCGCCGAGGGGACGATCTGGGCGTTGATCTGCGGCATGGTGAGGACGATCGACCCGTCCACGACGAGCAGGCTGATCGGCAGGGACGGGCGGGTGGAGGCGTCGACGAGACCCTCCTCCGTGGAGAGCCCGGAGTTGTGCAGCAACTGCGCGACGGACGCCGACGAGCCCTCCGGACCCTGCTCGCCGTCCCCGAGGGAGCAGGCGAGGATGTAGGGGACGCTGCCCTGGGGCGTCGCACGGCTCCAGGACATGGCCACGAGCGTGCCCAGTGCGGCGGAGCGCACCGGGCGCGCTTCTGTTGAGTTCGAGGTCATCGGGGAACCGTAGCGACGCCACGCGGCACCACCGGCGCACGTTCACCCGACCGGGCGATACCCCTCGGCAGCTCCACCCGAACGAAGGATGAGGAAACCCTTCGAGGTCACAGCACCCCGCCCGCCTCGTCCTCGAACATCTGCGTCCAGTAGTGCCGGTTGCCCTCTGTCCCGCCCGTCGGGTCGACCGTCGACAGGGTCTGCGTCATCGTCGTGGCGAGTTGGTCGTAGGCCTCCTCCGTCAGTTCGTGGGACAGGGACTCGTCGATCGTGCGCTCGCGGTGCAGCAGCCACAGGGTGAAGGCCAGGGTCGAGACATCCGCGTTCAGGGCGTACAGCGTGGCGTCGGGCTCACGCCAGTCGAGGATCGCGCCCGTCTCGCCGTCGACGACCAGGCTGTTGTCCTCGACCAGGTGGCCAAGGCGTATCAGGTGGTCCGCGTCTCGCGGGAGTTGGTCGGGCGTGAACACGTCCGGGCGCTGGTCCTCGTAGTACTCGGCGAGCGTCGGCAGCGGCACGTCCGTGTCCAGCTGGAACAGGAAGCCGTCCTCGGGCAGGCCCGTGTCGCGCAGGAAGTGCCGCGTCGGCTCGTGCGCCAGCGCCGCGGGGAAGTCGACGTCCTCGAAGCGCACCACCCGGCCGTGCCCGAACTCCTGGTCCAGCAGGCGCGCGGGGAGGTCGAGGGTCAGCGCGGAGTCGGTCGGCGAGCCCGCGACGAGGGCCATCGGGCGGATCAGCGCCGCCATCCTCCAGAAAGGCGGGACCTCGCCGTCGACGCCCTCCTCGAAGAGCGCCAGCAACTGCCGCGACATCGCGCTGACGGCTTTCGGGCCGAACCGGCCCTCGTAGAACGCGAACTGGCCACTCCGTGCGGACATCTCGTCCGTCGCCGTCACGAAGTCCGTCAGCGTCCGGAGCGAGGGCGCGAGCGGGACGCGGTCCATCAGGTCGGGACGGTCGTGGAGGAAGAACGTGGTGGACACCTCGCCCGTCGCTCCGTCGAGCAGGACCGACTCCGCGCCCGTGCCGGCGGGGTCCCGCAGCGCGCCGATCACCAACTGGTCGCGCAGTCCGGGCGGGAGAGCGGCCGGGTCTCCCGTCGAGTCCCCCACCGTCCGCAGTCCGTCCTCGCGCAGGGTCTCGAAGGTCAACAGGCCGCTGTCGCCCGGCAGTCCGGGCCCCGTCAGCCATCGCCGTGTCGGTGCGTGCGTGACGTACGGGCCCAGTGCGTCCTCGTGCAGAGTGATCCTCTCGGCGCCAACTCCAACTCCAACTCCAACTTCGACTCCGACTGCGACGCGGATGCCAGTGCCGGTGTCCGTCGTGCTCATCGTTCCCCCGTGGATCGTTGTTCACAGTCCCCCGGCAGGACCGGGCCGGGCGGCACACAGCCATACACGCATGACACGCACGCAGGCATGCCGCCACGCACACCAAGGCATCCGGACGCGCCTCGAAACACCCGGAAAACGGCCCGCCGCCCAGCGGTCCTCCCCCACTGACCAGAACACTACCGGGCACCACTGACAACGCCCCGGAAATGCCCCGCGAACGCCCTGACCAGCGGATTCTCGTGACTTTTCGACGGCCTCTTCTTCGCCCGGTACCGCAGCCGGAGTTGGGCCTCCGCCTCGCTCCGCGGGCCGGCGTCGGGCTCGTACTCCGTGCGGCCGGTGACGATCATTCGCCGGAACACGTCACCCCGTACGCGCGCGGCCCGTGGCGGTCTCTCGGTCGCGCACGTGCGGGGCTACGTGGACTTTCCGGCAGCCATGACGCCGGTGATCAGGATCACGCCGGCCGGCATCGGCATAGGCCGACCCGGGCCGGCCTATGTCCGGAAGGAGTCGTGCCGCGTCACTGCGTCGCCGTCACCACGGCCGCCTGGGGCCTTATCGGCAGCCGGTTCACCGGGCGTCCCGTGGCCGCCCGTACCGCGGACGCGACGGCCGCGGGGGACGTGACGACCGGTACGGCGCTGACGGCCTTCGCTCCGAAGGGCGCGACCACGTCACGCTCCTCGACGAGCTTGACGATGCGGATGTCGGGGGCGTCGAGGGCGGTCGGCAGCGAGTACCCGGTGAGGTCGGGGTGGCGGACGAGCCCGCGCGCGGTGCGCAGGTTCTCCGTGAGGGCGGCGCCGATGCCCTGGGTGACACCGGCCTCGATACGGGCGGTGAGCTGCGCGGGGTTCAGGATGCGGCCCACGTCCTGGGCGAGCGCCAGTTCGACCACGCGCACCGAGCCCAGCTCGATGTCCACGTCCACCACCGCGCGGATCGCGCAGAAGGCGAGGCCCACGAAGGCGTCGCCCTGGCCCGCGCCGTCCAGCGGCTCGGTGGGGTGCGGGCGGCACTGCGCGGTCGCCCACAGCTCCTTGCCGTCCATCGCCTCGGCGACGGTCGTCGACAGCACACCGTCGTACGAGGTGATCTTGCCATCGGCGATCTGGAGCAGCTCGGTGGACATACCGAACTTGTGCGCCAGGGGCTGCAGCAGCTGCGTACGGACCATCTTGGCGGCCCGTTCGACGGCGCCGCCGGACACCCAGGTGTGGCGGCCACGGGCGCTGGGGCCCGCCGGGGGCTGGTCGGTGTCCACGGAGGCCACGTGGACCTCTTCGATGCCGAGCGTCTCCTGGACGATCTGCCGGGCCAGCGTGGTGAAGCCCTGGCCGGTCTCCACGGCCGCGCAGAGCACGGTGGCGATGCCGTCGTGGACCTTCACGGTGGCCGTCGAGACCTCGTCCGTACCCTCGGCGCCGAGCATGTGGACCATACCCAGGGCGTAGCCGACGCCCCGCCGTACGGCGCCGGGTTCACCGGCGCCCTCGGGGCCGCCGGGGAGCAGCCACTCGTCCTCGGGGGTGTCCTTGGGGAGGGCGGGCAGCGGGTAGTCCTGGACGGCCTGCAGCAGTTCGGCCACGGGGGCCGGGCAGGTGACCGTCTGGCCGGTCGGCAGGACGTCCCCGGTGGCCAGTACGTTGCGCAGGCGCAGGTCGGCCGGGTCGAGGCCGAGCTTCTTCGCCAGCTTGTCCATCTGGGCCTCGTAGGCGGCGCAGACCTGCATGGCGCCCTCGCCGCGTACGTGTCCTGAGGGCGGGTTGTTGGTGCGTACGGCCCAGCCCTCGATGAAGGCGTTCGGGACGACGTACGGGCCGCAGGCGAAGGAGACGGCGGCGGCGAGGGCCTCCGACGAGGTGTCCGCGTACGCGCCCGCGTCGAGGAGGATCTGCGCCTCGACCTTGATCAGCCTGCCTTCGGCGTCCGCGTGGTGGCGGTAGCGCAGCAGCGTGGGGTGCCGGTGGACGTGTCCGAGGAAGGATTCTTCGCGTGTCGCGGTCAGTTTGACCGGGCATCCGGTCTTGAGGGCGAGCAGCCCGAGGGGGAGCTGGAAGCCCTGGTCCTCGCGGTCGGCGGTGGCGCCGGGCACGCCGGTGACGACGACCTTCACGCGCTCCGGTTCCAGCCCGTAGCAGGCGGCGGCCGTGTCGCGGTCGGTGTGCGGGTCGGTCGAGGCCACGTAGAGCTCGACCCCGCCGTCGGGGCGGGGCACGGCGAGGCCGGCCTCCGCGCCGATCGGGGCCGGGTCCTGGCGGCCGATGCGGTAGAGGCCCTCGACGACGATGTCGCCGGCCGCGTCCGGGTCGCCGTGGCGCAGCGGGATGTGACGGATGAGGTTGCCGTCGGGGTGCAGGGGTTCGGCTTCGAAGGCCTGCTCCGGGTCGGTCACCGGGTCGAGGATCTCGTACTCGACGATGACGGCCGCGGCGGCCATGCGCGCGGTGTCGGGGTGGTCGGCGGCGACGGCCGCGATGGCCTCTCCGTGGTGGCGTACGACGTCGGAGGCGAACACCGGCCGGTCGGGTTTGCCGCGGCCGAGCAGCGCGGTGCCTGGCACGTCCTCGTGGGTGATGACGGCCCGTACGCCGGGCATCTCGCGCGCGTGGGTGGTGTCGACGGACAGGATGCGCGCGTGCGGGTGCGGTGATCTCAGGACGGCCGCCCACAGGAGGCCCTCGGCCCACAGGTCCGCCGCGTACGGGAAGGTGCCCTCCGTCTTGGCGCGGGCCTCCGCGGACGGCAGGGACACGCCGAGACCGTGCGGCGGCGGTTCCGGCGCGGTGCCGGGCTGCGCGGTGGTCGCGGTGGCGGTGTCGTTGCTCACGCCTGGCCTCCGTCCTGGCCGTACGGCTGCTCGTGGGACTGGTTGGAGTGGTTGGAGTGGTTGGACTGATGGGGCTCGAACGCGGACGGGTTGACGCCTCCGGCGCCGGGGCCCGCCTGGTGCGGGATACGGGCCTCGTCGCCGTCTCCGGAGTGCTCGGCGGACGCGTGGGCCTCGCGCTCGGCCACGACGTCGCGTACGGCGTCCAGGACGCCCCGGTAGCCGGAGCAGCGGCACAGGTTGCCGCACAGGGCCTGGCGGGTCTCCAGGTCGGTCGGCGCCGGGTTGCCCTCAAGGAGGTCGTGCACGGTCATCGCCATGCCCGGGATGCAGAAGCCGCACTGCACGGCACCGCACTTGGCGAGGGCCCGCTGGACGTCCGAGGGCTGCCCGTCGGCGGCGAGGCCCTCGACGGTGCGCACCTCGCTCCCCGCGGCGGTCACGCCGGGCACCAGGCAGGACGCGACGAGCCGGCCGTCCACCTGGACGTTGCAGGCGCCGCACTCGCCCTGCGAGCAGCCGTCCTTGGCGCCCGCGAGGCCGAGGCGCTCGCGCAGTACGTACAGCAGCGATTCGCCGATCCAGGCGTCCGTCACGGGCCGCTCGACGCCGTTCACCCGCAGGACGTACGAGGCCAGGGGGTGGTCGTTGTGCGGGGCGATGCCCTGGGAGTCGTCGGACCCGGACCCGGACCCGGACTCGTCGACGGCGGCACCGGTGTCCGCGAAGGACGCGGCGGGGACGGCGTCCGCGATCTCTTCGCCTGGCTCCTCCGTGGAGGCCGTTTCCCGCTCGCCCGCGGGGTCGTCCGCGAATTCCTGGTGGTCGTGGCGGGACACGGCCCCGGCCGGTTCCTCGTGGTCGCCGTCGCGGCCCGTGTCGCGCTCCACGGAGACGGCGATCTCGTCGGCGTGCGCTCCGGAGACGTCGATGATCTCGGCGGCGCCGTGCTCGGCGGGGGCGTGGGACCCGCTCCCGTCGGCGGGCGGCTGCTCGGCCGGCTGCTGGGCCCACGGCTCGTTGGCCCAGGGCGCCGCCGCCCCGCCCGGCAGCGTGGCGGGCGGACTGCCGCCCCACTGCTCGACCAGCGAGGACGTGGTGAACTCACCCGACTCGTCCGGCAGATCACCGTCGGCGACCGGGATGGACCACTGTCCGGTGACGTCCTGACCCGAGAGGTCGTGGCCCGTCCCGTCGTGTCCGGGCGGGCCCTGGTCGCCCGGTGCGGGCTGGTCGAAGTCCCACTGGCCGGTGGCCCCGGGGTTGTACGCGAACTGGTCCTGGGGGGCCTGCCGGTGCTCTTCGGGGAGGGCGTTCGGGTCGGGCCACCGTACGTCCTGATGCTGCCCGGGGCCGGCCGCCTCGGGCGGTGCGCCCCAGGAGCCGGTGGATGCCGGGTCGTTCTCCGCACCCGTACCGGGCGCGACCGTTATCGGCGGCGGTACGTAGCCGTGGCCGGGCGCGGCGAGCGGCGAGTCCGCGAGGAGGGCGTCGATGCCCCCTTCGGGGAGCTTGACGAAGGCGGTGGCGCCGTCGTCGTAGTCGCCCTGGGGCAGCGGGTCCCAGCGGCTGCCCGCGCGGGGCGCGCCCTCACCGTGCTGATCTCCGTGCTGGTCGTCGGTCACGACAGTGCCCTCCCCAGTGCTCGTCGGGCCAGCGCGGCGACGGTACGCCGCAGGTGCAGTACGGCGGGCGGCAGTGCCTGGACGGAACCGTCCTCCTCGGGGGCCGGATCGGGGATGCAGGCCGCGGCGACGTACTCGCCGAAGGCGGCCAGCGCCTCGGGCACGATCGCGCGGTTGTTGTCCCAGTCGATCAGTGAGGCGACCCACTGCTCGGCGTCCAGGGGCCTCAGCGGCATCGGCGCTATGGCACCCACGGCGCACCGCACCCCGCGCCTGGCGGGGTCGAGGACGAGCGACACGGAGGCGATGGCGCGCCCGGGGCCGGTGCGTCCGGTCGCCTTCAGGAAGACCTGCGGCGCGTGCAGCAGCGGCACGCGCACGTACCCGATGAGTTCGCCGCCGCGGAGCATCTCCATGCCCGCGAGCAGGTGCGACACGGGGATCTCACGGCGGGCGCCGCCCGGGCAGGCGATGATGAGGGTCGCTTCCAGCGCGGCCAGCACCGGGAGCGCGTCCCCGGTGGGCGACGCCGAGGCGATGTTGCCGCCCAGGGTGCCCGCGTTGCGGATCTGCGGAGGTCCGGCGGCCCTCGCGGCGGCCGCGAGGGCCGGGATGAGGGCGGCGAAGTCGGGGCGCCCCATACGGGCGTGGGTGAGGCCGGCGCCGAGGAGCGCGTGGCCGTCCTGGTACTGCCAGCCGCGGATCTCGCTGATCCGGCCGAGGCCGACGAGTGCGGCGGGCCTCAGCTGCCCCGAGTTGACGGCGGCCATGAGGTCGGTGCCCCCGGCCACGGGAACGGCCGCGGGCATGGCTGCGAGCGCCGCCACGGCCTCGTCCAGTGAGGCGGGCAGCGTCACGGCGTGCGCCGCCTGCGGTGCGTGCGTGGTCAAACCGGCTGCCCCTTCCCGCTGCCCCACCTGGTCCCACCTGTGTTGCCGTACGGTACGTGCTGACAGGGCGGACGTGGCAACTCTGGCACATCTTCCCGGTTCCCCGACGCGGGGGTCCGCTAGGAGGCATTCCTACCCGCCACCAGCGGATGGTCCGTTTTCGCACCACTCGCCCGTCAGGGCCAATTGGCGGTTTTCGTTGCCCCTTGGGTGTCTTTCTCCTCAGGGGTCACCGTCCCAGGGTGCCGCGTCGGACGACACCCTCCGGGAGCCGCCTCACACGTTCGGGGGCGGTCCCTCGATCGGGCGTCCGAGCACTCCGGGGCGCCGCTGCCACGGCAACGGCCCGGCGGGCGGCCGGTAGGCGACTCCCAGGGCGTCAAGGCGCGCGTAGTGCGCGGTCATTCGCTCCTCGAAATCCGCGAAGTCGCGTTCCGCGGGCGGAGGCAGGGCGCTCCAGGCGACCTCCGCGAAGGCCACGAGCCGCGGGAAGGCCTGGTAGTCCACGCGGGCCCGGTCCTCCATCACCTCGGTCCACAGGTTGGCCTGGGTGCCCAGCACGTGCCGCGCCTGAGCGGGGGTCAGTTCCGGTGGAACGGGCTCGAAGCGGTAGACGTCCTCCAGAGTGCGCACGAAGCCGATGGGCACCGGCTCGTCGGGGCCCTCGGCCTGCCGGTGGTCCAGATACACCTGCTGCTCGGGGCACATGACGACGTCGTGTCCTGCTTGTGCGGCCGTGATGCCGCCCTGGTAGCCGCGCCACGAGGAGACGGCGGCGCCCGGGGCGAGCCCGCCCTCCAGGATCTCGTCCCAGCCGATCAGCCGGCGTCCTCGCGCGCTCAGCCAGTCGTCGAAGTGGCGGATGAACCAGGACTGCAGTTCGTCCTCGTCCGCGAGGCCCAGTTCGGTGATCCGCGCCTGTGCCGCGGGGGACGCCTTCCACTGATCCTTGGCGCACTCGTCGCCGCCGACGTGGATGAACTCCGAGGGGAACAGGCCGAGGAGTTCCTCGAAGACGCCCTCGTAGAAGCGAAGGGCGTTGTCAGTGGGGGCGAGTACGTTTTTGGAGACGCCCCAGGTGTCCCAGACGGAGAGGGAGTGCGTGTCGATGACATCGGTGTTGCCGAGTTCCGGATATGCGGCGATGGCGGCCTGCGAGTGCCCCGGGATGTCGATTTCGGGGACGACGGCGATATGCCGTTCGGCGGCGTACGCGACGATCTCGCGGATGTCGTCCTGGGTGTAGAAGCCCCCGTGCGGCTTCTCCTCCCAGTGGGGCGAGGCACGATGACCGAATTTGGTGCGTGCCCGCCATGATCCGGTCTCCGTGAGCTTCGGATACCGCTTGATCTCGATACGCCAGCCCTGGTCGTCGGTGAGGTGGAAGTGGAAGACGTTCAGCTTGTGCGCGGCCATCAGGTCGAGTTGGCGCAGGACGCCGTCCTTCGGCATGAAGTGCCGCGAGACGTCGAGCATCAGACCGCGCCAGCCGAATCGTGGTGCGTCCTCGATGGTCCGGTTCGGGACGACGTAGGTGACGCCCGGTCGGACGGGTGCCCGTCGGAAGGCTTCAGGGCCGATGAGCTGACGCAGTGTCTGGGCTCCCCAGAACACTCCGGCGCCGCTCCCGCCGCGGATCTCGATGCCGTTCTCGGCGTCGGCTTCGAGTACGTACGCCTCGGGTCGCAATGTCCCGTCGATACGCAACCGCAGGGAGCCGGAGGCGTTTTCCGCACCGGCCGCGCTTTCGGTACCGGGCGGCAGCGAAAGTCCCAGGGCCGCGCCGAGGGTGAGGCGCAGCCAGCGTTCGGTGGTGCCGGTACCGGGGCCGGCCCACAGGGTGGTGCCCGCGTCGAGCGGTACGCCCGGTCCCCCTGGCTCCCGTACCGAGCGGGGCGCCGGGATCACACCGGCCGGGGCTGCGGGAGTCGCGTCGCTCGTGTCGGTGCTCGTGTCGGTGCTCGTGTCGGTGCTCACGTCAGTCCTTCACCGCGCCGCCGAGTCCGGAGACCAGGCGCCGCTGTACGAGTACGAAGAAGATCAGCACGGGAATCGTCATCACCGTGGACCCGGCCATCACGCCGCCCCAGTCCGGGTCGTCGGGCTTGTAGAAGACGAGGAGGGCCATCGGCAGCGTGGACTGCGAGGTGTCGCTGATGATGAAGGATTTGGCGAACAGGAAGTCGTTCCAGGCGGAGATGAACGAGAACACGCTGGTGGCGACGAGTCCCGGAAAGACCAGGGGGAAAAGGATCTGCCACAGGAACCGTGTCCGGCTCGCTCCGTCGATGTAGGCGGCTTCCTCCAGCGCCTCGGGGACGGCCTTCACGAAGCCTCGCAGCATCCAGATCGCGAAGGGCAGTGAGAAGGCGAGGTGCGGCAGGATGAGCGAGCCCAGTGTGTTGAGCTGACCGAAGTCCCGCATCTGGAAGAAGAGGGGGATCGTCAGTGCCTCGACAGGCACCATCTGCGCGACCAGAAACATGATCAGCAGGGTGGTTCGGAAGCGGAAGCGGAATCGTGTCACGGCGGTCGCGGCAAGAAACGCGATGAGCGCCGAGACGGCGACGACGGTGACCGCCACGACAAGACTGTTGAGGAAGTAACGGCCGAATTCCTGCTGTCCGAAGACGCGCCGGAAGGAATCCAGCGACGGGGAGAGCGTCCAGGGCCGCGGCTCGGTCGACTCGATCTCCCCGGCCGGTTTGAAGGCGCTGAGCGCCATCCAGTAGAGGGGGAATGCGACCACCGCCGCGATCAGCAGCGCCGAGACCTCGGCGGCCAGCCGCCACGGCCGCCGCACGGCACGGCGTACGAGATCTCGTACGAATCCCGGGGGTTGTGCGGGACTTGTGGGACCTGCGGATCCCGGCGAACTCGCCGCCGCCGCACAATGCCCGGACGGGACGGAATCCCTGGACGTCACGGAACTCACAGCTCTTCCCCCTGCCTTCGCAGCAGCCTCAGATATACGAGCGTGACCGTCAGCAGAATGAGCAGCATCACCACTCCGATCGCCGACCCGAGGCCGTACTGGGAGGACGCGAAGGCCTTTTGATACGCGTACACGTTCAGGACGAGGTTCTGGCCCGCGATGCCGCCGCCGTTCGTCATGACGTAGATCTGTGTGAAGACCTTGAAGTCCCAGATGACGGACTGGATGGTGACGACCACGAGGATCGGGCGGAGCATCGGCGCGAGCACCGAGCGCCAGATCCGCCACTGGGAGGCGCCGTCCAGGGAGGCGGCCTCCAGGACCTCGGAGGGCACGGCGCGGATTCCGGCGTACACCGTGACCATCACGAACGGGAAGGAGCACCAGACGACTTCGAGCAGGACGAGCGCGAAGGCGCTGTACCGGCCGTACGTCCAGGAGTGGTCGCCGAGCCCCAGGACCCGGTTGACCGGCCCGAAGTCGGGGTCGAACAGGAGCAGCCACACCGTCGACCCGGTGACCGCGGGGGTCGCCCAGGCGCCGAGCGCGGCCATCATCAAGGCGAGCCGCGGCACGGCACGGACACGTGTCAGGAGGACGGCGAGCGCGCAGCCGACCGCGAGGGTCGACACGACGCACGCCGCCGCGAACACCACGGTGGCCAGCAGTACGTGCCAGAACTGCTCGTCGCGGAAGAGCGTCGCGTAGTTCCCGAAGCCCTGGAAGGACGTCGGCTCTCCGCCGCTGACCTGGGCCTGGGTGTACTCCAGGAACGAGATCAGCCCGAGCTGGTAGACGGGGTAGACGAGCAGGCCGCCGATGACGACGAGCGCGGGGGCGAGATAGAGCCAGGGCGTCCAGCCACCGCGGGCGAGCGGGGACCTGCGCCCCGTCACGGGGCCGCGGCCCGGCCGGGGCGCCTTCGCGGCGGCCCCGGCCGACGAGCCCTTCACGACGGGTCCGGCCACCGGCGCCGGCCCCGGGGCGGCCCCCGGAGTCGGCACCGGAAGCGGACGGTCGGTCATCCGGCTCAGCCGGCTCATCCGGCGGAGCTGAACGCGTCGTTCATCTTCTTGGCCGCGTCCTTGGAGGCGGCCCCCACGTCCTTACGTCCGCTGACGACCTCCTGGAACATCGTCGGCAGGACCAGGGACGCGTCGATCTGGGACCAGGCGGGCGAGGCCGGGACGAACTTGGCGCCGGAGCCGAGGGTCTTCACGAAGGGCTCGACGAACGGTTCGCGCTTCGCGACGTCCTGGCGCACGTCCGTGAACGTCGGCAGGAAGCCCATCGCGTCGAAGAGCGCGCCCTGCGTCCTCTTCGACGCGAGCTGTTCCATCAGGTCGACGGCGAGTGTGCGGTGGGTGGTGCTGTTGAGCACACCGAGGTTGTTGCCGCCCGCGAAGGCGGGGGCGATCTCCCCGGACTTCACCCCGGGCAGCGGTACGACCTTGTACTTGCCCTTGACCTTCCCCGCCTCGATCGCCGCGTGGCTGAAGTCGCCGCCGATGGCCATGCCGGCCTTGCCGGAGGCGAACGCCGTGACGGTGTCGTTGCCGCCCATGCCCGCGCACTTGGCGGCCGGACAGTTGTCGTCGCCGAAGAGCGAGGTGTACGCCTTGATGCCCTTCTGGGCCTGCGCGCTGTCGATCGTCGAGGCGTACGAGCCGCCCTTGCCCTCGGCGATCTCACCGCCGTTGGACCAGATGAAGGGCATCGCGCCGTAGGTGTAGGCGCCGCCGACCGCGAGCCCGTACAGCTCCGGCTTCGCCTGCCGGATCTTCTTGGCCGTGCTGATCAACTCAGCCTGGGTCTTCGGGACTTCGAGGCCCAGTTCCTCGAACACGTCGGTGCGGTAGTAGAGAGCGCGGACACCGACGAAGTAAGGGGCTCCGTAGATCTTGCCGTCGACCGTGACGGACTGCTTGGCGGTCGGGTCGGTGTCCTTGGACTCGCTCCAGTCCGTGAACTCCTCGCTGACGTCCGCGAGCCCGCCGTCCTTGACGTAACCGGCGGTGTCCGTGTTCCCGTACTCGATGAGGTCGGGCGCGCTCCTGGGGTCGTTGAAGGCCGCCTTGATCTTCTCGGCGCGGGTCTCGACGGGGATGTACTGGACGTCGACCTTCGTGCCCTTGTGGGCCTTCTCGAAGGCGGTGACGACACCGTCGACCACCTTCTCCTTCGGCGCGTTGGTGACCTCCTGGAAGAGCCACACCCGCAGGGTGCCGCTCTTCTCGTCCTTGTCCCCGGAGTTGTCGGACGACTCGGGGGCGCAGGCGGTCGCCGTCAGCCCGGCGACAACGAGTGCGGCGACGGGGGCGGCCATACGGGCAGAGAGGTGTGCGAGCTTCATGGGGGCGTCCTCCGGGGGCGCGTTGCAGCATCTGCAATGGTGGTTTTGCGCTGCACAACACCCGGGAGGTTATGGAGTACATGAACATGCCCACAAGAGGTCTCAACCACTCTGTGACCGGCAGAAGCACTCCGTGCAACGGGCGGCCGGGACAAAGGCCCCGGATGCACCGGATACGCCGGAGGCAGGTCGGGCACGACAGAGCCGCGGCGCCCCGGACCGGGGCGCCGCGGAGATCCATCAGAAGCGCCCTGAGGTCACGGGTGCGCTACTTGCCGCCGTCCTTGCCCTTGCCGCCGCCCTTGCCGTCGTCGCCGCCGGCGCCCATGGATTCGTAGATCTCCTTGCACATGGGACACACGGGGTACTTCTTCGGGTCCCGGCCCGGGACCCACACCTTGCCGCAGAGTGCGACGACGGGCGTACCGTCGAGCGCGCTCGCCATGATCTTGTCCTTCTGGACGTAGTGGGCGAAGCGCTCGTGGTCCCCGTCGCCGTGCGACGTCTGCGGCGTCGGCTCTACGAGGGTTCCCGTCCCAGTGCCTCGCTGGGGCTGGGTCTCAGGCTCAAGAGTGCTCATAAACGCAAGAGTACTGAAGGCGGGGGACATCAGTTGAGCGAAGGGTCGTCCGGGTACGTGGCCACCATCGCCAGTTCGTTGCGCTGACGGCGCAGCACCTCGCGCCACAGCCGTTCCGGAGCGGGCGAGGAGACGTCACCGGGTTCGGACTCGACGACGTACCAGGCGCCCTCGCCCAGTTCGTCCTCCAGCTGCCCCGGCCCCCAGCCCGCGTATCCCGCGAAGATCCGCAGGGAGCCGAGCGCCGAGGCGAGCAGTTCCGGCGGTACCTCCAGGTCCACGAGTCCGATCGCGCCGTGCACCCGGCGCCAGCCGAGCGGCGTGCGCTCCCCGGAGGCGCCGCCCGGGATCACCGCCACCCCGAGCGCCGAGTCCAGGGCGACCGGGCCGCCCTGGAACACGACCCCGGGCTCCCCCGCGAGTTCCGCCCAGCCCGCGAGGATGTCGCCCACGTCCACCGGCGTGGGGCGGTTGAGGACAACGCCCAGCGAGCCCTTCTCGTCGTGGTCGAGGAGCAGCACCACCGCGCGGTCGAAGTTGGGGTCCGCCAGGGCGGGTGTGGCCACGAGCAGCCGCCCTGTGAGCGAGGACACCTCCGTCATGCGAGACATGATCCCGCATCTTCCCCGCGGACGGGGAGGCAATACCCGTAACCACGTGAACGCAGCTCAGGGCGCAGGGGCGCAGGTGGAGCGCGCGACGGGGCCGGTGACCCCACGTGTCCGTTTAGCAACGGTTCGTGTTGTGGCAAAGCTATGACGTCCCTGAGAGCCCTTTGGGCTTACTGAAGGGGGGTGGGCGGCCATTACCCTTGCTTCTTCGCCTCTGTCCCACCAATCGGAACGCGAGATACATGACCGTCAACGGCTCAGACGACGTACTCCTTGTCCACGGCGGAACCCCGCTGGAGGGTGAGATCCGTGTCCGCGGTGCGAAGAACCTCGTACCGAAGGCCATGGTTGCCGCACTGCTCGGCAGTGCTCCGAGCCGGCTGCGCAACGTCCCGGACATCCGTGACGTGCGGGTCGTACGCGGACTGCTGCAGCTGCACGGGGTGACGGTCCGTCCGGGTGAGGAGCCGGGCGAGCTCATCATGGACCCGTCGCACGTGGAGAGTGCCAACGTCGCGGACATCGACGCCCACGCGGGCTCGTCGCGTATCCCGATCCTCCTGTGCGGTCCGCTGCTGCACCGCCTCGGCCACGCGTTCATCCCGGGCCTGGGCGGCTGCGACATCGGCGGCCGGCCGATCGACTTCCACTTCGAGGTGCTGCGCCAGTTCGGCGCGACGATCGAGAAGCGCGCGGACGGCCAGTACCTGGAGGCTCCGCAGCGGCTGCGCGGCACCAAGATCGAGCTGCCGTACCCGTCCGTCGGCGCGACCGAGCAGGTGCTTCTGACGGCCGTCCTCGCGGAGGGCGTCACGGAGCTCGCGAACGCGGCGGTCGAGCCGGAGATCGAGGACCTGATCTGCGTCCTGCAGAAAATGGGCGCGATCATCGCGATGGACACCGACCGCACCATCCGCGTCACGGGCGTCGACAAGCTCGGCGGTTACACCCACGCGGCCCTGCCGGACCGCCTGGAGGCCGCCTCGTGGGCTTCCGCGGCCCTGGCGACCGAAGGCAACATCTACGTCCGCGGCGCCCAGCAGCGCTCGATGATGACGTTCCTCAACACGTACCGGAAGGTCGGCGGCGCCTTCGAGATCGACGACGAGGGCATCCGCTTCTGGCACCCCGGCGGCCAGCTCAAGTCGATCGCCCTGGAGACGGACGTCCACCCGGGCTTCCAGACCGACTGGCAGCAGCCCCTCGTGGTCGCCCTGACGCAGGCCACGGGCCTGTCCATCGTCCACGAGACGGTGTACGAGTCCCGCCTCGGCTTCACGTCCGCGCTGAACCAGATGGGCGCGCACATCCAGCTCTACCGCGAGTGCCTGGGCGGCTCGCGCTGCCGCTTCGGCCAGCGCAACTTCCTGCACTCGGCGGTCGTGTCGGGCCCGACGAAGCTCCAGGGCGCCGACCTGGTCATCCCCGACCTGCGCGGCGGCTTCTCGTATCTCATCGCGGCGCTGGCGGCCCAGGGCACGTCCCGGGTGCACGGCATCGACCTGATCAACCGCGGCTACGAGAACTTCATGGAGAAGCTGATCGAGCTGGGCGCGAAGGTGGAACTGCCGGGCAAGGCGCTCGGATAACAGCCGCACGGCACGTGAAGGGGGGCTCCGGATGATCCGGAGCCCCCCTTCACGCATGCCATGCGTACGCCTCGTACGTCGTCCCGGGACGTACAGAAAGGCTTACTTGCCCTTGGCGGCTTCCTTGAGCTTGCTGCCCGCGGAGACCTTGACGCTGTAGCCGGCCGGGATCTGGATCGGGTCACCGGTCTGCGGGTTGCGAGCGGTACGAGCGGCACGGTGGGTGCGCTCGAAGGTCAGGAAGCCGGGGATGGTGACCTTCTCGTCGCCCTTGGCGACGATCTCACCGACGGTCTCGGCGAAGGCGGCCAGAACGGCGTCGGCGTCCTTGCGGGTCACCTCGGCACGGTCGGCCAGCGCGGCCACCAGCTCACTGCGGTTCATGTTGTTACTCCCGTGTTCTTCTTGCCGTTGAGGCGTGCCACGCGGCGGAGCCGCATCTCGGGCACGTCGAAGCCGATGCTGCCAGGGTCCTCGGCGGTCCCCGGACCCGGGTCCGTGGCCGGACCCTCGCGCCCGAAGACGCATCCTGCCCCCACCTGCGGCGGGAAAGCCAATCCGGCACCCCTGGGAGTCACACGAAAAGCGCCACGGCCTCGAAATGGTGACGCTCCGTTCGCTCCCGGCAGCGGACCGCAGGGCCGGTGAGGGCCTGGTGGGCCCGCAGGGACCGAGCCATGGCCGCCACCCTAGAGGCGCGCCGAGGCGCTGTGTCCGGCGACGCGCCGGTTTGGGACCGGGGTGGCAACCGTCACAGACCCGGGGGCTCCGCCCCCGGACCCCCGGTCCTCGAACGCCGGACGGGCTGGAAGATCCGCGGCCGGGCCGCGATCTCTTCAGCCCGTCCGGCGTTGGGGACGAGCGCGCCGGCGCGACAGATGGGTCTGGGGGCGCAGCCCCCAGGGAGGTGAGGCGGCGCCTCAGACCGTGACGCCGGCCGCCTTCGCCGCGTCGCGGACCGCCCCCGCCACCGCCCCCGCGACCTTGTCGTTGAAGACGCTGGGGATGATGTAGTTCGCGTTCAGCTCGTCCTCCGTCACCACCTCGGCCAGCGCCGTTGCGGCCGCAAGCATCATCTCGGTGTTGACCGTGCGGGACTGGGCGTCCAGGAGCCCGCGGAAGACACCCGGGAAGACCAGCACGTTGTTGATCTGGTTCGGGAAGTCCGAGCGGCCGGTGGCCACGACCGCCGCGGTCTGCCGGGCGATGCCCGGGTCGACCTCGGGGTCGGGGTTCGCGAGCGCGAAGACGATCGCGTCGTCGGCCATGGCGGCCACGTCGTCGCCGTCCAGCACGTTCGGGGCCGAGACGCCGATGAAGACGTCCGCGCCGCGCACGGCCTGCTTCAGCGTGCCCGTGACGCCCTCGGGGTTGGTGTTGTCGGCGATCCACCGCAGCGGCGAGTCGTCGGCGGCCTTCACCAGGTCCTCGCGGCCCGCGTGCACGACACCGTGGATGTCGGCCACGACGGCGTGCTTGACGCCGGCGGCGAGCAGCAGTTTCAGGATGGCCGTACCGGCCGCGCCCGCGCCGGACATGACGACGCGGATGTCGCCGGTCGCCTTGCCGGTGACGCGCAGCGCGTTGGTCAGCGCGGCGAGCACGACGATCGCCGTGCCGTGCTGGTCGTCGTGGAAGACGGGGATGTCGAGGGCCTCGCGCAGGCGGGCCTCGATCTCGAAGCAGCGCGGGGCGGAGATGTCTTCCAGGTTGATGCCCGCGAAACCGGGGGCGATCGCCTTCACGATCTCCACGATCGCGTCGGTGTCCTGCGTGTCCAGGCACAGCGGCCAGGCGTCGATGCCGGCGAACCGCTTGAAGAGCGCGGCCTTGCCCTCCATCACCGGCAGGGCGGCCATCGGGCCGATGTTGCCGAGGCCCAGCACGGCCGAGCCGTCGGTGACGACCGCCACCGAGTTGCGCTTGATGGTCAGACGGCGGGCGTCCTCGGGGTTCTCGGCGATCGCCATGCAGACCCGGGCCACACCGGGCGTGTAGATCATCGAGAGGTCGTCACGGTTGCGGATGGGGTGCTTGGACGCCATCTCGATCTTGCCGCCGAGGTGCATCAGGAACGTACGGTCGGAGACCTTGCCGAGCGTGACGTCCTCGATGCCGCGCAGCTGCTCGACGATCTCTTCGGAGTGCTTCGTGGAGGACGCCGCGATGGTGACGTCGATACGGAGCTTCTCGTGGCCGGAGGCCGTCACGTCGAGGCCCGTCACCGAGCCTCCGCTGGACTCCACGGCGGTGGTGATCTGGGAGACCGCGGTTCCGCTCGCGGGCACCTCCAACCGGACCGTGATCGAGTAGGAGACGCTGGGCGCCGTTGCCATGACCGACTTCCTCTGCTTTCACCGAAGTACTGCAAGTACTGCGAGCACTGCGAGTACTGCGAGCACTGCTGGTTCGCGGGTTTGCCGTCCGATCGTCGCACCTACCGCGGAGTACGTGGTAGCCGCCCCGGATTGCGAACCTTTTGTTCACCACGGTCACCACGGTCACCACGGAAGAGGTCCACGTCACTTGGTGACGTGGACCTCTTCCGTACGACTACTGCTGTTTCACGTTCAATGACACCGACCCGCCATGCTCGCCTCGCGGCAAGTGGTCGCTCGTAGCGACGAAGGTTGGGCCCGGGGGCTTGGATCGGGCCGGTGTCACGTCAAAGGTAACAAACGATCCCCGTAAGGCAATTCCCGCACCGTGGGTTCACAGGGAAGCTTTACGAGGACGGGCCCCGCGGTTCACCGGAACGGGCCCCGGGATTCACGGGCCCGCCCCACGCGGCCGGGGACGGGCCCGCCCGGTCCAGGGCAGGCCCGCCCGGTCCAGGACGGGCCCTCTCAGTCCAGGACGGGCCCTCTCAGTCCCGCAACAGGTCCGGTACTCCGTCCGCGTCCGGCTCGTCGCGGGCCGCCGAGACGATGGTGAGCTGCTGGGTCGCCCGGGTCAGCGCCACGTACAGCACCCTCAGCCCGGCCGGTGACTCGTCGGCGATCTCCGCGGGTGAGACGACCACCGTGGCGTCGTACTCCAGGCCCTTGGCCTCCAGGCTGCCGAGGGCCACCACGCGGTCCCCGAGTCCGGCGAGCCACCGTGCGGCCTCGCCGCGCCGGTTCATGGCGACGACGACGCCGACCGTGCCGTCGACCTGGTCGAGCAGCCGCGCGGCCTCCTCCCGCACGGTCTTCGACAGGGCGTCCCGCGCGCCGCCGCCCTGTCCGCCGGACCCGCCCGCCGGGCCCGCGGCCGTCACGAAACGGGGCTGTACGCCCGTCGAGCGGACCGCTCTCGGCGACTCGGAGCCGGGCATGGCGAGGGCCAGCACCTTGGCGGCGAGTTCGGCGATCTCGGCCGGGTTGCGGTAGTTCACGGTGAGTGTGAAGCGGCGGCGCGGGCGGCTGCCGAGTGCCTCGTCACGGGCCTCGGCGGCCTCGTCCGGATGCGACCAGGACGACTGGGCGGGGTCGCCGACCACCGTCCAGGTGGCGTGCCGGCCGCGGCGGCCGATCATGCGCCACTGCATGGGCGTGAGGTCCTGCGCCTCGTCGACGATGACGTGCGCGTACTCCGTACGCTCCTGGGCCAGCCGTTCGGCCCGCTCACGCTGGGTCTCCTCGCGCTGGGGCATGAGCTCCTCCAGGCCCGTCAGCTGGTCGAGCGGGTCGAAGTCGCGCTTCTTGCGGGGGCGGGCCGGAGTGCCGACGATCGCCTCCAGCTCGTCGAGCATGGCCACGTCGTGCACGGAGAGCCCGTCCCGCTTGAGGGAGCGGGCCACCCGGCGCACCTCGCCGGGGTTGAGGATCCGCCGCGCCCAGCGCCCGAGCCGCCGCTCGTCGGCCATCGCCGCCAGTACGGCCCGCGGTGTCAGCTCGGGCCACCAGGCGTCGAGGAACCCGATGAAGGCGTCCTCGGAGCTGACGTCCTCGTCGAACGACGAGCGCAGTTCGGCGGCCAGCTCGGGGTCGGTGTGCCGGGACCCCGCGCCGGACCGCGACCAGAGGGCGTCGAGCAGCAGCTTGCGGGCGCGCGGGCGCAGCAGGTTCACGGGCGCGGTCCCGGAGAGCGCGTTGTTCCGGATGCGGTCCAGCTCGGGCGCCTCCAGTTCCAGCCGGCGCCCGAAGGCGACCACACGCAGACGGGTGGGCGTGACCGCGGGGGCCTGCGTGCCGGGCTCGTCGTCCTCCTCGCCCTCGTCGCCGAAGGAGAGCTGCCCGGACGGGGCGGGGACGCTGTGCCTGCCGGGCGCGCCCGGCGTCTCCAGTGCTCCGCGTGCCGCGTGCCGCAGCACCTTGAGCATCCGGTGGGAGCCCTTGGCGCGGGCCACCGCCGGTGCGTCGTACTGGGTCGCCTCGGCGCCGTCGACCAGGGAGCCGACCGCGCGGATGGCGACCTGGCCCTCCTCACCGAGGGAGGGCAGGACGCCTTCGGTGTACGCGACGAGCAGGGGTGTGGGCGAGACGATCAGGATGCCGCCCGCGTACCGTCTGCGGTCCTGGTAGAGCAGGTAGGCGGCCCGGTGCAGGGCCACCGCGGTCTTGCCGGTGCCGGGGCCGCCCTCCACGTAGGTCACGGACGCGGCGGGCGCCCGGATGACCATGTCCTGCTCGGCCTGGATGGAGGCGACGATGTCCCGCATGGTGTGGCTGCGGGCCTGGCCCAGAGCGGCCATCAGGGCGCCGTCGCCGATCACCGGGAGTTCGTTCCCGGCGAGGGTGGCCTTGAGCTCCGGGCGCATCAGGTCGTCCTCGACCCCGAGAACCTTGCGGCCCTTGGAGCGGATGACCCGACGGCGTACGACCCGGCCGGGGTCGACCGGTGTGGAGCGGTAGAACGGCGCGGCCGCGGGGGCCCGCCAGTCGATCACCAGCGGCGCGTACTCGGCGTCGAGGACGCCGATACGGCCGATGTGGAGGGTCTCCGCGATGTCGGCGGTGTTGTCGGGGCGGACGGCTCCCTCGGCGGGTTCGACCGCCGTGTACGCGCCGTCCGGGCCCTTCTTGCCGTCCTTGCCCTGGAGGAGGTCGATCCGTCCGAAGAGGAAGTCCTCGAACTCGTTGTTCAGGCGGTTGAGATGAATCCCCGCCCGGAACACCTGCGCGTCGCGCTCCGCGAGTGCCCCGGGCGTACCGACCTGGCCGCGCTGGGCGGCGTCGTTCATCAGGAACTCCGCCTCGTGGATCTTTTCCTCAAGACGCTGGTACACCCGGTCGAGGTGTTCCTGTTCGACGCCGAGCTCCTGGTCGCGTACTGAGTCGCCTACCGGATCGAGCGCCATTTCCTGCTGAACCTGAGCGGCCACCGGGCCCCCTTCTGACGTGCATGGCAGCCGTCAACCGTACGCGAAGGGGAGCCCGTCAGGCTACGTTTCCGCTCTTGATCCACTTACCGGTCGACTTCGCGCCGACTTTCCGGCCGCCGCGCACGCGGCCTCGGGTCCCGACCCACCCGGCGGCTCACGCGTCGACCTCTACCAGTTTGTCACCGTCGAAGGTGACGACCTCGAAGTGGTCGATGTCGGCGTCGCTCATCGCCACGGCGCCCTGGAGATAGAGCGGATTCCTGGCCAGCTCGGTGGCGGCGCCCTTGATCCCGTAGCCCCACTTCGGGACGGTCCAGGTGGTCGCCGTCTCCCGCTCGCCGCTCTTGCTGACGGCGACGAGGGAGCACTTCTGCGGGCCCTTGACGTTCTTCAGCTGCAGGGCGAGACCGGTGCCGTAGGGCTTGCTCTCCATGCCGACCGCGGCGTTGACCTGAGTGGCCGCGTCCGTGGCCTCGACCTTGTCCTTCATGCCGGTGAACACCTGCTTGGCGGGACTGACCGACGCCAGGGGCTGGGCCTCCTGCGTGGTGTCACCGCCGCTGGTCGCCGCGATCGCGGCGATCGGGCCGCCGATGATCAGCGAGGCCGCGAGCCCGAAGAACATGCGCCGGCTCTTCTTGGCCTTGACGCGCCGCTCGACCACTTCGCCGACCAGCCGGTCGGAGAGCTGTGGGCTCGGGCGGACGGCCAGTGTCTCGCCGATGGCCGGTGTGCCGCGCGTACCCGGCAGATCCGCGAGGGCGGCGAGCATCGGCTCCATGCCCGCGAGCTCGTCGAGCTGCTGCCCGCACCACTCGCAGGTCGCGAGATGCGCCTCGAACTCGGTCGCCTCGGCGTCGTCGAGGATGCCCAGCGCGTAGGCACCTACCGTCTCGTGCAGATCGCCCTGCCCTTGCGAACTTTGCATGGATCCAGGACTACCCGTTCCGAATCCCCCATATGTGCTCATGCCGTCACCCCCCGCTCCTCCAGTGCGAGCTTCATCGAACGCAGGGCATAGAACACCCGTGAGCGCACCGTGCCGCTGGGTATCCCCAGGGTTTCGGCGGCCTCGTTTACGGTACGCCCCTTGAAGTACGTCTCGACCAGTACCTCCCGGTGGGCGGGGGTCAGGTCGTCGAGCGCGTCAGAGAGTGTCATCAGCCACAACGCCTTGTCGATCTCGTCCTCCGCGGGAATGACCTCCAGCGGCGACGGGTCCACCTCCTGCGGCCGGGCCTGCCGGCTGCGGTGCCCGTCGATGACGATGCGCCGAGCGACCGTCACCAGCCAGGGGCGTACCGAACCGGTCGCTCGGTTGAGCTGACCGGCGTTCTTCCACGCGCGGATGAGCGTCTCCTGCACGACGTCCTCCGCCCGCTGCCGGTCCCCGGCGACCAGCCGCAGCACATAGGCGAGCAGGGGCCCCGCGTGCTCCCGGTACAGCGCACGCATCAGCTCCTCGTCGGGTTCCGAGGGCTGGGACATGCGATGTCGGGCCCTCGGCGATCGTTCATCGGCCACGGCGGAATCCTTGCGCACGCCTACCTCCGGTGTCCGGGGGATCCCCCAGTCGGTCGCTCATCTCCGGATACGGGTGCGGGCGTTGCGCTGTTCAAAGTGAATGGAATTCTTTGTGAGGAGCACGAGGTTTTCGTCTCCTCATCTGCTCCACAAGTGCTTCACGGGGGATCCACGGCAGATCCTAAGCCCGTGCGAGGGCTGCTCTGCGCCGGTGCCTGGCCACCCGCTCACGGTTTCCGCACACCTCACTGGAGCACCACCTGCGGCGACGCCCTCTGGACGTATCCAGGTAGACGATGGGGCAGTTGTCTCCCTCACACTGCCGGATGCTCGCGCGGGCCGCCGGATCCGTGAGGAGCTCCACCGTGTCACGGGCGACCGCGGCGAGGAGCGCCGCGCAGGTCGGCTCGGAGCACAGGGCGCGGACCAGCGAGCCGCCCGGGTCCCACACCGCCAAGGGTACGGGCGGTGCGGCGCGGGCGAGTTCGTTGATTCGGGCCAGCGCGACGACGAAGGGCCGGGAGTCCCCCGATGGGTCCTTGCGCACCAACTGCCCGATATGGTCTCGTAGTTCGCGAAAGCCCACGATCCAGGAGGAGTCGGCGGACGCGAGGGGTGTACCCGCCGGGACGAGTCCGGATCCGATGATCCAGGCCCGCAACGGTTCGGCCGAGTCGAGCCGTTCCTCGGGGTGCGTGGTCGCCAGGAGATCCAGACAGATCCGCCCGGAGTCGAACCGCAGCTCGTACGGGGCCGTGGCCGTGCCCAGTGCCATGTGCCTGTCACCGCCTTGGGGTTACCGCCATGAGGGGCCGGTGAGGATGGTGGGACGCGTCGTGGGAGGTCGTGGGGTGGGGGTTCCGGGGGAGGGCCGCGCGGGGCCCTTGAGGGGACCGCGCGGGGCTCGTACCCCTACAGTGCCTTCCCCCGCGCGCGGCGGGAAGCCCCACGCCGCTCCCGTACCCGCCCGCGCCCTCCGGCACTTCCTCAGCACGGCTGCGCGGCTGCGCGTGTGGGTGTGCGCGGCGCCGCGTCGGAGCACGTCTCAGACGTAGGTATCGCAGTACGCGTCAGACGTCGGCGTACGCGCCGGACGTAGGCATACGCGTCGTAGGTATACGGGTCATAGGTATGTGGGTCACGGGTATACGGGTCACAGGTATACGCGTCAGACGTCGGCGTACTTGGAGTCGGCGGCCGGGTCCAGCGCCAGCCGGTAGCCGCGTTTGACGACGGTCTGGATGAGCTTGGGCGTACCGAGTGCCGTGCGCAGCCGGGCCATCGCGGTCTCCACGGCGTGCTCGTCCGTGCCGGCGCCGGGCAGCGCACGCAGCAGTTCGGCGCGGGCCACCACCCAGCCGGGCCGCCGGGACAGGGCGCGCATCAGCGACATACCGGCGGGCGGTACGGGCCGCAGCGCGTCGTCCACCAGCACGGCGTGCCCGCGGATCTCCACCCGGAAACCGGCGATCGGCAGGGTCCGTGCCCGGGAGGGCAGTTCCTTGCACAACACCTGCACGAGGGGGCCGAGCCGGAAGCGCTCCGGCTGGACCGTGTCGATGCCTCTGGCCTGCAGCGGCAGCGCGGTGACCGGGCCGACGCAGGCGGGCAGCACGTCGTGGTTGAGGGCGGCGAGCAGTTCGGGCAGCAGCCCGCGGTCGTCGGCGCGGCCCAGCAGCGAGGCGGCGGCCGGTGCGCTGGTGAAGGTGAGCGCGTCGAGGCCGCGGCCGATCGTGGCGTCGAGCAGCCGGTCCAGGGGCCCGATGTCCTCGGGGGCCATCCACCGGTACACGGGCACGCCGACGACCTCGGCGCCCGCGGCCCGCAGCGACTCGACGAAGCCGGGCAGCGGCTCACCGTGCAACTGGATCGCGATCCGGCGCCCCTCGACTCCCTCGTCCAGCAGGCGGTCGAGCACCTCGGCCATGGATTCGGAGGACGGGGACCATTCCTCGGTCAGCCCCTGGGCACGTACCGCACCTTTGACCTTGGGTCCGCGGGCGAGGATCTCGACTCCGCGGAGCACGTCGAGCAGTTGCTCCCCGAGTCCCCAGCCGTCGGCGGCCTCGACCCAGCCGCGGAACCCGATCGCGGTGGTCGCGACGACGATGTCCGGCGCCTGGTCGAGCAGTTGCTTGGTCGCCGCCAGCAGTTCGCTGTCGTCGGCGAGAGGCACGATGCGCAGGGCGGGGGCGTGCAGGACGGCGGCCCCGCGCCGCTGGAGCAGGGTGGCGAGTTCGTCGGCGCGGCGGGCGGCGGTGACACCGACGGTGAACCCCGCCAGCGGCCCGTGGTCCTGCTGGGATTGGCCGGGTCGCTGCTGTGTCCGGTCCGGTTGCTGCGGTTCCTCGTACATGGATGGCATGGATGGCTCTCGTCCCGCTGGAGTGGTGTTCGTCCGCGTCACCCGCTGGGTTGGGGCGCCCCGCCTACCCGCCTCACGACGGACGACCGAGCCTGTCAATCATGCGTGACAGGCTCGGTTCCGCTTGATGTCGCCCGTGTTACGTCACGGTCCGGGCGGCGTGTCGCACTACACCTCGGCGTAGCTGAGCTGCGTCTTCGCCTCCGACGCGGCCGTGGCGGTCGACCCGGAGGCGGCGGGGCGGCGAAGGTATACGGCCCAGGTGAGCGCGAAGCAGGCGGCGTAGAAGGCGAGGAAGGCGACGAAGGCCCCGGTGCCGGACCCGACGCTGAGGAAGGACTGCCGGAAGGCGAGGTTGATACCGAGACCGCCGACCGCGCCCACGGCACCGATGAGCCCCATCGAGGCCCCCGACAGCCGCCGCCCGTACGAGGCGGCTTCCTCCCCGGTCAGCCCCTTGGCGGCGGCCTTGGCCTTGAAGATGCCGGGGATCATCTTGTACGTGGAGCCGTTGCCGAGCCCGCTCAGTACGAACAGCACGATGAACGCGGTGGTGAACAGGGCGAGCGACTTCTCCATGGAGGCGACCACGATGACGGCGGTCGCGGCGCCCATGCCGACGAAGTTCCACAGGGTGATGCGGGCGCCGCCGTACTTGTCGGCGAGCCAGCCGCCCACGGGCCGGATCAGCGAGCCGAGCAGCGGCCCGATGAAGGTGACGTACGCCGACTCCAGCGGCGTACGCCCGAACTGTGTCTGGAGCACGAGCCCGAACGCGAAGCTGTAGCCGATGAACGACCCGAACGTACCGATGTAGAGGAAGGCCATGATCCAGGTGTGCGGGTCCCTCACGGCCTCCTTGGCGGCGCCGGTGTCGTTCTTCACGGACGTGATGTTGTCCATGTACATGGCGCCGAGAACAGCGGCGACGACGATGAGCGGGATGTAGATCCCCAGCAGCAGCCGCGGCCCTCCACCGGCCCCGATGACGGCGAGCCCGATGAGCTGCACGACGGGCACGCCGATGTTGCCGCCGCCGGCGTTGAGCCCGAGCGCCCAGCCCTTCTTCCGGAGCGGGAAGAAGGAGTTGATATTGGTCATGGAGGAGGCGAAGTTTCCCCCTCCCACACCGGCGAGCATGGCGCACACGAGGAAGGTGCCGAAGGACGTCCCGGGCTCCATCACCACGAAGGCGGCGATCGTCGGGACGAGCAGCATGGTCGCCGCGATGATGGTCCAGTTCCGGCCGCCGAAGCGGGCGACGGCGAAGGTGTACGGCACCCGGACGACGGCGCCGACCAGGGTGGCCATCGAGATGATGAAGAACTTGTCGGCGGGGGTCAGTCCGTACTCGGGCCCCATGAAGAGCACCATGACCGACCAGAGGGTCCAGATCGAGAATCCGATGTGCTCGGAGAGTACGGAGAAGAAGAGGTTCCGGTGGGCGACCTTCTCCCCCGTCTCCTTCCAGAACGTCTCGTCCTCCGGGTCCCACTGCTCGATCCAGCGGCCCCCCTTGCGCGTCGTGATGCTGCTGCTCGGGGCTGTCATCTCACGCCTCCACGATCTCTCCGGGTGGTATTTCCGAAGGTAGAGAGGGCGCGTTTCCACGCTGTGGCTGTGGGTGACCACGGGGGAACGTTGCTCTCACCCTCGGGCGGGGGGCGTGGTGAGGGTTTTCACCGAGGGTGGCACGGGGGGCTTGCCAGGGGGGTGTGGATCGGGGCGCGCGTAGGGGGTTCCGCGGGGGTCCTTAGGGGGTCTGCACCGAGGGCTCCCTCAGACCTCGAACCACAGCAGTTTCCCGGCGCCGCGCCCGAGCGGACCGTCACCGAAGGACCAGCCGCCCCACGACGTCGCGTACTGCTGCACGAGGAACAGCCCGCGCCCGCTTTCGGCGTCGGCGGGGGTCGGCTTGATCAGGGTGCTTTGCGCGCCCCGGCCACCGGGAGGCTCGTCGAAGGGCGCCGGGATGTGAGGGCTGCTGTCCCACACCCCCACGCGCAGGCGCCCTTCGCCCAACGCGGTCAGTCGCAGCGAGGCGGGTCCTTTCGTATGCAGGTACGCATTGGTGACCAACTCGGACGTCAGCAGCTCGACCACATCGACGATTTCGACCATTCCATGCCCGTGCAGCGCGGCCCGCACGGTCATACGTGCGACGCGGGCGGCACGGGGGTCGTGGGGCAGGCGAAGGGCGTACGTGCAGGTGTCGGGCGGGGCTACGGTGACCATGAACGCCTCCGGGAGGAAGGGGAGAGGGGGAGAGGGGGAGAGGGGGAGAGGGGGAGAGATCTTCGGCTCGCTCAACGTCGGCGCCATGCGGTGGCAATGCCTTGTGGGGTGCGCTTCCGGCTTGGGGGCGCGGGCAGTTGGCGGTACGGTCTTAAGCTAACGCGCCTTGGGAGATACATCTCCCAAAGTGGCGATATTCATCACCGATTACCTCGTGTGGGGTACCCCGAGCGCCGCGACGCGGCCGAGAGGAGGCGTCTTGCCGCCCACCAGTACTCCGACTCTTCGCCAGCGGCGAATGGGCGCCGAACTCCGCAAACTCCGTGAGCGGGCGGGATTGACGGTCACCAGCGCCGCCGCACTGCTCGGCGTCAACCAGGGCCGCGTCAGCATGATCGAGACCGGCCGGAGCTCTCTCAGTGCCGACCGCGTCCGCGCCCTGGCCCGCTCGTACGACTGCGCGGACGAACAGCTCGTCGACGCCCTCGCCACCATGACCGGCCGACGGACGCGCGGATGGTGGGAGGAGTACAGCGATGTGCTCCCCTCCGGCTTACTGGATCTGGCCGAGTTGGAGCACCATGCCAACGCGCTGCGCGTAGCTGTCACGATCCACATGCCCGGCCTGCTGCAGACCACGGAACATGCCCGCGCGACGATGCGGGAAGCCGTTCCACCACTTCGGCCGTACGAGATCGAGCACCGCGTCTCCCACCGTGTAAAGCGCCAGGTCGTCCTCTTCGAGGGGGTCAAAACCCCGTACACGGCCATCGTGCACGAGGCAGCGCTACGTATGGGATTCGGCGGCCCTGAGATCAGCCGCGCGCAACTCGGTTACCTGCTGGAGATGAGCGAGCAGCCCACGATCACTATTGTGGTGATCCCCTTCGGGGAGGCAGGGTTCCCGGCATCCGGCCAGCCCATCACCTGCGCTGTCGGCCCGACCCCACGCCTCGACACTGTCGTCCTGGACACCGACCACGGATGCGAATTCCTGGACGCGGACGCGCAGTTGGAACGCTATCGCTCGGTGTTGGACCGCATGGAATCACGAGCCCTGCCTGAGCCGAAGTCCCGAGACCTCATCCAGCGCATCGCACACGATCTCTGAGGAGCCCGCATGCCCGAACTCACCTGGCAGAAGTCGTCGTACAGCGCCGAAGCGGCCAACTGCCTCTTTGTGGCGGCTGCCCCTACGGGCACGGTCCATCTTCGCGAGAGCGACGCCCCCGACACCGTCCTCACAACAACCCGGCCTCGCATGCGTGAGCTGATACGCACCCTGAAGGCGCAGCCGCCCGCCTCCTGAGGTCGTCTGCCGCACGGACGCAACCTTCACGATCGCGAGGACATCGCCAGCCACCGAAGCCCGGTACGGCGGTACGGTCGGCGTCAACTTCCCGCGAAGCCTGACTCGTTGGAGGGGCAGCGCGGGCGACAACGCATATGCCGTGTTTGCCTTGGCAATCCAGAACGGCATGAGAACTTCTTGGGTACGAGGCCGAGGCCGACGGCGCATCGCGGTCGCGACCGCCGCCGTGGCCGCCCTGTGCGGAGCCGGCCTCACGCAGGGCGGGACCGTGCACGCGCAGGGCAGGGCCGCGGAGACACCGTGGGTGGTGTCTCTGGGCGACAGCTTCATCTCCGGGGAGGCGGGCCGCTGGTCGGGCAACAGCAACGACAGCGCCGGCGGCTACTCCGGCACCGACCGGGCCTTCGACCCCGCAAGCGGCTCGACGGACGCGCACCGGGTGTACGGCACGTCCTACGACAACGGCTGCAACCGCTCCGACAGCGCCGAGGTCAATTCCTCGCCCGCCCCGGCTGGGGCCCGTCGGCTCAACCTCGCCTGCTCGGGGGCCACCTCGACCGCGATCCTGCTGCCTGAACACGGCGGGAGCCCTTCCAAGTCCGAGCCGTCCCAGGCCCAGCAGCTCCAGAAGGCCGTCACCGGCCACCCGGTACGGGCGGTCGTCGTCTCCGTCGGCGGCAACGACCTCGGCTTCGGGAACATCATCGTCTCGTGTGTCAAGAACTTCGTCACTCCCATCGGGGGGTCGCCCTGCGCTCCCACCCAGGCGCCGGAGGTCAAGAAGCGGCTGCCCGCGATGCGCACCGCGGCCGTCAACTCACTCGCCGACGTCACCACCGCCATGGACCGGGCGGGCCACCCGGTGGGCAGCTACCGCCTGATCCTGCAGTCCTACCCGTCACCGCTGCCCGACGGCGAGCGGATCCGCTACCCCGGGGAGAAGTACGACCGCCTGACCGAGGGCGGCTGTCCCTTCTTCGACAAGGACCTCACCTGGGCCCACGACCAACTGGTCCCCGATATCAGCACCACGCTCGCCTCGGCCGCCCGTGAGTCCGGCGCGGAGTTCCTCGACCTGTCGCGCGCCTTCGACGGCCGGGAGGTCTGTTCCACCACCACCGTCCAGGCCGGCCCCGCACGACCCTCGGGCCGCACCAGCGAATGGGTCCGCTTCGTAACCACCGGCGTAGGCCAGGGCCAACGCCAGGAGTCCCTGCACCCCAACCACTACGGCCAGCTCGCCCTGGGCGCGTGCCTCGGCCTCCAACTCACCCGCTCCCCGGCGGACCACCGCTGCACCAACACCCCAGGAGAAGGCCCACGCACGATGCGCCTGGGCCCGGCCCCCACGAACTGACACCGACGCCGTGTCCCCTATCCGCCGGTCATCTCCGGCGGGTACGGGACACGGCGCGGCCTGCGGTATCCAGTTACCTCAGGGCTGACACTTGGCACTTCCCCGCTGAGAGGTCACCTCATGGATTACCCAGACACCCTTTTCGTTCCTCTTCAGTGACGTCTGGTAAGCGATGTAACTACTCGCGGTGACCTCGGTCTTCTTGACCTGCTTGCCCTTGAGGTACATGACGTACGCCATGCCCTGATCCTCGCAATAGCTGAACGAGGCCGTCCCGTCACCGCGAACAGACACATTCGGGTCGTAGAAACGATAGGCACCCGTGGTGCGGGCCTTATTCTCCACATACTCCTGAATGAACTGCTCAGTCCCCGCCGCAGCCTCTCCCTCGTAATAGAAGAGGTACGCCTCGTCCAAGGCGTCCTGATTGGCGATGGCCAGATCAACCGCCTTGATGGACTGCGCACTATCGCTCAGAACAGCGTCCCTCTCCTTGTCACCGCTCTTCGGCCACTCGAAGGTGTAGCTCAGATCGGACGGCAGCTCGATCTTCGGACGGTCCGCGGCAGCCGACTCGGACGCGGTCGGCGGAGCGGGCTTCCGCGTGCCGGTGTCGGCGCCCGCGACCTCGTCTTCGGGGCTGTCGCCACCACAGGCGGACAGCGCCAAGGCCGCGACAGCGGTCGCCGTCGCGATGCGAAAGAGCCGACTCATGGCTGGCACTTGTAAGCTCCTCGCACAGAGGAGATCTTCATGAGTTCCCAGACTCCTTCGTCGCTCTTCTCCACCTGGACGCCATAGGCGACGTAACTGTTCTTGGTGACCTCGGTCCCCTTGATCTTTCCGGTCTTGATCACCTTGCTGAAGGCTTTGCTCTCGTCCGCGCAGTAGGTGAGCGAAGCGGTGTTCTTGGCACCGACCGTGACCTGGCGGTCGAAGTAACGCGTGTCCCCGGTCACCGTCCAGCCGACATCCGTGAATGCCTTGACCCACTTCTGGGCGGCCACCGCGCCCTCGCCCTCCGTATAGAACTCAAGGGCCGGCAATCGCGGATCCTGGGCGACGATGGCCGCGGAGAGCGCGCGGACGAGTTCCGCGTTGTCCTTCAGAATCGCGTTCTCGACAGGATCCTCGGACGCATCCGGGGTGAAGCTGAGCTTGACGTCCGACGGCAGCTCGATCTTCGGCCGCCCCGCCGCAGCCTCTTCCGAAGCGCTCGCCGAGGCCGACTTCTCGGTGGCGGTGGCGGTGCCGGCGCCCGCAACCTCGCCATCGGGGCTGTCGCCACCACAGGCGGACAATGTCAGTGCTGCGGCGGAGGTCAGCGTGATCGCTGCGAGCAGTGTGGGACGGCGGTTCACTAACGGCTCCTGGTGAAGGCGATATCAGAGCAGAGCGGCAGAGGCAGCGGCCCGGTTCCTCTCATCCGGCGCACGTCTTGTCGCCCCGCTTCGAGGTCAGAACAGTGGTCTGCCACACACCCTTCTCGCTCTTCTCCAGGTGTGTGTCGTACAGCACGTACGGGCTTTCGTCCGACGGCGTTCGGTCGACCTCGCCGGTCTCGCGGTTCTTGTTGAAGCCCTTGCTTTCGTCCGCGCAGTAGACAACCGCCGCCGAAGTGCTGCCGAGTAGGGTGACCTTCGGGTCGAAGTAGCGAGTGGTACCGGTGAACGACAGATTGGCGTCCCGGTACTCCTGAACCCACTCCACCGCACCGCTCAACGCCTTGCCCCGGTAGTAGAACGGAAGTCCTGGAGCATTGCTGTCGCCTCGGACGATGGCGTCGTTCGTGGCGTCGACGCGACCTGCGGTGTCCGTCAGGACGGCGTCCTTCACGTCGTCGCCCGTCTTCCAGTCCTCGTACTTGTCGATGACGTCCGACGGCAGCTCGACCGTAGGCCGCTCGGCCACCGGGGAAGCGGAAGCGGAAGCGGAAGCGCCTGGAGTCTTCGACGCCTCCGTGCCGGTGTCCGCGCCCGCGATCTTGTCGTTGCCCTTGCCTCTACCCCTGTCCTCAGAGTCGCTGTCGCCACCGCAGGCGGACAGCGTCAAGGCCGCGGCAACGGTCAGCGTGATCGCTGCGATTCGCCCTACGGCTGGCATTGCGCCGCCCCCCTCGTAGAGATGATCTGAGACGTCTGCCACGTTCCAGCACTGTTCTTGTCCAACCGGGTTTTGTAGTGGACGTAGCTGTTCTTCGTGGCGGGCGTCCTGTCTACCTTTCCGGTTTTCTTGTCCTTGCTGAATCCCTTGCTCTCGTCCGCGCAGAAGCTCAGCAATGCTGTGGTCTCACTCTTCAGCGTCACATTTCTGTCGTAGTAGCGCGCTTCTCCCGTGAGCGAGGCGTTGGCATCCTTGAACTGCTTGACCCAGGTCAGAGCGGCGTCCCTCGCCTTACCGGTGTTGTAGTAAGCAAGGGCCTCGCCTTCAGGATCGGTCCCCGTAATCGCGGCATCCACGGCCCGCATCCGCTCGGCGTTGTCGGCAAGAACGGCGTCCTTGACCGCATCCCCGGTCTTCTTCGTGTCGAAGGTCAGCTTCAGATCCGACGGAAGCGTGATTTCAGGGCGGTCGGCAACGTCTGCGACACCGGTGGTCGGCGAAGCCGACTTCTCCTTGCCAGTGCCGGCGCCCGCGTTCTTGTCGTTGCCCTTATCCTCGGAGTCACTGTCGCCACCACAGGCGGACAGCGTCAAGGCCGCAGCGGCGGTCAGCGTCATCGCTGCGAGCAGGGTGGGACGGCAGATCACTAACGGCTCCTGGTGAAGGCGATATCAGAACAGAACTGCCAGCACGTCGTCGGTGACGTCGGTGACAACGTGCAGGCCGTTCCGGGTCAGCGGTTGATCGACTGGATCTCATGCAGGATCACATCGTTCACGAGTTCCAACAGGCGTTGTTGTGGCCTAGGCGCACGGGACCTCCAGAGACACGGTGAAGCAAACACCGCTGAGCACTTTGCGTTCCATCACAGGCACTTCTTCGCTCCTGCGGTCGACACGATGCGTGTGGTCTGCCACACACCTTCGCTGTTCTTCTCCAGCCGGGTGTTGTAGAGAATGAAATCGTCGTTGGACGGTGTGGTGACCTCGGCCTTGTCGGTCTTGAGGTCCTTCGCATACCCCTTGCTCTCATCGGCGCAGAAGAGCACCGACGCGGTCTTGCTCCCGTCGAGCGTCGCAGTCCGGTCGAAGTACCGAACCTTGCCGGTGATACCCAGGCCCGCATCCTCGAACTTTCCGACCCAGCTCACAGCGGCCTCAAGCGCCCGACCTCTGTTGTAGAAGCCGAGGGCCTCGCTCTTCGGGTCGGTTCCCGCAATCGCGGCGTTGACCGAGCGCATCCGCTCGGCACTGTCAGCCAGTACCGCGTCCTTGACGGCGTCTCCGGTCTTGCCGCCTTCGAAGGTCATCGTCAGATCCGACGGCAGCTCGACCTTCGGGCGCCCCGCGGCAGTCGAGGCGGACGTGGTCGGCGAAGCCGACTTCTCCTTGCCGGTGCCAGCGCCCGCGATCTTGTCGTTGCCCTTGTCCTCGGAGTCGCTGTCGCCACCACAGGCGGACAGCGTCAGGGCCGCGGCGGCGGTCAGCGTGACCGCTGCGAGCAGAGTGGGACGGCGGATCACAGATGTCTCCCGTGCGGCGAAGGCGGCTTGAGCGCCGCCACGCTACCCAGGGCACGGGAGACGACACCAGTGCGAACTCCAGCAAAGCGAAGCTCGTGGCGAAAATGAAACGACCGGGTGGGAGAAGCGAGTTGGATGGACTGGGTGGACGGGCGAGGAACCACGTCGGCCCCCACTCATCCCGTCAGCGGTTGATCGACTGGATCTCCTGGACGATCACGTCCTGGTCGGCTCCGAACTCGCCGGGAGGCAGGTCCTGAGGGTCGTTGACGCCCGTGCCCGTCCACGAGATCTTCCACGTGACCGTCGCCTGGAGCTTGTACGAGCCGTCGCCCGACGAACGCAGGTATCTGACACCGCACGGCGGGGTTTCGTCGGCCTTGCCCTTGGCGTAGGGCTCACCGATACGGCCGTCGTTGCCGATCGCACACTCACCGGAAGCCGGGTAGGTCTGGGCGTCACCGGTGCCCGGCTCGATCTTGAGGGAGACCGGCTCGGCGGTGGTGGTCGCCTGAAGGCCGATCGCGGGTATGGACGCCGTGACCGAGACCGGTTTGAAGTCGGCGCCGTCCAGCCAGGCCCAGGTCGGCAGGTTCACCTTGGTCGTGCCCTCAGGAGCAAGTTTCACCGCGGTGCCCGGCACCCTGATCTCGGCGTACGCGAGTTGGGCCAGCATCTCCGGGGTGATGGCGTTTTCGATCCCTGGTGGCGGCGCATCGCCCGTGTCCACCCAGAACGGGGCCTTCGTGCACTTGTCCCAGCCCGGCGGATAGCTTTCGTTGACGTACGAGTCCCAGAAATAACCCTTGCCGGTCTTCTCCTTGTTGAAGTCCTTGTACTCGCCACCGTTGACGTACTTCTCGCGTTGCTCGGCGTCCCACTGGTCCCCCGTCGACCCCGCCTCCCAGATCGGCTCCATATACGCCTGAAGCTGCGCGGGGGTGTACTTCGGGGCGTACCAGCAGGCGGGCGGGGTCCAGGTCGTCGTGGGGCTCACGGCCCCGACGGAACCCCCGCTGCCGTTCTTGGAACGGTCGTAGACGATGCGGCCGACGCCGGCAGAAAGGGTGTCACCGTCGACGTTGCCAGAAGCGCCGTTGGGAGTCTCGGCACCGCCACCGATTTCCTTGTCGGCCAGAGCAGGAGTAGCAGTCCAGAGCATCGAGCCCACCAAGGCGGACGCGATCAAGGTTCTGGAACCAATGACGCTCAGGGCTGGCACTTCGCACTCCCCCTCTGAGAAACAAGCTTGTCGACAACCCAGGCACCCTTCTCGTTCTTGCTCAGTTGGGTGCTGTAGAGCACGTAGCTGTTCTCGGTCACAGCCGTCTTGTTGATCTTCTTCGGCTTCAGGTACATGTCGTACCCCTTGCTCTGGTCCTCGCAGTACACGAGCGAGGCGCTGTCGGCGTCACTCACGTTGACGACCTCGTCGTAATAGCGGTACGCGCCCGTGGTGCGCGCCTTGGCTTTCACGTAGGCCTCGATGTACTTCTGCGTCTGGGCAGCGGCCTCGCCCTCGTAGAAGTAGAGGTACGCCTTGTCCAGCGGGTCCTGATGGACGATGGCCAGGTCCACCGCCTTGATGGACTGCTCCCTGTCATTCAGGACCGCGTCCTTCTCCTTGTCCCCGGTCTTCTTCCACTCGAAGGTGTACGTCAGATCCGACGGCAGCTCGATCTTCGGGCGGTCGGCGGCAGTCGAAGCGGACGCGGTCGGCGAAGCCGACTTCTGCGGGCCTGTGTCGGCGCCCGCGATCTTGTCCTTGTCCTTGTCCTTGGAGCTGTCGCCACCGCAGGCGGACAGCGTCAAGGCCGCGGCGGCGGTCAGCGTGATCGCTGCGAGCAGAGTGGGACGGCGGTTCACAGACAGCTCCCGGTGGGGCGAGGGGGTCATGAGCGCAGCCACGCTACCCAGGGTGCAGGGGACGACACCAGAGCGAATTATGCGGAGCTGGTAACGAAATGAGGGGCCAAGCCCGCATACCGGCACACACATGCTCAGTAAGAGCGGACATGAAGCGCGGGCCAAGCTTCCTACTTGGCCCGCGCAAACCCTCTTCTCCCGGCAGTCCGCCGTCCTAGCGCGCCCGCGCCCGGGAGCGAGGCCGGGAGTGGGAGTGGGACGGCGTTCCCGGTCCGGGGCCGGAACGCCCACCGGGACGGGCCGGCTTCTTCGACCCCGTCGGCCACAGCCGCGGACTCCGTTTCGCCGCCAGGTCCTCGATCCAGCCGACGCAGAGGATCGCGAGGCCGATCAGGGGCCAGACCAGGACGAACATCCACACCATGTACGTCGCGTCCAGCAGGCCCACCATCCGGTCGTTCATGAACGGGAGGTTGTAGAGCTGGTCGAGGATCGGGACCGTCGCCATGATCAGGAGGTTGTGCCACAGGTAGATCGTCATGGCACGGCTGTTGGAGAGGGTGACCAGCTTGTCCCAGCGCTTGAGGCGGCCGGGGAGGTCCTGCCAGGACGGGGAGTACTGGAGCAGGATGACGACGAATCCGAAGGACCAGGTGGCCTGGGCCAGCGGGATGTCGTTCAGGTCCCAGCCGTCGGGGCCGAGATGGCCGGACGCCCACCACAGGCCGAAGGCCATCAGCAGGGTCGAGCAGGACACCGCCACATAGCGCGGGATCTTCTGCAGCATGCCCTCGTAGTGCGCGAAACCGAGGACCCAGCAGCCGCCGTAGACCGCGAAGTCCGAGACCGCGTTGCCCGTTTCACCGGGGATGGTGACGAGGCCAGTACCGACCACGGCCGTCAGCCCGAGCGGGGCCAGCAGCGTCGGCCACGGAGCCCTGCGGAACGCCCACAGGAGGAGCGGGGACGCAAGTACGAACCACAGGTACGCCCGCAGGTACCAGAGCACGCCCGCCGACTGAACCGCCCATGTCTGCTCCAGGAGGCCGGACTTGTCGCCGATGCTCCAGGGGAACGGCGGGGCGCCGATCGGGACGATGTAGTTGAAGAGCTCGATCATGCCCCAGGTGCCGCCGTTGTCGGGGTCCTCGGAGATGTTCCAGCCCGCGGCGAACATCATGGCGAGCATGACCGCGCTGAACACCCACAGGGGTGGCAGGAGCCTGCGGATGCGGCCGCGGATCACGCCCAGGGCCGGGCGCTTCAGCGAGCGCGCCATCAGGGAACCGGCGAGGGCGAACATCACGCCCATGGACGGGAAGAGGACCGTCAGCCAGGCCCAGCCGAACAGGTGGTAGGCGACCACGCGGACCAGCGCCAGGGTGCGCAGCAGGTCCAGGTAGCGGTCACGGCCGCCCGCCTTCTTCGGCGCGGAGGAAGCCGAAGGAGCGGCGGGGACGGACGGCGCGCGGGACGCGGCGGACGCGGAGGGGTCCTCGAACGGGGACCCCGGATTCTCCGCCGGAACTCTCGTGCCGAACGTGTCGGATGCGCTGGATGCGTCCGACGTGTCGGATACGTCAGATGCATCGGATGCGTCGGATATATGAGATGCATGGGATATGTCCGGCGTGTCGAACGGGGACATCACCCACCTCGCGTCGTACCCCGGCTCCTCCGGGTGGCCGTCCGGTGCGTCGGCCCGCTGGCGCGGCACCCCGAACGACGGTGTGTGCTCCGGCGGCGTTGCGCCCGGACCGGTGGTGTGGCCGTGTGTCATCCGACGGGCCTCCGGTCGCTTCCGCTTCCGCTGCCGCTCTCCGCGCGCTGCCGGGGTACGGGGCCGGCCGCCGCGCCCGGCGCGGAACCCACCACGCCGGTGCGCCGCAGTTTCTGCCAGCGCAGACGGCCGCCGGTGAGGGCGGTGATCCAGGACTGGAGGAGGACCACGTACATGAGCTGGCGGTAGAGGATCTGCTGCAGGGGCAGCGAGATGAGGTGGGTCATGCGTTCCTTGTCCAGCCTGAAGGCGTACGCGGCGCAGACCGCCTGGATGGCGAGGACGCCCAGCCAGGCGCCGATCGTCTTCTCGGTGGGGCCGAAGACGATCCCGTACAGCAGGAACACGTCGATCAGGGGTGCCAGGAGCGGGGCCAGGACCATGAAGAAGGAGATCAGGGGCAGGCCGACGCGGCCGAAGCGGCCCGAGGGGCCCCGTTCGACGAGCGCCCTGCGGTGCTTCCAGATCGCCTGCATGGTGCCGTACGACCAGCGGTAGCGCTGGGACCACAGCTGCTGGACGGACTCCGGGGCCTCGGTCCAGGCGCGGGCGTTCTCCGCGTAGACGACGCGCCAGCCGTCGCGGTGCATGGCCATCGTGATGTCGGTGTCCTCGGCGAGGGTGTCCTCGCTCATGCCGCCGACGCGCTCCAGGGCCGAGCGGCGGAAGGCTCCGACGGCTCCGGGGATCGTCGGCATGCAGCGCAGCATGTCGTACATACGGCGGTCGAGGTTGAAGCCCATCACGTACTCGATGTGCTGCCAGGCGCCGATCAGCGAGTCGCGGTTGCCGACCTTGGCGTTGCCCGCGACGGCGCCCACGCTCGGGTCGCCGAAGGGCTGCACCAGTTCACGCACGGTGGCCGGCTCGAAGACGGTGTCGCCGTCCATCATCACGATGAGGTCGTGCTTGGCGTTGGCTATGCCCCGGTTGAGGGCGGCGGGCTTGCCCGCGTTGAGCTGGCGCACGACGCGTACGTTCGGCAGCCGCAGGTTCTCCACGATGCGGGCGGTGCCGTCGCTCGAACCGTCGTCGATGACGACGACCTCGATGGGCTGTTCGCTGGCCACCAGCGAATGCACGGTCGCCTCGATGCACTTGGCCTCGTTGTACGCCGGCACCAGCACCGAGACCGGTTCGGTGACCGGCGGCCCCCAGCGGAAGTTCTTGCGGCGCACGCGCCGGGCATGGGCGATGGAGAGAACGAGCATCAGGCCGAAGCGGGTGATGACCAGGGTGCCGATGACCGCGAGGCAGACGACGAGGCCGTCGGTCACCTTCTCGGAGAACTGCACCGCCCAGGTCCACGCCTTGCCCTTCCACAGGTCGAGTCCGGTGACCTGGGTGTGGGCGCTGGGGGCGCCGAGCGCCCCGGTGAGGTTGTCGAACTCGTAGCCCCGCTTCTGCATCTGGGGCAGGAAGCGGTCGAGTGCCTCGACGGTCTGGTGGCGGTCGCCGCCGGAGTCGTGCATGAGGACGATGGCGCCCTTGCCGCCCTTGGGGGTGGCGTTGCGGATGATCGTCTCGACGCCGGGCTTCTTCCAGTCCTCGCTGTCGGTGTTGTTGACGACGGTGAGGTAGCCGCGGCTGCCTATGTACTCGGTCACCGGCCACGACTTGTCGTCCATGGCGTCGGCGAAGGAGGAGTACGGCGGCCGGAACAGCGACGTACGGATGCCGGCCGCGCCCGCGAGCGCCAGCTGGTTCTGGGACAGCTCCCAGTCGATGCGGCTCTTGGACTGATAGGAGAGGTCGGGGTGGTTGAAGGTGTGCAGACCGATCTCGTGGCCCTCGTCGACCATGCGCTGGACGAGGTCCGGGTAGCGCGAGGCCATGGTGCCGGTGACGAAGAACACCGCGTGGGCGTTGTGCTTCTTGAGGACGTCGAGGACCTTGGGGGTCCACTCGGGGTCCGGGCCGTCGTCGAAGGTGAGGACGAGATGGTGCTTCGGCACGCTGAGGCTGCTGGTGCGGTCGCCGCGGGTGTCGATGACGGGACCGCCGTCCAGGATCTTCTCGGGTACGCGGTCGGTGGCGGCCTCGGGCTGGATGCGGTGGTCGGCGAGTATCTCGCTGTGTACGTACCCGCGCAGCATCAGCATCGCCATGAGGGCGATGAGGATCAGCGAGGGCAACAGGTAGCGCATGGGCAGGCGTCGGCGCCGGACGGCGCCCCGGCCTGCGCCGCGCTTGCTGGTGCGGCGTGCCATCAGAGCATGTTCTCCGGGGACGGGGTGGGGGGGCTCGGCTCGATGGGAGTCGGCTCCGCCGTGAGCGGGGCGTCGGCGACGTCGTTGGTGCCGCTTCCGGCAGGGGCCTCGGTGGTGGGGCCGTCCGTGACGCCGGTCTCCGTCGGTTCCGGTTCGGGGTCCGGTGACGCGGGGACTTCGTCGGTGGGGTCCGCCCCGGGGTCGGGCGAGTTGTTGGTGCCCGTGCCCGGCTTGGTGGTGCTGGCGGAGGGCTCGGGGTCGGCCGAGGTGTCGGGCGCCTGTGCGCTGGCGGACGCGTCGGCCGGGAGGCTGGCGCCGGGTGACGGCGTCGTGCCTTCGGTGCCGGAGACGCTCGCCTCGGGCGAGGCGCTCGCGGAGCCGGACGGACCGGCGGAGTCGGTGGGCGGCGACGAGGGTTCCACCTGGCCGGCCGGTGCGTCTCCCTGCTGGTCCTTTATGGGCAGCCAGGGGGCGTTCGAGTTGCCCGATATGAGGGTGATGAGGATGGCCACCGCGTAGACCGCGCAGGCCAGCCCCACCGCCATGCCTATCCTGCGGTATCTGCGGCTGCGGCGGCCCGTCTCGTCGACGAAGACCGGGCCGTCCGAGCCCTCCTGGGCACCGGGGGCACCCTTGGCCTGCTGGACGAGCCAGTCCTCAAGCTGCCGTCCCACACCGTCGAGCTGGACCGTGACCTCGTGCGGGTCGTGGGTGTGCTCGGGGTGCTCGGACTCCTGCCAGGAGTCGTGGGCGGCGGGACCGGCGTCCTGCGCGGCGGCGGGGTCGTACCCGGCACCGGCGGTGCTTTCGGAGACGCGGGCGGTGTCCTGGGTTCCGGGAAAACGCGCGGTGTCATGGTCGTCGTCTCTCTGCCGCGGCACCGCCGCGGCGGCCTCACGACGGAACCAGCCGTCGGACGCGCCCGGCGCGCCCGGCGCACCGGGCGCACCCGGTCCGCCCATGACCTCGGTCACGTCCACGCCGTCTGCATGACCGGAACCGTTACGGAAGGGCTGATCAGGACTATTTCGCAGTACCCGGTCGGCCTCGTCCCGGGCCGAACCGTCGTCACCGCCGGAACCAGGCTGATCGGATTCATTCCGACCTGGTTGAGCGTCTTCTGGCCAACTTTTCACGCGCACGTGCATCCCCCCACGGGAATCGTTCTGGGGTGGCGCGTGCGACCCGGATACTCGCACGTCGTCGTCCGGAACCGGACCCCCATCCGGTCCGAGCGCCCCCTTTATCACACTGCACCCGGGCCACGAATGTATCGCACGTAGCCATGAGTGAGGGTTATGTGTCAGATCCGACTCATCATGATGAGTGCATCCGTGGCCGGAATCCACCCCTCAGAAGGGCGCTCCAGCCATCCCTCGTCCGCCGCGAGTCGTGACGCGGCAGCCCGCAATGCTGCGACTCCACGATGCACCAGACCCTTCCGCCACACCAAAGACACCGGTGACAACGGGACAGGGTCGACGAGGGGGCGAAGCGTTGAACCTGGCATGGCCGGAAAGTCCACCACGGCCAGAACAGGGGTTCGCGTCTTGGCCATGATCCTTCGGAACTCCTCGGTGCCGACGGCGAGCGGCGCGGGCGGAGCCACCTCGATCCCGCGTCCCTCGAAAAGCTGACGGGCGAGGTCGGTCCATTCAAGCGTCCGGGGGTTCCCGGCGCCCGCGTACACCCGCTCCCCCGCCAGGGCGTCGAGCGGTACGGCGTCCAGCGCGGCCAGGTGGTGGCCCTCGGGCAGCACGACGGCCATCCGCTCGTACCGTACGGGCTGCTGCTCCAGGCGGGCGCGCACGGCCGGGCCGAGGCCCGCGAACCGGCCGAAGGACGCGTCGAGCCGGCCGGCCAGCAGCTCGGCCGCCGCGCCGGTGAGGCCGCTCTCGAAGCGGGCCATCAGTTCGCAGTCGAGGGCGAGTTCGCGGGCCAGGGCCAGGATCCGTCCGGAGACCAGGCCCGGGCTGTTCACGTCCACGAGCAGGGGGCGATCGGCGCCCGTCGTGCCGTACGGGCCCGTCCGCCCGAAGGCCGCGAGCAGGTCGTCCTGCGCCTCCAGGGCCCGCCGCGCGTGGGGGAGCAACCGCTCGCCGTCGGGGGTGAGCGCCACCTGCCGGGTGGTGCGTACGAAGAGGTCGGCGCCCAGTTCCCGCTCCAGGCGCCGGATGTCGCGGCTGAGGGCCTGCTGGGCGACGTACAGCCGCCCGGCCGCGCGCGTGAAGTGCAGGTCCTCTGCGACGGCGAGGAAGGCGCGCAGCAGCCGGGGGTCGAGGTGTGCGGAGTGCGCGGAGTGCGTGGAGTGCGCGGGATGGTCGGGATGGGCGGGCATCGGGTGAACTTACAACGTGAGTGCGTGAATCGGTACGGAACAGGTGTTGGACCCGGTGCGGCGGGGCGGGTGAACGTTGATCCATGCCGCCCCGCCCGTCCTCACTGCCCTCGTCCTCGCGGAATCCCTACCGTCGACTTTTCGCCATTCCTGGAACCCGGGCGTTCACGATCGGGAATCTGATCGCGCGGCTCCCCATGGGCATGTTCAGCGTGAGTGCCGTGATCATGATCGCGGGGACGCGGGGCTCGTACGCGCTCGCCGGCGCCGTGACCGCGACCGGCCTGGCGGCGACGGCGGTCGTCGCGCCCTGGACGGCGCGGCTCGTCGACCGGCACGGGCAGGCCCGGATCGCCGTTCCCGCGACCGCGGTCGCCGCGCTCGGCTCACTCGCGCTGCTGCTCTGCGTCCGCCTCGGGACGCCGGACTGGACGCTGTTCGCGGCGTACGCGGCCACGGCGACCACGCCCAACACGGGAGGCATGTCGCGGGCACGCTGGGCCCATCTCCTCGAAGGGGACCCGGTCCGGCTGCACACCGCGAACTCCTTCGAGCAGGCCGTGGACGAGCTGTGCTTCATGTTCGGTCCCGTACTGGCCGCGCTGCTGTGCGGGGCGCTGTTCCCGGAGGCGGGCACGCTCGTCGCGGTCGTGCTGCTGCTGACCGGGGTGCTGGTGTTCAGCGCCCAGCGCTCGACGGAACCGCCCGCCCGGGGCCGTACGGACGCTGGTTCCGCGTCCCCGCTCCGGGCGCCCGGAATCCCTCCGCTGCTGGTCGGATTCCTCGCCACGGGCGCGGTGTTCGGGTCGATGGAGGTGGTGACGATCGCGTTCGCGGACGCACAGGGGCACCGGGCGGCGGCCGGGGTGGTACTCGCCCTGCAGGCGGCCGGGTCGTGTGCGGCGGGGCTGCTGTACGGGGTGCTGCGGTTGGGAGGGTCGGTGGAACGGCGGTTCCTGCTCAGCGTGGGCGCGATGGCGCCGCTGATGTGCCTGCCGCTGCTGGCCGCCACGCTCGGGAGTGGCGGTGGTCTGGTGGCGCTCGGCCTCGCGCTGCTGCTCGCCGGGATGGCGACCGCTCCGACGATGGTCACGGCGATGACGCTGCTGCAGCACCGGACGCCCGAGGGGCGGCTGAACGAGGGGATGACGTGGGCGGTGACAGGGCTGTTGGGCGGGATCGCGTGCGGGTCCGCGGTGGGCGGGTTCGTGGTGGAGCGGGCCTCGCCTGCGGCCGGCTACGGAGTACCGGTCGGGGCGGCGGTGACGGCCCTCCTGATCGCACTCACGACGGCCCGTCCCGCGCAGTTCCCCGCGCCCCTGAAAAACGGACCACACGTCGGGTGACCGGCCGGCTTGCGACTTGGCTTACCTGCGCAGTTCCCCGCGCCCCCAAAAACAGGCCGCACGCCACCTGACCGCCCGGCCTCGGTCACCCGCGCCGTTCCCCGCGCCCCTGACGGGGCCCTGGAGCGGCGCAGCCGCTTTCAGGGGCGCGCGGAACGGCGCGCTCAGCCCTCACCCACCCGCACGGGCTCAGGGGCACGGGGAACGGCACGGCCAGCCCCACCCACCCGCACGCTACGAACCGACCCGCGGCCCCCTGTGCGACCCACCGAACACCCGCCCCAATTCCCGCGCACCCCATTGACTCCCCCGGAGCCCCCACATACGTTCCCCCGTCGAAGCGCTTCGACAGCGCTCGTCGAATCGATTCGACTCGATGCAACTCGGTGCAACTCGGTTCGACGAGACCCGTGTGCGCGATGCGCGAGGTCCCGATACCCGTCCGACTCCCTCGGAGGCACAGGATGTTGACGGCACGAAGGCGTGTGATGGCGGCGGCGGCCGCGGTGGTGAGCACCACCCTGATGCTGGCCTCCTGCGGTGACTCCGACAGCGGGTCCTCCGACGGGAAGACCCTGAAGCTGTGGCACTACGAAAGCCCCGACAGCGCCATGGCGGTGGCCTGGAACGCGGCCATCGAGGAGTTCGAGAAGACCCACCCGGGCGTCAAGGTGAAGTTCGAGGAGAAGGGCTTCGAGCAGATCCAGAAGACCGCCCCGATGGTCCTCAACTCCAATGACGCGCCCGACCTCATGGAGTACAACAAGGGCAACGCGACAGCCGGCCACCTCTCCCGGCAGGGCCTGCTCACCGACCTGTCCACGGAGGTGACCGAGCGCGGCTGGGACAAGAAGCTCAGCGCCGGCGTGCGCACGACCAGCCAGTACGACGCCAAGGGCGTGATGGGCTCCGGCAAGTGGTTCGGAATCCCCAACTACGCCGAGTACACGATGGTGTTCTACAACAAGGACCTCTTCGCCAAGTACAAGATCGCCGAGCCGAAGACGTTCGACGAACTGACCGCCGCCATGGACACGTTCGTCGACAAGGGCGTCACCCCGCTCGCCAACGCGGGCGCCGAGTACGTGGCCCACCAGTACCTGTACCAGCTGGCGCTGTCGAAGGCCGACCGCGCCTGGGTGGACTCGTACCAGCTCTACAAGGGCGAGCCGGACTTCCACGACGCCGCCTGGACGTACGCCGCCGAGACCTTCGCGGACTGGATGAAGAAGGGCTACATCAGTAAGAAGAGCACCAGTACGAAGGCCGAGGACGCCGGGGTCTCGTTCATGCAGGGCAAGAGCCCGATCCTGTTCTCCGGCAGCTGGTGGTACGGCCGGTTCGCCGCGGAGAACAAGTTCGACTGGGGCACGTTCCTGTGGCCGGAGTCGAACCTGACCCTCGGCTCGGGCGGCAACCTGTGGGTGGTCCCCAAGGGCGCCGAGAACAAGGAACTGGCGTACGACTTCATCGACATCACCATGTCGAAGAAGATCCAGAACCTGCTCGGCAACAAGGGCGGAGTCCCGGTGGCCGCCGATCCCGCCGCCATCACGGACCCGCGCTCCAAGAGCCTCATCGCCGACTTCAACACGCTCTCCGAGCGGGACGGCCTGGCGTTCTATCCCGACTGGCCGGCTCCCGGCTTCTACGACGTCCTGGTCTCCGAGACCCAGAAGCTGATCACCGGGAGCGCGAAGCCGGACGCCTACCTGGACGCGGTGAAGGCGGCGTACGACAAGGGCGTACAGGACCAATGACGTTCACCGTCGAAGAACGGGGCGGACGGAAGAGCACAGTCGTCGAAGCGCGTCACCACTCCAGGAGCGCGAAACACAACCGCCCGCCCCGCGACTCCTACGCCCTCTTCCTGCTCCCCGGCGCCCTCGCCTTCTCCGTGATCGTCGTCGTGCCCTTCCTGATGAACACGGGCGTGAGCTTCACCGAGTGGCAGGGCGTCGGCAGCCCGAAGTGGACCGGGCTCGACAACTACCGCGCGCTGCTGGACGACGCCGAGTTCTGGGCGTCGTTCCGGCACAGCCTCTTCATGGTGGTCGCGATGGCGGTCGTACCGACCGTCCTCGGGCTCGTCCTGGCCGCCGCCCTCTTCGACTTCGTCGGCAAGCACTTCGGCAGCAGGACGGCCGCCGTGCTGCGAGCCTGCTTCTATCTGCCGCAGGTGCTGCCCATCGCGGTCGCGGGCATCGTGTGGAGCTGGATCCTCGCGCCCGAGAACGGCTCGCTGAACGAACTCCTGAAGGCGGTCGGGCTCGGCGGCCTCCAGCAGGACTGGCTGGGCGACCCCGACCTCGCGCTCTACAGCGTCATGGGCGTGATGGTCTGGGTGCAGCTCGGCTTCCCGCTCGTGATCTTCATGGCGGGCCTGCAACGCGTCGACCCGCAGCTGTACGAGGCCGCCGAACTCGACGGCGCCGGCTGGTGGCGGCGGTTCTGGCACGTCACACTGCCGCAGATCAGGCCCGAGATCTACGTCGTGCTGCTCTGGTGCACGATCGCCGCGCTCAAGGTGTTCGGCGCGGTGTACGTGCTCACCAAGGGCGGGCCCGGCGGGGCGACGGACGTGCCCTCGTACTTCTCGTTCACCACGTTCTTCGAGAAGACGCAGGTCGGTTACGGCGCCGCGATCTCCACCGTCCTGACCGTGCTCGTCCTGCTGCTCGCGGTGGTCGGCCTGAAGCTCCAGACCCGTGCCGAGGACGCCGAACAGGGAGTCGTACGATGACCGCCCTCCGCCGTTACCCCGTCCTCCTCGCCCTGGTCATCGGGGCCCTGTTCATGGTCCTGCCGTTCCTGATCGTCGCCGTCAACGCGGTGAAGTCGCCCGCCGAGTACTCGGCGAACGGCCCGCTGAGCCTTCCCGAGGGCGTCTACCTCGACGGGCTGAGGGACTTCTGGGAGCGCGTCGACTTCGGCCAGAAGCTCGTGAACTCGGTGCTCATCAGCGGGTCGGTCGCCCTGGGCGCGGTCGTCCTCTCCGTCCTCAACGCGTACGCGATCGGCATCGGGCGGATCAAGGGCCGCACCTGGGTGCTCGCCTTCTTCGTGCTGGCGAACATGCTGCCGCAGGAGGCGCTGGTCTACCCGGTCTACTACCTGAGCAAGGAAGCCGGCCTGTACGACACCAGGCTGAGCGTGATCATCGTCTTCACCGTGATCCAGGCGGCCTTCGGCACGTACCTGCTCTCCGCGGTCCTCGGACAGTTCCCGCGCGAGATCATCGAGGCCGCCCGGATCGACGGCGCGAACAAGTGGCAGGTGCTGTGGCGGATCGTGGTGCCCGTCAGCCGGCCCACCATCGGCGTGCTCCTGGTCTTCTTCTTCATCTGGACCTGGAACGAGTTCCTGCTCCCGCTGGTGATGCTGATCTCCAACGACAACCAGACCGTGTCGGTGGCCCTCGGCGTCCTCCAGGGCCAACGCCTGATGGACGCCACGATGACGAACGCCGCCGCACTCCTGGGCGTCCTGCCCGCCATCGTCTTCTTCCTCGTCTTCCAGCGGACGCTCACCCGCGGCATCGCCGTAGGCGCCGTCAAGTAACCGCTGACCGTCAAACAAGGGGTGTGCGCATGAAGTTCACCGACGGCTACTGGCTGCTGCGCGAGGGCGTGTCGGCCGCCCACCCGGTCGAGGTCCTCGACGTGAGCGCCGGGTCCGGGGCCCTGGAGATCCACGCGCCGACCCAGCCCATCCGCCACCGCGGCGATCTTCTGAAGGGACCGGTCGTGACCATCGGCGCGCACGCCCCGATGCCCGACGTCATCGGCGTCACGTTCACGCACTTCGAGGGCGAGGAGCCCGGAGAGCCGCGGTTCGAGCTCAACAGGTCCGGCAGGGAGGAGTTCCAGGCGCACGCCGAGTACGACGACGACTGCGCGACCCTCACCGCGGGCGCCCTGTCCGTGCGCGTGAGCCGCACAGGACCCTGGCACGTGGACTTCCTCGCCGACGGCCGCACCCTCACCAGCAGCGGCCCCAAGGGCATGGGCATCATGCGTGACGCGGGAAGCGGCGGCCACTACCTGCGGGAGCAGCTGAACCTGGGCGTCGGCACACATGTCTTCGGGCTCGGTGAGCGGTTCGGGCCGCTGGTGAAGAACGGCCAGGTCGTCGACATGTGGAACGCCGACGGGGGCACGGCCACCGAACAGGCGTACAAGAACGTGCCGTTCTATCTGACGGACGCGGGGTACGGCGTCTTCGTCGACCACCCGGGGCGGGTGTCGTTCGAGGTCGGCTCGGAGGCGGTGTCGCGGGTCCAGTTCAGCGCGGAGACCCAGCAGCTGACGTACTACGTGATCTACGGGCCGACCCCGAAGGACATCATCCGCAAGTACACGGCCCTCACCGGCCGTCCGGCGCTGCCGCCCGCCTGGTCGTTCGGGCTGTGGCTGTCGACGTCCTTCACCACCTCGTACGACGAGGCCACCGTCAGCTCCTTCATCGACGGCATGAAGGAGCGCGAACTCCCGCTCTCCGTGTTCCACTTCGACTGCTTCTGGATGCGCGAGTTCAACTGGTGCGACTTCGAGTGGGACCCGCGGGTCTTCCCGGACCCGGAGGGGATGCTGGCCCGCCTCAAGGAGCGCGGGCTGCACATCAGCGTCTGGATCAACCCGTACATCGCGCAGCGCTCCCCCCTCTTCGCGGAGGGCAGGGCGCTCGGGCACCTGCTGAAGCGGCCCGACGGCAGTGTCTGGCAGTGGGACCTGTGGCAGCCGGGCATGGCACTCGTCGACTTCACCAGCGAGGCCGCCCGCGACTGGTACGCGGCGAAGCTGGAGGCGCTGCTCGCGCAGGGCGTCGACTGCTTCAAGACCGACTTCGGGGAGCGGGTCCCGCTCGACGTGGCGTGGGCGGACGGCGGCGACCCCGAGCGGATGCACAACTACTACACGTACCTCTACAACCGCACCGTCTTCGACGTGCTGCGCAAGCACCGCGGGGAGGGCGAGGCGGTCGTCTTCGCGCGCTCGGCGACGGCCGGCAGCCAGAAGTTCCCGGTGCACTGGGGCGGCGACTGCGAGGCCACGTACGAGTCGATGGCCGAGTCGCTGCGCGGTGGACTGTCGCTGGGTCTGTCCGGCTTCGGCTACTGGAGCCACGACATCGGCGGCTTCGAGGGCACCCCGACACCCGCCCTCTTCAAGCGCTGGCTCGCCTTCGGGCTCCTCTCCTCGCACAGCCGCCTGCACGGCAGTTCCTCGTACCGCGTGCCGTGGCTCTTCGACGAGGAGTCCGTGGACGTCCTGCGCCTGTTCACCCGCCTGAAGCTGCGCCTCATGCCGTACCTGTACGAGGCCGCCCGCACCGCGCACGCGCAGGGGGTGCCGATGATGCGCGCGATGGTCCTGGAGTTCCCGGACGATCCCGGGTGCGCGCACCTGGAACGGCAGTACATGCTCGGCCCCGACCTCCTGGTCGCACCGGTCTTCTCCGACGACGGGGACGTGTCGTACTACGTGCCCGAGGGCACCTGGACGCACTTCCTGACCGGACGGACGGTGACCGGGCCGCGCTGGGTGCGCGAGAGGCACGGCTTCTCCAGCGTGCCGCTCCTCGTCCGGCCGGGCGCGGTGATCCCGGTGGGCTGCGTCGAGGACCGCCCCGACTATCCGTACGCGGACGGGGTCACCCTGCACGCGTACGGTCTGGCGCGCGGCGCGCAGGTCACGGTGCCGGTGGACGGGGTGACCTTCACCGTCGTACGGGAGGGCGACACGCTGCGGGCGTCGTCGAGCGATCCGAAGGCGCCCTGGGCGCTGACGGCGGGCGAACGGACCGCGCGGGCGGCGGCCGGTACCGGGTTCCTGTCCCTGGAACTGGAACCGGCACCCGGCCCGGAGCCGGCCCCCGGGAACGGCGTGCACCGGGAGCGGGGCTGACCATGGTGAAGATCACCGATGTGGCCCGGCACGCCGGCGTCTCCCCCAGCACCGTCTCGTACGCGCTGAGCGGCAAGCGGTCGATCTCCGAGGAGACCCGGCAGCGCGTCGAGGAGAGCATCCGCGAGCTGGGCTACCGGCCGCACGCCGGTGCCCGCGCCCTCGCGAGCAGCCGGTCGAACGTGCTGGCGCTCGTGGTCCCGCTGCGGGCCGGCATCCATGTGCCGGTGGTGATGCGGTTCGCGGTGTCCGTGGTGACGGCCGCCCGCCGCCACGACCACGACGTGCTGCTCCTCACCCAGGAGGAGGGCGAGGACGGGCTGCGGCGGGTCGCGGACACCGCCCTCGTGGACGCGCTGATCGTGATGGACGTCCAGCTCCACGACGCGCGCCTGCCGTTGTTGCGCGCCCTGGACCGGCCGTCGGTACTCATCGGCTTCCCGGCCGAGCCCGCCGGGCTGACCTGCATCGACCTGGACTTCAAGGCGGCGGGCGAACTGTGCGTCGAACATCTGGCGGCGCTCGGCCACCGCGTGATCGGCCTGGTGGGCTCGCCGCCCGAGGTGTACGTGCGCGAGACCGGGTTCGCCCAGCGGGTGGTCCAGGGCTTCACCGCCGCGGCCGACCGCAACGGCATCTCCTCCTCGGTCCACCCGTGCGAGGCGGACCCCGCGGCGGCCCGGCAGGTCGCCGAGCGGCTCCTGCGGGAGCGGCCCGCCCTGACGGGTGTGGTGGTCCACAACGAGCCGGTCCTGGAACCGCTGATCGACGCCTTCGAATCACTCGGGTTACGGGTCCCGGGGGATCTGTCGGTCACCGCGATCTGCCCGGACGAGCTGGCCGGCCGCGTCCGTGTGCCCGTCACCTCGATCGCCATACCGGCCGACGAGGTGGGCGCGGGATCGGTGGAGCTGCTGATGAAGAAGCTGGGCGGCACGCCGGTACCGGAGGCCACGCTGTTGCCGCCCCGGCTGACGGTACGGGCGAGCACACAGCCGCGCCCCTGATCCGTACCCGCCGATCCGTACCCGACTTCGTTCGTGCAAGGCCCTAGTCGAAGGAGCCGTGACATGAAAGGCAAGAGAAGCAAGAGAAGACCGCGTACCTCGCTCGTGCTGGCGCTCACCCTGATCGCCGGGCTCGGCGCCACCGTCCCGGCGGCGGCCGACGATCCCGCGTACCCCTTCCGCGACCCCCACCTCTCCGTGGACCGCCGCGTCGACGACCTCCTCTCCCGGCTCACCCTCGCCGAGAAGGTCTCCCTGCTCCACCAGTGGCAGCCGGCGATCCCCCGGCTGGGCATCCAGGCGTTCAAGACCGGTACCGAGGCACTGCACGGGGTCGCCTGGCTCGGCGAGGCCACCGTCTTCCCGCAGGCCGTGGGGCTCGCCTCGACCTGGGACCCCGCCCTGATCCGCCGGGTCGGCTCGGCCGTCGGCGACGAGACACGCGGCTTCCAGCAGGAGCGCCCGGCCGGCTGGGGCCTCAACCTGTGGGCGCCCGTGGTCAATCCGCTGCGCGACCCGCGCTGGGGCCGCAACGAGGAGGGCTACTCCGAGGACCCGTACCTGACGAGTTCGATGGCGACGGCGTACGGCACCGGTCTGACCGGCGGGGACCCCGAACACCTGAAGACGGCGCCGACCCTGAAACACTTCCTCGGCAACAACAACGAGGTCGACCGCACGACGACCTCCTCGGACCTGCGCCCGAGGGTGCTGAAGGAGTACGAGGAGCAGGCGTTCAGGCCGGCCGTCGAGGCGGACGCGGCGACAGGCGTGATGTCCTCGTACAACCTGGTCAACGGCCGCCCGGCCACGGTGGATCCGGCGCTCGACGACGTACGCACCTGGACCTCGCAGGACCTGCTGAACGTGACCGACGCCTACGCGCCCGGCAACCTCATCGGCACGGGCAGCCAGAAGTACTACGACACCCTGGCCGAGGGGAACGCGGCGGCGCTGAAGGCGGGCATCGACAGCTTCACCACGGACGACACGAACTCCGTACCGACGACCACGGCCGTCACGTCGGCGCTGGCCGACGGTCTGCTGAAGGAGTCGGACGTCGACTCGGCGGCGGGGCACATCCTGGACATCCGGGTGCGGCTCGGGGAGTTCGACCCGGGCGGCGGCAGGTACGGGGCCATCGACAAGTCGGTCGTGAACAGCCCGGCGCACCAAAAGCTCGCGCGGAAGGCGGCGGCCGACGCGGCGGTCCTGCTGAAGAACTCGGGCGGCGCCCTGCCCCTGAAAGCCTCCGCGAAGGACGTGGCCGTCGTCGGGCCGCTCGCGGACACCCTCTACACCGACTGGTACTCGGGCACGCTCCCGTACGCGGTCACCCCGAAGGACGGCATCGCCGCGCGGCTCGGTGCCCCCGTGACCGGCAGCGAGGGCGTCGACCGGATCTCGCTGCGGAACACGCGGAGCGGCGCGTACGTCACGGCGGGGACGGACGCCGACGGCGAGGCGCTGAAGGAGAGCGCGGGCGGCGGGACGGCCGCCCAGTTCGACGTGTTCGACTGGGGCGCCGGGATCGTGACCCTGCGCTCGGCCGCCAACGGCAGATACGTCGGCTACGACTGGTCGGACTTCGTCAACGACCAGGTCCAGCCGGGCGGCTGGTTCGTCCAGCAGCAGTTCGCGCTTGAGGAGCAGGACGACGGCACGTTTCTGCTGCGGTACGCGGGCTACGAGACCCGTGAGCCCTGGTGGTCGAACCCCGTCTACCTCGGGCCGGCGGGCCCCGACGGCACGCTCGGCCTGGTCGGCAGGGCACAGGCCGCGCGCTACGCCAAGGACGTCGTCCGCAGTGGCACCGAGGAGGCCGTGGCGGCCGTGAAGGGCAAGGACGCGGCGGTGGTGGTGGTCGGGTCCATGCCCGCGATCAACGGGCGCGAGAACGACGACCGCGAGGACATGAGTCTGGCCCCGTCCCAGGAAGCCCTGGTCGAGGCGGTGCGCAAGGCCAACCCGCACACCGTCGTGGTCGTCGAGAACAGCTACCCGACCACCCTCGGCGCCCTTCGGGAGAAGGTCCCGGCACTCCTGTGGACCACCCACGCGGGCCAGGAGACCGGCAACGCCCTCGCCGACGTCCTCTTCGGTGACGTGAACCCGGCCGGGCGGCTCACCCAGACCTGGTACCGGTCCGAGTCCGACCTCCCGTCCATCCTGGAGTACGACAACATCAAGTACGACCGCACCTACCAGTACTTCAAGGGCGATCCGCTGTACGAGTTCGGCTACGGACTCTCGTACTCCTCCTTCCGCTACGGGAAGTTGAGGCGCGTCGACGGCGGTTACCAGGTCGCGGTGACGAACACCGGCGCTCGCGCCGGGGACGAGGTCGTGCAGCTCTACACCCACCAGCGCCTCTCCCGCGACAAGCAGCCGCTGAAGCAACTGGAGGCCTTCCGGCGGATCTCGCTGCAGCCCGGCGAGACGAGGACGGTGAAGCTGGGGCTGCGTGGGAAGGACCTCGCGCACTGGGACGTCACCCGGTCGAAGTGGGTGGTGGAGAGCGGCACGTACGACGTCCTGGTGGGCGCGTCCTCCGAGGACATCCGCTCCCGTACGTCCCTGGAAGTCGCGGGCGAGACGATTCCGGCCCGGGACCTCTCCCGGACCACCCGGGCGGAGAACTTCGACGACTACGAGGGTGTGCGGCTGGTGGACGAGTCCAAGGCACGGGGCACGGCCGTGGGGGCCTCGCGCGACGGCGCCTGGCTGAAGTTCGCCGACTCGCGGCTGGGCGACGGCGGTGCGCAGTTCGGTGCGCGGGTGGCCGGGGCGGCCGGGAAGGTCGAGGTGCGGCTCGGCTCGCCCTCCGGGACGCTCGTCGGTACGGCGACCGTGTCCGGCACGGGGTCGGTGTACACGTACGCGGAGGTGAGCGCCCCGCTGTCGGCCGCCGCCGCTGCCGCGAAGGGGCGCCAGGACGTGTATCTGGTGCTGGGGAGCGGCATGCGGCTGTCGACGTTCACACTCGGCTGACCTGCGGTGAAGCACGGTCCGGGGCGCCCGTCGGCGCCCCGGACCGTGCTTCACCCCCTCAGCACTTGGCCGGCTTGCGCCACGAGCACTCCAGGTCGCCGTTCCGCTCGGCCGACCGCGCGCTCGGACCCGTCGGGTTCACCGTCACGGTCGCGTCCGCCGTGGACCGGGCGAGCGTCACCACGATCGCGTCCTCCAGCGGCTTCACGGACGCGGCGAGGTAGTTGTTGAGTACGACGCTGTAGACGAGTTCCCGTCCGTCCGCGTCCTTCACGTACCCGGAGAGGGCGGACGCCCCGGTCAACGAGCCGGTCTTGCCGACCGCGTTGAGGGCCGCGGGCGTTCCGCACATCCTGGTGCGCAGGGTCCCGCCCACGAAACGGTCCGGGGCGCAGGCGACCGGCAGGGACTTGTACCAGTCGGCGTACCAGGGCTCGGCCCGTACCGCGAGCAGCAGTTCGGCGAACTGCCCGGCGGTGAGGTTGTTCATCCGGGAGAGCCCGGAGCCATCGGCCTGCCGCAGCTTGCCCGTGTCGACGCCGACGCCCTTGAGGTAACCGCTCACGGCGGTGAGCCCGGCGCTCCAACTGCCCTCGCCGGAGACCTTCAGACCCATGGTCTTGGTGAGGATCTCGGCGTGCATGTTGTTCGAGAGCTTCATGAACGGGATCAGCAGGTCCTTCAGCGGCATGGAGGCGTGCGAGGCGAGCCGCTGTGCCGTCGCGGGCGTGGCGCGGCCGAGCCGGGTCGCCCCGGTCACCTTCACCCCGTGCGCGGCGAGCGCGTCACGGAAGACGGCGGCGGCGTACCCGGTGGGCTCCCACACGCTCACCCACTCCTCGGCCCCGGACCCGCCCACCGGTGTCGTACCGCTGACGACGATCGTGTTGGTGCCGTGCTCGCGCTCCACGGTGAGGTCGTTCGCCCCGCCCGCGGCGACGGTCTCGGCCCGTACGTCGAAGTGCACGTACGTCGTCTTCGGGGTGACGGTGACCTCGGGCTTGTCACCGGCGGCGGTACCCGGTGCGACCCGCACGATCACCGAGCCGGTGTCGTAGTCGGTGTCCGGGGAGACGCTCAGCGCGCTGATCTGCGCCGAGTAGTACGCGGACTCGTCGTCGGCGGCCCAGGAGCGGCCGAGGCGGTTGCTGTCGAAGCGGGTGTCGTCGGCGAGGAGCCGCCCGTCGACGCGGGTGACGCCCGACGCGGCGACGCGTGCGGCCAGGGCGTCGTAGTCCGCGGCCAGGGCGGTCGGGTCGCCGGTGCCGCGCAGATACAGGTCGCCGCTCAGCGTGGAGCCGTGCCGGCGGCCGGTCGCGAGGACGTCCGTGGTGAACGTGTGGTCGGGGCCGAGGATCTCCATCGCCGCGGCCGAGGTGGGCAGCTTGGTGTTGGAGGCGGGCATCAGCCGCGAGGTGGGCGACCGCTGGTACAGCACGTCCCCGCTCGCGGCCTCGGCGATCACGACGCTCGCCGCCCCGCCCTCCATCCGGCTGTCCCCGAGGATGGTGTCGATGGCCTCCGGCAGTCCGCTGGTGCCCGGGTCGGCTCCGGCGGGCGCGCTCCAGCCGAGCCCGGCCAGCAGCATCCCCAGCACCACGGTCCAGGTCCACGCCCGTCCACGCGGGTGGTGGGATCTTCTGCCTTCTCCGGCTCCTGCGAGTCGTCTCATGCCACAGCAGCATCCACGACAAAGGCCCCGCTGCCTATGGCAGCGGGGCCTTCGCTTCTGGATCTGAACATGGGAAAGTGGAGATGGCGGGAATCGAACCCGCGTCCAACGGTGCAGAATCAGGGCTTCTCCGAGCGCAGTTCGCTTAGATTTTCTCAGCCCCGGAGATCACGCGAACAAGTCTCCGACGGGCTCAGTCACTGTTTGATTTCCCGTCTCACCCCGTGACCGGGTCAGACGGTTTAGTTCCCTTGATTATGCCAGGATCCGGGTCGGGAACACTCCCGGGCTGACACCCATTTAGGGTCCTTCAGTCACTGGTTATTAAGCAGCGAGGGCGAAGGACTGGGAATCGCTCTTGGAATTGGCGATTATTGGTTGCGACATATGGTTAACGAGATCATTGCCGCTTCCTCGGCTCGCTTCCCCTGCTTCGACAGCCGCTGTCGAAACCGATCATCCCCATGTTGTTTTTTCAAAACCCCCCGAAGAGGGCCCTCCGAGGAGGGTGTGTGCACCTGCTGTGAGGTGCGTTGCCATCGTACGTGACCAACGCACGTCGGTGCCACTGTATTCCCGGCGGCCCTCCCGGGGCGGGTGTGCCGGGCCTGCCGTCCTACTCGCCGCGCTCCTTGCGCTTGACCGCCGCGATCGCCCGGTCCGACTCCCGCCGGTCCTGCTTCTCGCGCAGGGTCTGCCGCTTGTCGTATTCCTTCTTGCCGCGGGCCAGCGCGATCTCGGCCTTCGCACGGCCGTCCTTGAAGTACAGGACGAGGGGCACGATGGTGTGACCCGTCTCCTCCGACTTCGAGGCCAGCTTGTCGATCTCCTCGCGGTGCAGGAGCAGCTTGCGCTTGCGGCGCGCGGAGTGGTTGGTCCAGCTGCCCTGGCTGTACTCGGGGATGTGGGCGTTGTGCAGCCACGCCTCGTTCCCGTCGATCTGGACGAAGCCGTCGGCCAGCGAGGCACGCCCCTGGCGCAGCGACTTCACCTCGGTGCCGGTGAGCACCAGCCCGGCCTCGTAGACGTCGATGATGGCGTAGTCGTGCCGGGCCTTCTTGTTCTGGGCGACGATCTTGCGCTTGCCGTCCTTGGCGCTGTCCTTGGCGCCACCTCCCTGCTTCGGCTGGGATTCCTTCGGTACGTACATGCCCTTGCTCATAGTGCTGGCCATTTTCGCACTAGAGGGGGGCCGGAGGGAAAGCCGATTACGCGCAGTGCGGGCCGACGGCCGTGAGAGCCGTGCGCGGGCCGGTCACTCGGCGTCCCCGAGTCCGCTCAGTACGGTCTCGGCGCGCTCCAGTGCGCCCTCCTCGACCTCCAGGTCGGGGGTGATGCCCCGGGTGTCCACCGTGCGCCCGGAGGGGGTGCGGTAGTGGCCGACCGTCAGTTCGGCGACCGAGCCGTCCGGCAGCCGGCTCGGCATCTGGACCGAGCCCTTGCCGAAGGTCCTGGAGCCCACGACGACCGCACGGCCGCGGTCCTGCAGACCGCCGGTGAGGAGCTCGGCCGCGCTCATGGTGCCGCCGTCGACGAGCGCGACCAGCGGTCCGGTGGTGTCGCCGCCGGGATCGGCGTGCAGGGCCTTCTGGTCGCCGTTCACGTCGTACGTGGCCACCAGGCCGCCGTCGAGGAAGGCGGAGGCGGCGGTGACGGCCTCGGTGACCAGGCCGCCCGAGTTGCCCCGCAGATCGAGGACGATCCCCTTGTCCGCGGGCGCGTCGGCCACCGCGGTCCGTACGAGGTCGCCGGAGCCCTTGGTGAAGGCGTCGACCTTGATCACGGTGACGCCGCCGGGGAGTTCGCGCACGCTCACGGAGTCGGTGGACAGCCGCGCCCTGCGCAGGGTCTCGCTCCACGCGCGCGTGCCGCGCTGCAGCCCCAGGGCGACGGTGGTGCCCGCGTCGGCGTCGGTGGCGTCGCCCCGCAGCAACGAGACGACCTCGGTGACTGGCCTGCCGTCGACGCGGTGGCCGTCGATGCTGCGCAGCCGGTCGCCCTTGTGGATGCCCGCGGTCGCGGCGGGCGAGCCCGACCGGACCCGGGTCACCTCGATGCGTCCGCCGCGCTCGCGCCTGGCCCAGAGGCCGACGCCGGTGTACTGGCCGCCGAGGGCTTCCTCGAACTCCTCGTACTCGCCCTGGGAGTAGACGGCACCCCAGCGGTCGCCGCTGCGGCTGACGGCCCGCTCGGCGGCCTCCACGGGCGACTTGCCGTCGGCCATCGCCTCGGCGGCGGCGTCGGCGACGTCCTCCTGGTGACCGGGCTGCGCCGTACGGGCCGCCGGGGAGACGGATTTCCGGCCGGGGGTGTCGAACGAGCCGGTCGCGGCGCCCGCCGCGAGGACGCTCGCGAAGACCAACGTCAGGGCCGCCCCGCGGCGGATGCGGCGGGGCTGACAGAACAGGTCGCGGCCTGACATGCGGGTGAGTCTAGGACAACGAGAAGGGCCGTACCGGCGGTTGCCGGTACGGCCCTGTTGGCATGTGTCACACCTTCAAGTACTTGCGCAACGCGAAGAACGCGGCCAGCGCGGGCATCAGAAGGCTCGTGGCGAGGATGAGCGGCAGCTTCGCGAGAACGGCGTCCCAGCCGATGAAGTTGATCAGGTTCAGCTTCTCGGACAGGGCCAGACCGTGGTCGATGATGAAGTACCGCGCCAACACCAGGAAGGCGCAGGCGACACCGCCGCCGATGAGTCCGGCGACCGCGGCCTCCATGATGAACGGCGCCTGGATGTAGAAGCCGGAGGCGCCCACCAGGCGCATGATCCCGGTCTCACGCCGACGGCTGAACGCGGAGACACGCACCGTGTTGACGATCAGCATCAGCGCGACGACGAGCATCAGCGCCATCAGCGCCCGGGCCGCCCAGTTCATGCCGTTGAGCAGCTCGAAGAGGTTGTCGAGGATGCTTTTCTGGTCCTGCACGGACTGCACGCCGTCCCGGCCGTCGAAGGCGGTCGCGATGACCTTGTACTTCTCCGGGTCCGTCAGCTTGACGCGGAAGGACTCCTGCATCTGGTCCGGGGTGAGCGAGGCCGCCAGCGGGGAGTCGCCGAACTGCTCCTTGTAGTGCTTGTACGCCTCGTCGCTGGACTCGTGCACGACGTTGTCGACGACCGGCATCTTGGCCAGGTCGGTCTTGATCTGCTTCCTCTGCTCGCTGGTGACCGCCCCCTTGGCGCAGTTGGGGTCGGCCTCCGCGTCGCTCTTGTTGCAGAGGTAGATCGAGACGTTGACCTTGTCGTACCAGTAGCCCTTCATCGTGCTCACCTGGTCGCTCATCAGGAGCGACCCGCCGAACAGGGCGAGGGACAGGGCGACGGAGACGATGACCGCGAAGGTCATCGTGAGATTGCGGCGGAGACCGACACCGATCTCCGACAGAACGAACTGGGCGCGCATGGCGTCTTCTCAGGCCTTTCCGTGGACGGACGCGTGGAACTCGCGGTCAGTGCTGATAGCCGTAGACGCCGCGCGCCTGGTCGCGGACGAGGCGACCCTTCTCCAGCTCGATGACGCGCTTGCGCATCTGGTCCACGATGTTCTGGTCGTGCGTCGCCATCACGACGGTGGTACCGGTCCGGTTGATCCGGTCGAGCAGCTTCATGATGCCGACGGAGGTCTGCGGGTCCAGGTTTCCGGTGGGCTCGTCCGCGATCAGCAGCTTGGGCCGGTTCACGAACGCTCTCGCGATGGCCACTCGTTGCTGCTCACCGCCGGACAGCTCGCCGGGCATCCGGTCCTCCTTGCCGCCGAGGCCGACGAGGTCGAGCACCTGGGGCACGGACTTGCGGATCTCGCCCTTGGACTTGCCGATCACTTCCTGCGCGAAGGCGACGTTCTCGGCGACCGTCTTGTTGGGCAGGAGGCGGAAGTCCTGGAACACCGTCCCCAGCTGGCGGCGCATCTGCGGCACCTTCCAGTTGGAGATGCGCGCGAGATCCTTGCCCAGCACGTGCACCTGACCGTGGCTGGCCCGCTCCTCGCGCAGGATCAGCCGCAGGAAGGTGGACTTTCCGGAGCCGGATGACCCCACCAGGAACACGAACTCGCCGCGCTCCACCTCCAGGGAGACATCCCGGAGAGCGGGGTGGGTCTGCTTGGCGTAGACCTTGGAGACGTTGTCGAATCGGATCACGGATGCACCACAGGCCGTCGGGGATATGGGGGGTAGATGAGCGTGACCTTACGCGACCCGGGTACACGCGCGCAGGCGCCGGGACGGGTTGCACAAGGGTTGTGCGCATTTGTACCGGGCACATAAGAAGAGGGGCCCGCCCAGGAGGGGCTCCGCCTCCTCAGGGACGCGGGGAACCGCGCGAGAAGCCCTCTGCGAGGCATCCGCAAGGGAACCCGCGCACCTTACGGAGGAACCTGGCACAGTGGAGTGGGAACGTATCCGTCCCCGAGAGCGTTGTGTCCGTGGAACCGGTGCAAGGAGGGCGAGCGCATGACGTACGACCGGCTGGTGTGCGCGAACTGCGCCGCGCCCGTGAACGAAGGCCGCTGCCCCGTGTGCCGCGCGAGCCGCGCACGGCTGCAGAACGAGGGCCCCATGGGCGGTGGACTCAACCCCATGACATTGATCTTGCTGCTCGCCATCCTGATCGCGGCGGTGGCCCTGCTGGCCCACCAGACCGCTTAGGTCCTGCCGACCTCAGGAGAAGGCGGACAGAGGGCGGACAGAAGGCAGACAGGAAGGGCCCGGAGCTGACAGGACGCTGTTGGTTAATTCGGGCCTTGTTGCTTCGCCCCGTCGGATCTATCCGGCGGGGCGAAGTGCTGCGAAGTGGCTGGTGCGGGTGCGGGCTCGGGGTGTGTCGGTGAGGTGGGCGTCGATGCGGGCGAGGTTGATGGCGGCGCCGGTGAGCTGGTGCTGGAGGCTGGTCTTCGCAAGGCCCCGGTAGCGGGATCTGCGCAGGCCGCAGCGCCCGACGCCTTGGGAGATGGTTCCTTCGATTCCGGCGCGGATCTTGTAGCGGTCTTTCCACTCGTCGGTCTGCTGGAGAGCACGGGTCTGCGCCAGGATCTGGTGCTCGTCGTGTTGCCGCAGGGTGAGTTCCCTGCGTTCGGCCCTGGGCGAGTTGACGCAGTCCCGCAGTGCGGGGCAGTGGCGGCAGTCGGCGGGTGAGAATCTGACCCGGATCACCGGAAGCTGCTGCTGAGAACTGCGCAGGGCCCATTGTGTGCTGGTAGCACCGTTCGGGCAGGTCACCTGCTGCTGGTCCCAGTCGATGGTGAAGGCGTCCTGTCCGTAGCCGCTGCCGTTCTTCGACTGGGCGACGGTGACCGCTTGCAGCGGCCCGTGTAGTTCGATGCCGTGCTCACGCCGGGCGGTCGTCAGCGCGGCGGCGTTGGGATATCCGGCATCAACCCAGTGCTCGCCGGGCAGGCAGTCCCGCTCTGCGAGGGAGGCATGGATCGGGCCGGCCATCACGCTGTCCGGGACGGTGGCGTCGGTCGTGGCCACATTCGTGATCAGGTTCGGGGTGTCCGGCTCGCAGGTCTCGGTGAGATGGGCCTTGTATCCGTCCCACAGGATGTCGCGTTTTTTGCTGCCCCTGGCTTCGGGGTCATAGGGCGTGACCAGGCGCGTTGCGCCCGGCGGGCGGTCTTTTGGGTCCCGCCGCCGCACCTCGCCCCCGACTCGGTGGAAGTGCTGGGCCCACATCTGCCGCAGGATCTGGACCTGCTCCAGTTCCCGCAGCCCAGCCGGTGCCCGGGGCGAGAAGACAGCCTCAAGCAGTCGCATCCCGTCCGTCCCGATCCGTCGGCCGACCTCCTGCCGTCTGGCGTGGGCCTTGGGGAACCGGGAGTCCTCGGCCCGGGTGGCGTAATGCCGGAACCAGTCGGGTTCGGCGGTCTCCGCCAGCCAGTCGGGGGCCGCCTGCGCGAGCGTGTTCAACGCCGAACGCAGCGTTTCCGCGACCATCTCCAGCCAGCACAGTTCCCGTGCTGCGGACTGCACGTGCGTGGAGTCGGTACGGGCCCGGCCGGCGGTCTTGAGCAGTCCCTTTTCCCGGGCCGCGGTCAGGATGCCGTCCAGCACCCGCCTGCCCGCCTCCGCATCGATGAGACGGTCCCGGAACTCCGACAGCACCGAGAAGTCGAAGCCCGGATCAGCCAGTTCCAGCGCGAGGGCGTATTTGAAGTCGATCCTCGCCCGCACCGCCTCGGCGGCCTGCCGGTCGGTGAGCCCCTCGACGAACTGCAACACCAGCACCAACGCCAGACGCCCCGGTGACCAGGCGGGTTTCCCCCGCACCGGGAAGAGATCCGCGAACTCCTCATCGGTGAACAACGGCCCCAGCTCGTCCCGGACCCGGATCGCCAGGCTCCCTTTCGGGAACGCCGCCCGCGCCACCCGCACCGTCTCCGCCGGAATCTCGCCCGGCCCGCTCGGCTGCATAGACATCGACACCCACCCCATACGACAACGTCGGCTCCCAAGACCACAACCAGGTCTTGGAAGCCGACGTCACGCACGGGCCCGAATTAACCAACAGCGTCCTGACAGCTCCGGGCCCTTCCCGCGTCACACCTCACACGTCATGCCTCATACGTCAGGCAGTCGCGCCGCGGCCGTTCATGAGGCGCGGCAGCATACGGAAGCCGATGCCACCGGCGATCATCGTCGCGGCACCGATCATCAGGTACGTGATGTTCTCGGCGGCGCCGGTCTCGGCCAGCTCGCCGCCGGTGCCCTGGGCGGAGGTGTCCGAACCGGTGTCGGTCAGGCTCTCCTTGCCCGCGCCCTGCTCGACGACCTTGGAGCCGCCGCTGTCGGCGCTGTTGTCGTTGCCACCGGTGCCGCCGCCGTTACCGCCGCCGTTACCGCCGCCGGTCCCGTTCTCGTTGCCGTTCCCGTTGCCGTTCCCGTTGCCGGGAGTGGTCGGGTCATCGGTGGGGTCCTCGGTGGGCTCCTCCGTGGGCTCAGTGGGCTCCTCGGTGGGGTCGGTGGGCTCCTCCGTGGGCTCCTCGGGGTCCGTGGTGGGGTCCGTCGGGATCACCGTCGGGTCCTCGGTCGGCTCGGTGGGATCCGGGGCCGGGGTCGTCGGGTCGGCGACGGCGATACCGACGCCGACACCGCTCTCGTCGACGGTGGCGTCGGCGTTCAGGCCGGCCACGTCGACGCTCACGTCGAGCGCCGAGGCGGCACCGGCGGCGGTCAGTGAGGCACCGGCGGCTATCACCGCGCCGGCGGCTATCCGCGCGATCCGGATCCGCGTCTTCTTGGTCATCTGGTTGCTACCCCCAGTAGCTCATGGTCGATGGTGCAGCGTCCGGGGCCGCGACCTCAGGATGACCCAGTGGGGCCCCCGGTTCACACGCGCCCCAGAAATACGCATGCCACGCGTCAGCTTTCCCATCTTTCAAAGCATCGTCAAGGTCGTTGCGACCGCGATGTCCAGATCAAGGCCTTTTGACCGGCACAGCGTCATGTGAGTGTGATGTAAAACCCACACATCGCTCACCGGAGCGCAGCAGAAAGGGCAACTGCCGTCCGATGGACCGCAGTTGCCCTGTCGACAAAACGACGTACGACGAAGTCGCTTACTTCTCCTGCTGCTTGCGCCAGCGAATTCCGGCCTCCAGGAAACCGTCGATCTCACCGTTGAAAACAGCCTCGGGGTTTCCGACTTCGCATTCCGTGCGCAGGTCCTTGACCATCTGGTACGGGTGCAGGACGTACGAACGCATCTGGTTGCCCCAGGAGTTGCCGCCGTCGCCCTTGAGCGCGTTCATCTTGGCCTGCTCCTCCTGGCGGCGGCGCTCAAGGAGCTTGGCCTGGAGGACGTTCATCGCGGACGCCTTGTTCTGGATCTGCGAGCGCTCGTTCTGGCAGGACACGACGATGCCGGTGGAGAGGTGGGTCAGCCGGACCGCCGAGTCGGTCGTGTTGACACCCTGGCCACCCGGCCCCGACGACCGGTAGACGTCCACGCGCAGCTCGGACTCGTCGATCTCGATGTGGTCGGTCTGCTCGACCACGGGCAGGATCTCGACACCGGCGAACGACGTCTGGCGGCGGCCCTGGTTGTCGAACGGCGAGATCCGCACCAGCCGGTGCGTCCCCTGCTCGACGGAGAGCGTCCCGTACGCGTACGGGACGTGGACGACGAAGGTGGTCGACTTGATGCCGGCCTCTTCCGCGTACGAGGTCTCGTAGAGCTCTGTCTTGTAGCCGTGGCGCTCGGCCCAGCGCAGGTACATGCGCTGGAGCTTCTCGGCGAAGTCGGAGGCGTCGACGCCACCGGCCTCGGCACGGATGGTGACGAGCGCCTCACGGGCGTCGTACTCCCCGGAGAGCAGCGTGCGGACCTCCATCTCGTCCAGCGCCTTCTTGACGGCGGTGAGCTCGATCTCGGCCTCGGCACGCGTGTCCGGGTCGTCCTCCTCCTCGGCCATCTCGAACAGCACGCTGAGATCGTCGATGCGCCCGCGGAGGGACTCGGTCTTGCGCACCTCCGCCTGGAGGTGGCTCAGCTTGCTGGTGATCTTCTGCGCCTCATCGGGGTCGTCCCACAGGGACGGTGCCGCCGCCTGCTCCTCAAGCGCGGCGATCTCCGCCCTCAGCTTGTCGAGGTCCAGGACGGCCTCGATCGACTCCATGGTCGAGGAGAGGGACTTGAGCTCTTCGGAAACATCGACGACTGCCACCCCCCCAGCGTAACGGCTCCGCCAAGTCGGGCAGGCAGGAGTGCGACCGGAGGCTTCGTCCGCGGGCCGTGGTACCCGGGGGCGCGGGGAACCGCGCACCGGGGGCCAGGGGGCGGAGCCCTCATGCGGTGACGGCGACCCCCTCCGGTCAGGGCGAGGCCGGTGCGGAGCTCTCCGTGTCGGACGGGGACCCGTCCGCGTCGTCCCCGGACGTGGCCAGCCACGCGCCGCCCCCTATCGCCGCGACAAGCGCCACCCCCGCCACCCCGAGCGTGATCCGCCGCCGCCGGGCGGAAGCGCGATGCCGCGCGGACCCGGGCCGAGGAGCCCCGGCCGCCCGGGGCGCCCGCGCGGTACCCAGCGCGCCCCCCGCCAGCTCGTCCGGCCCCGGCACCCGCATGGACGTGTGCGTGTCCCGGTTCGAGTCCGGCTTGGCCCCAGGCACCAGTGGAACGGCTCCGCGCCGCACCCGCTCCCGCGGAACCTCCGGCTCGGCGGGCGCCGCGTCCTCGTAGGGACTCTCGGCCTCCCCGTCGGGCTCGTCGACGTCCAGCGGCGGCATCCCGACCAGCAGAGGCAGCTGCTCCCGCAGCCGCTCCCCCAGCTCGGACGCCCGCAGCCGCGACGCCGGCGCCTTCGCCAGACACTGCACGAGCAGCTGCCACAGCTCCTCGGGGATCCCGGGCAGCGGGACGACGGTCTCGGTGACGTGCCGCCGCAGCACCGCCCCCGGATGGCCGCCGCCGAAGGGCGTGAACCCGGCGAGCAGCTCGTACAGCACGGTCGCCAGCGCGTAGATGTCGACGGCCGCCCGCGGCGGCAGCCCCTCGATGATCTCGGGCGCCAGATAGTCCGGCGTGCCGATGATCTTCGTCGCGCGGGTCCGCCGCGGTGAGTCGATGAGCTTGGCGACCCCGAAGTCCGTGAGCAGCGCGGGGTGCGATCCGCCGGGTCCCAGTGGCCCCTGCATGTCGAGCAGCACGTTCTCGGGCTTCACGTCCCGGTGCACGACCCCCGCCGCGTGTGCCGCGGCGAGTCCGTCGGCGACGTCGGCCACGATCGCGACGGCCGCCTCGGGTGCGAGGCGCCGCTCCCGGTCGAGCCGGGTCCGCAGGTCCGTGCCGCGGACGAGGTCCATGACCAGGGCGAGGTCGGTGCCGTCGACGACCAGGTCCCGCACGGAGACGACGTGCGGATGGTCCAGGCCCAGCAGGGCCGTCCTCTCCTGCACGAACCGTCCCACCAGCTCCTGGTCGGACGCCAGGTCCTCGCGCAGCAGCTTGATGGCGACGGGCCCCTCGGGCCCCTCACCCAGCCACACCGTGCCGGCGCTGCCCCGTCCCAGGATCTGGTGCGCGGTGTACCGGCTGCCGATCTTCCGTACCAAGACTGCTCCTACGGGCGCGTGTTGGCGACAAAACTACGCGCCCCGAGCGCCAACCTTCACTTCGGCGACGGAAATCACCCCCCAGGTGTCGACAAATCCCCAGAACCGCGGTGCGATTCTGGGGATTCAGAGGGGGAGCGACCTCGTGTAACGCCTGGGAAGCAGGAAGTGGGTCCTAGTGCCGCGACAGGCAACGTTCGCCCGTTGAGGAGCGGCGTCCGGTGCGTGCTCTCGGCGTGCCGGCCGGAAGCCCTCGTACTGGACGTACTCGGGTTTTCGGCCGGTGCAGCGAGTGGGGGTCCCCCCGGCCGGAGGCTGGGGGAGCGTGCCGGGCGTCGCGACGGGGCGAACGTTGCCTGTCGCGGCACTAGTTGCCGGATCCTCCGCCGATCTTCTCGACCCATCCGGAGACCGTGCTGAACCAGTCCGACAGCTGCTCCCAGTACCCCTTGGACGTGCCGATCCATTCCTGGAGCGGGCTGAACTCCCAGATCGCCCACCCGGCCGCGAACAGGATGACGATCGTGAACAGGCATCCCTTGAGGCAGCCGAGTCCGGGGATCTTCATCGGGTTGGCGCTGCGCTGCCGGGGCTCGCGCGGCGGACGCGGCGCGGGCTGCTGGGGCGGCGGGGAGTACCGCTGGGGCTGGTGGGCCTGCTGCTGCGGGGCGTGACCCTGCCCCTGCTGCCCCTGCTGCGGGTAGCCGTATCCCTGCTGGTTCTGCGGGGGCCGCTGCTGGGAGCGCTGCTGACGCTGTCCGCGGGGCTGCGGCTGCTGGGACGGCGGCTGTTGCGGCTGCTGCTGGGGCGGCCTGGCGACCTGCCGCTGCGGGCGGCGGCGCAGCGGGTCCTCGTTCGGGTCGAGGTACGACTGCACCTGCGTCGGCTCGTTGCGGTCGCGGGCCGCGCGCAGCTGGTTCTGCCAGGGGTGCGGGTCCTCGGGGCCCGCTCCGGGCTGGTTCGGCGGCACCGGCGGCATCACGGCCGTCGGGTCGGCCGCGCCGTGGTGGGGCAGTACGGCGGTGGGGTCGGCCGCGCCCGCGCCGGTGTGCGGCAGGACGCTGGTCGCGCCGTTCGGGTCGTACGAGGCGGCGCCCTGCGGGAGTACCTGGGTGGGGTCGGCGGCGCCGAACTCACCCGGTACGGCGGTGGGCGCCGGGTCCGGGGTGAGGAGTACGCCCACGGCCTCGGCGGCGGCGATCTGCCCGGAGTTCGCGTGCACCCCGATGCCCTCGGCGACCGTACGCAGACCGCGGGCGAGGTTCTCGGCGCTGGGCCGTTCGTCGGGGTTCTTGCGCAGGCAGCGCTCTATGACGGTCCACAACGGGTCGGGGACCGTGGAGGGCCTGCGGGGCTCGGCGCTCAGGTGCTGGTGGAGGACCTCAAGAGCCGATCCGCCGCCGAACGGCGGCCGGCCGGTGACCAGCTCGTAGAGCATGATCCCGGCGCCGTAGATGTCGACGGCGGAGGTCTGCGGGCGGCCCTCGGCCGATTCGGGCGCCACGTACGCGGGCGTGCCGACGAACTCGTGGGTGCGGGTCAGCCCCGGGGAGTCGGCGAGGCGGGCGATGCCGAAGTCCGTCAGCATCGGGTGCATCTGGCCGTTGAGCTGCTGGAGCAGCACGTTCGCCGGTTTCAGGTCGCGGTGCACGACACCGTCGGCATGGCTGGCGGCGAGCGCGTCGGCGACCTGGGCGGTGAGGAGGGCCGCGGCGACCGGCGAGAACGGGCCGTTCTCGCGCAGATAGCGGTGCAGGTCGGGACCGTCGATCAGGTCCATGACCAGCGCCAGCAGATCACCCTCGACCACGAGGTCCCGTACGCGCACGATGTTCGGGTGGGTCAGGCGGAGCAGTACGGAGCGCTCCCGCAGGAACCGCATCACGATGTCCGCGTCGCTGGCGAGCTCCTCCTTGAGGACCTTGATCGCCACGGTTTCGCCCGGCTGACCGGCCACGGCCGCCTCGGCGCCCGCGGTCTCGCGCTGGCTGGCCCGCCACACGGTGCCCGTGGCGCCGCGTCCGAGCGGCTCCTCCAGGAGGTACTTGCTGCCTACCGGCCGCACGTCATGCGCTCCCTGCTGCTTGCTTGGCTGGTCCGTCCACCGTGCTACGGGTGGTTCCGACCCACTGTAATGCCGCCGAAGACGGCTCCGGGTTGTCGTCGCACTGCGGTTTTCTCACTCCCGCCCACCCATGCATCACGTGGGACTTTCCCGTATGCGTTCGGTGAAAAGACGCTCGCTTCGGGTGCTTTGGTTGCCGGATCTTGACGTGACCGGTCCCAACCGGGCATTGGTCAGGCACTTTTGCGGGCAGAGCCGACCAATCAAGATCACTTGCTTGCGGAGTGCGGGCGTGTTGTCAGTATCAAGTGCGAGGATGCTTTCCGTACTGGCCGACGTGCCCGTGCGCGGTGGGGGAATCCGCGGTGGGGACCGCGGGAGAGCCCCGTCGCGGGCGCCCGCGACAGAAGGGACCGCTGACGGCGATGCAGATCCGGCTGACCGTCGTAGACCCGCTGGGGACGCGCCCCGACGGACGCCCCGCGTCCTGCGACGTGCTGGTCACAGCACCCGCCGGGACCGCGCTCGCGGCGGTGGCCTCCGGCCTCGCCTCGGCGGTCGGGGGCGAGGGCGCCGGGGTGCTGTACGCGGAGGCGGAGCGGCTCGACGCACAGCGCTGCACGCTGGGTGAGCCTCCCCTGATGGACGGCGCCGTGCTGTCCCTGGGGTCCCCCGCGCAGCCCGGCCCCGATGTCGATCCCGCGGCGGCACAGCTGCGGGTGGTCGCCGGGCCCGACGCCGGGGGCGTCCATCTGCTGCACGGCGGCCGGATCGACATCGGCCGTTCCGCCGACGCCGACGTACCGCTGGACGACCCGGACGTCTCCCGTCTGCACTGCGCCGTGACGGTCGCGGCGGACGGCCATGTCTCGGTGGCGGACCTGGGCTCCACGAACGGCACGGTGCTGGACGGCAGGCGCGTGGGCGAGCGCCCGGTGCGCTTCGCGCCGGGAGCGCTGCTGCGGGTGGGCGAGTCGGCCCTGCTGCTGGCCCCGGCGGGCGAGCCGGCCGACATCCTGGAGACCGCGCCGGACGGCGAGGGCCATGTACGGGTGGTGCCGCCGGGAGCCGGGGTCCCCGGACGGGGGCCGTCGGGACAGCCAGGGCAGTCGGGACAGCCGGGGCAGTCGTCGGGCGCTCCCGGGGGAGCCGGACATCCGACGGGTCCGGGGCGTTCCGGAGCGGGACAGTCCGGAGCGGGACAGCGACAGGATCAGGGCCGAGGTCAGCAGGAGGGCCGGGGGCAGCGACAGGAGCAGGGGCGGAATCAGGCCGTTTCCGGTGGGGCGGCGGCCGGATCCGGAGGCGCGAGGGTGCCGCGGGCGCGGGACGAGGACTCCGCCGTCGGCTCCAGGGGCCCCGAGGGCTCCTCGGATGCCCGGCACACCGGGGGTTCCCGCTCCGGCGTCGCGCCGCCGACCGCCGAGACCCGTCACGGGTACGGCACGGCCGGGTGGGGCACCGCCGGGAGCGGGGCGCCGGGCACCCAGGAGCACCTGCCGAGGGAACCGCATGTGGTGCCGGGCCAGGGCGGGGTGCCCCGGATCGAGCACAGGGACTCGGGCGACCGGGACGAGTACGGGGACTCCGGGGAGCCGTACGAGGAGGACCCGGGCCCCGATGCCCAGGGACCGGGTGAGGGCAAGCGGAAGGGCACTCCCCTGCGAGGGACACCCGTGCCGCGCGGTACGCGCAAGCGCGGCCTCTCCGCATGGGCCCGCCGGCTGGCGGGGCCCCGGAGCGAGGACCCGTACGGCGACGAAGCCGAGTTCGACCCGTACGACTCGTACGAGGCGCCCTTCGCCGAGCCCGTCGCCCTGGGCGTGCCCGCGCCCGAGCGGTGGCCCGATCCGGCCGCGCTGCTGCTGGCGGCGCTCGGACCGGGGCCGCGGCTGTGGGAGCGCGAACCGGGACACCAGGAAACCCTCACGGTCCGGCTGGGTACGGCGGACCGGAGCACACCCGACGGCTCCGGACTGCTGTCCGCGGTCCCGGTGACCGCCGGGCTGCGGGAGGTCGGGGCGCTGGGCCTGGCCGGGCCGCGCGAGCGTCTCTCGGGGCTCTCGCGCGCGGTGGTGGCCCAGCTCGCCGCCCTGCACTCCCCCGACTCGCTGGAGATCACTCTTCTCAGCACGGACCGCTCGCGTTCCCTGGAGGAGCGCACCGCCGAGTGGTCGTGGCTCGGCTGGCTGCCCCATCTGCGCCCCACCCACGGCCAGGACTGCCGCCTCCTGCTCGCCTACGACCGCGAACAGGCGACGGCGCGCACGGAGGAGCTGGTCCGGCGCCTGGAGGATCACCTGACGGAGACGGGGCGGGCCGCCGAGCGGGGCCACGGGCCCCGCCTCGGGTCGGGCTCGCCGGACGACAGCGGGGCGTTCGGGAGGCGGCCGGGGAACCAGGCGGACGCCGGGACGGCAGCCGGCCGGGCCGCCTCCGGCGCGCACGACCGCGGCGCCGCCGCGCCCGCCCCCGGGGGCCATCCCCTCGGCCGCGACGCCAACGTCACCCACTTCGGGCTCCCCCGCAGCGGCACCCAGGCCGCTGAGGCGCGGGGCAGGGCCGGACGGCCTTCCTGGGCCCGGTCGGACGACTCTGCCGAGACCGGGTGGTCCGGGCCTTACACCGTCGTCGTGGTGGACGGGGACCCCGGGTCGGCCGGGGTGCGGGATGCCGTCTCGCGGCTCGCGGTCGAGGGTCCCCAGGTGGGCATCCATGTCATCTGTCTCGCCGAGACACCGGCCGCGTCGCCCTCCTCACCCGTGATCGACACGTACGAGGCGGCCTGTGCGGTGTCGCCCGCGTTCCGCGAGTGCGGGGCTGTCGCGCTGCTCAGCGGCGATGTGGCGACGGCCCTGCGGCTGCTGCGCGTGGCGCCCACGACACAGACCCACGGCTCGTCAGGCCCCACGGATTCTCCGGCTTCTTCTTCGAGTCTTCCGGGTTCTCCGGGTTCTCCGGGTTCTTCGGGTTCTTCGGGTTCTCCGGGTTCTCCGGGTGGGCCCGTCGGACATGGCACGGTCGCCACGGTGGACGCCGTCTCCATGGCGTGGGCCGAGCGCTTCGCACGGGCCCTGGCGCCGTTGCGCGCGGAGGGCGGAGCCGGTGAGCGGCACACCCGCGTGTCCGCGCCCCTGCCGCAAGCCGCGCGGCTGCTGGACGAGTTGGGCCTGGCGCGGGCGACCCCGGCGTCCCTGATGGCGCGTTGGGCGGACGCGGCCGACGACCCGGAGGCGTTCGGGGGCCGGGCCACGGCCGTGCTGGGCGCCGGGCCGCGCGGCCCCGTCGGCGTGGATCTCGCGGGCGAGGGTCCGCACCTGCTGATCGAGGGCCCCTCGGGCAGCGGGCGTACGGAACTGCTGCGTTCCGTCGCCGCGTCGCTCGCCGCCGCGGAGCGGCCCGACCGGCTCGGCATCGTGCTGGTCGACGGGCGGGACGGCACGGGCAGCGGTGGTCCGGCGGCACGCGGGGACGGGCTGCAGGTCTGCACGGACCTGCCCCATGTCACGACGCATCTGGGCGCCCACGATCCCGTACGCATGCGGGAGTTCGCGCAGTCCCTGTCCGCCGAGCTGAAGCGGCGGGCCGAGCTGCTCGGGCGCCTCGACTTCACGGAGTGGCACGCCGGCCGCGAGAAGCCCCGCCGGGTCGTCGCCCAGCGGTCGGCGGGGTCGGGTTCGGGCTCGGGTGCCGGTTCCGCGTCGGGTGCCTCGGGTGCGTCCGGTGCCGGGGACATCGACACGATGTCCAGTTCGACGCTGCGGCTGCGTCCCGCCGCGGCTCGGCCCCGTCCGGACGCGGGGCCGCCACTGCCCCGGCTCGTCGTGATAGTCGACGACCTGGACGCGCTGCTGTCCCCCGCGCTGGGCTCCCCCGGGCGCCCGGCGGCCGGGTCCGTCGTACGAGCCCTGGAAGGGGTCGCCCGGGACGGTGAGCGGCTCGGGGTGCATCTGGTGGCGGCTACCGGTGGCGGGGTCCGTACGGACGAGACGGAGCTGGCTCGGCGTGCCGGGCTGCGGGTGGTGCTCGAAGCGCCGGGGGTGGGGGCGGAGGAGCCGTCGCCGGGGCGGGGCCGGGTCACCGGGGCGGGGCCGGGTGGGCGGTCCGTGCCGTTCCAGGGCGGGCGGGTCACGGGGCGCATTCCCCGTACGGCGACGCTGCGGCCCACGGTCGTGCCGCTTGAGTGGGCCCACATGGGGGATCCGCCTGCGCGGCGGCCCGTGCGTGAACTCGGCAACGGGCCGACGGACCTGGCGCTGCTGGCCAGCGCCCTGGAACGAGCGTCCCGCTCGGTCTCGGCAGCGGAGGTCCCTTCCCTCCTGTAGCCGCGTACCCATCCCCGGGGGCTGCGCCCCCAGACCCCCATCGCGCTGAACGCGCTCGTCCTCAAACGCCGGACGGGCTAAAAAGACCAGGGGCGCGGGGAACTGCGCGACCAGCCACCACCGGCCCGCACCCGACAGCACTCCCCACCGGGTTCGGGGCGGAGCCCCGTGGTGGGCGCCGCCCCAGTCGGAACTCCCCACGTCACGACGCGGTCACGATCACCCCCTTGACAGCGCAGGCGCCCTTGCCGACGTCGAGCGGACGGGCGTAGACCAAGAGCGCACGGGACAGCGCCAGCCCCTGCCGTCGATCCCCGCCCGCCGCCCGGCCCACCCCTCACCCCGGGCGGACGACAGGGAACCGACGACAGGACCTCGGACGTTCGACGGAGAACGGGGCACACCATGCGCAGCAGCACTCGCAGCAGCACTCTTCGTATCAGCAGGTCGCACAGGCGGAGCGGGGCCGCGAAGGCCGCGGCCGCCGTCGTCGCGGGGGCGATGGCACTCACGCTCACGGCATGCGGCGGTGACGACGACAAGGACGGCGACGGCGGCGACACCGGGACCGGCGCCGCCTCCAGCGTTCAGCTTCCCAAGCTCGACGGCCAGAAGCTTGAGGTCGCGGCCGTCTGGACCGGGCCCGAGCAGGACAACTTCACCGCTGTCCTGGACGAGTTCGAGAAGCGGACGGGCGCCGAGGTCGGTTACGTACCGACCGGCAACAACACCTCCACGTTCCTCGGCACGAAGATCGAGGGCGGCAAGCCGCCGAACGTGGCGTTCCTGCCGCAGGTCGGTGTGCTCCACCAGTTCGCCGAGAAGGGCTGGGTCAAGCCGATGGGCGCCGAGGCCGAGGCACAGCTCGACAAGAACTTCTCCAAGGGATGGCAGGAGCTGGGCGCCTTCGAGGGCAAGCAGTACGGCGTCTACGCGAAGGCCGCCAACAAGTCGCTGGTCTGGTACAACACGGCGGCGTTCGAGGCGGCCGGCATCACGGCGGAGCCGAAGACGTGGGACGAGTTCGTGCAGACCGCGCAGACCCTGTCGGACGCGGGTTCGCCCGCGGTGTCCATCGGCGGGCAGGACGGCTGGACGCTCACCGACTGGTTCGAGAACGTCTATCTCTCGCAGGCGGGCCCGGAGAAGTACGACCAGTTGGCCAAGCACGAGATCAAGTGGACGGATCCGTCCGTGAAGGAGGCCCTGACCACGCTGGCCCAGTTGTGGGGCAAGGACGAACTGATCGCGGGCGGCAAGGCCGGCGCGCTGCGCACCGAGTTCCCGAAGTCGGTGACGAACACCTTCTCCGGTGACACCCCGTCGGGGATGGTCTTCGAGGGCGACTTCGTCGCGGCGAACATCAACGCCGACACGAAGGCCGAGGTCGGCACGGACGCCAAGGTGTTCCCGTTCCCGGCGGTCGGCGACCGGTCGCCGGTGGTCAGCGGCGGTGACGTGGCGGTGGCGCTGAAGGACGACAAGGGCTCGCAGGCCCTGCTGACCTTCCTGGCGTCGACCGACGCGGCCGAGATCTGGGCGGCGCAGGGCGGCTTCATCTCCCCCAACAAGGAGATGAACACGGACAAGTACAAGGACGACGTGGCGCGGGACATCGGCACGGCCCTGCTGAAGGCGGGCGACTCCTTCCGCTTCGACATGTCCGACCAGGCCCCGGCCGCCTTCGGCGGTACCGAGGGCACGGGCGAGTGGAAGGCGCTGCAGGACTTCCTGAAGACCCCTTCGGACGTCGAGGGCGCGCAGCAGGCGCTGGAGACGTCCGCCGCCAAGGCCTACAAGGGCTGACGGCCACCGATGTCGGCGCAGGTCGCGACGGCGGGGGGCCCGGCGAACCCGGTGCCCCCCGTCGGCAAACGCAAGAGTGTGATCGGTACGCGGTGGTGGGTGGCGGGTCTGTTCCTGCTGCCGGCGATCGTGCTGCTCGGCGCGCTCGTGGTCTACCCCATCGGGTACTCGGTCTGGCGCAGTCTGTACGACGCCGACGGTTCCGGCTTCGTGGGTCTCGGGAACTACGGGGACCTGTTCAGCGACGACGCCACCTTCACCGCTGTCAAGAACACCGCGATCTGGGTCGCGGTCGCCCCGGCGCTGGTCACCGCGCTCGGTCTGATCTTCGCCGTGCTGACCGAGCGGGTGCGCTGGTCGACGGCGTTCAAGCTCGTCATCTTCATGCCGATGGCGATCTCCATGCTCGCCGCGGGCATCATCTTCCGGCTCGTGTACGAGGCGGACCCGGACCAGGGCGTCGCGAACGCCGTGGCGGTGGGCGTGCACGACACGTTCGCCGAGTCGTCGGTCTATCCGAAGGCGCGACCGTCCGCCGAGAGCGACCTCAAGGCGTCCGGCGGGGGCGCGTTCACCTCCACGGGCACGGTGGACGCGGGCTCCCCTGCTCTGATCCCGCTGGTCGGCATCGCCCCGAACAAGGTGCCGGGCGGTCCCGGGGACGCCAAGGCCGCCGAGTCCTCGGGCGACGGAGTGTCCGGCACGGTCTGGCTGGACTTCAAGCTGGGCGGCGGCGGCGCGAAGGGTGCCATCGACGCCGGTGAGAAGGCACTGCCGGGCATCGAGGTCGAGGCGGTCAAGGACGGCAAGGTGGTGGCCTCGGCGAAGGCCGGCGCCGACGGTACGTTCACGCTGCCGGCGTCCGCCGCGGGCGCGCAACTGCGGCTGCCGTCCTCGAACTTCGCCGAGCCCTACAACGGCGTCGACTGGCTGGGCCCGAGTCTGGTCACTCCCGCCATCATCGGCTCGTACGCCTGGATGTGGGCGGGTTTCGCGATGGTCCTCATCGCGGCGGGGCTGGCCGGGGTGGACCGCAATCTCCTGGAGGCGGCCCGCGTCGACGGGGCCAACGAGTGGCAGGTCTTCCGCCGGGTCACGGTCCCGCTGCTCGCGCCGGTCCTCGTCGTCGTCCTGATCACCCTGATCATCAACGTGATGAAGATCTTCGACCTGGTCTTCATCATCGCTCCGCAGCCGAGCAAGGACGAGGCCAACGTGCTGGCCCTGCAACTGGTCAACGCGTCCTTCGGCGGCGGCAACAACCAGGGGCTCGGCAGCGCGATCGGCATCGTCCTGCTGCTCCTGGTGATGCCGGTGATGATCGTCAACATCCGCCGACTGCGAAGGGAGCGCCGACGGTGACCGCACCCTCCGTACCTCTGAAGGGGCCCGGGGACTCCGGGGGCCCCGGGGAACCGTCCGTGGCCGTGGACGCCTCCGGTCCGCCGAAGCGTTCGCCGGTCTCCCGGCTCGCGAGCGTCGCGGGCGGCGGTGCGATGCGGGTCTTCCTGATCCTGGTCGCGCTGCTGTGGGTGACGCCGACGGTGGGCCTGCTCGCCTCGTCGTTCCGGGACCCGACCGACATCGCCGCCTCCGGCTGGTGGGACGTCTTCAGCAAGCCGTCCCAGCTCACCACCGAGAGCTACTCGACCCTGCTCGGCAAGGAGGAGATCACCGACTCCCTGCTCAACACGGTGTACATCACGGTGCCGGCCACCGTCCTGGTCGTCATGATCGGCGCCATGGCCGGATACGCCTTCGCCTGGATGGACTTCAAGGGCCGCGACTGGTGGTTCGTGGCCGTGGTGGCGCTGCTGGTGGTGCCCGTCCAGATCGCCCTGATCCCGCTGGCCGACCTCTTCGGCGACCTGGGGATCTTCGGCAGCGTCATCGGCGTGGTCCTCTTCCACGTGGGCTTCGGCCTGCCGTTCGCGATCTTCCTGCTGCGCAACTTCTTCGCGGAGATCCCCCGCGAACTCCTGGAGGCGGCACGGCTCGACGGGGCGGGCGAGATGCGGCTGTTCGCGACGGTGATCCTGCCGCTGGGCGCGCCCGCGATCGCCTCGCTCGGCATCTTCCAGTTCCTGTGGGTGTGGAACGACATGCTGGTGGCGCTGATCTTCTCGGACTCCGGCTCCCGGCCGCTGACGGTCGCGCTGACCGAGCAGACCCGGCAGTTCTCCGGCAACATCGAGACGCTCGCGCCCGGCGCGTTCATCTCGATGGTGATCCCGCTGGCCGTGTTCTTCGCGTTCCAGCGGCAGTTCGTGTCCGGAGTGATGGCAGGTGCGGTGAAGTAGCCGCCGCGACAGGCGAGTTGAGGGGCGGGCCGGTGCCGGTCCGCCCCTTCGCGCCGTCCCGGGGTCCCCCACATGCCGCATTTGGCGTAACCCCGTACCCCCTTCGGCCGTTGCCGGGCAATATGGCCGCGCCGACCCATGGATGTCCCTTGCCCCGGTTCAGTGTCATTGTCCCCGCGTACCAGGTCCAGGCGTATCTGCACGAGTGCATGGCCTCGGTTCTGGAACAGTCGTTCACCGACCTGGAGTTGATCGCTGTCGACGACTGCTCGCCGGATGCCTGCGGTGCGATCGCCGACGAGTTCGCGGCCCGTGATCCGCGGGTGAGGGCCGTCCACCTCAAGGAGAACGTGGGCCTCGGGCGGGCCCGCAACGCGGGTATGCGGGCCGCGACCGGCGACTACCTGGTCTTCCTGGACGGCGACGACAGCCTCACCCCGCACGCGCTGCGGGACATCGCCGACCGCATCAAGGAGACCGGCGATCCGGACGTCCTGGTCTACGACTACGCGCGCACGTTCTGGTCGGGCGAGACGGTCCGCAACGTGCGGGCGGGGCAGCTCCACGAGGAGGGTCCTGCGCCGTTCCGCCTCGACGACCGGCCGGGGCTCCTGGACGTCCTGATGGTCGTGTGGAACAAGGCGTACCGCCGGGAGTTCGTCGAGCGGGAGCGGTTCGCGTTCCCGCCCGGCTACTACGAGGACACGCCCTGGACGTACCCGGTCCTGATGGCCGCCGAGACCATCGCGACGCTCGACCGGGTCTGCGTCCACTACCGGCAGCGGCGGCAGGGGAACATCCTCGGCACGACCAGCGCCAGGCACTTCGACATCTTCGACCAGTACGACCGGGTCTTCGCCCATCTCGACGCGCACCCCGAGCTGGCGCGCTGGCGGCCGGTCCTGTTCCAGCGCATGGTCGACCATCTGTCGGCCGTGTTCCTCAAGCGCGACCGGCTGCCGCGCGGCTCCCGCGCCGCGTTCCTGCGCAAGGCCCGCGCCCACTACGCCCGTTACCGGGTACGCGAGGCCGGCGTCCCCTCCCGCAACCGGCTGCGGCACGCCCTCGTACGCCTCGGCAGCCATCGCACCTACCTCGCCCTGTGGACGGCGACGCGGCTGAAGAGACGTGCCGCGCGGCTCGCCAAGGCGCTGGCCCGCGGGGTCCGGACGGCCTCGCTGCGGCTGCACTACGGCGTCCAGCGTCTGCTGCCCGTGCGGGCCGACCGCGCCGTGTTCGCGGGCCACGCGGGGCGCGGTCACGGCTGCAACCCGGGGGCGCTGGAGACCGCGTTCCGCACGCACGCCCCGGGGATGCGCACCGCGTGGGTCGCGGACCCCCGCTTCCACCACACGATCCCCACGGGCACGCGCAGGCTGACGCCGGGTTCCGCCGCGTACTGGACGGCCCTGGCCCGGTCCAAGTACGTCGTCGGCAACGCCGGTTTCGACCGCCGGCTGGTCAAGCGGCCCGGCCAGATCCTGGTCCAGACGCAGGCCGGCACGCCCCTCAAGCACATGGGCCTGGACCTCCAGGACCGTCCGGCGGCGGCGCGGGACACCGACTTCGCCGAGGTACTGCGCGACGCCGACCGGTGGGACTACTGCCTGTCCGGCAACCGCCACTCCACGCTCGTCTGGGAGCGCGTCTTCCCGGCCGCGTACACGATGCTGGAGTACGGCCAGCCCCGTAACGACGTCTTCCAGAGGGCCACTTCGGCGGAGGTCGCCCGGCTGCGCGAGTCGCTCGGCATCCCCGACGGCACGGTGGCGGTCCTGTACGCGCCGACGCACCGCGACTACCGCCGCACCCAGCGCACCGCGCTCGATCTGGAGCGGGTGCTGCGCCGCCTCGGCCCGCGGTTCGTCCTGCTGGCCCGCTCCCATCCCTCGTACGGGACCCCGCTGGCCCGTGGTGGCGGCCGGCTGATCGACGTGAGCGACCATCCGAGCGTCGAGTCGCTCTGCCTCGCCTCGGACGTGCTGATCACCGACTACTCGTCGCTGATGTTCGACTACGCGGGCCTCGACCGCCCGATCGTGATCCTCGCGGACGACCGGGAGGCGTACGAGGCCGCCCGCGGGACCTACTTCGACCTGCGGACCCTCCCGCCCGGCGCGATCGCCCGCACCGAGGACGAGCTGATCGACATCTTCGCGACCGGCCACTGGCGCGGTTCGCGCTCCGCGCAGCTGCGGGCCGCCTTCCGGGAGCGGTTCTGCCCCTACGACGACGGCCGGGCCGCCGAGCGGATCGTGCGCCGGGTCGTGCTCGGCGAGACGGCCGGGCTGCCCGCGGTGGTGCCGCCGGACGAACGCCGTCCGGTGCCGTCCGCGGCGTCCCGGACCCCCGTCACCTCACTCGCCCCGGTCCCGGCACCCGGGGCCCCGGCCCCCGTCGTCGACACGCCCTGACCCCCGGACCGGCTTCCGGACGGCGTGGCCGGCCGCCCGGAAGCCGGTCGGGAACAGGCCCGTGAAGCAGTCGCGAACCGGCCGGCAGGCCTCAGCAGTGGTCCGTGGACGTCCGGTCCCCCGTATGCAGCATCCGGCGTAACCGCGTCACCCCTTCGGCCGTTTCCCGGCAGTACACCCGAGCCGACCCGACCCGAGCCGACCCATGGATGTCTCCTTGCCCCGCTTCAGCATCATCGTCACCGTCCACGACGTCGCGGGGCGGCTCCCCACGACCCTCGACCCGGTGCTCGCCCAGTCCTTCACCGACTTCGAGCTGATCGCGGCCTGCGCGGACCCGGACTCGCCCGCGGGCGCGCTCGTCGCCGAGTACGCCGAGCGGGACTCCAGGGTCGTCCGGGTCACCGGTGCCCGCGAGGCCGGACTACGGGCGGCCACCGGGACGTACGTACTGTTCCTGGACGCGGGTGACGCGCTGACGCCGGGGTCGCTGGCCGGGATCGGCGCGCGGCTGCGGGGGACCGGCGAGGCCGAGCCCGGCACCGGGGCCGAGGTCGATGTCCTGCGCCTGGGCCACGAGCGCGTGCCGTGGTGGGAGGGCGAGCCGGTCGCGGAGCTGTTCGAGGGCAGGGACCCAGCCGACGTGCGGCTGCCGGTGTGGGCCACCGTCTACCGCCGCGCCTTCCTGCGCGAGCACGGGCTCGCCTTCCCCGAGGGCCGGTACACGGACCTCGGCTGCTCCGGTCTCGTGGCGCTCGCGGCCGGCGGGACCGCCGCACTGCCCACCGTGTGCGTACGGCGTCCCGAACGCAGGCGGGGCGGCGGCACGTCGGCGGGCACGCGCTCCGAACCCCCCGCCACCGCACTCCTCGACCAGGTCGAGCTGGTGCTGGACCGGGCCGCCGCCCAGGGGCTCCCGGAGGACCGGGCGCGCGCCCTCTTCACGCAGCTCTTCGCCGAGGTGCTGGACACGGCGGCCACCGCCCCCCGCGGGAGGGCCTTCTTCCGCCGCGCGGGCAGGCTCTACCGGCGGTACCGCCCGGCGGGCCACCGGGCCGGAACAGTGCGGGCCCGGCTGCTCCGGCGGGGCGGCTACACGGCGTTCCGGGCGCTGCCGGCCCTAGGCCGGCTGACGGCGCGGGCGCGGGCGTACGCGGTCCGCTCGGCGCTGCGCAGGCGCCGCGCACTCCTGTACGCGTGGTACCTGCGCAGGCCGCTGGACGAGAACCTCGCCGTGTTCGCCGCCTACTGGGGACGCGGCTACGCCTGCAACCCGGCGGCCGTCCACCGCAAGGCGCGTGAACTCGCCCCGCACATCCGGTCGGTGTTCCTGGTGAAGGAGCGGGAACTTCCGCACATGCCCGGGGACGTGGAGAGCGTGGTGATCGGGAGCAGGCGGTACTGGGAGGTGATGGCGCGGGCGAAGTACACCTTCAACAACGTCAACTTCGAGCACGCCGTGGTCAAGCGCCCCGGCACCGTGCACGTCCAGACCCACCACGGGACCCCGCTGAAGCGGATGGGCGTCGACCAGATCGAGTACCGGGCCGTCGCGGCGGCCACCGGCAGCTTCGGCAGGCTGATGCGGCGCGTCGACCGCTGGGACTGCTCCCTGTCCTCCAACGCCCACTCCACGGAGGTCTGGTCGGGCGCCTACCCGAGCGCTTTCACGCACCTGGAGTACGGCTATCCGCGCAACGACCGCTTCTACACGGCGGCCCCCGGCGAGGTCGCCGCGATCCGCGAACGGCTCGGTATCCCCGAGGGCCGGGTGGCACTGCTGTACGCGCCGACCTACCGGGACTACCCGCGGGACGTGTCGGCGCAGTTCGACCTCGCCCGGTTCTGCGCGGAGCTCGGGGACGAGTTCGTGGTGCTGCTGCGGGCGCACTACTTCCTCGACGGCGACGCCGGTCTGCGGCAGGCGGTGGCGGACGGCCGACTGATCGACGTGACGTCCCTGCGGGACACCGAGGACGTCTGTCTGGCCTCGGACGCGCTGATCACGGACTACTCGTCGATCATGTTCGACTACGCCAACCTCGACCGGCCGATCGTCACCTACGCCGACGACTGGGACGTCTACCGGGACACCCGGGGCGTCTACTTCGACCTGCTCGCCGAGCCGCCGGGCCATGTCGCCCGTACGCAGGACGAGTTGATCCGGGTCCTGACGTCGGGCCGGTGGGCGGACGGGCGGTCCGCCGCACTGCGGTCCGCCTTCCGTGAGCGGTTCTGCGAGTTCGACGACGGACAGGCCGCCGAACGGGTCGTACGGCGGGTGCTGCTCGGGCAGCCCGAGGAGGAGCTGCCCGCGCCGATCCCGCTGCGGGAGCGCCTGCCCGTACCGGCCGCCGCCGTGTCACGCCCTCGCACGCCGGCGCACTGATGCCCTCACGTACTCCCGCGACCCAGCGAGTTCCCGGACCTGGAAGTGCCATGCCCCGCTTCAGCATCGTCGTGCCCGTCCACAACGTGCAGGGCTACCTGCGCACCTGTCTGGAGTCGGTCCTCGACCAGTCGTACGGCGACTTCGAGCTGATCGTCGTCGACGACCGCTCCCCGGACGGCAGCCCGGCGATCATCGACGAGTTCGCGGCCCGCGACGAGCGGGTCGTGGCGGTGCATCTGCCCGTCAACGGCGGTATCGGCCCGGCCCGCAACCACGGCGCGAAGCTGGCGCGGGGCGAGTACCTGCTCTTCCTGGACAGCGACGACAGCTACACACCGGGCACGCTGCGGGTGATCGCCGAGCGCGTCGACGCCACCGGCCGGCCGGACATCGTGCTGTTCGACTACGCGCGCACCCACTGGTACGGCGCGGTGAAGCGCAACCGGGACGCGGAGGTGTTCGGCGCGCCGGGCCCGGAGGTCTTCACGGTCGCCGAACGCCCGGAACTGCTCGACCTGTTCACGGTGGTGTGGAACAAGGCGTACCGCCTCGACTTCTTCCGCGCGGGCGGTTTCGCCTTCCCCACCGGCTTCTACGAGGACGCGGTGGTCGTCTACCAGACGCTGTGGACGGCCCGCACGATCACCCTCGTCGACCGGGTCTGCGTGTACTACCGCCAGCGCCGCCAGGGCAACGCGCTGCGCACGCCGAGCCGGGAGCACTTCGAGGTGTTCGCGCAGTACGAGCGGCTGTTCCGGTTCGTCGGGGAGCGGCCGGAGCTGGAGCGGTGGCGCGGTTTCCTCTACGACCACATGGCGGACCACTACCTCTTCATCCTGCGCCAGGCGGACCGCGTACCGCCGGCCTCGCGTGCCGAGTTCCACCGGCGGGCGGCCCGGGACCTGCGCGCGTACCGGCCGGACGGGCACCGGCTCGGCGCGCGCGTCCCCCGGACGTCCTTCACCCTGCTCGCACGGGCCCCGTACGCCCTCTACGCGCTGCACCGCGTCGCGTCGGTGAAGCGGGCGGGGCTGCGCAGGCGGCGGCTGGTATGGCGGCGAAGGCTTCGCAGGGTGCTGCTCGCGCTGCACCGGCGCCTGGTCCTGCGGCGCGCGCTCGACCCGAACCTGGCCGTGTACTCGGCCTTCTCGCACCGGGGTGTCCTCGGCGACCCGGCCGCGATCCACCACAAGGCGCAGGAGATCGCCCCGCACATCCGGTCGGTGTGGGTGGTCGGCAGGAACCACGTGGACGCGCTGCCGCCGGGCGTCGAACACGTCCTGCCGGGCAGCCGCGCCTATCGCAGGGTGACGGCACGCGCCACCTACCTGATCAACAACGTCAACTGGGCGAACGACCTGGTCAAGCGCAGGGGCGCGGTCCACATCCACACGCACCAGGGCACCCCGGTGAAGTCGATGGGCGCGGACCTGCTGAAGTACCCGGGCGCGAGGCGTGGTTTCAGCGTCCCGAAGATGCTGACGCGGGCCGACCGCTGGGACTACAGCCTGGTCGCGAACCCGCACTCCGAGCTGGTCTGGGACCGCGCCTACCCCTGCGGTTTCACGTCCCTGCGCTCGGGCAGCCCGCGCAACGACTGCCTGGTCCGGCCGGAGGAGGGCCGCGCCGAGTCCGTACGGCAGCGCCTCGGCGTCCCGGCCGACAGCACCCTGCTCCTGTACGCGCCGACGAACCGGGACCACCGGCAGGGCGGTTACGCACCGGCCCGCGACCTGGAGCGGCTGATCGCGGGGCTGCCGGGCGACCACGTCCTGGCGGTCCGTCTGCACCCGTCCCTCGCCCAGCACCACGAACGCGGTCTCGGCCTGCGGGACCTGGCCGCGCGGGGCCTCCTCCTGGACGTCACCGACGAGCCGCGGGTGGAGGATCTGCTGCTCGCCTCCGACGCGCTGATCACGGACTACTCCTCCCTGATGTTCGACTACGCGCACCTCGACCGGCCGATCGTCCTGCACGCCTACGACCTGGACACGTATCTCGCGGCGCGGGGCACGTACTTCGACGTCACCGAGCGTCCGCCGGGGCATGTCACCCGTGACGAGGACGAGCTGGCGCGGCTGTTCGCCTCGGGCGCGTGGCGGGACGAGGAGTCGGCGCGGCTGCGGTCCGCCTTCCGGTCACGGTTCGCCGGGTACGACGACGGCCGGGCCGCGGAACGGGTCGTGCGGACACTGATGCTGGCCGAGGACATGGCCGTGCCGATGGTCCCCGCGCCCGGCGCCCCGAGCGACGCGCTGACCCGCTCATGACGGCTCGCCCCGCCGCGTGGGTGCTGTTCCTCGCCGCCCTGTTCGGCTGCCTCCAGCTCGCCAACGTCACCGGCCGGGACACCCCCGACAGCCGCAACTACCTGTCGTACGCGCTGAGTCTGGGCGGCGCCGACAAGACGCGGGCGGCGGGGCGCAGCATCGCGTACGTGTGCGCGAGCCGGGGCGAGAAGGTCTCCCGCGACCACAGCGTGGACGTCCGGCGCTTCCGTGCCCCCGATCCGGGGCCGGGGGTGCGGGCGGAGTGCGACCGCTACTACCACTGGAGCGTCGGCGGGCGGCTCGACGCGGGGCAGACGTCCGGCAGGACGGCGCCCTTCATGAGCGAGCGGTTCATGCGGATCTTCGAGGTGCGGCCCGGTTATCCGCTGCTGCTCCTGCCGTTCGTCACGGTGTTCGGCGTGACGTGGGGGCTGTGGGCGGCGGGGGTGTGCGTGGCGGCGGCCGGGGGCGTGCTGGTGTTCCTGATCCTTCGGACGCTGGACGTGCCGGTGGGTCCCGCGCTGACGGGGCAGGCCCTGTACTACGTGCTGCCGACGGGCGCGACCGCGATGCGGCCCATGACCGAGGGCACGACGATGGCGCTCACGCTGGCGGCGCTGTGGGGGTGCGCGCTGGTGCTGCGCGGGCGGCGGGCCGGTCCTGTGGTCGCCCTCTCGCTGGCCCTGCTCTTCGCCGTGAAGCACTCGCAGGCGCTGTTCCTCGCGGTGTGTCTCGCCGGGGCGTGCTGTGTGATCGGCGTCCACCGGAGGAGGTCGCGGCGGCCGGTCGGGGACGCCGTGAAGACGCTGCTGAAGGTGACGGTGGGGGCGGCGGCGGGAACGGTCCTGCTCGCCAGGCTCCTCCACTACCCCTCGGAGTCGGAAAGCCTCCAGGATCTGCTCACCGACCACTTCCTCCGGCCCGATCGGGAGCGGCCCTGGCGGGAGTTCTTCCGTCTGGAGGTCAACTTCTGGGTCGAGTGGCTGCGCCGGCAACTGGCCGAACCGCTGTTCCTGGTGCTGGTCGGGGCGGGGGCATGGGGGGCGCTTCGGGCGCGGCCCGCGTTCGGGGTGGTGCTCGTCGCGGCCGGGGGCACGGGGGTGCTGAGCATGGCCGCGCACCCCGACATCGCCATCGGGCGGCTGATGGTGATGGTGTGGCTGGTGGCGGTGGTGGGGGTGCCGTTGTTGTTGACCACCTCTCGGGGGTTCCACCCCCGAACCCCCGCTCCTCAGACGCCGGAAGGGCTGGTTCCCAGCCCGTCCGGCGTCTGAGGACGAGCGCTATTCGACGACGAGCTCGACCGGAACGTTCCCGCGGGTCGCGTTCGAGTACGGGCACACCTGGTGAGCCTGCTCGACCAGCTTGCGCCCGGTCGCCGCGTCGACGGACTCCGGCAGCTCCACCCGAAGGGTGACCTTGAGGGCGAACCCCTCCCCCTGCTTGCCGATCCCCACCTCCGCGGTCACCGCGGCGTCACTGACGTCGACCTTCGCCGCACGCCCCACCAGGGCGAGCGCACTGGCGAAACAGGCCGAGTACCCGGCGGCGAACAGCTGCTCCGGGTTCGTGCCCTGACCATTGCCGCCCATCTCCGTCGGAATACCGAGCTGCAGGTCGAGCTGCCCGTCGGAGCTGTAGGCGCGGCCGTCACGGCCGTGGGTGGCGGTGGCTACGGCGGTGTAGATCGCGTCCATGGAAACCATCCCTCTCAAAGGTCCAAGTCGTGTCGGCGGCCTTCGGTCCCGGCCGCCTGCAGACATAAGTAGAGCACACAATTAAATTGTGCACAACTGAATGACGTGCCGAGGTATCCTGGGGTCATGACCACGACGCCCGTACCCGACGACGACTTCCTCCGCCTCGATCAGCAGATCTGCTTCTCGCTGAACGCCGCCTCGCGCGCCTTCGGCGGGCTGTACCGCGTCGTCCTGAAGGATCTCGGGCTCACCTACCCCCAGTACCTGGTCATGCTCGTCCTGTGGGAGCACGGCGACCTGCCCGTGAAGAAGGTCGGCGAACACCTGCGGCTCGACTCCGGGACGCTGTCGCCCCTGCTGAAGCGACTGGAGACGGCCGGTCTCGTCCGCCGTGAGCGCAGTGCCCTGGACGAGCGGTCCGTGGTGGTCGGGCTCACCGGCGAGGGCACGGCCCTGCGCGAGCGGGCGCTGCGCGTACCGCGCCGGATCGCCGCCGCGACGGGCTTCGAGCTGGCCGAGATCGACGACCTGCGGACCCGGCTCGACCGGCTCACGGGCGCGCTGGACGCGGCGGCGCTGGAGGAGGCCCCCGGCCGCGCGTGACCGGGCGGCACGTTCACACTCCGCCGGCCGCCCGCGCCTCAGCCGCCGCCGAAGATCTGCGCACATACAGCCGCATGACCGACCCCTTGCGCCCGTACTCGGCCCTCGGCACGAACTCCGCCCGCACGAGGGCGAGTTTCACCTGTTCGGCGGGGGCGGGCGGAGACCAGCCGGGCCGCAGCGCGTAGGGCTCGGCGACCACCCACACGCGGTCGAGCCCGTCGAGTCGGCGGCGCAGTTCACCGGGACCGGTCTCGCGTCCGTAGAGGGTTCCGGAGACGGGCCCGGTCTCGCGCAGCGCGATGTCCGCCGTACCGCGAAAACCCTCCGGGTAGGCGACCGCCGCGCGCCTGGCGAGCGCCGGGAGGAAGAGCACGGGGTCGCCGTGGCTCATCCGCCGGGCCGCCGCGGCCGAGACGGCGGCGAGGTCGTCGGGGCGACGGGCGGGGTCCCGGTCCGCGCGCAGGACGGGAAGCTGCGCGACGAAGGCGAGAGCGACGCCGAACACCCCGAGACAGGTGACGGCGTACGCGTCGACGTGTCGCGCCCGCAGGCCGCGCAGGCGGGCCGCCGCCCCGGCCAGCCGGTCCGCGCCCGCCGCCGCCAGCAGGGGCGCCCCCGCGAGCGCGTACAGCACATAGCGGTCGTCGAAGAGCGGCCAGTGACGCGAGACGGCGAGGAGGGTCGCGGGCGGCACGAGCAGCAGCGGGAGGGCGACCGCGAGGAGGGAGAGCTCACCGCGGCGGGCGGGCGGGGCGCACAGGGCGAGGGCGATCAGCAGCAGATACGGGCCGAGGACCAGCGGGGTCGGCCCCGTGAACGACCGCAGGAGTCCTTCGACCGCCCCTGCGCCGGGAGCCCTGAGCCACGCCACCTGCCCCGCCTGGCCACTGGAGACCAGCACCAGCGGAAGCACCACGAGAAGCACGCCCCCGGCGGCCCGCCCCCAGGCCCACCACACCCGCCGGGGCATCCGCGCGAGCGCCAGCGTGGCCGCATGCGCGAGCAGAACCAGCAGGGCCATCTCGTGCAGCAGGACAGTGAGGGCGACAACACCTCCGTAGCCACCCCAGCACCAGCCCCCGCAAGGGGCGCGGGGAACGGCGCGACCAGCCCCCACCGGCCCGCACCCGACACCCAACCCCCGGCCGGAAGCCCGCCCCTCCTGGTCTGCCGCCCGCACGAGCAACAACGTGGCCCCCGCGACCCCCGCGGCGACGAGCGCATAGGACCGCCCCTCCTGCGCGAAGTGCCCCACCATCGGCGTCACCGCGTACAGCAGCCCCGCCCACAGCCCGACCCTCGGACGCGCGAGCCGTGCCCCCAGGGCCGCGACGAGACCCGCCGTCACGGCGGCCGCGCAGAGCGAGGGCAGGCGCAGCGCGACCTCGCCGCAGCGGACGGCGAGGACAGGGTGCATCAGGAGGTAGTAGAGCCCGTGCACCGCGTCCACGGAGTGCAGCAGATGCCAGATCTGCGGCAGCGAACGCCGCGCCACCTGAAAGGTGACCGCCTCGTCACGCCACATCCCGCCACGGTCGATCCCCCACAGACCGATCACGGACATGACGACCCCGGGCACGACCACGGCACCGACGACGGCGAAGTCGACGGCCCTCCTCGAACACTTGACGGTCATGCGCCAGATCTTGTGCTACTACCTGACGTTTGCGGCTGATTGACTCGTCATCATCAGGTATGAGCAGCCTTGCGGCTTACGATCCCCCGGATGATTCCCTGGAAGAAGCTGCTGACCCTCGCCGCGACCTGGTCGGCCACCCGCGCCCTGATGCTCTGGCTGCTCGCCCAGGACGGCCGCACCCCCCTCGGCGTCGGTGGCGTCGCACGCGAGGTGCACGAGTTGTACGCCCGCTGGTACGGCGTCCTCGCCACCGGCACGTTCCCCTCCGGCGACCGGCTGTGGCAGTACCCTCCGGGCGCGGGCCCCGTCCTGCTCTCCCCCGGCCTGCTGCCGGGACTGACGTACTTCCAGGCGTTCGTGACCCTCACGCTGGCCACCGACCTCCTGGTCGCCGTCGTCCTCACGCGCGCGGGCACCCGCCCCGGCCGCAGCCTGCGCGGCGCGGCACTGTGGACGGCGGCCCTGCCGCTCCTCCTGCACATCCCCCTCGCGCGCTACGACGTGCAGGTCACCGCCTTCGCCGTCATCTCCCTGCTGACGTTGTCGCGCTCCACGCGTGCGTGCGGCGCGTTCGCCGCGCTGGGCGCCCTGGTGAAGGTGTGGCCCGCGCTGACGCTCATCGGCACCCCCCGGGGCCGTACGACGAAGGAGGCGTGGACCTCGGCGGCCGTCACCGCGGGCGTGCTGCTGCTGACGCTCGCCGCCCTCTTCCGCGATCCGTTCGGCTTCCTGCACCAGCAGAGCGGCCGGGGCGTGCAGATCGAGTCGCTCGGCGGCACGGTCCTGTCCTTCGCACACCACGCGGGATGGCCGGGGCGGGTGGGCTACCGGTACGGCGCGATGGAGTTCACCGGGCCGTACGTCACCTCGATCGCCGCGGCGTCCCTCGCGCTCACCGTCGCCGCCTTCGGCGCCCTGCTGCTGTGGCGGCTGCGCGCGCGGCACTGGACGCCGGCGACCCCGTACGACGCCGCGCTCGGCGCCGTGCTCCTGTTCACGGTGACGAGCCGGGTCATCAGTCCCCAGTACCTGGTGTGGCTGATCGGGCTGGCCGCCGTGTGTCTGACCTCCCGGCACACCACACAGCGCCCGGTCGCGGCGCTGGTCGCGGCGGCCACCGCGGTCAGCGCTCTCGCGTACCCCGTCCTGTACGACGACGTCGTGGCCTGCACCTGGACGGGCACCCTGCTGATGCTCGTCCGCAACGGCCTGCTGGTGACGGCCGCCGGCCTCTCCTTCCGCCGCCTGTGGACGGCCACGAACCCGCCGGCCGGCCCCCGGGCCCCGGGGGCGCGCCCCGCACCCGACCGGCACCGCCCTCATGAGACAGCGGGTGCCCCATAAGGGGAAATTGCCCGCATTGACTACTATTGCGTCTCGTGGAAGCCGTACGAACCAAGGAAACCGGCACGCCTCCCGACCCCCGGCCACACCGGGCGCGGGTGTGCGTCGTCGTCATCGGATACGAGGACGCCGCCCATGTGGGGGACGCGGTGCGCTCGGCCCTGGCGCAGGGGCCCGCGGTCCGTGAGGTGATCGCCGTGGACGACTGCTCGTCGGACGGCAGCGCGAACCTCCTGGACCGCCTCGCGCTGGACGAGCCGCGGCTGAGGGTCGTCCGCCGTGAGGTCAACAGCGGCGGTTGCGGCAGCCCGCGCAACGACGGCCTCGACGCCACCACGGCTCCGTACGTGATGTTCCTGGACAGCGACGACGTGCTGCCGCCCGGCGCGGTGGACGCCCTGCTGACGGCGGCCACCGGGCGCGGCACCGAGGTCGCCGCCGGCCTGTGCGTGCGCCGCGAACTGCCCTCCGGCCGCGAGGTCCGCTGGCAGCCCGAGCTGTACGCGGGGGCCGCCCTGGTGACCCGCCCGTCGCGGCGCGTCCGCCTGGTCCACGACACGCTGTGCGTCAACAAGTTGTACCGCACCGACTTCCTGCGCGAGCACGGCATCCGCTTCCCCGAAGGGCGCTTCCCCTACGAGGACTTCGTCTTCACCGCGCGCGTGCTCGCCGCCCGTCCGCGCATCGCGCTGATCCCGGACACGGTGTACGTCTGGCACGTGCGCCGCGGCGCCGAACGCCTGTCGATCTCACTGGACAGGTCGGGCGCCGACAACTGGCGGGCCAGGATCACCGCCCACGCCCTGGCGTACGACATCCTCCTCGCCGCCGGTGAGAAGCGGCTGGCCCGGGCGTCCCGCGCGCGGTTCCTCGACCACGCGCTGCGGATGTACGTGCGCGAGCTGGATCTGCGCGGACCCGTGTACCGGCGTGAGTGGTGGGCCCTCACGCGCGCGTACCTCGCCACCTTCGACGCGGCCGACTTCGCGCTGGCCCCGGCGCCGGGGAGGGTGATCGCCCAGGTGGTGCTGGCCTGCGAGAAGCCGCGCGACCTGACCCGCGTCAAGGAGGTCGCGGCGCGTCCGGCCCGGCTGCGGCCCCCGTACGCGCGGGCCCCGGACGGTACGCCGGTCTGGTCGGCCGACCTGCCCCACGTCACCCTGGAACACCTCCTGCACCGGCCCGTACGCCTCCTGCCCGTGGCCGTCGACGCGGAACTGCGGCCACGCGCGCGTGGCACCCTGCTGCGACTGCGCCTGCACGAGTTGTACGGGCGGATGGCGGACGCCGCACCGGCGACCGTGGACGCCGAGTTCGTGAACCGGCGGGACGGGCGGACGGGCCTCACGCTCACCGCGCGCTTCCGTCCGGACGACACCGAGCCCGGCCCCGGCCCCGACCCCGGCCCGGCCTGCGACGGCTCCGGCGTCGACTCCGGCGTCGACTCCTGGACGGCCGACGCGTCGGCCGACCTCGCGGCGCTCGGCTCCGGCACCTGGGACCTGCGGCTGTGCCTGCGCTTCCACGACGGCACGACCCGCGAGACCACCGCGCACGCGAGCACGGGGCCGGGCCTGCTGCGCCGGGCGGTCGTACCGAGCGCCCGGTGCGGAGTGCTGCTCGTCCAGCCGTACGCGACCCACGCGGGCTCGCTCGCCCTGCGGATCGCGCCGGGCCTGCGGGGGACGGCGGCCGTGCTGGGCCGCAGGCTGAAGCGTTTGCTTCACTGATCCGTATCCGCACCATGAGGGACGCAGAAGGACACCCGAGGGCACCCGAAGACACATGAAGACACATGAGGGGACGGCCGTAGATGACTTGGCTGATCACCGGCGGCGCCGGCTACATCGGGGCGCACGTCGTCCGCGCGATGACCGAGGCGGGCGAGCGGACCGTGGTGTACGACGACCTGTCCACCGGGATCTCCGAGCGCGTCCCGGACGGAGTCCCGCTCGTCGTCGGCTCGACCCTGGACGGGGAGCGGGTCGCGCGGGCGCTGAAGGACCACGCGATCACCGGTGTCGTGCACCTGGCGGCGAAGAAGCAGGTGGGCGAGTCGGTGGAACTGCCGCTGCACTACTACCGCGAGAACGTCGAGGGGCTGCGCGTGCTGCTGCAGGCGGTCACGGCCGCCGCGGTGCCGTCCTTCGTGTTCTCGTCCTCGGCGGCGGTGTACGGCATGCCCGACGTCGACCTCGTGACCGAGGAGACGCCCTGTGTGCCGATCAACCCGTACGGGGAGACCAAGCTCGCCGGGGAGTGGCTGGTGCGTGCCACGGGCCGCGCGCACGGCCTGTCGACGGCCTGTCTGCGCTACTTCAACGTGGCGGGGGCGGCGACACCGGAACTGGCCGACGTGGGTGTCTTCAACATCGTGCCGATGGTCTTCGAGAAGCTCACGGCGGGCGAGCCGCCGCGGATCTTCGGCGACGACTACGCGACCCCGGACGGCACCTGCGTGCGCGACTACATCCACGTCGTCGACCTGGCGGAGGCCCATGTGGCGGCGGCCGGACGTCTCGCCGCGGCTCCCGGCACCGCTCTGACCCTCGACATCGGCCGCGGCGAGGGAGTCTCGGTCCGCCGGATGATCGACCGCATCAACGAGATCACCGGCTACACACTCGCCCCCACGGTGGCCCCCCGCCGGCCCGGCGACCCGGCCCGGGTCGTCGCCTGCGCCGACCGCGTCGCCGCGGAGCTCGCCTGGAAGGCGAAATACAACCTCGACGACATGATCACGTCGGCCTGGGAGGGCTGGCTACGGCTCCACCCGCAGGCACTCCACCCGCAGGCACGGCAAGGCTAGGAACCGCACCGCACCGCCGCGCGGCTCCCCAACGCACTCGCCGCGGGCCGGAAGTGGTCCTGGGCCGCGGCGAGAGTGCTCTGACGGGCTCCGTCAGAGCTTGTCCATACGGGTGTAGGGGCTGACGATACGGGCCTGGCGGGAGCCGAAGTCGACGAGCATCGCGATGCCCTCCTCGACGCCGACAATCCTGCCCAGGCCGAACTGGTCGTGCGTCACACGGTCACCCAGGGCGAAGTGCTTGGCGACCGGGACAACCGGAGCTTTGAAGGGACTGGTGGACAGGTGGCGCCGGGGCGCGGATGGCTTCGTCATCGTGTTTCCAGTATGCGCCCCCGGAGGGCTTGAGGGTGAGGCGTAGATGACAACGATCCGGCCGCTACGGGGGTCGGGCGCCCCCTGAGAGGTGCCCGGAGCAGGGCGGCAGGCCCCGCCGAACCGCAGGTGGAACGGCCGTCTCCGGTCCTTCACAGCGCCCTGAGAGCCGCCGCCGTGGCCCGGGTCAGACTCTCCAGATATCCCTTCGGCGGCTTTGCGCCACGGACCACCACCGCGCGCCAGTACAGCGGTCCGGACATCAGGTCGAGAGCCAGTTCGCCGTCGATGTCCGCACTGATCTCACCGCGCGCCCGGGCCGCCTCGACGATGCCGTTCGCGACGCCCGCCTGCCCCTCGCGCAGGGCCTTCTGCAGTGCCTCCGCGATCTCCGGGTTGCGGGCCGCCTCGGCCTGGAGGTCGGGGATGACCTGCGAGGCCACGGGGTGACGCAGGGCGCGTGAGGTGACCTCGTACAGCAGGCGCAGATCGCCTTCCAGGGTGCCCGTGTCGGGCGCGGGCAGCCCCTGTACGGCGATCGCGGAGACCAGGTCGAGCACCAGGTGCAGCTTGGAGCGCCAACGGCGGTAGACCGCGGTCTTGCCGACGCCCGCACGGCGCGCGATCCCCTCGATGGACATGCGCGCGTATCCGACGGCCGCGAGTTCCCCGAAGACGGCGGCCCTGATCGCCTCCGTGACGTCCTCCCGGAGCACCGCCGCCCCGGCGGGAGCCCTGCGGCGCGGCGGCGGCTCGGACTCCGACTGCTGCGGCTGCTGAGGGCTCCGGGCTGCTCCGTCGGCGTTCGTCGTCATACGGAGCAGCATAGAGGCGTGACGACGAAACGGTTGCGTCCCGACGTCGGAACGGCCTACTCTCACGTGACGACGATACGGTCCCGTCCCGACGTAAAGCCGTCTCCAACCGCATCTCAACCGCATCTCAACCGCAGGTAAAACGCCCCTCCCTCTCCGCCCCTCCCCCGAGTGAAAGCAGCGGATGTGAGTCAGGTCCTCGACACACCGCCCTCGGCGACCCCGCCCTCGACGCCGGCCCTGCCCGACGACGACCCCGCGGCGCTCGCCGCCCGCTACGGCCTCACCGTCAGCGGCGCACGGCCCGCACTGCCCGCGTACGTCCGCCAGTTGTGGGCGCGCCGGCACTTCATCACCGCGTTCGCGACGGCCAGACTCACCGCCCAGTACAGCCAGGCGAAGCTCGGCCAGGTCTGGCAGGTGGCCACACCCCTGCTGAACGCGGCGGTCTACTACTTCATCTTCGGTGTCCTGATGGGCACGAGCCGGGGCGTGCCGGACTATGTGCCGTTCCTGGTCACGGGCGTCTTCGTGTGGACGTTCACGCAGAGCTCGATCATGGCGGGCACCCGCGCGATCTCCGGCAGCCTCGGCCTCGTACGCGCTCTGCACTTCCCGCGGGCCGCGCTCCCGGTGTCGTACGCGCTGCAACAGCTTCAGCAGCTGCTGTTCTCGATGGCCGCGCTGGTCGTGATCCTGCTCTGCTTCGGCGTGCCCGTCGGCGTGTCCTGGCTGCTGACCGTGCCGACGCTGGCACTTCAGTTCGTGTTCAACGCGGGCGTGGCGATGGTCGTGGCCCGGCTGGGCGCGAGGACACCGGACATCGCCCAGCTGATGCCGTTCCTGCTGCGGACCTGGATGTACGTCTCCGGTGTCATGTGGAGCATCGACCGGGTGCTCAGCGGCCACCCGGACATGCCACGCGTCGTGCTGCTCGCCCTGCGGTGCAACCCGGCCGCCGTCTACATCGACCTCATGCGGTTCGCACTGATCGACTCGTTCCACGCGAGCCGGCTGCCCCACCACGTGTGGGCACTCGCGGTCGGCTGGGCCCTGCTCGCCGGCGTCGGCGGGTTCATCTACTTCTGGAAGGCTGAGGAGACGTACGGCCGTGGCTGAACAGAGCGTGATCACCGACAAGGCCGAAGGCACTGCGGGAGCCGACCGGCGGATCCCCACCGTCGTCGCCGACCGCGTCGACATCGTCTACCGGGTCAACGGCACGGGGGTGGGGCGGGGCAGCGCCACCGCCGCGCTCAACCGCATCCTGCGGGGGAAGAGGACCGAGCAGGCGTCGGGCGTGCGCAAGGTGCACGCCGTCAGGTCCGTCTCCTTCACCGCGTACCGGGGTGAGGCGATCGGTCTGATCGGCACGAACGGGTCGGGCAAGTCCACCCTGCTCAAGGCCGTGGCCGGCCTGCTGCCCGTCGAACACGGCCGCATCTACACGGACGGCCAGCCCTCCCTGCTGGGCGTCAACGCCGCGCTGATGAACGACCTCACCGGCGAACGCAACGTCTACCTGGGCGGGCTCGCGATGGGTATGTCCCGGGAGCAGGTGCGCGAGCGGTACCAGGAGATCGTCGACTTCTCCGGGATCAACGAGAAGGGCGACTTCATCACCCTGCCGATGCGGACGTACTCCTCCGGGATGGCGGCGCGGCTGCGGTTCTCCATCGCCGCCGCCAAGGACCACGACGTGCTGATGATCGACGAGGCCCTCGCGACGGGGGACCGCTCCTTCCAGAAGCGCTCCGAATCCCGGATCCGGGAGCTGAGGAAGAGTGCGGGCACGGTCTTCCTGGTGAGCCACAACAACAAGTCGATCCGGGACACGTGCGACCGGGTGCTGTGGCTTGAGCGGGGGGAGTTGCGGATGGACGGCCCCACGGAGGAAGTACTGAAGGAGTACGAGAAGTTCACCGGGGGTGGGGGGAAGGGGTAGTCCGCAGGGAGCAGCCGGGCTCGGCCGGACTCGGCCGGACTCAGCGTTCGAGGAACCTGAACAAGTCCTCCCACCTGTGCACGATCTCGCCCGGCGCGTACCGCTGAATGTTCGCGCGGGCCCGATCGCCCATAGCGTCCCGTAGCCCCTGATCGGACATCAGGGTGTCGAGCCGCCGAGCCAGCTCCCCGGTGTTGCCGAGGCCGGCAAGCAGCCCGTCCTCACCGTCGTGGACGATCTCGCGCACACCCGGCGCGCAGTCGAAGGCCGCACAAGGCACCCCCATCGCCATGGCCTCCATCAGCGCGAGCGGAAACCCCTCGCCCCGGGAGGACAGAGCGAAAACGGAACCGCCCCGCAGCGCCGCCGGCACATCACTCGTACGGCCCATCCAGTCCACACAGCCGTCGAGGCCGAGAGCCGCGCACTGCTTCTTCAGGATCTCCTCGTCCTCCCCCGAGCCGTAGATCCGCAGCCGCCAGTCGGGGTGGCGCGGCGCGACCTCCGCCCAGGTGTCGAGGAGCATGTCGATGCCCTTCTGGTCGTGCAGCCGCCCGATGCTGACGACCACGTTCTCGGTGCGCGCCGACGGCACCTCCGGCATGAACGGCAGCGGATTCGGCATGTACGAGGCGTTGTTCATGCCCTGCCCGATCCACAGGTCGGCGTCCTCGCGGGTCAGCGCCAGCATGCGGTCGACGTCCCGGTAGTGCCTGCGCACCCGGTGGAAGCGCGAGGACGCCTTCGAGTACGCGTACGACTCGTGGCTCATCCCGATCACGGTCAGGCCGCGTGTATCGGCCTGGGCGACCCACTCCATGGCCCACACCTGTGTGACGATCACGACCGCGCCGGGCCGCGCCGCCCGGAAGAGGGCGGTGAGCCTGGCGGCCTTCTCGCGCATGCTCGCCTCGCGCGCCCGGCCGGGCCGCGGCGGCTGTCCGGCGTACAGGGTCGTCGTCGGGTAGGGGACCTCGCCGAGCTCCTGCGCGACCTCGGGCGGTGTGATGCCGACGACGTGGACGCGGTGGCCGCGATCGGTGAACAGCCGGGCCATCCCGTGCGACCAGCTGGTCACCCCGCCCAGTTCGTCGACGCTGTTGGAGACGAAGAAGACGTCTCGCCGCGGCTCCGCGGTCACGGGGACGTCCTCGGCGGAATCGGCGGCCTCGGCGGTCATGCGCGCCTCCACTGGGAGAAGAACTGGTCGACGATGCTCCGCGCGGCGGTGCCCGTGTCGTACTCGCCGAACTCCGCGACGAAGCCCTCCCGCGCCTCCCGGTACTTGACCACCTGCTCGTCGAGGGAGGCGAGAGCCACATACAGCTCCTCCTCGGTGCGCACGACGGGGCCCGGCGCCCGTTCGAGGAGGTCGAAGTAGGTGCCGCGGCCCTCGTGCACGTACTCGTCGTAGTCGTGGGCGAAGAAGAACATCGGCCGGCCCAGCAGCGCGTAGTCGAACATCACGGACGAGTAGTCGGTGATCAGGCCGTCGGCGAGCGCGAGCAGCGGCGTCACGTCGTGGTGGGCCGACACGTCGACGACGCGCCCGCGCACGGACGGCGGGAGCACGACGTGGTTGAGGTAGTGCGAGCGCACCAGCAGGACATACCGGTCGCCGAACTCGTCGGCGAACCGCTCCACGTCGAAGGGCAGCTCGAACCGCCGCTGCTTGTCGCCGTGCTGCCGGAAGGTGGGCGCGTACAGCAGGACGGCCCTGTCGTCGGGGATGCCCAGCTCGGCGGCGAGCGGCCCGCGTTCGCGCAGGCCGGTCTCCTCCTCCCGCCCCCTGGCCGCCACGAGCGCGTCGTTGCGGGGATAGCCCACGCGCAGCAGCGTGCGCTCCTTCAGGCGGAACGCGCGGGCGAGGGTGCGCACGTCGTGCTCGGAGCGGATCAGGAACCGGTCGAAGCGGTCGAGGACGCGTTGCTGCTCCTCCTGCGCGTCCCGGGTCCTGAGCTTCCACTCCGCTTCGTCGAAGCCCATCCGCTTGAGCGCCGACCCGTGCCAGGTCTGGATGTACGTGGTCCGGGGCCGCTTGGTGAGTTTCAGCGGGTAACTCTGGTTGTCGACCCAGAACTCGGCCCGCGCCAGCGCCGCCAGATAGGGCAGCGACCAGCGGCGTACGAGCGTGGCGTCGGACGGGAAACCCTCGGGGCGGCCCGCATACGACCACACGGCGTCGAAGTCGAGATCCTGGCGCCGCATCTCCTCGTAGAGCGCCTTGGGGCTGTCGCTGTACTGGCGGCCCAGATGGCTCTCGAAGACCACCAGGCCCTTCTTCACGGGAAGCCGGCTGAACACCTCGTGGTAGACGCGGATCTTGGTGGCCCCGGAGGTGAGCTTCCGCCGTACCCCCTTCGCCTTCCGGTACCCGGACTTGACGAGCCGGCCGGGTGTCCCCCGCGCCCCCCGCCCGACGAGCGCCTCGACCCTCTCGCGGGTGACGACCCGGAAGGACAGGTGACCGCGCGCGGAGACCTCGGGCTCGATGTGGCCGGCGACCAGCCGGGTGAGCCGTGGCCGGACCGGCGACCGGCCGACGGCCAGACCGGGTTCGGAGGCGGTGAGGCGGGTGGTGGTACGCACACCGTCGACGCCGAGGCGCAGCCGTACGTCCCACACGGCGTCCACGACACCGAGGGGCCGCAGTCCGTGTGCGAGGTCGACCGACGCCTCCCAGGCGATGGACGCGCCCTCGTGGCGCGGCGTACGGACGGGGAAACGGAAGGTCTGGAAGCGCACACCCTTGCGGCGGGCGCCGAACTCCAGCTCGCCGGTGAGCCGCGCGCCGGGCGGGACGACACCGAGGGGGTTGGTGATGCGCCCGGCGAGCCGGACGGTACCGGTGATACCTGCGGTCTTCTCGTACCCCGTCAGGATGTTGCGCAGGAACATCTTCTCGACGGGTTTGGTGTGATAGCCGAGTTCGGTGACGTCGAGAACGTGCCGAGCGAAGGCTGCATCGCCGGTGTCGCCCGTGTCGCCGCTGCCGTCGATGTGCTCGGCGCACCAGTAGACGCGGCCGTCGCGCTCGACGAGCGGCGAGGAGATCTTGTCGCGGTTGGTGAGGGTGTCCACGGCCGGCAGGAGGTTGTCCCAGTCGCTCTCGCGCAGCAGATAGGCGCAGATGGCCTGGATGGGCTCGACCTCGTCGAAGGCGGCCCGGTCGATGGACTCCAGATAACCGCGCGCGATGGCGGCGAACTCCTCCCGGTAGGAGGCGTCCCGGAACGGCAGGTCACGCAGATGCAGCACCAGGTCGTGCTTGAGGAACTTGACGTCCTTGGAGAACTTGAGCTCCGACAGCCCCCGGTCGGCGAGCAGCCGGTCGACCCGCCGGTGGATCTCCATGCGGTGCGCGAAGTTGGCGATCTCGGCGCGGCGGTTGCTGATGGACTTCGCCGTGGCCTTGTCGACGACCCTCCAGTCGTAGACGCGGTTCGGGATCAGGGTGATCCTGCGGGCCGCCGCGTACGCCTGCGCGGAGAAGAGCAGGTCCTCGTAGTGGATACCGACAGGAAACCGGAGCCCTTCCCTGACCAGGAACTCCCGGCGGTAGCACTTGTTGGTCGACAAGGTGTCGAAGACCAGCAGGTCGGGCAGCTCGGAGACGGACTCCAGGGTGCGGGTGCGGGTGTACAGCCAGGGGTACCACTTGACCTCCTTGCCGCCCCGCGAGTCGACGTGGACCCGCACGCACAGCCCGGAGACGAGATCGGCGCCGGTCGTCTCGGCCGCCTCCAGCATGTTCCGGCAGGCGTTGCGCTCCAGTACGTCGTCGCTGTCGAGGAAGAGGACGTACGTTCCGCGTGCCTGGGTGATGCCGTGGTTGCGGGGCGCGCCGCAGCCTCCGCTGTTCTCGTCCAGCCGGAAGGCGCGTACGCGTCCGGGGTGTCTCTCGGCCAGCCCCCGCGCGACCTCGTACGACCGGTCCGTGCTCCGGTCGTCGACGATCACGACCTCGACACCGCGCAGCGTCTGCTCCAGCACGGAGCGGACGGCTGTGTCCAGCCGGGCCTCGTCGTTGTGGACGATCACGACGACGGAGATGTCAGGGCATTCCTCGTTCATCCTATTTACCCTAAGTGCCCCTTGGGGATCCCCGCAGAGGGGCTAGGCCGGTCGGGGCCGCACAGGGCTGTTCCCGCCCCCGCCGCCCCTACCCTTCCCGTCACGTACTCGGGGGCCAGCCCCCGAACCCCCGGTCCTCAAACGCCGGACGGGCTGAAAGACGGCATCTTTCAGCCCGTCCGGCGTTTGAGGACGAGCGCGCAGCGCGATAAGGGGCGAGGGGGCGCAGCCCCCATGCGTGGACGATGGGGGTCCCCCCGGTCGAGCGAAGCCGAGAGTGGGGGAGGGTAGGGGCGGCGGGGGCGGGAAAAAAGAGGAGCACCCCCAACCCGCAGGGGCGCCCCTCTCCCGACACGACCGCGGTCGCCGCAACCGCTACGAATGCGTCCGCAACATCGTCCGCATGGTCCTCATCGCCACAGACAGATTCGCCAGGTCGAAGGACTCGGACCCCTGAATCTCCTCCAGCGTCGTCCGAGCCCGCGCAAGAATCGCCACGTTCTTCTCCTCCCACGCCTTGAACCGCTGCTCAGGCGTGGCAGACCCGTTCCCCACGGCGAGCACATCCGCCGTGAGCGCCGCATGCGCCGCGTACAGGTCCTCGCGGATGGACGCCCGAGCCATGGACTGCCACCGGTCCGCCCTCGGCAGCTCGATGATCCGGTCCATGAGCTGGGTGATCCGCAGCCGGTCACCGAGGTCGTAGTAGACCTCCGCGACGGCCATCGGGTCCTTGCCCATGCGGTCGCCCACCGCGACGATGTCGAGCGTCGGGAAGGCGGACGAGAACCCGGCCACCCGCTGCGCCAGCTCGTCGGGCACCCCGGCACCGGACAGCTCGTCGTAGATCTGCTGGTACCACTCCAGGTCGGCGCCCCGCAGCAGGTTGGGCAGCTCGCCCCAGACCCGCGTGACCCGCTCCTGGAAGAAGCCGATCGTCTCGGCGAGCTGGATCGGCTGCGGCCGGTTGTTGAGCAGCCACCGCGTGCCGCGCTCGACGAGTCGGCGCGAGTGCAGCCGGATCCGGGTCTGGACCCCCGCGTCGACCGTGTTGTCGAGCGCCTCGACGGCGTCCCACACGGAACTGAAGTTGAAGATCGCGCGGGCCGCGGTCTGCGCCCTGACGATCTCCTCAAGGGATGCCCCGGTCTCCTCCCGCAGGCGGTGCAGGAAGCTCGTACCACCGGCGTTGACCGTGTCGTTGACCAGCACGGTCGTGACGATCTCGCGGCGCAGCGGGTGGTTGTCGATCTGCTCGCCGAACTGCCGGCCGAGGGCGCTCGGGAAGTACGCGTGCAGCAGGCTCCGCAGGTACTCGTCGTCCGGCAGCGACGTGTGCAGCAGCTCGTCGGAGACCGTGATCTTCGTGTAGGCGAGGAGGACGGCCGTCTCCGGCTGGGTCAGCCCGTGCCCGGTGTTGAGGCGCTCCCGGATCTGCCGCTCGGTGGGCATGAACTCCAGCGCGCGGTTGAGGTGACCGGCCCGCACCAGGTGCCGCAGGTAGCGGTGCTGGGCGTGGAGCATGCTCGGCGACTGGGCGAGCGCGTTGGCGAGTGCCGTGTTCTGCGCGTAGTTGTTGCGCAGGACCAGTGTGCCGACCTCGTCGGTCATCGTGGCGAGCAGCTTGTTGCGCTGCTTGACGGTCATGTCGCCGTCCCGGACGACCGCGTTGAGCAGGATCTTGATGTTCACCTCGTGGTCGGAGGTGTCCACGCCCGCGCTGTTGTCGATGGCGTCGGTGTTGACCTTGCCGCCGGCCTGCGCGAACTCGATGCGGCCGAGCTGGGTGAGGCCGAGGTTGCCGCCCTCGCCGACGACCTTGACCCGCAGGTCGGCCCCGTCCACGCGGATCGCGTCGTTGGCCTTGTCGCCGACGTCCGCGTGCGTCTCGGTGGACGCCTTCACATACGTACCGATGCCGCCGTTCCACAGCAGGTCCACCGGTGCCGCGAGGATGGTCCGCATCAGGTCGGCGGGGGTCATCTTGCCGATGTTGCCCTCGATGCCGAGAGCTTCCCGGATGTGGCTGTTGAGCTGGATGGCCTTGGCCGTACGGGGGAAGATGCCGCCGCCCTGCGACAGCAGTTCCTTGTTGTAGTCGGCCCAGGACGAGCGCGGCAGCTCGAAGAGGCGGCGGCGCTCGGCGTACGAGGTCGCGGCGTCCGGGCGCGGGTCGATGACGATGTGCCGGTGGTCGAAGGCGGCGACGAGGCGGATGTGCTCGGAGAGCAGCATGCCGTTGCCGAAGACGTCACCGCTCATGTCGCCCACGCCGACGACCGTGAAGTCCTCGGTCTGGGTGTCGACGCCCAGCTCCCGGAAGTGGCGCTCCACGGACTCCCAGGCGCCGCGGGCCGTGATGCCCATCTTCTTGTGGTCGTAGCCCGCCGAGCCGCCGGAGGCGAAGGCGTCCCCGAGCCAGAAGTTGTACGACTCGGCCACCCCGTTGGCGATGTCCGAGAACGTCGCCGTGCCCTTGTCGGCGGCGACCACGAGGTAGGTGTCGTCCCCGTCGTGCCGTACGACGTCGGCGGGCGGTACGACCTCGCCGGCCACCATGTTGTCGGTGATGTCGAGCAGCGCCGAGATGAAGGTCTTGTAGCTGCGGACGCCCTCGGCCATCCAGGCGTCGCGGTCCGCCGCCGGGTCGGGGAGCTGCTTGGCGACGAAGCCGCCCTTGGCGCCGACGGGCACGATGACGGTGTTCTTGACCATCTGCGCCTTGACGAGCCCGAGGATCTCGGTGCGGAAGTCCTCACGCCGGTCGGACCAGCGCAGCCCGCCGCGCGCGACCTTGCCGAACCGCAGGTGCACGCCCTCGACCCGCGGCGAGTACACCCAGATCTCGTACGCCGGCCGCGGCGCGGGCAGGTCCGGGATGGCCTGCGGGTCGAACTTCATGGAGACGTAGTCGTGCGGTACGCCGCCGCCCGCCTCCTGGAAGAAGTTCGTGCGCAGGGTCGCCTTGATGACGGTGAGGAAGGAGCGGAGGATCCGGTCCTCGTCGAGGCTGGCCACCTGGTCGAGAGCGGCGTCCAGCTCCTCCAGGAGGGCGTCGGTCAGCTCCGTGCCCGCGCGCTGCCGGTCCGGCGACATACGGGCCTCGAAGAGCGAGACGAGCAGCCGGGTGGTGTGGACGTTGCTGCGGAGGGTGTCCTCCATGTAGTCCTGACTGAACTTCGAGCCGGCCTGGCGCAGGTACTTGGCGTACGCGCGCAGCACCACCGCCTGCCGCCAGTTCAGCCCGGCGCTCAGGACGAGGGAGTTGAAGCCGTCGTTCTCGGCGCGCCCGGTCCAGGTCGCCGCGAAGGCCTCCTGGAACCGCTCGCGGGCGTCGTCGCCGAGGTGGTCGCCGTTGCCGCCGAGCGACTTGGGCAGCCGCAGACCGAAGTCGTAGATCCACGCGGACGCGCGGTCCTGGCAGCGCAGTTCGTAGGGCCGCTCGTCGGTGACCTCGACGCCGAGCTGGGTGAGGACCGGCAGGACGGCGGAGAGGGAGACCGACTCGCCGATGCGGTAGATCTTGAAGCGGCGCTCTCCGGGGGCGGCGCCGACCGGCTCGTACAGGCTGAGGTCGAAGTCCTTGCCGTCGCCGAGCTCCTCCAGGCGGACCAGGTCGGCGACCGCGGTGCGCGGGTTGTGGTCGGCCTTGTAGCCCTCGGGGATGATGTTGCCGTACCGGCGCAGCAGTTCGGCCGCGCGCTCCTCGCCGCACTCGGCGTTCAGTGCCTCGGCGAAACCGTCGGCCCAGGAACGGGCGGCCTCCACGAGCCGCCCCTCGATGCGGTCCTTGTCGGCGTCGCTGAGCTGCGGCAGCTCGGTGCCCTGCGGGACCCGGACCACGAAGTGCAGCCGGGAGAGGATCGATTCGGTGTTCCAGGCGGTGAAGTCGACGCTGGTGCCGCCCAGTTCCTCCTTGAGGATGTCGATGATCCGCAGGCGTACGCCGGTGGTGTAGCGGTCGCGCGGGAGGTAGACGAGCGCCGAGTAGTAGCGCCCGTACTCGTCCTGGCGCAGGTAGAGCCGCAGCCGGCGCCGCTCCTGGAGGTACAGCACGGACGTGACGATCGCCCGCAGTTCGTCGGGCGGGGTCTGGAAGAGCTCGTCGCGCGGGTACGTCTCCAGGATCTGGAGGAGGTCGCGGCCGTCGTGGCTGTTGGGCGAGAAGCCGGCGCCCCGCAGGACCTCGGCCACCTTGCGGCGGACGACGGGCACACGCCGCACGGACTCGGTGTAGGCGGCGGAGGAGAACAGACCCAGGAAGCGCCGCTCCCCGATGACATTGCCGTCGGCGTCGAACTTCTTCACGCCGACGTAGTCCAGGTAGGACGGCCGGTGCACGGTGGCGCGGCTGTTCGCCTTCGTCAGGACGAGGAGCTTGTGCTCACGGGCCTTCGCGCGGGCGTCGGCGGGCAGCCGCTCGAAGGACGGGCTGACCGGGTGGCTCTCGTCCTCCCCCTGCTGCGGGTCGGAGCGCAGGACGCCGAGCCCGGTCCCGGGGACGGCGGCCAGCGAGTCGTCGTCGTGCAGTTCGTACTCGCGGTATCCCAGGAAGGTGAAGTGGTCGTCCGCGAGCCAGCGCAGCAGTTCGCGTGCCTCCTCCACCTCCTGGTCGCGCAGATCGTCGGCGGTGGGCTCCTTGGGCAGTTCCTCGGCGATCCGCAGCGCGGAGTCGCGCATCTTCTCCCAGTCCTCGACGGCCTCACGGGCGTCGGACAGGACCCGCAGCAGGTCGGCGGTGATCTGCTTGAGATCGGCGCGGTCGGTCTCGCGGTCGATCTCGACGTGGATCCAGGACTCGATCGAGGCGTCGTGCGGGAGATCGCCGGTGGGGCGGGTCCTGAGGACCTCGATGAGCTTGCCGGTGAGGTCGCGCCGCACGACGAACTGCGGGTGGATGACGACATGGATCCCGCGGCCCTGCCGGGACAGCTCGTTGGTCACCGAGTCGACGAGGAAGGGCATGTCGTCGGTGACGACCTCGACGACGGAGTGGCTGCAGGTCCAGCCGTTCTCCTCGACGGTCGGGGTGTGGACCCTGACGTTCGCCGTGCCCTGGGGGCGCTTCTCGGCCAGCCGGTAGTGCGAGAAGGCGGCTCCGAAGACATCGACCGGGTCGCGGTCGTCGAGGTCCTCCGGGGCGGTGTGCAGGTAGTAGCGCTGGAGGAACGCGAGCAAAGTGTCCTGGTCGGGAGCGCTCGCGCCCGTCTTCCCGGTCGGCAGGTGAAGATTCCCCCCGACCGGGCTGTTCTCAGCAACCCGGGCGGCTCGTTCGAGCAGCTCGGCCTTGGCTTCGTCCAGCTTGGTCTGCATTGTCCTCTGGCTCCTGTCGCGCGCCGTTGCGTGACGTCGTAGAACGTGAAGTGACGTAGCGCCGCGACGCGGGGTGTCCGGTCTGATCCGACGCTATGCCGCGATGAGAGATGAGCGGGGCGTTATCGGCCATATTCGGCGGCACCGGAGGGTGTGACCCTGATCTCGGTGCCTGTTCCGCGGCTGCCCGCTCGCGGGGACCAGCGATCGCCCGGTCACGGATGTCGTCCGTGCGGTCCGGGCGCAGGGCAGGGGCGACGATGCCCCCGCGACGTATCGCGCTGATCACGTGCACAGGCTATCGCTCCTGCGGGGGGCCTCGTCATGAGCCGTATGCGTACAAAAGAGGGATCACCTTTTTGACACTTTGCACAGTTCGCTACACGGTGAGACGTGCCTCCGAAGGGGCGCGGGGAACTGCGCGACCAGCCACAGCGGACCCGCACCCGCCTCCCTGCTCCCTGCTCCCTGCTCCCGACCGTCACCCGATGGCCCGCGTCCCGCGCCGCAGGGCTCAAGTAGGTTCAGAGCGAGGCCCGGACACACTCACGCCGCCAACCACTCGGCCAGAGTCACCGCTTCGGCGAGCGTGTCCACCACCGGCACCCCCACCCCCTCAAGGCTGGCCCGGCTGTGCGACCCCCCGGTGTACAGCACCGCCTTCGCCCCCACGTGCCGCGCCGCGATCGCGTCGTCCGCCGCGTCCCCGATCACCACCGTACGAGCGGGGTCCACGCCCGTCAGGGCTCTCAGATGCCGCACCATGTGCTCGGCCTTGCTGCCGCCGGACGGCCCGGTCCGTCCGTCGACCCGCAGGAAATGGGGCTCGATACCGAACCCGCGCACCAGCGGCACCAGTTCCTCGTGCCCGTACATGCTCAGGATCGACTGGCTCCGCCCGGCCGACACCCACCCCGCGAGCAGCCCGGGCACTCCGTCGGTGAGTTCGCACCCCACCCGGTGCTCCAGGTAGTACCTGTGGAAGATCGCATCCATGACCTCCCACTCCTCGTCCGTCGGCAGCCGCCCGATCAGCCGCTCGTAGAACTTCGGCACGGGCACGCAGTACAGCTCCCGGTACCGCTCCAGCGTGATCGCCGGTATGCCCAACTCCGCGAACGCCGCGTTCGTCGCGCCGATGATTGCCCTGTTGTCGTGGAACAGGGTCCCGTTCCAGTCCCAGACGATGTGTGTCGCTCCGCGCATCCCCATATCCAAAAAGTACCCGGCACCACTGACAAAGCCCCATATGCGCTTCGAGAGCGCTGCGAGAGCGCCTGCTGAGCGAAACACGCCCCCCGGAGTGCTTCAGCCGCCGGGCCCCACCAGGTTCGGAATCTCCTGCGTGGCGAACCACAGCAGCTCGTGGTCCGCTGCCCCGTCCACGACGAACTGCGCGTCGTCGTCGCCCCGGTCCGCCGCGCCCAGCGCGTCCGCGGCCGCCGCTACCTCCGCCTCCGCGTCGTCCGAGTCGACGTGTACGGCCGCCGCCCTGGCCAGCGCCACGGCCGCGGCGACCGTCAGCTCGCCGAGGGACGCGGGGTCGGCCCCCGGGCCGGGATCGGCGACCGCGGCCCCGTCCGGCACGTCGACGGCGACGACGACCCGCCGGCGGGGGGCATCGGGATCGAGCGCGACCAGCCGCAGGGAGGCGAGCGCGGCCCGGTTCAGCGCCGCGTACTCCAGTTCCTCGATGTCGTCGGAGAGGTACCACTCGCGCAGCGCGGGCGTGACGGCGTACGCGACGAAGGGTCCCGAGCCGAGCTCACCCGTCTTGTACGCCTCGGCGAGACCGGAGAGGGTCACAGGGACGTACACACGCATGGCTGACCGCTTTCGTAGACGTGGTTCCGTGGGGACACGCGCGGGGGTTTCGTGGGCGGGCCCCGCATCTCCTGGAAGGTCCTCAGGATACGTGCGGGTGTCCCCTTTCGAGTTCGCACCCACCCTGCCCGGGCGTCCACCACCGTCCCGCCCGTCACCCGGTACGCCCCAGGCCTCCCAAGCCCGCTGCCCTCTCCCGTCCCCCTGATAGGTGAACATTCCGCCGGTTCCGGCGCCCGCCCGGCCCGCTTGCGGCCGCTCGCCCCGGCCCCGTACAAGATCCCCAACGGAAAGTTACCGACCGGTATCAACCGGTCCGACCGAATGGGGTTCCGCCGTGAACAAGGTGATGACCAGGACGAGGCACACCCAGGGCAGCCGACCCCCCGTCCGCCACGACACGCGCCGCCCGGGCAGCGCCACCCCGCGCACGACGCCGAGGGGTGCCCCGGGCACCCGCACCCCACGGGCCAGGACGGGCTCCTCCACGCCCCCGCAGCCCCGCCCCACCGATGTCTTCGCCGACCGGCTCGTCGAGGTGCTGAGCGGGCGGCGGCCGGTCCACTGCATGCTCCGGCACACCGCGGGCCGCGCCTACGACGAACTGGCCTGGCTCGCCGAACACAGCCCGCTCCGTACCCGCGGCACCCGCCCGTTCGTCCGGGACATCGGTTACTACGTCGCCCGCCCGGACGCCGTCGAGGCCTTCGCCCGCATCGGCGCCGGCGACCAGCTACGCGCCATGGCCTTCCGCCTGGAACAGGGCCAGGACCTCCGCTGGCGCTGCACAGCGGTAGAACTCGGCGGCACCCGCATGCCCCACCCGACCGACGACTGACCCACACCCACCCACACCCGAAACAGTTCCCCGCACCTCCTCAACCCCGTCAGGGACGCGAGCACCCACGCGCACACCTGGCGCCCCGTCAGGAACGCGGGTATCCCCGCGCACACCTGGCGCCCCGTCAGGGGCGCGGGGAACTGCGCGGCCAGCCCTCACCGAGCCGCACCCTCCAACGTCCGCCCACCATCCGCCCAGCACCCTCCTGGAGCCTCCAGGAGCCTCCAAGGCCCGGCGCACCCCACCCCTCAGGGGCGCGGGGAACGGCGCAACCAGCCCTCACCCACCCGCACCCACCACACACCCGCCCACCACCCCCTTCCCGTCCGGCCGGAAGGCCAAGGCCCAAGGCCCACGGGCCGGCCGGCGCGCGGGCGGGCGGGCGCCAGGGGGCTCACGACCGCCGAGGCGCAACGCGAAGGGCCGGGTACCCAGAAGGCACCCGACCCCTGAACCGCCGACGCAGCGACCCCGCAGAGCGAACCGTCACTTCTTACGGCGCCGACTGCCCTTCTGCTGCTTGCGCCGCTCAGCCCGAGTAAGCCCGTCCGACTCCGACCGCACCGGCTCGTCGTCCGTGGCGAAGTCGCCCTCGACGACACCACCCTCACCGTCGACCGTCGGCGCGGAGAAGTGCAGCCGGTCCGGCCGCTGCGGAGCGTCGAGCCCCTTGGCGCGGATCTCCGGACGGGCACCCGCACCGGCGGGAACCGCGTCCTTCTTGTCCAGCGACGGCTTCGCGTCCTCGACCGGAACCTCCTCGACCTGCTGCTCGACCTGGACCTCCAGGTTGAACAGGTAGCCGACGGACTCCTCCTTGATGCCGTCCATCATGGCGGTGAACATGTCGAAGCCCTCGCGCTGGTACTCGACCAGCGGGTCCTTCTGGGCCATCGCGCGCAGGCCGATGCCCTCCTGGAGATAGTCCATCTCGTAGAGGTGCTCACGCCACTTGCGGTCCAGGACCGACAGCACGACCCGCCGCTCCAGCTCACGCATGATCTCGGAGCCGAGCTGCTCCTCGCGGGCCGAGTACTGCTCGTAGATGTCGTCCTTGATGGACTCCGAGATGAACTCGGCGGTCAGACCGGCCCGGTCGCCGGCCGCCTCCTCCAGCTCCTCGACGGTGACCTTCACCGGGTAGAGCTGCTTGAACGCGCCCCACAGCCGGTCGACGTCCCACTCCTCGGCGAAGCCCTCCGCGGTCTCCGCGTCGATGTACGCGTCGATCGTGTCGTTCATGAAGTGCTGGATCTGCTCCTGCAGGTCCTCGCCCTCCAGGACGCGGCGGCGCTCGCCGTAGATGACCTCGCGCTGCCGGTTGAGGACCTCGTCGTACTTGAGGACGTTCTTGCGGGTCTCGAAGTTCTGCGTCTCGACCTGCGACTGGGCGGAGGCGATGGCACGGGTGACCATCTTGTTCTCGATCGGCACGTCGTCCGGCACGTTGGCCATCGACATGACGCGCTCGACCATCTGCGCCTTGAAGAGCCGCATCAGGTCGTCGCCGAGGGACAGGTAGAAGCGGGACTCGCCCGGGTCGCCCTGACGGCCGGAACGACCGCGCAGCTGGTTGTCGATACGGCGCGACTCGTGCCGCTCGGTGCCCAGCACATAGAGCCCGCCGAGGTCCTTGACCTCTTCGAACTCGGTCTGGACGGCCTTCTCGGCCCGCTCCAGGGCGGCCGGCAGCGCCGCGGCCCACTCCTCGATGTGCTCCTCGGGGTCGAGGCCGCGCTGACGCAGCTCCGCCTCGGCGAGGTCGTCGGGGTTGCCGCCGAGCTTGATGTCCGTACCGCGGCCTGCCATGTTCGTGGCGACGGTGACGGCGCCCCTGCGACCGGCCTGGGCGATGATCGGGGCCTCACGGTCGTGCTGCTTGGCGTTCAGCACCTCGTGCTGGATGCCGCGCTTGCTGAGCTGCTGCGAGAGGTACTCGGACTTCTCGACCGAGGTGGTGCCGACGAGGATCGGCTGCCCCTTCTCGTGCTTCTCGGCGATGTCGTCGACGACCGCCTCGAACTTCGCCACCTCGGTGCGGTAGATCAGGTCGGACTGGTCGTTGCGGACCATCGGCCGGTTGGTCGGGATCGGGACGACACCGAGCTTGTAGATCTGGTGGAACTCGGCCGCCTCGGTCATCGCCGTACCGGTCATGCCGGAGAGGCCGGGAACTTCCTTGCCGCTCTGGTCGTGCCTCTTGTAGAGGCGGAAGAAGTTCTGCAGGGTGATCGTGGCGAGGGTCTGGTTCTCGTCCTTGATGTCCACCCCTTCCTTCGCCTCGATCGCCTGGTGCATGCCCTCGTTGTAACGGCGGCCGGCGAGGATACGGCCGGTGTGCTCGTCGACGATCATGACTTCGCCGTCGATGACGACGTAGTCCTTGTCCTTCTTGAAGAGCTCCTTGGCCTTGATGGCGTTGTTCAAGTAGCCCACCAGCGGCGTGTTCACCGACTCGTAGAGGTTGTCGATGCCCAGCCAGTCCTCGACCTTGGCGACGCCGGGCTCGTGGATGGCGACGGTGCGCTTCTTCTCGTCGATCTCGTAGTCGCCGGTCTCCTCGATGCCCTTGAGGGTGTTGCCCGCCTCGCCCTTCTTCAGGCGCGTGACGAGCTTCGCGAAGTCGCCGTACCACTTGGTGGCCTGGTCGGCGGGGCCGGAGATGATCAGCGGCGTACGGGCCTCGTCGACCAGGATCGAGTCGACCTCGTCGACGATCGCGAAGTTGTGGCCGCGCTGCACCAGTTCGTCCTGCGACCACGCCATGTTGTCGCGCAGGTAGTCGAAGCCGAACTCGTTGTTCGTGCCGTACGTGATGTCGCACGCGTACTGCTCGCGGCGCTGGGTCGGCGTCATGTTGGCCAGGATGCAGCCGACGCTCAGGCCCAGGAACTTGTGGACGCGGCCCATCATCTCGGAGTCGCGCTCGGCCAGGTAGTCGTTGACGGTGATGAGGTGGACGCCTTCTCCGGAGAGGGCGTTCAGATACGCGGGCAGCGTGCCGACCAGAGTCTTGCCCTCACCGGTCTTCATCTCGGCGACGTAGCCGAGGTGAAGCGCGGCGCCGCCCATGATCTGCACGTCGTAGGGACGCTGGCCGAGGGCGCGCTTGGCTGCCTCGCGGACGGTCGCGTACGCCTCCGGCAGCAGGTCGTCGAGGGTCTCGCCGTCCGTGTACCGCTGCTTGTACTCATCGGTCAGGGCTCGCAGCTCGGCGTCGGAGAGGTCGACGAAGTCCTCTTCGATGGACTTGACCTGGTCCGCGATGCGGTGCAGCTTGCGCAGGATCTTTCCTTCGCCTGCACGCATGATCTTCGAGAGGACGGACACGAGGGTTTGTCTCCTTGCCGGTCGGGCCTGGGACTGTCGGTTTCAATGGCAGATTCAAATCACAGCTTGAGCAACGGCCATCGTAAGCGAGGACCCCACCGCACAGGGAGGTCTGCATATGACAGCCACAGAGACAACGGGCGGAGGATGCGGAAGGTGCCGCGCCCGCGCCACGAAACGTGACGGCGTCCTCACACAGTGCGAAAGTGATGGCTTCCTCACCGAAGCCCGAGCAGAATCGGCCGATGGACCCCGTCACCCTGACTTCCGAACGACTCCTGCTGCGCACGGTGGGAGCACACGACACCGACGCCGTGTTCGACGCCGTCCAGGATCCCGACATCCAGCGCTGGACCACGGTTCCGTCGCCCTATCTGCGCGAGCACGCCACGGCCTTCACCGAGCAGATGGTGCCCGACGGGTGGGCGGACTGCTCGATGTTCACCTTCGGTGTCTTCCTGCCGGTCGGCGGTGAACTCGCCGGCATGCTCGCCCTCACGATGCGCGGCCTGGGGGTCGGCGAGATCGGTTTCTGGGCGACGAAGGAGCACCGGGGCAACGGCTACATCACCGAGGCCTCGCTCACCGCCTGCCGCTGGGCCTTCACCCAGCGGGCCATGGACCGCGTCGAGTGGCGGGCGGAAGTGGGCAACACGGGCTCCCTCGCGGTCGCCGAACGCGCCGGCTTCGTCCTTGAGGGCACCCTCCGCGCGGGCATCAACGACAAGGGCGTACGCCGCGACTGCTGGATCGGTTCCCTGCTCCCGTCGGACCTGGGACTGCCGTCGACGGCCCCGTACCTTCCCGCGCCGCAGCGGAGCTGACTCGCCGCCCGCCCGGCCGTGTTCGTCCAGGCCGGGCGCGATTGTCAGTGGCACCGCCTATCGTGCGGACCATGACGAGTCTGCCGCGACCGACCGCCGAACTCTCCGCCGACGAGGCCCGTCGGATCGCCCTGCGCGCGCAGGGATTCCTGGGAGCCCCCGACCGCAGGGGCGGCGTGCGGGGCGTACTGCGGCATCTGGGCGCGGTCCAGCTCGACACCATCTCCGTCCTGGCCCGCTCCCACGAACTCATCCCGTACGCGAGGCTCGGCGCCGTCGGCCGCAGAACGGTCGATGAGGCGTACTGGACACCGGCACCCGTCGGCACCACTCCGCCCCGGCCCCACGCCTTCGAGTACTGGTCGCACGCGGCCTGCATCCTGCCCGTCGAGGAGTGGCCGCACTTCGCCTTCCGCCGCCGCGCCTACCGCGCCCGCCCGCAGTGGAACCACGCACTGCCGGACGGCACGTACGAGCAGGTCATCAAGCAGCTGAAGACCGAAGGACCGCTCACTGCCACCGATCTGGGCGGCGCGAAGAAGACCAGCGAGTGGTGGGACTGGTCGGGCACCAAGGTCGCCGTCGAGCGCGCGCTGATGTACGGCGAGGTGGTGTGCACGGAGCGCCGCGGCTGGAAGCGGGTGTACGACCTCGCCGAGCGGGCCATCCCCGAAGCGCTGCTGCACGACGATCTGGACGACATGGAGTGCCTGCGCCGTCTGGTGCGGCTCGCGGGCCGCTCCCTGGGCGTGGGCACCCTCGCGGACATCGCCGACTACCACCGCCTCAAGCGCGAGCAGGTCGACGCGGTGATCGCGGAGTCGGGCCTGGTCCCGGTCTCGGTGCGGGGCTGGTCGAAGGCGGCCTGGGCGGACCCCGCGGCCCTGGAGACGACCCCGCGCGGCCGTCACCGCACCACGCTCCTGTCGCCGTTCGACTCCCTGGTCTGGGACCGGGCGCGCACGGAGCGGATCTTCGACTTCACCCACCGCCTGGAGGCCTACGTCCCCAAGCCCAAGCGTGTGTACGGCTACTTCGCCATGCCGGTGCTCGCCGGCGGCCGGCTGGTAGGCCGCGTGGACCCGGCTCGCGAGGGCACCACCCTGGTCGCCAAGCAAGTCACCCTGGACAGCCCCAAGTCCGTCCCGTCAGTGGCCCAGGCCCTCCTGGAGGCGGCCGGCTGGGTGGACTGCACGAACGTCCGAGTGGAGCGGGCGAACACACCGGAGTTGCGAGACGCCCTGACGACGGAGCTGGCCCGAACGCTGAACTAGCTGTATTGCCCTGTGAGGTTGGGGACGCGGCTGGCGGGTGGTTGGCCTTTCAGCGCGGGGAACTGCGCAGAAGCCGCAGGGGCGTCTCAGGGGCGCGAGGAACTGCGCGACCAGCCCTCACCGACCCGCGGCCGCCCCTCAACCCACGTGCCACGCCAGCGATCGCCGCCGCTAGCGAATCTCCAAGATCTTCTCCCGCATCGCGTACACGACCGCTTCCATCCGCGAGTGCAGCTGCAGCTTCTCCAAGATGTTCCGCACATGGTTCTTCACGGTGTTCTCGGAGATGAACAACTCCTTGGCGATATCCCGGTTGTTCATCCCGGTGGCCACCAGCTTCAGCACCTCCAGCTCACGATCGGTGAGCCGAGGCGCCGGCACAAGCCGCCGCTCATCCGTGCGCTGGATCATCGACTTGAACTCGGTCAGCAGCTTCGACGCCATGGAAGGACTGATCTGCGACTGCCCGTCGGCGACCGCGCGAATCGCCGTGGCCACTTCGTCCGTGGAGATCTCCTTCAGGAGATAACCCGTGGCCCCCGCCTTGATCGCGTCATAGAGGTCGGCTTCCTCATCACTGATCGTCAGCATGATGATCTTCGCGCTGGGAGCGACCTCTTTGATGGAGGTGCACGCCTCGATCCCGCCGCGCTTGGGCATCCGTACATCCATCAGCACGATGTCGGGCAGCAGATCGGCGGCCTTGTCGACCGCCTCCGCACCGTCCCCCGCCTCCCCGACGACCTGGATGTCCTCCTCGGCGGCGAGCACGATCTCCAGACCGCGGCGGAAGAGGGCATGGTCGTCCACGACAAGGACCCGGATGGGCTCCTTGCCCGGGGAGCCCTCGCCCGGGCCCATGCCGACGACGCCGTCGTCGGCATCTTCGTCACGCATCGGTCCGAAGCTGTCCGCCATGGTTCCTCCCCCTGAAGGCCGTGGCCTGTGTTCCTGTGCCATCACCAACCCCGCGCAACGACACACCGGTTGAGGCCGGTACGGCCATGATTTCATGCCCGGACGACAACGGGATGACAGAGCGGGGCACTGAGGGGTCGCACACCGGTGCCCCTGGGGGCGCACAAGCACTCCAGGGGCACCGGCTGGGTTCCCTCCCCCGGGCCGGAGACCCGGGGGGAGCTCACCTGTCGGGGTCAGCCACCCAGCGTCCCGCCGGGCGGGGCCTGCTCCGCCTCGGCGACCATCGGGTCCGTGTTGAGGTGGATGACGCCGTAGTCGTAAGCGTGCCGCCGGTAGACGACACTCGGTTCCTTGGTCTCGGAGTCGACGAACAGGTAGAAGTCGTGCCCGACCAGCTCCATCTCGTAGAGCGCCTGGTCGAGCGTCATCGGGGACGCGACGTGGGTCTTCTCGCGGACCACGAGGGGGCCGTCACCCTTCACCTCAAGCGAGCCGATCTTCTTGGTCGGCACCGCCTCGGGCTCCTCGTCGTGGACGACACTGCCGTTCCCGTCGAGCGTCGCCGCGTCCGGGACGTGGTCGGCGACCTCGGAGGCCGAGATCCTGCGGGCGCCGCGGCGCGTGTACCGCTTGTCGTGCTGCTTGCGCAGCCGCGCTTCCAGCTTGTCCGCCGCCAGGTCCAGCGCCGCGTACGGATCGCTTGCCGCTGCCTCCGCCCGGATCACCGGACCGCGGGAGTGGAGCGTGATCTCCACCCGGTCGGAGCGGTCGGCCTGCCGGGGGTTCAGCTCCTTGGACACCTCGACGTCGAGGCTGATCACCTTGCCATCGAGCTTCTGGATCTTCTCCAGCTTCAGCTTCTCGGCCACGTGCTTGCGGAACCGCTCGGGCACCTCGGTCTTGCGGCCCTTGACGACGATGTCCACGCAGAACTCCGTTCCCGGATCGCTCCGCATCGACGGCGGAGCATCTCCCTTTTGCACCAGGCTCCAGCGCTTCCCGGAGCCTCGGACTCGGTGACTTCCACCTCCTCCTCCCCCGCGGGAGTGATCTTCACCCCGCTGTCCCGGGTGAATGAGGAAAACCCACGGCGCGGCATTCCGATATGCAAGGGACGGCGTCCGCCATTCCCTCACAACCGAACATATCTCGCCTGGACGGATGTCGTCACCCTCTACTGCGGCGTACCTCCATTCAGGTGAATGGAACCTCTCACTACCTGCAACGACGCAACTTCTCTGTCAGTTCCGGTTTATTTCGAAAGAAGCTGGAGATGCCGCGACCACTGCCGCACCAACCCCGTCATCCGCGCTGTTCACGCCTCTCTTTTCCCTGACCGCTTCTGCCCGGCCTACACCTGTCATCGGTGCCTGTCTCGCCCCCTCTCCCGTCGTTCCGGGTGTTACCAGTCCGTAGAATCCATCCTCTTCCGCGAGAACCGCCCTCAGAGCCCGCGCCCCCTCGGCCAAGGACGCGCCGGTCGTCATCAGGTCGTCGACGAGAACGACCCGCCCGGCGCCGCCCAGCAGCCGTGCACCACCCGGGGCCACCTCCAGGGCACCGGCGAGATTGTCCAGCCGCTGCCGTGAGTTGAGCCCCGACTGGTCGGCCACGGCACGCCGGTGGCGCAGCACGGCCGCCACCCGGGCCGACGTCCCGGAACTCCGCAGCCCGGCCGCCGCGGCGAGCGCGATCCGCCGCGCCGGGTCGTGCCCGCGCGCCCGCACCGCCCACCGCGCCGACGGCACCGGTACGAGCAGCACCGGCGCCCCGGAGCCCACCGCCCCGACCCGTCCAGCGGGCCCGAGTCCGGCCCGCACAGCCCCCGCCAGCGCCGCTCCCAGCGGCCCGGCGAGCATCAACGCCCCCCGTTCCTTGTGGGCGAGGAGCGCCGCCCGCACCTGGTCCTCGTACGGAGCCGCCGCGTGCACCACCGGCAGCCCCGGCGGCTCTGGATCCGGTCGTACACGGCTCGGTGCGTCCCCCGTCAGAGCGGCACGGCACTTCGGGCAGAGCACCGTGCGAGGCCGTCCACAGCCTCCGCACTCGGTCGGAAGCACCAGGTCGGTGAGGTCCTGCCACCACCCCCGCATGCCCACCACTCTGCCAAAAGCCGAAGCGCCCGGCCGGCCCTGTGGACAACTGCCTGTGGACAACTCCTCGCACACGTCGGCACGTTGTCCCCCACACGAGGGACGAGGGCCGCGCCACAAGGGGCGAGGGCCGCGCCGTGACGGAACGGCCCGAGGAGCTCAGCCCGGATAGACCGGCGCCATCCCCGTCTTGACCACCGTCTGCCACTGCGAACCGGTCGACAGCCGCACGATCCCGTCCTCCGAGTGCGCCACCAGCGGCAGCCGTTCGTCCTCGGAGGCGGCGATCTCCTTCACCCCGGTGAGCGCGGAGGGAGCCGGGCCGACCGGCGTGGACCCGTCGACCTGGACGTACTGGATCTGCTGCACCCCGCGGGCCTCGCGCCCGACCACGACCAGGCGGCTGTCGCCGGCCCAGGACATGGCCGTGACCTCCTCCAGCTGCGGTGCCACGGAGCGCAGTTCATGGATCGCGACGGTGTCCTTCCCGCTCCCGCCCTCGGAGTCCCCGCGTTCGATCCGCCCCATGAGCAGGGTCGTCCGCTTGTCGTCGCTCACCATGAGCGCGATCCGCACCCCGTCCGCGGCCACCCGTACGGCCTCGATCCGCCCTTCCAGACCGGGTGTCGAGACCACCAGGGGGTCGCCCGCGCCCTTCGGCAGCAGGAGCAGCCGGGAGTCCTTCGGCCCGCGGTCGGCCACCCACAGGTCACCGCTCGCGTCCCAGCTGGGGGTCGTCAGCCCGTCGTCCTGCGACGTCGCTTTGCTGCGCAGCACGGCTTCCCCGAGCGAACCCCCGGACGCGAGCGACCCGACGTACATAGAGCGTCCGTCGAGCGACACCCCGGCGGCGGTGTCCTCGTCCCGCGAGACGGCGGCCGCCCGCAGTTCCTTGTCGCCGTCGCCGAGCGCACCGGGCACCGGCTCGGGCTCCTGCTCACTGCCGGCCCCCGGGATCCGGACCAGCCGCTTCTCCCCGTCGATGAAGTACTCGTACTCGGCCCGCTTGGCCGGACCGTGGACGACGTAGATCTCCGCCTGGTTGTTGTTGACCGCGCACGACTGCGTGCCGTCCGAACGCTGCAGCTCCACCTCGTCGATGCCCGTGGGCGTCAGGTCCTGGAGCGTGAACAGGATCTGGGCGGCCATCTCCGTGCACTTGGACTGCCCGACCCGGTCGGCCTTGGCGTTCAGCGGCACCGTCAGCCGGTTCTGGTCGTCGGGCGTCAGCGACCTGACGCCCTTCTTGAGCGCCGTACCGGTGGGGAAACTCGACCTGACCACCGGCTTGAGCCAGCTCGTGGGCCCCTTGAGGACCGAGCGGACCATCTGCGTCACCGGGTCCACCTGCTCCCGCACGTAGACGGGATCGGCGACCGCACCGAGCTGGCCGCCGGTCCTGCCCTGCGTATTCGAGGCGAAGTAGTACTTGTTGACGGACTCGTAGTTGCGCTGGAAGTCGGACATCCCCATCACCAGGCCCGCCGGCAGGGCGTCGATGCGCCACTCCTTGGCACCGTCCGCCGTCTTCTGCTCCGAGAGGTGCACGATCTCGTCGTACGCCCCCTCGGCGGGCTTGTAGGCGAACTGCGAGTCCACGGTGGCGACCTTGGTGCCGATCAGCGAGTACGCGTAGTCACCGGTCGCCTCCCTGCTGCCGCTGTGCTCCGCCACGGTGTTCGGTCCGTCCGCGAGCACCGTCGTCGACGCGTTCGGACGCCACTTCTTGGACGCGCCTTCGGTCAGGTACTTGCGGGCCGTCTCGAACCGCGGGTCGTCACTGGTCAGCGCTTCGAGAAAGCCCTGGACTATCTCCTCGGGCTGCGCGTTCTCCCGCGGCGGCATGGCGAAGACCCTGACCTGCGCGTCCGGCCGCTGGGAGGCCTCGACATCACGCAGGTCCCCTTCGTCCGGCATCGACGCGCACCCGGCCAGCAGCACGGTCCCGCAGGCGGCGTACACCGCCACACGTGCCGGACGCCGACGGCCGCCCCGATCGCGGTCAGCGCCCACGAGACCCCTCCCCATGCTTCAGCTGTTCCGGCTGCCCGCCGGCTTCCGGGCCGTCCTCGGACGACGCCGCTTCTGACGCTTTCCCCGACGCCGCTTCCGGTGCCACGACCGGGCCTCTGGCCTCCGCCGCGGGCCGCGGCACCACGCGCGCGCCGCTGCCGGGCAGCGCCGCCGGGTCCACCGCGCCCGCCACCCTGGGGTCGCGCGACGGCATCGGCGGCACGGCCCGCTCGGCGGGCTGCGCCGGCACCGTCGCCAGCTTCTGCGTGCCGCCGAGCGGCAGCCCCGCGTCGTTCAGGCCGCGGTTGCGCCGCGAGTCCTTGGGCTCCAGCGGTATCGGCGAGCCCCGCAGCGGCTCGTCGGCCGTTCGGGGCACCGTCAGCCGGAACTGCGAGCCCCCGCCGGGTTCCCCCCACGCCTGCAGCCAGCCGCCGTGCAGCCGCGCGTCCTCCAGGGCGATGGACAGGCCCAGGCCCGTACCGCCGGTGGTACGCGCGCGTGCCGGGTCGGCCCGCCAGAAGCGGCTGAACACCCGGGTCGCCTCACCGGGCTTGAGCCCCACTCCGTAGTCGCGCACCGCGACCGCGACGGCCCCGCCCGCGGACGCGAGCTTGACCACGACCTCCTTGCCCTCGCCGTGCTCCACGGCGTTGACCACGAGGTTGCGCAGCACCCGTTCCACCCGCCGGGCGTCCGCCTCGGCCACCACGGGCTGCTGGTCGCCGACGACCCGTATCCGGGTGCCCTTGCGTTCGGCGAGCGGCTCGGCCCCGCTGATGACCCTGCGGACGACCTCCCGCAGGTCTATCGGCTCGGCCTCCAGGGCCGCCGCGCCGGCGTCGAAGCGGCTGATCTCCAGCAGATCCGCCAGCAGCGTCTCGAAACGGTCCAGCTGGTCGGCGAGCAGTTCGGCCGACCGGGCGGTCATCGGATCGAAGTCCACGCGCGCGTCGTGGATGACGTCGGCCGCCATCCGGACGGTCGTCAGCGGCGTGCGCAGCTCGTGCGACACGTCGGACACGAACCGCCGCTGCATCCGGGACAAATCCTCCAGCTGCTGGATCTTCAGCTGGAGGTTCTGCGCCATCTTGTTGAAGGCCTCACCGAGACGCGCGATGTCGTCCTCGCCGGTGACCTTCATACGTTCCTGGAGGCGCCCTGCGGACAGCCTCTCGGCGATCCCGGCGGCCATCCGTACGGGCGTGACGACCTGGCGCACCACGAGCCAGGCGATCGCCCCGAGCAGCACCACGACGAACAGCCCGGCCGTCGCGAGGGTCCCCTTGACCAGGCTGAGCGACTTCTCCTCCTGCGTGAGCGGGAAGAGGTAGTACAGCTGGTACGGATCGCCCTTGGGGTCGTTGACCTGTGTGCCGATGATCAGCGCCGGCTGGGAGTCCTGGCCGTTGGTGTAGACGACGCGCGTGTAGCTCTGGGCCGCGCCCGTGCCGGCGTCCACCCGCTCGCGCAGGTCCTGGGGCACGCTGAGGCTCCAGTCCACGAACCCCGAAGCACGCGGGCCCAGGCCCCGGCTGCTGCTGTCCGCGGAGGTGGTGCTGAGCGTGACGACGCTGAACGCGCCCTGGCCGCCGCTGGAGAGCGACTCGACGAGGGAGCTCATCCATCCGCTGACGTTCTGGACGGGGTTGTCGTCCGGCCCGGAGCGGTCGTCCCCGCCCGAGCCCGCCGCGCTGTCGGCCTCCTGCTTGGCGACCGTGAACCCGCCCGTGGCCTGGCTCTGGGAGGCCTTCACCTTGGCGTCCAGCAGTCCGTTGCGCACCTGCCCGATCACGACGAAACCCAGCAGCAGGACGACGCCCAGCGACATCAGCAGGGTCGTGGCGACGACCTTGAGCTGGATGTTGCGCCGCCACAACCGCATGACCGGCAGCAGCGGACGGCGCACCCAGCGCATGAACAGCCGAAGGACCGGGCTGCCCTGGACTCCGCCCTGGAGCAGCCCGCCCTCGACGAACCGGCCCCAGCGGGAGCCCGTCATCCTCCGGCCGACAGGCCGCCCCGAGCGGACCCCCGGCTCGCCGGGCGCCGAAGCGGCACTGTCCCGGGACACGTCAGCTCGGTCCGGCCTTGTAACCGACGCCACGGACGGTCACCACGATCTCCGGCCGCTCCGGGTCCTTCTCGACCTTGGAGCGCAGCCGCTGCACATGGACGTTCACCAGACGGGTGTCCGCCGCGTGCCGGTAGCCCCACACCTGCTCCAGGAGCACCTCACGCGTGAACACCTGCCACGGCTTGCGGGCCAGCGCCACCAGCAGGTCGAACTCCAGCGGAGTGAGCGCGATCGAGGCGCCGTCCCGCTTCACAGAGTGACCGGCCACGTCGATGACCAGATCGCCGATCGCGAGCTGTTCGGGCGCCGGCTCCTCGGACCTGCGAAGCCTGGCCCGGATCCGGGCCACCAGCTCCTTTGGCTTGAACGGCTTCACGATGTAGTCATCCGCACCCGACTCAAGGCCGACCACGACATCGACGGTGTCGCTCTTCGCTGTGAGCATCACGATCGGTACCCCGGACTCCGCCCTGATCAGGCGGCACACCTCGATGCCGTCCCGGCCGGGAAGCATCAGGTCCAGGAGCACCAGGTCGGGCTTGCTCTCACGGAAAGCGGCCAGCGCCTTGTCGCCGTCGGCTACGAAAAACGGCTCAAAACCTTCACCACGCAACACAATGCCGAGCATCTCGGCCAGTGCGGTGTCGTCATCGACGACAAGGACTCGTCCCTTCATAAACGACATCATCCCATTAACTAAATCGTTACCTGGCGTGACCTGTCACACAGCTCCGCAAGCGCCTCAGCCGTCACAGGCGACACGACGCCCTCCTCGGTGACGATCGCCGTCACCAACTCGGGCGGCGTCACGTCGAACGCCGGGTTGTACGCCTGGGTCCCCAGGGGTGCCACCGGTATCCCGCCTCCCGCTTCGACTCCCGCCACGGGCACCAGCGGTGCTGTGATCTCTGTCACTTCATGACTGGCACGCTGCTCGACCTCGATCGATGCTCCGTTCGGAGTGTCCGGGTCCACCGTCGTCAACGGAGCCACCACGATGAACGGCACATGGTGATACCTGGCCAGCACCGCGAGCGGATAGCTCCCCACCTTGTTCGCCACCGAACCGTCGGCGGCGATCCGGTCCGCTCCGATGAGCACCGCATCCACCTCTCCCGCCGAGAACAATGACCCGGCAGCGTTGTCCGTGAGCAAGGTGTACGCCATTCCGGCGCGCGCCGCCTCATACGAGGTCAGGCGAGCACCCTGCAGCAACGGACGCGTCTCGTCCACCCAGAGCCTGCGCAGCCGCCCCACCCGGTGCGCCGCGAGCGCCACAGCGAACGCCGTGCCCTCCCCGCCCGAGACCAGCGCGCCGGTGTTGCAGTGGGTGAGAATCCGGTGGTTTCCCCCGGGCAGCAGCTCGTCGAGCAGCGCCAGCCCGTGCACGGCCATACGCCCGCTGGCCTCGGCGTCTTCCTTGTGCAGCGCCCGCGCGGCAGCCAGCGCGGCCGCCGCGGCCTGCTCCTGGCCGCCACCGGCCCGCAGCACCGCGAGGTGGGCCTCCTGAGCCCGGCGGACTCCGTACGAGAGGTTCACCGCGGTGGGCCGCGCACTCGCGAGGGAGGCCGCTGCCCCGTCCACGTCGAACCCCCGGGCGGCAGCGAGCGCGACTCCGTAAGCCCCAGCGATTCCGAGGAGCGGTGCCCCGCGCACGGCGAGCGAGCGGATCGCCTCCACCAGCGCGGACGCGTCCGTGCACACCAGCTCGACCTCTTCGGCGGGCAGCCTTGTCTGGTCGAGGAGGACCAGCACGGGTCCCTCCGGCGGCTCGTCCCACCGGATCGCGGGTATCTCGATGGGCCGGTTGTCCTCGCGGATTTGCGCGTACTGATCAGCCATCTGCTCAGTCTGCCCCGTACGGGGCGGACAATTGAAGGTGTGCAGCCCATACGGCGGCCGGTCACTTCCCGGCCGCACCGTGGCACGATGGCAGCCAACCTGCCGCCGCGACCGCGGGCGGGCACCGTGAAGGAGCGACGATGAACGACACTCCGGGCTGGGCATCGCCCGGATCTGCCCCCTCCGACGGGCAGAACGGACAGGAGCCGACGCCTTCCGGCCCTGCCCGACCCGCGGACCGGCCCACGTCCTCGGAGCCCGCGGGCGAACCGGGTCAGCCCGGCCCCGCCCCGTCCGGCCCGGGCCCGAAGTGGTCCAAGGAGCAGCCCCCGCCCGCTCAGTGGCCCTCGCCCGGCGGCGGCCCGCAGGACGCCCCGCCCCAGACCCCGCCACCACCGCCGCCCGGTCCCGGCTGGGGCGGCCAACCTCCTACAGGCCCCGGCGGATACGGCGGCCCCGGAGGGTACGGAGGCCCTGGTGGCCACGGCGGCGGCTACGGACCGGGGCCGGGCGGCTACCCCGGCTGGGGCGGCGGCTGGGGCGGCCCCCCGCCCGCGGCCAAGCCCGGCGTGATCCCGCTCCGCCCGCTCGGCGTCGGTGAGATCCTCGACGGCGCGGTGTCGACCATGCGTACGCACTGGCGCACGGTTCTCGGCATCTCGCTCGCCGTCGCGGTCCTCACCCAGATCCTCGTGATCCTGCTCCAGGGCCTCGTCCTGGACGACAGCGCCAGCACGGACGTCCTCAACGACCCCAGCGCCACCGCGGGCGAACTGTCCCGTGCCATGGGCGACACCCTGCTGAACTCCGGCGTCGTCCTGCTGATCACCCTGCTGGGCACGATCGTCGCGACGGCCCTGCTCACGACCGTGACCAGTCGTGCCGTCCTCGGCAAGTCGGTGACCACCGCCGAGGCCTGGCGCGACGCCCGGCCCCAGCTCCTCAAGCTCTTCGGCCTGACCTTCCTGCTGCCGCTCATCGTGGCCGCGATCGTCGCCGTGGGCATCCTGCCCGGCGTCCTCGTCGGCCACGCGGGCGGCGGCGACGGCGCCGTCGCACTCAGTGCCCTCGGAGGCCTGGCCGCGTCCGTCGTCGCGCTCTGGATGATGATCCGCTTCTCCTTGGCCTCGCCGGCCCTGATGCTGGAGAAGCAGAGCGTCTGGAAGTCGCTGAGCCGTTCCGCGAAGCTGGTCCGCGGCTCCTGGTGGCGGGTCTTCGGCATCCAGCTCCTCGCCACGATCATCGCGAACATCGTCGCGTCGATCATCGTGATCCCGTTCGCCTTCCTCGCCTCCGCGCTCAGCGGAGACGGCATCGGCAGCCTGCTCGACAGCGGCACCGGCGACCTCGGCTGGACGTTCCTCGTCGTGAGCGGCATCGGCTCGGTGATCGGCTCCATGCTCACCTTCCCGATCACCGCCGGTGTCACCGTGCTCCTCTACATCGACCAGCGCATCCGCCGCGAGGCCCTCGACCTCGACCTGGCCCGCGCGGCCGGCATCCAGGACCACGTCTCCGGCGCCCCCGGACCGACCCCGGGGAGCTGACGGAGTGAGCCTGGCGGGGGGAGTTCTCACTGCGGTACTGGCGCTGCCACGCGCCGACGGCGAACCACCGGTGACCGTCCCGCGCGATCCCGCGCGGGAGGCCGCCCGGCGCGAACTGTCGAAGCGGATGTACCACGAGAACGACCCCAGCCTCCTCCGCCAGGCCCTGGACGCCTTCTGGAAGTGGGTCGGCGAACTGCTCACCGCGGCCTCCTCCGCGACCCCGGGAGGCGGACTCGGCCTCCTGGTCGTCGTCCTGGCCGTCGTGGCATTCATCGGTGCCCTCTGGTGGCGCCTCGGCTCCCCCCGCCGGGGCCCCACCTCGACCGCCCCGCTCTTCGACGACCGTCCACGCAGCGCCGCCGAGCACCGCGCGTCCGCCGAGGCACACGCGGCCCAGGGCCACTGGAACCAGGCCGTCCAGGAACGCATGCGCGCCGTCGTCCGCTCGCTGGAGGAACGCGCCCTGCTCGACCCCCGCCCGGGACGCACCGCCGACGAGGCCGCCGCCGAAGCGGGCCGCACCCTGCCCGCCCACACGGACCGACTGCGCGCCGCGGCACGGGACTTCGACGACGTCACGTACGGCGGACGAACCGCCGCCCCGCAGACGTACCACCGCCTCGCACAGCTCGACCAGGACCTGGAACGCACCAGACCGGTCCTCACCAGCAGCGTCGGCCGGGGGGCCGCCACATGACACCCGAGGCCTCCACCGCCCCCACGGCAACCACGACTCCGACCGCCCCGCCCACCACCTCGGCCTCGCCCACCGTCCGCCAGGTGTGGACCCGCTCGCGCGGCGTCCTGCTCGCGCTCGTGATCCTCCTCGTGGCCGCCGTCGCCATCGCCGTCGTACGCTCCGGCGCCCAGCACGGCAGCCTCGACCCGCGCTCCGCCGACGCCACCGGCAGCCGCGCCGTCGCCGAACTCCTCGCCGACCAGGGCGTGTCCACGCGCGTGGTCACCACCCTGGACGAGGCGAGCACCGCGGCCGGCCCCGACACGACACTCCTGGTCGCCCGCCCCGACCTGCTGACCGACCGTCAACAGGACCTTCTCCACTCCGCGTTCAGGAACTCCGGTGGCCGCACCGTCCTCGTCGCCCCCGGCACCCCGTCCGTCGGCACCCTCGCCCCCGGAGTCGACGCGGACGCGACACCCAGCTACGACTCCACGCTCTCCCCCGACTGCGCCCTGCCCGCCGCCCGCCGAGCGGGCACCGCCGACACGGGCGGCATCCGGTACTCGACGGACGCACCCGGCGCCGACACCTGCTACCCCAGCGACGGCCTGCCCACCCTGCTGCGCCTCCCCGCATCCGAGGGGGACGGCGACACCGTCGTACTCGGCGCGCCCGACATCCTGCAGAACGAGCGCCTCGACCAGCAGGGCAACGCCTCCCTCGCGCTTCAACTCCTCGGTTCCCGCACCCACGTGGTCTGGTACCTCCCCTCGCTCTCCGACGACTCGGCCACCGACGCCGGCGACCGCAGCTTCCTCGACCTGGTCCCCTCCGGCTGGCTCTGGGGCACGCTGCAGCTCTTCATCGCCGCACTGCTGGCCGCCCTCTGGCGCGCCCGCCGCCTCGGCCCGCTCGTCCCCGAACGGCTCCCCGTCGCGATCCGCGCCTCCGAGACCGCCGAAGGCCGCGCCCGTCTCTACCGCAAGTCCAACGCCCGCGACCGTGCCGCGGGAGCTCTTCGCTCCACCACCCGCACCCGCCTCGCCCCCCTCGTCGGCGTATCCCCCGCTCAGGCCCACGCGCCCGAAGCCCTGCTCCCCGCCCTGTCCGCCAGGCTCCGCCAGGAAGGACAGACCCTGCGCTCCCTGCTCTTCGGGCCGCCGCCCCGCGACGACGCGGCCCTCATCGCACTCGCCGACCAACTCGACGCCCTCGAAAGAGAGGTACGCCGTCCATGATGGCCCCGCCCACTGACAACGCCGGGAACACCGGGACCACCGGGACCACCGGGGATGCAGCCACCGCCCGCGCCTCCCTGGAAGCCCTGCGCGCCGAGATCGCCAAAGCCGTGGTCGGCCAGGACCCCGCAGTGACCGGCCTCGTCGTCGCCCTCCTGTGCCGCGGACACGTCCTGCTGGAGGGCGTCCCCGGAGTGGCCAAGACCCTGCTCGTCCGGGCTCTCGCCTCCGCGCTGGAACTCGACACCAAGCGCGTCCAGTTCACCCCCGACCTGATGCCGAGCGACATCACGGGCTCCCTCGTCTACGACGCCCGCACCGCGGAGTTCTCCTTCCAGCCCGGCCCGGTCTTCACGAACCTCCTCCTTGCGGATGAGATCAACCGCACCCCTCCGAAGACCCAGTCGTCCCTCCTGGAGGCCATGGAGGAACGCCAGGTGACGGTCGACGGCACCCCGCGCCCGCTCCCCGAGCCGTTCCTGGTCGCCGCGACCCAGAACCCGGTCGAGTACGAGGGCACGTACCCCCTCCCGGAAGCGCAGCTGGACCGTTTCCTCCTCAAGCTGACGATCCCGCTCCCGTCCCGCCAGGACGAGATCCACGTCCTCACCCGCCACGCCGAGGGCTTCGACCCACGTGACCTGCGCGCCGCCGGCATGCGCCCCGTCGCGGGCCCGGCCGACCTCGAAGCCGCCCGCGCGGCCGTCGCCAAGACCGCGGTCTCCCCCGAGATCACCGGTTACGTAGTGGACATCTGCCGCGCCACCCGCGAATCGCCGTCCCTAACCCTCGGGGTCTCCCCCCGCGGCGCGACGGCGCTCCTGGCCACGGCCCGAGCCTGGGCCTGGCTGACAGGCCGCGACTACGTCATCCCCGACGACGTGAAGGCCCTCGCGCTGCCGACCCTCCGCCACCGCGTCCAGCTCCGCCCGGAAGCCGAGATGGAGGGTGTGACGGCCGACTCGGTCATCAACGCGATCCTCTCCCACGTCCCCGTTCCCCGCTGATGGCCCTCACCGGCCGCACCGCCCTCCTCGCGGCCCTCGGCACCCTCCCCGTAGGCATCTGGGAACCCGGCTGGACGGGCATACTCGCCGTCAACGCTCCCCTGGCCCTCGCCTGCGCCTGCGACTTCGCCCTGGCGGCACCGGTACGCCGCCTGGGCCTCACCCGCTCCGGCGACACCTCCGTACGCCTCGGCGAAACCGCCGACGTCACCCTTACGGTCACCAACCCGTCGGGCCGCCCCCTGCGCGCCCGCATCCGCGACGCCTGGCCCCCCAGCAGCTGGCAGCCGGGCACAGAGGTCCCCGCGTCCCGCCACCGCCTGACAGTCCCCGCAGGCGAACGCCGACGCGTCACGACCCGCCTGCGCCCCACCCGCCGAGGCGACCGCCAGGCCGACCGCGTCACCATCCGCTCATACGGTCCTCTGGGTCTCTTCGCCCGCCAGGGCAACCACCGAATCCCCTGGAAGGTACGCGTCCTGCCCCCCTTCACCAGCCGCAAGCACCTCCCCTCGAAGCTGGCCCGCCTGCGCGAACTCGACGGCCGCACCAGCGTGCTGACCCGCGGTGAGGGAACCGAGTTCGACAGCCTGCGTGACTACGTCCCCGGTGACGACACGCGCTCGATCGACTGGCGGGCCACCGCCCGCCAGTCGAGGGTCGCCGTACGCACCTGGCGTCCCGAACGCGACAGGCACATCCTCCTGATCCTCGACACGGGCCGCACAGCCGCGGGCCGCGTCGGAAACGCCCCCCGCCTCGACGCCTCCATGGACGCGGCCCTCCTCCTGGCGGCTCTCGCGTCCCGCGCCGGCGACCGGGTGGACCTGCTCGCCTACGACCGCCGGGTACGCGCCCTGGTACAGGGCCGCGCCGCAGGCGACGTACTTCCCTCGCTGGTCAACGCCATGGCACACCTCGAACCGGAACTCGTCGAGACGGACGCCCGCGGCCTCACCTCCACCGCGCTCCGCACGGCCCCGCGCCGCTCGCTGATCGTGCTCCTCACGACCTTGGACGCGGCCCCCATCGAGGAGGGCCTGCTTCCCGTACTCTCCCGCCTCACCCAGCGCCACACGGTCCTCGTAGCCTCGGTCTCCGACCCGCACATCGAGCACATGGCCACGGCACGCGGAAACACGGAGGCCGTGTACGAGGCCGCCGCCGCAGCGCAGGCCCAGGCGGAACGTCACCGCACGGCGGAGCAGCTGACCCGTCACGGTGTCACTGTCGTGGACGCGACCCCGGACAACCTGCCGCCGGCTTTGGCGGACGCATATCTGGCTCTCAAAGCCGCAGGCCGTCTCTGACCCTGCTTCTCCCCTCACCTGCAAAAGGGGAGAACGCATAGCAGGACACGAACGCAAAAAAGCCCCCGCACCGAAGTGCGGGGGCTTTTCCGTAATATTAGTTCGGCGGCGTCCTACTCTCCCACAGGGTCCCCCCTGCAGTA
>NZ_JBIUVD010000022.1:173852-179610 GCF_044742785.1 Streptomyces sp. NPDC087844 | reverse complement strand
TGCGGACGTTGAACTCGCCGCATGACCCCAGCAAGCCTGAATCACCCCAAACCCGACAGGGGTGCCTTGACGAAGGACATAGAGGCACCCCCCCCCGCGCCTCTTCGGGGCGGAGGCGGCTGGGGCGCAGCCCCGCTTTTGAGGGGCGCGGGGAACTGCGCGGCCCACCCCCCGCCGGGCCGCACCCGACTGGCAAGCCGCAACCCCGCCCACAAAAGGCTCCGTTTCGCCACGGGTACCCAGGTGTGCCTCAGCGACGCAGATCACCGTGCCGCTGACTACAGTGCGGACACAGGAATGGGTAGTCTCGTAGGACTGCGTAAGCTACCGCTCAGTAATGACCCTCGCAGGCCCGAGGAGCCCCGAAATGCAACTCGCCGCGATCATCGTGTCGCTGGTCCTGACCGTGGTCGGCGTCGCGCTCATCGCGCGCGCCATCGGCCAGTTCGTCCGGTACTTCAAGCTCGGCCAGCCGGTACCCGCCGGCAGCCGGACCGACAACCCCTACCAGCGCAGTGTGACGCTGGTGAAGGAGTTCCTCGGTCACACCCGGATGAACCGGTGGGGCATCGTAGGTTTCGCCCACTGGTTCGTGGCCATCGGCTTCCTGACGCTGCCGCCCACCCTCGTCCAGGCCTTCGGCCAGCTCTTCCAGGCTGACTGGGTGCTGCCGATCATCGGCGAGTTCCTGCCGTTCGAGCTCTACATCGAGTTCATCGGCGTGATGACGATCCTGGGCATCGCCGTGCTCATCGCGATCCGGCTGCTGAGCCTGCCCTCACGGGCCGGCCGCAAGTCCCGTTTCGCGGGCTCCAAGTCGGGCCAGGCGTACTTCGTCGAGTACGTCATCCTCACCATCGGCCTCGCCATCTACGTGCTGCGCGGCCTGGAGGGCGCGATCCACCACGTCGAGGGCTACGAGGCCGGGTACTTCGCCTCGTACCCGCTGGTCCTGGCCTTCAAGGGCCTGAGCACGGGCACGCTGCAGAACCTGGTCTACCTGGTCGCGACGATCAAGATCGGCACGTCCTTCGTGTGGATGATCGTCGTCTCGCTCAACACCAACATGGGTGTCGCCTGGCACCGCTTCCTGGCCTTCCCGAACATCTGGTTCAAGCGCGAGGCGAACGGCGGGACGGCCCTGGGCGCCCTCCAGCCCATGACCTCCGGCGGCAAGCCCATCGACTTCACCGACCCCGGTGACGACGACGTCTTCGGTGTCAGCCAGGTCGAGCAGTTCTCGTGGAAGGGTCTGCTCGACTTCTCCACCTGCACCGAGTGCGGGCGCTGCCAGTCGCAGTGCCCCGCCTGGAACACCGGCAAGCCGCTCTCCCCGAAGCTGCTGATCATGTCGCTGCGCGACCACGCGCACGCCAAGGCCCCGTACCTCCTCGCCGGTGGCGGCAAGCTGGATCCATCAGCGCCTGGCGGCGCGGGGTCGGGCAACGAGAAGGCGTCCGCCGAGCAGCTCAAGGACGTCCCCGCCGCCGCTCTCGCCGAGGCCGAGCGGCCCCTCATCGGGACCCTCGAAGAGAACGGGGTCATCGACCCCGACGTCCTGTGGTCCTGCACCACCTGCGGCGCCTGCGTCGAGCAGTGCCCCGTCGACATCGAGCACATCGACCACATCGTCGACATGCGCCGCTACCAGGTGATGATCGAGAGCGCCTTCCCGTCCGAGGCGGGCACGATGCTCAAGAACCTGGAGAAGAAGGGCAACCCCTGGGGGCTCGCCAAGAAGCAGCGCCTGGAGTGGACCAAGGAGGTCGACTTCGAGATCCCCGTCGTCGGCCGCGACCTGGAGGACCTCTCGGAGGTCGAGTACCTGTACTGGGTCGGCTGTGCCGGCGCCCTGGAGGACCGGGCCAAGAAGACCACCAAGGCCTTCGCCGAGCTGCTGCACATGGCGGGCGTGAAGTTCGCCATCATGGGCGGCGACGAGAAGTGCACCGGTGACTCCGCCCGCCGCCTGGGCAACGAGCCCCTGTTCCAGGAACTCGGCATGGAGAACGTCATGTCCCTCAACGCCGCCTTCGGCGAGGAGATGGACGACGACGGCAAGGTCACCGCGGAGTCGAGGAAGCCCAAGTCCGCGAAGAAGATCGTCGCGACCTGCCCGCACTGCCTGAACACCCTGGGCAACGAGTACCCGCAGCTCGGCGGCGACTACGAGGTCATCCACCACACCCAGCTGCTGCAGCATCTGATCGACGAGGGCAAGCTGGTCCCGGTGACCCCGGTCGACGGCCTCATCACCTACCACGACCCCTGCTACCTGGGCCGGCACAACAAGATCTACACGCCCCCGCGCGAGATCATGTCCGCCGTCCCCGGCCTGCGCCAGCAGGAGATGCACCGTCACAAGGAGCGCGGCTTCTGCTGCGGTGCCGGTGGCGCGCGGATGTGGATGGAGGAGCGGATCGGCAAGCGCATCAACAACGAGCGCGTCGATGAGGCTCTCAGCCTCAACCCCGACATCGTCTCGACCGCCTGCCCGTTCTGCCTCGTCATGCTGACCGACTCGGTCAACGGCAAGAAGAACGACGGGAAGGCCAAGGAGTCCGTGCAGGTCGTGGACGTGGCCCAGTTGCTGCTCGACTCCGTCAAGACCTCGCCGGAAGAGCCTCCGGCGGGCACGGCCGAGGCGGAGAGCGAGCCTCAGCCCGAACCGGTCAAGTAGGCAGGCACGCAAGCAGGCCTGTGAGTCGAACGGCCTCCGTCGGCAGTCTGCCGACGGAGGCCGTTCGCGCGGTTCCCCGCGCCCCTGACAACGTACTCAGACGTCGTCGAACGGCTTCGCGTACCTGAACGTGCCGCGCGACGCCGGCTCGTACGTCGTCAGGGTGCGGACCTGGAAGTACGCGCCCCAGGCCGGGTCGGGCGGCAGGACGCCGAGGTCGGTTCCGGGGCGGAAGCCGAAGCGACCGTAGTAGGCGGGGCTGCCGAGCAGGGCCACCAGCGGTTCGCCGAGGGCGTCCGCCGCGCCGAGCACCGCGTGCATCAGGGCGAGGCCGGTGCCGAGGCCCTGCGCGTCCGGGCGCACGCCGATCGGGCCGAGCCCGAGGGCCGGTACGCCGTCGACGTGTCCGCGCGTACAGACGACGTGTCCGACGACCTCGCCGCCTTCCCCCTCTTTGTCGTCGACCGCCACGTACGACAGTGCGGGCAGCCAGCCCTCGCAGGTGCGCAGCGCGTCGAGCAGGGTCGCCTCCACCGGGTCCGGGGTGTCCGGTTCGGCGAAGGCCGCCGCGATCACGGCACGCGCGGCGGATACGTCGGCGGGGGTCTCACGTCGTGTCAGCACCGGGTCAGTGTGGGAGGCGGGGGCGGGGCCCCGCAAAGAGATATCCGGCCGCCTCGTGACTCATGCTGTCAGCCGCCCCGCTCACCGCCGAGCGCGGTCGTCAGTTCGCCCCGGCGCCGGATGCCCAGCTTCCGGTAGGTGCTGGTCAGATGGGTCTCCACGGTGCGGCGCGCGAGGTGCAGCAGCTTCGCGATCTCCGTGTTCGTCCGGCCGTCGGCGGCCAGCTCGGCTATCCGGCGCTCGCTGCCGGTGAGCGCGCCCGAGCCGGTGAGCGCCGTCGTGGTGCGGCGGGCGCCGCCCTCGCGCAGGGCCTGCTCGGCGGTGGCCCGCAGCCGTACGGCACCCAGCCGTTCGGCGCGTTCGGCCGCCTCCCGCAGGCAGTCGCGGGCGCGGGCCCGGTCCCCGGCGGCGGTGAGCTGGCGTCCCCGCGCGACCAGCGCGGGGATCAGTTCCGTGTCGAGCGGAACGCCCGCGGAGGCGTCCCGCAGGACGCGTACGGCCTGGTCGGCGAGTTCCAGGCCGCGCCGGCCGCCGGTCGCCATGCCGAGGACCCGCAGGGCACGGCCCACCAGCCGGGGGGTGTTCCACAGCCGGGCCAGGCGCAACTCCTCCTCGGCCAGTTCCAGCGCCTCCCGGGGCCGGCCGAGCGCCAGCCGGCACTCGGCCGAGGCCGTCCGCCAGGGGGTGACGACCGGGCTCACCACATCGCGCGCCGACTGACGGCGCCCGCATTCGAGGAAGTCGTCGAGCGCGCCCGCCGGGTCCCCGCCGGCGGCCCGCAGCACCCCTCGCGCGTACAGGAACCGGTTCACCTCCCAGGACTCCTTCGCCTCCCGCAGGTCGAAGCCGCCCGCGAGGCGGCGGGCCTCCACCACCCGGCCGGTCTCGACGAGCGCGACCACGGCGTGGGCCTGACCGTTGCTGGGGCCCAGCCGGGTGCCGGCCGACGGCCGGGCCTCGGGGCCGGTGAGCAGCCGCGCGTAGTCGCCGCGGGCGGCGGCGATGTCGGCGCGGACGTTCAGCAGCGCGCGGTGCATCGGGTGCAGCAGGGACGGGCGCTGTCTGGCGAGACCGCGTCCGACGAGCCGTTCGGCCTCTTCGAGTTCGTCGGCCCACTGGGCGACGGCGGCTGCCGTACCCAGCAGGAAGGGTTCCGCGAGCGGTTCGACGGGCTCCGCGAGGAGGGCCCGTACGCGTTCCATGGCGGCGTCCGCCGAGAGCAGGCCCGCCGTGGCCTCGTACCGTACGAGCAGTGCCTGGCCCGCGGTGCCGATCAGGCGCGGTGAGTGGCCGGCGCTCTCCCGCAGCCAGCGGTAGACCTCCTGCCTGATCTCGTGGTCCTGCTCGGAGAGCAGCGCCGAGGTGATCTGCACGGTGCGGGCCAGGTCGGGGTGGCCCGTCAGCTGCGAGTCCAGCGAACGCAGTACGTCGACGGCGGCGCGGGCCTCGCCCCGCCCGGCCAGTGCCGTGCCCAGGGCCACCGCGGCGCGCACCCGGTCCTGCGGGACGCCCGGCAGCCGCACCGCCTCGGCGAGGCGCGGTATGCCGGCCGAGGAGCGGATGGTGGCGTACTCCAGGGAGCCCAGTTCGGTGAGGAGCCGCTGCCGGCGGTCGTCGGGCAGCGGTTCGTCCAGGGCGCGGCGCAGATAGGGCAGGGCGTCGGCGGTGCGGCCGTCGTGGACGGCGACGGCGGAGGCGTCCAGCAGGACGCCGGTGACCCAGGGCTCGCCGATCGCGTCGGCCCGCAGCAACTGGCCGGCCACGGTCTCGGCGCGTTCGCCGCGTCGCAGCATGACCTCGGCGGCCCTGCGGTGCGCGGCCCGCCGCCGGGCCACGGGCCAGCCGCTCAGCACCGCGTCCCGCAACAGGGGGTGGGCGTAGCGGGGGCGCCCGTCGGCGCCGGGCCGCAGGAACCCCAGCCGCGCCATGGCGGTGAGCCATCCCGCCACCCGCGCGGGATCGGCATCGGTGACCCCACCGAGCAACTCGGCGAGCTCGTACGCGGCGGTGCCGTACGGGCCTGTGCCGTACGCGGCTGTGCCGTACGCGGCTGCGTCGTACGGGGCTGCGTCGTCCGGGGACGGGGCGGCGAGGGCGGGGGTGTCCGAGAGCGGGTCGCCGAACGCGCGGGCGTCCGCGGCCGGGTCGCCGGAAGTCTCGGCGTCCGCGGCCGGGTCGCCGAAAGCCGCGGGGCCCGAGACCGCCCCGCCCAAGGCAGCGTCGCCCAAGGCCAAGGCGCCCAAGGCAACGTCGCCGAGAGCCGGAGAGCCCAAGGCCGGACCGCCGAGGGCTGGGGCGCCCGAAACCGGACCGCCGGAAGTCTCGGCGCCCGAGACCGGGTCGCCAGAAGCCGCGGCGCCCGAGACCGCCCCGCCCAAGGCAGCGTCGCCGAGAGCCCGAGCGCCCGAAACCGGACCGCCGAGGGCTGGGGCGCCCGCAACCGGACCGCCGGGA
>NZ_JBIUVD010000022.1:125513-173755 GCF_044742785.1 Streptomyces sp. NPDC087844 | reverse complement strand
CGCCCGAGACCGCCCCGCCCAAGGCAGCGTCGCCGAGAGCCCGAGCGCCCGAAACCGGACCGCCGAGGGCTGGGGCGCCCGCAACCGGACCGCCGGGAGTCGCGGCGCCCGGGGCCCGTGCACCGGAAGCCGGAGCACCCGAAACCCGGTCCCCGACAACTGGGACTCCCGGGGCCCGGTCACCGATGGCTGGGGCGCCCGCAACCGGACCGCCGGGAGTCGCGGCGCCCGAGACCGCGCCTCCCTCCGACGAGCCGACGTCTGAGGAACCGTCAGCGCGGGGCCCGTCGCCGGTGGAGCCGTCGCCGGTGGAGCCGTCGCCGGAAGGCCGGGCGGCCTCCGAAGGCCGGGCCCGGTCGTTCTCCGCCGGTTCGCCGTGGGCGGGATCGCCCGCATCCGGGCAGCCTGCACCGCCGCCAGGCCGGCTCGCAGCGGGCGCGCCTGCGCCTTCGGCATGGGCCCCGGCCCCGGCACCCGCACCCGCAGCCGCATCGGCATCGGCATCGGCATCGGCATCGGCATCGGCAAACGCAGAGGCAGAGGCACCGGCACCGGCACCGGCAAACGCAGGGGCATCGGCACCGGCGTCCGGCCGAGCCGACCCCCGCCGGTCCCCCGGTGGTGCATCGGCCCCGTAACCCCGTTGCACGCCGGTGGACTCGGCCCCGTACTCCCCGCTCCCGGCCAGGGGAGCGGCCCCGTCCCCCTGCCCCCCGCCCGGGAAGGCAGTCCCGTCCCCCCGACCCCCGCCCGGGAAGGCAGTCCCGTCGTTCGGTGTGTCGGACGGTGTCCGGGTGTGAGGGCCCGTCAAGTCTTCGTCCAGTGCGGCCAGCGCTCGGGCCACCTGCGCCGTCGCGGGGCCCGCGCTGTCCAGCCACCATGACACCGCGGCCTGGTACGCCCCCGGATACAGCGCGGCGCTCACCTTCGGCACCGTGGCCGGCAGGGTGCCGCGCAGGTCGTCCAGCAGGGCGCGCAACAGCAGCGGGCTGCCCGCGCTCGCCCGTACGCAGTCCTCCACCCACGCCCGCGGGACCGTGCCGAAGTCCGACCGGACCAGCCGTGTCGTGGAGTCGGCCCCCAGCGGAGCGAGGGTGAGGGTGCGCACGAGCGCGGGCGAGAGGGTGTGGGCGAGCCCGGCCGACGGTGCGTCTACGTCGTACTGGCTGCGCTCGGTCACGACCAGCGACAGCGGTAACCGGTCCACCCGCCGGGCGGCGTCGACGAGCCAGCGCCGCGAGGCGTCGTCCGCGAGATGGACGTCGTCCACGGTCACCAGGAGCGGCGGTCCGGCCGTGAGCGAACGCAGCAGCCGCCACAGCCAGGCCCCCCGGGCCCGTTCGTCCGGCACCTCCCGGGCCTCGGGAAACTCCGCTTGCGGGCCGAGCAGTTGACGTACGGCAGCGAAGGGCAGAGCTGTGTCGTCGGGCGAGCAGCGGGCCCTCAGCACCCGCATCCCGGCCTCCTCCGCCTGCTCGGCGGCGGCTTCGAGGAGCGCGGAACGGCCCGTACCGGTGGCACCCCGCAGCAGGACCAGCCGGCCGGTTCCGGCGCGGGCGCGCGCGGCCTCGGCGGCGACCGCTTCCAGGGTTTGACGACGCTCAAGCAGTGGTACGTACATCCCTGCCTCCCTCGCGGCCGTGGTGCGGCCCACTGTGTGGGACGGCGGAACAGGCGGGTCCCGTTGCGTGAGATGACCCACTGACATGTGTGCGGCGTCGTTTCCGATCCGGTTTCCGATCTCGTGGTGTGTCTCGTGGTGCTCCACGATTGCGCCGAACACACGGTCCCCAGAAGTGTGATGACCGCACGCCTGTCACGGACGCCACAGAGGTGACGGGCTCGTGAACATAGGGGAGTCCGTTGCGCAGTTCATTTGGGACCGCGGCTCCGGGCACGGCAGAGCCCGAGTCCCGGATACCGGTGGCGGTACACGCCTCGGACCCGATCACCCGGGAGGGAGCGCTCAGCCAACTGCGCCAGCACCCGGTGATCGACCTCCGCGAGGAGACCGAGACCGGCCCCGACACGGTCGCCCTGCTGATCAGCGAGACGCTGGACGAGAGCGCGCTCTCCCGGCTGCGCAGACTGGTGCGCAGCGAGGGCGCCCGAGCCGTCCTCGTGGTGAGCGTGATCCGCGAGACCGAACTCCTCGACGTCATCGAGTGCGGGGTCGGTGCCATCGTGTGGCGCCACGAGGCCACCGCGCACCGGCTGGTGCAGGCGGTCGTCGCGGCCTCCCGGGGCGACGGCGATCTGCCCGCCGACCTGCTCGGCCGGCTGATCAGCCAGGTGGGTTCGCTGCACCGCACGACGAGCAGCCATCCCGGGGCCCCTTCCTCCGGGCTGGCACCGCGTGAGGTGGATGTGCTGAGACTCGTCGCCGAGGGGCTCGACACCGGGGAAATCGCCAGCAAACTGTCCTACTCCGAACGGACCGTGAAAAACGTGATGCACGGGCTCACCACCCGACTGCATCTGCGCAACCGGGCTCATGCGGTGGCACATGCCCTGCGCGAAGGCTACATCTGATCGAACGGGCAGCCGGAGACGGACGCGGGGGCAGCACTCTGTGCCCGCCTGTCGTCCCCGGCGTGCCTGCGGAGGCGAGGCCTTCAGAGGCACGATCGGTTACGACAGCGGTTCCGGTGGCGCCGCGGGACAGCCGCGCCGTCATCCGGTGGCGGTACGGCAGGGCACAGCACGGCAGGGCGGGAGCACGACGGTGATCCACGAGGTGGACGAGGTCCTCAAGCGGCTGCTCGGAAGCGGTGCGCTGGCCGGGTCCGGCATCGACGTCTCCTTCGAGGCCCCGACCCGCGACTGGGCGGCCCGGCGCAACGCGCCGACCATCAACACCTACCTGTACGACATCCGCGAGGACGTCTCCCGGCGCCAGCGCGGCCACACCGCCGTGCGCGACGACCGTGACATCGTCGTACGCCGTCGCCAGCCGCCCCGCTGGTTCCGGCTGTCGTACCTGGTCACCGCGTGGACCAAGCAGCCGCTGGACGAACACCGGCTGCTGTCGGCCGCGTTGGCGACCCTGCTGCCCCACGAACTGATGCCCGCGAGCGAACTGCCGGGTCCGCTCGGCGCGCTGGGCCTGTCCATCCCGCTCACGGTGGCCGGACTGCACACCGAGTCCCGGTCCCTCGCCGAGATCTGGTCCGCGATGGGCGGCGAACTGAAGCCGTCCCTGGACCTCGTCGTCACCGCGCCCTTCCCGGCCTTCCCCGAGTACGACGCCGGTCCCCCGGTCACGGAGGGCGCGGGCCTGCGCGTACGCGGCATCGACGGCTCGCTGGAGGGTTCGGAGGAACGCCGGCACCGGCCGCGGCACCTCAAGTCCTCGCCCCTGGGCACCGGTACCCGCGAAAGCACCGACACACGCGAGAACACCGGTCAGCACGACGACACCGGTGACCGGCAGAACACCGGTGACCGGCAGAACGCCGACGACCGGCAGAACACCGGAGAACGGCAGAAGTGACCGCCCACGCCCCGCTCACGTCCGACACGCTCCTCCTCCGGCTGGCCCGGCTGCGCGACCGCGTCGCCGAGTTGGTCGACGAGCGCACCGCCGGAGATCCCACGGCGGGCGATCCGCTGCGTGGCCTGTACCTCTCCGACGAGGCCGTACGGCACCTTCTCGGGCCCACGACGACCTCGTACCCCTCCGCCTTCGAGGACGAGGCGGGCGACCGGGGCCGGGGCCGGGGCGCAGAAGGAGAAGGAGACGGAGACAGGGACAGCGACGGGGACGGGGCGGCGTACGAGGGCGCCGGTGCCGACCGGCTGGAACTGCTCGCGGTGCGGCTCGGGATCACCGAGCTGGACCTGCGGATCCTGCTGATCGCCCTCGCACCCGACCTGGACCGTTCCTTCGAGTCGCTGTACGGGTACCTCAACGACGACGTCAGCAGGCGCCGGGCCACCACCGGGCTCGCCCTCGACCTGTGCGGGCTGCCCGTGCACTTCGCCGGGGCACGGGCCCGTTTCCATCCCTCGGCACCCCTGACCGCGCTCGGCCTGCTGAGCGTCGAGGATCCCGAACGCCCCTTCCTCAGCCGGTCGCTGCGCGTACCCGACCGGCTCGTCGCGCATCTGCTCGGCGACGACACCCTGGACCCCGCGCTCGTCGGCCACGTCCACCCGCTCGCGACCGCCGCGCCCTCGCTCGACGACGAGTTCACCGCCAAGCTGGCCGCCCGGCTGGGCACCGCGCCCCTCACCGTCTATCTGCGCGAACACCGCGAGGGCGACGGGCTCGCCGGTGCCGCCGCAGCCCTGCGGGCCGCCGGATACGAGGCCCTGCACTACACGGGCCCCGAGGACCGCGTACCCGAACTCCTGCGTGAGGCCCGGCTGCGCGCCGCCGCCGTCGTCGCGTCCGCCCTGCCGGACCAACCCGGTCCGCTGGTGCGGGCGTTGGCGCAGACCGGAGTACCCGTGCTGCTCACCGGGTCACGGCCGTACGACCCGCAGTGGTGCGAGCACGATCCGCTGGTCCTCGACGCCCCCCGGCAGCGGGCCGGCGCGGTGGACGTCTGGTCGGCCGCCCTGCGGCAGGAGCCCGGCTTCGACCTCGCGGCCACCGTGGCCCCCTACCGGCTCGGCGGCGACCGCATCCTGCGGGCCGCGCACGCCGCCCAGGGCCTCGCCGTCTTCGACGGCACGCCGGTGACCGCCGCGCATCTGCGGCTCGCCGCCCGGCAGCAGTCCGCCTCCGGGCTGGAGCGGCATGCCCGCCGGATCAGGCCCGAGGTGGGCTGGCAGGACCTCGTCCTGCCCGACAAGCCCCTCGTGCAGCTGCACGAACTGGCCCTGCGCGCCCGCCACCGCGATCAGGTGCTCGGCGACTGGCGGCTCAGCGCGGGCGGCGGGCGGGGCCGTGGTGTCCTCGGTCTCTTCGCGGGCGAGTCCGGTACCGGCAAGACCCTGTCGGCCGAGGTCGTCGCCGCCGAACTCGGCCTGGACCTGTACGTGGTGCAGCTCTCCTCGATCGTCGACAAGTACGTGGGCGAGACCGAGAAGAACCTGGAGCGGATCTTCACCGAGGCCGACCGCACGGACGCGGTGCTGCTCTTCGACGAGGCGGACGCGGTCTTCGGCAAGCGCTCCGAGGTCAAGGACTCGCACGACAAGTACGCCAACATGGAGAGCGCCTACCTGCTCCAGCGCCTGGAGTCCTTCGACGGCATCGCCCTGCTCACCACCAACCTGCGCGCCAACATCGACGAGGCGTTCACCCGGCGGCTCGACATGGTGGTCGACTTCCCGTTCCCCGACCCCGGGCAGCGTCTCGCCCTGTGGCGGCACAGCCTCGCCGCGGTGCCGTGCGCGGAGGGCACCGACCCCTCGGCGGTCGCCGACGCCTTCGAGCTGGCGGGCGGCTCGATCCGCAGCGCGGTCGTCACCGCCGCCTACGCCGCCGCCGGACGCGGCGCCCCGGTCACGACGGCGGACCTGCGCGAGGGCGCCGAACGGGAGTACCGCAAGGCGGGCCGACTGGTCCCCGGAGAGGGCAACTGGTAGGTCCGGCGGGTCCGGCGGGGGCCGTTCGCGCCGTTCCCCGCGCCCCTCAAAAGCGGGGCTGCGCCCCTGCTTTTACCCTTAAGGGGCGCGGGGAACGGCGCGGCCCACCCCCACCGGACCCGCACGCGGCTCACACGGTGAATTTGACCGCTTCGAGCCACAGGTCGTTGTTCAGGGTGCCCCCGAAGATGAACGCTTCACCCTCACCGGGCTTGTCGCAGGCCAGTCCGAGCCACGCCCCGTCATGGATGTGCGCGTTCTGGCAGACGGCCCCACCACCGCTGCCGACGTTGATGGTGAACCCCAGCAGGTTCGGCGCGTCCTTCTTCGTACTGCCGATGTAGTTGTCGATACCGTTCTTCGCACCCGACCAGGGCGCGACGTAGTGCCCCTGCCCATTGGTCGACTCGGGGTCGTGGACGAACGCGGCGCTCGCCGTCCCGTCGGTTCCCGACACGGCGATGTTGAGGCTCTTGAGCGGCGTGTTCTCACCCACCGTGCCGGCCGTCTCGCCGTCACACACCGCTTCCGTCCAGCCCTCGCCCTTAACGAAGGCCCGGTAGCAGATGTGCTTCTTGTCCGGCTCCTCCGCGGCCAGTTCCTGGACGGCGGTCGCCGCCGTCCGCTCCGGGGCCTTGGTCTCCTTCTCCTCCTCGGAACCGCCGCCCCCCGCCCCGGCCGCGGCTCCGCCCGCTGCCTGCGTCTCCGCGGCGGCCGGGGGCGTCGAGGGGGCGACGGTGGGAGTGGTCGGTATGGGCGGGGACGCCGTGGGACTGCTGGGCGGCAGGGTGCTGATGCCGGCTTCCTGCAGTTTCTCCGTGGCGGCGCTGCGCACCTGCGGCTTGTAGGCGATCCACAGCATCACGAACGTGATGGCGAGAGCCAGGAAGACGCCCAGGAAGGTGGCGAGCCAGCGCGGCAGGAAACCCCGCTGGACGTAGGTGCCCTCCACGTCCAGCGGCTCCACGCCGGACCGCTGGACGGCGAGGGTGTAGGGGCGTGACTCCTTCGAACCGAACCAGATGATCTCGCGCGGCTTCAGCGTCGTCTTCACGAACGCCGCACGGCCCGGATCGATCTGCACATTCGACGGGTAGATGTCGTACGACAACTGATCACCGTTGTCGCTGCCGCTCACCGACGCCGTCAGCTTCGTGTTGCCCAGGTTGTCCACCGCCAGCTTCGGACGACCCCGGAAACGGCCCTTCACCGTCGGCGGCACCAACTCCGCCCGCACCTCCGTGAACGGGGTGATGGTGAGGTTCCCCTCCGGGACGGTGGTCGCCTCGGGGTGTTCGGTCGGCGTGATCCGCACCGCGTACGGATTGGGACCCGCCGTCGCATCGGGCGTACGCGGCGGCGCGAACGCGATGTCCACCGAACCCGTCGTCCCCGGATAGAGCCGCAACACCTGCGGTTCCACCCTCGCCCACGGCGCCAGCGGACCGACCGCCTCGAAGCGGTACTCGTCCACCACATCACCGGTGTTGCGAAGACGCAGCCGCACCGTCGCACTGCCACCCGGGTCCACGGTCGCGGAGGCGGGCTCCAAGGAAGTCCATAGGCTCACTCCGGGAACCTAAACGCAGTGCCGGTGCCGGGTCAGGAAGCAGCGGGGCACGGTGCATGCCCGAACAGGCGGCACGGCTGCCCCGGGTCCCGTTCCTCGGGTCTCATTCCCTCGGGTCTCATTCCCTCGGGTCTCATTCCTTGGAGGGATGGATGACCAGCCACTCCTGGTCATCGGTGTTGGAGCAGTGATACAGCGTCAGGTTCGTGTCGACGCCGCCGGTGCTGAACCCGGCCACGTCCAGGCACTTGTTGTTGCTGGCGAAGTTGCGGATCCAGTAGGCGCCGCTCTCCTGCTTGTCGATCCACCACAGATCGTTGTCGGCCGACGTGCCGTCGCACGGGGACTCGTACACCCCCACCTGCACGGGCTCGGCCCCGGAGTTCGGCAGGTCCATGCAGAACTGGTCCTTGACGTTGCGGATCACGAAGAGGGCGGAACCGCCGGGACCCCCCTTCGGCACACGCACCTCCAGGTTCCAGAGCTGGTTGTCCTCGTCCGGGTTCCCGGTGCAGGTGGCCTGCTGTACGCGGCCGTGCTCCTTGCCCTTCTCACGGCCCGGGATGTCGGCGCACATCTTGGTGGTCGGGTTCCGCAGGAGGATCTCGGTCGCGGGGACGACACTCTTCGGCGTCGACTTCGGCTTCGGGCTCTCCCCACCTCCGCCGCCGCCACTGTCTCCGTCTCCGTCTCCGTCTCCGTCTCCGGACGCCGACGGAGCGGCGGGCTCGGAGGCCACCGGCTCGACCGACGGGGCCTTGGGCGCCTCGGGGGTCAGTGAGGGGGAGGGAGCCAGGGTACTGATGCCGGCTTCCTGCAGTTTCTCCGTGGCGGCGCTGCGCACCTGCGGCTTGTAGGCGATCCACAGCAGCACGAACGTGATGGCGAGGGCCAGGAAAATACCGAGGAAGGTGGCGAGCCAGCGCGGCAGGAAACCCCGCTGGACGTAGGTGCCCTCCACGTCCAGCGGCTCCACGCCGGACCGCTGGACGGCGAGGGTGTAGGGGCGTGACTCCTTCGAACCGAACCAGATGATCTCGCGCGGCTTCAGCGTCGTCTTCACGAACGCCGCACGGCCCGGGTCGATCTGCACATTCGACGGATGGATGTCGTACGACAACTGATCACCGTTGTCGCTGCCGCTCACCGACGCCGTCAGCTTCGTGTTGCCCAGGTTGTCCACCGCCAGCTTCGGACGACCCCGGAAACGGCCCTTCACCGTCGGCGGCACCAACTCCGCCCGCACCTCCGTGAACGGGGTGATGGTGAGGTTCCCCTCCGGGACGGTGGTCGCCTCGGGGTGTTCCGTCGGCGTGATCCGCACCGCGTACGGATTGGGACCCGCCGTCGCATCGGGCGTACGCGGCGGCGCGAACGCGATGTCCACCGAACCCGTCGTCCCCGGATAGAGCCGCAACACCTGCGGCTCCACCCTCGCCCACGGCGCCAGCGGACCGACCGCCTCGAAGCGGTACTCGTCCACCACATCACCGGTGTTGCGAAGACGCAGCCGCACCGTCGTACTGCCACCCGGGTCCACGGTCGCGGAGGCGGGTTCCAGAGAAGTCCAAAGGCTCACATACGGACGCTAGCCATCGGACGGGCCTCGGGCAGCGGACCCAGGTGCACGCTGTGCTGCCCGAAAGGCCCACAGGTGGGGCCGTCAGCTCCTGCCGTCAGCTCCCCGTCAGCTCCCCGTCAGCTCCTGGGGATCGGTGAGCCGGTGGCCGTCATGACGAAGTGCGCGTAGGAGTCGGCGTTCATCAGTGCGCGCCGGCCCATGGCGTACCAGTTCTCCTGCCGCTTCGGACGCTGCGTCTCGTTGTCGCCCGTGTAGGTGGCCGGGTCGCGGGCGGTCCGCCTGCCGAGCATCGCGGCGTCCTGCGTGGCCGCGGTGGCCGGGTCCAGGACCGTCGCCAGACCCGCCTGCGCGGCGTCCTCCGACAGCTCGTGGTCGTACGAGCTGTACTGGTAGTCCAGCGTTCCGGCGAAGCGGTGCGTGGCCTCGTGGATGACGTACCAGGCCACCTCGCCCTCCTCCCGCAGGTTGATCGCGCCGGTGCGCCCCGAGTCCATGGACGGAAGCGCTTCGCTCTTCATGTAGTCGGGATTCAGCCGGGCGGCATAGTCCTTGGTGCTCGCGTCGACCCAGCCGGCCGCGCCGGACGCGTTCGCCCCCTTGGCCGAGAGGTCGAACATCGACGCCTCCCCGACCAGGGCGATCTGCGCGCCCTGCGAGGCCAGGCCCACCTGAACGCGTCGCAGGACCTCGGAGATCCGCGGCAGGAGAGTACCGACCTGCTGGGGAGTCGCCGTCTGGAACACCGGGAACGCGGACGTCAGTGCCTGCAGCAGCACGCCGTTCGGAGCACCGCCCGCCGCGTTCAGCAGGGCCAGCGCGGCCGTCATCTTCTGCTGGGCCTCGACCACCGCCTTGCGGGTCCTGGTCTCGCGCTGCGGGTACTTGTGGTCGGCGATGGTCCCGCGCTTGGAGATGGCGACGGCGCCGCTGCTGTGCAGTTGCCGGGTGACGTCGTCGTACTTGTCACCGTGCTGCAGTGAGGTGGAGTCGACCTGCAGTTCGGCGGTGGTCCTGGTCCGGCCGTCGCTGTCGAACCACGTGCCCGAGTTCTGCCCCATGGCGTGGTGCGTCCTGGTGCTGCCGTTGAACGTCCACACCGCGCGCTGGATCGCGTGTCCGCCAAAGCCGTGCCCGGCACCCACGGTCGTGGAGTCGTTCAGGGCCTCGGTGGCGGAGTCGTTCAGGGCCTCGGTGGCGGTCGCGCCCCCGGGAGTGACCGCGCGCTGCACCGGCGGCGGCCCGCTCCGCGCCTGCGCCTCGATCGCCTCCGCCCGCTTCTCGCCCCAGTCGCCCTGGCTGGAGACCTTCAGGCCCGAGCCGTTGTCGGTACCGGGGACGGCGCCCCTGCGCTGGTCCTTGACGTGCTGCAGCTCGTGGATGAGGGTCGGCTTGTCCTTGCCGTCCCAGACCACGTTGTCGCCGGCGGTGTACGCGCGGGCGCCGATCGCCTGGGCGGACTGCAGGGCGACCGTGTCCGTGTGCAGCTTCACGGTGCTGAAGTCCTCGCCGTCGAACCAGCTCGCCGTCTCCTTCAGCAGCGAGCCGTTCATCCGGCTGCCCGGGGACTTCACGACCTGGTCCACCATCGTGTGCTGTTCGTCCGGGGTGGGCCCGTGGCCCGCGCTGTGCTGGTGCTGCCTCCGCTGCACGGCCCGGGTCACCGCCGCGTTGCCCGCCGCGCTCTGCAACGCCAGGATCCGGTCCGCGGTGGTGTTCCGCTCCGTCGTGGGGCGGACCCGTACCTGATCACCACCGGCCTTGTCGGCCTGGGCCTCCTGCGCGCGCATGACGTTCCCCTCCACGACTGATCTTCCAGCGTTACCGGGCGGGATCGGCCGCGGGGAGAGCGGTGAGGGCAGTCCTGCGGGCAGCACGGACGGTTTCGGGGGCACTCGGGTGTCCCGGACTGCCCTTGCGGGCAGGGAGTTTGCCCCCGATCAGGTACCGCAGGACGTTTCAACGAACGCTCGCGCGCGTGAAGCTCGGAGTAGACCTGTCTCGTACCCCGAGGAGCGCAGAGCATGCCGTCCTACCTGTCACCCGGCGTTTACGTCGAGGAGGTGGCCAGCGGCTCGCGTCCCATCGAGGGAGTGGGCACGTCAGTGGCTGCCTTCGTGGGGCTCGCCCCGCACGGCCCGCTGAACGAGCCGACGCTGGTGACCAACTGGTCGCAGTACGTCGCGGCCTTCGGTGTCTTCACCGAAGGCTATTACCTGGCGCATTCCGTGTACGGGTTCTTCAACAACGGCGGCAGCGCCGCCTACGTCGTACGGGTCGGCGGCGCGGCCGACGGCGCGTCGGCGAACGGCGTGTCCGCGAACGGCGCTCCGGCGGCCGTCTCCGGCTCCGCGGCCCCCGCCGCGCTCACGGCCGGCGAGCCGAAGCAGCTCGGCACCTTCAGTGTGACCGCGGTCGCGGGCGGCTCGCTCAGCGTCGAGGTCGCGGACCCCGAGGGCGAGGGCCCCGCCGAGCGCTTCAAGCTGATCGTCAAGGACGGCGAGAGGCCGGTCGAGACCTTCGACGTGACCGCCAAGAAGGGCGGCCGCAACTACGTCGTCACGCAGGTGAAGGAGCGCTCCAAGCTCATCACCGTGCAGGAGGCGGCGCCCACCGCGCAGCTGGCGCGCCCCGACAACCAGACCGTGGCCCTGGCCGCCCCTTCGGCCGCCTCGTCCAGCTCCCCCGCCGTTCCGGCCGGGTCGCAGGACTCGCACCCGGGCCCGGCCCAGTACCTCGGCGACTCCGCCGACCGCACCGGCTTCGGTGGCCTGGAGGCCGTGGACGAGATCTCCATGGTCGCCGTCCCCGACCTGATGGCCGCCTACCAGCGCGGCGCGATCGACCTGGAGGCCGTCAAGGCCGTCCAGCTCGGTCTGATCGCGCACTGCGAGCTGATGGGCGACCGCGTCGCCGTCATCGACCCGCCGCCCAGCCTCAACGCCCGTGAGATCCGCGTCTGGCGCCAGGAGACCGCGGGTTACGACTCCAAGTACGCGGCCCTGTACTACCCCTGGGTCAAGGTCTTCGACCCCGCGTCCGGCAAGTCCCGCCTGACCCCGCCGAGCGGTCACGTCGCCGGTATCTGGGCCCGCAACGACTTCGAGCGCGGTGTGCACAAGGCGCCCGCCAACGAGGTCGTACGCGGCGCGGTGGACCTGGAGCTCCAGATCACCCGCGGCGAGCAGGACCTGCTCAACCCCATCGGCGTCAACTGCATCCGCGCCTTCCCGGGCCGCGGCATCCGTGTCTGGGGCGCCCGCACCATGTCCTCGGACCCGGCCTGGCGCTACCTGAACGTCCGCCGGTACTTCAACTACCTGGAGGAGTCGATCCTGCTCGGCACCCAGTGGGTGGTGTTCGAGCCGAACGACCACAACCTGTGGGCCCGGATCCGGCGCAACGTCTCGGCGTTCCTCGTCAACGAGTGGCGCAGCGGCGCCCTCTTCGGCCAGCGGCCGGAAGAGGCGTTCTACGTCAAGTGCGACGAGGAGACCAACACCCCGGAGTCGGTCGACCTCGGCCGCGTGATCTGCGAGATCGGCATCGCGCCCGTCAAGCCCGCCGAGTTCGTGATCTTCCGCCTGGCCCAGTTCTCCAGCGGCAGCGGCGAGCTGGAGGAGTAGGCACCGCCTGCTTCCCCGGCTAGCCCCCGCGTGCCTCTCCGTACGCGGTCCCGTACGCCAGCTCGTACGTCACAGACAAGAACCCTCAGAAGGACAGAGAACAGATGAGTCTCAGCCCGGGTGACGCTCTCACTTCACATAATTTCGGTCTCCAGATCGACGGCGTCATGGTCGAGTACCTCGCGGAGGTCAACGGCCTCAGCATCGAACAGGACGTCATCAAGCACCTGTCGAACTCGGCGCAGGGCAGGCCCGAGGTCAGCCTCATGCCCGGCGTGCAGAAGGACGGGCAGTGCAGCGTGGTGCGCGGCATGACCCAGTCCCCGGCGTTCACGACGTGGATCAACGACTCGATCGCCGGTCAGATGAGCACGGCCCGCAAGAACGCCTCCATCATCATGATGGATTACCAGAACAACCCGGTGAAGCGGTACAACATGCGCAACGCCTGGTGTTCCAAGATCGACGCCAGTGCGCTCAAGGCCGGCGAGGCATCCGCGCTCACCGAGACCGTGACCATCGTCTTCGAAGAACTGGTCATCGAGTAATGCGCCGTACTGCTGCCAGGGCGGGCGCGGGCCCGGTCGTGGACGCACCGGTACCGGAGCCGGTGGCGGCGCCGGAGCAGACCTCTGCTCCGGCGCCCGCCGCCGCTCCGGCGCCGGCGCCCGCGCCGGTGGCACAACCGCTGCGCACGGAGTTCCCCTTCGAGCTTCCGCGCGGCTACGTCGACGACGCGGGCACGGTGCACCGGGACGGCGTGATGCGTCTGGCCACCGCCCGGGACGAGTTGATCCCGCTGCGGGACGTCCGTGTCCAGGAGAACCCCGCCTATCTGTCGGTGGTCCTGCTGGGCCGGGTCATCACCCGCCTCGGCACGCTGGCGATGGTGCACGACGGCATCGTGGAGAACATGTTCGCCTCCGACCTCGCGTTCCTGCAGGACTTCTACCGGCAGGTCAACGCCGAGGGCCACACCCGCGCCTCCGTGCAGTGCCCCCACTGCTCGGAGCCCTTCGAGGTCGAACTCGGCGGGAGCCGCCTGGGGGAATCGTGACGTACGCGACCGACCGGCTGCACGAGGAGATCGCGTACGTCGCCTACCACTTCCACTGGAGCCTGGAGACCATCCTGGATCTCGAACACCAGGATCGTCGCCGCTACACGGAACAGATCGCGTCCCTGGTGACCCGGGGCGGGGCGGAGGGCTGATCGGTGGGGTTCCTCGACCGACTGAGGGGCGGCGCGGCGGCATCCGCCGCACGTTCCGCTCCCACGGGAGCGCATGCGGCTACAGGTACGGGTGCGGGTGCCGTACCCGCTGCGACCGTCACGGGTACGGCTGCCACGGGCACGGCTGCCACGGGTACCTCCGTGGGTGCCGGGCCGGCCGCGGTGGTCGGCTGGACGGGGCTGCCGCCGATCCAGCGGACGGCCCTGGGCCGTACCGGGGTCGCCGACTCCGGCTTCGGTGGTCGGCTGAGCACCTGGCAGAACCCCTCTCTCACCGGGACCCTGTCCCACGCCGTCCTCGACGGAGCGCCGGGCGGGCTGATCAGGAACGCGCTCACCACGTCGGCCGCGCCCGTCGCCGGACTCGAACCGCCGTCGCGCGTCCTGCCGGTGGCGGGGCCCGACGTCCCCGAGGCCGCCCCGTCCCCGGCGGTCGGTCACACAACACCGGTGCAGCGCGCGTCCCTGCCCGTCACGGCGTCCCGCCCGACGGGCCCCCGGGTGACCGCCGTACCCCCCAGGCCCCACCGGCAGAACTCGCTGACCAGGGTGCCCGCCACGCCCGCAGTACAACGGCGGGCTCTGCCGGTGGCCCCCCGACCGACACCACCCGCCCCGCGGACACCGGACCCCACTCCGTCGGGTCCCAGTTCGTCGGGCCGCACTTCACCTGGTCTCACTTCATCTGGACCCGCTTCATCTGGACCCGCCTCGCTGGGTCCCGTCCCGTCGGGTCCTGCCTCGTCGGGTCCTGCCTCACTGGGTCCTGCCTCACTGGGTCCCGTTCCGCCGGGTCCCGTTCCGTCCGGTCCCACTTCGTCCGGTCCCGCCGCGCTGGGTCCCGTCCCCTCGGGTCCCGTCTCGTCGGGTGCTCCGACGGTGAGGGCTACGAGGTCGGGTTCTACGGCGTCGGGCGCCGCCAACCCGGTGGCGGGCGATCCCGGCAGCGCGGTGGCCCGTTCCGGCGGACCGGCGGTCAACGTCCAGCGGGCAGCGACGACCGGCCCCGTCGGAACACCGGCCCCCGCGAGCAGCCCCACCCCGACCCATCCAAGCGACCCGACTCCGGCCGGACCCGTCCGGCCCGCATCCGCATCCGCATCCGCATCCGGTGAAGCTACGGCGTCCGGCTCCAGCAGCCGTACTGCCGGGACCAGCGGTACGGGGGGCAATCCCGGCAACTCGGTGGCCCGTTCCGGCGGACCGGCTGTCAACGTCCAGCGGGCCCCGGCGACCGGCCCCGTCGGAACACCGGCCCCCGCGAGCAGCCCCACCCCGACCCGTCCCAGCGACCCGGCTCCGGCCGATCCCGTACGGCCCGCGCCCGCGTCCACGTCCGGTGCCGGTACGGGCGCCGACGCCGGCGGCGCGGTGACCCGCACCAGTGGACCGGCGCTCAACGTCCAGCGGGCGAGGGCTGGTTCGCCCGGAACTCCGGCCCGCGCGGACAGCCCCACCCCGACCGGACCCGTACGGCCCGCGTCCGCGTCCGCGTCCGGTGGCAGTACGGCGACCGGCCCCGGCAGCGCGGTGACTCGTACCAACGGACCCGCGCTCAACGTCCAGCGGGCAAGAGCCGGTTCGGGCGGCGCGACGCCCACGCCCGCCGCCGCACCCACGCCCACGCCCGCACCCGCACCCGCTGCGAACACGACCCCTGCCTCAGCCACCACCGGCCCCGGCCCCAGCAGCCCTGTAACGCGCCCCGTCGCAACGGCGGTCACCCCCGTCGCGGTCCAGAGGGCGACGGCCGGGCCCACCCCGGCAGCCAACACCCCTGCCGCTGCCACGTCGGCGGTCGAGGCCCGACAGCCGACGGCCGACCCCCAAGTCCCCGCCCCTGCCCCTGCCCCTGCCCCTGCCCCTGCCCCTGCCGAAACAACGGCCGCCGGTGCCGGCAAGGCGCCCGTCCGAGTCCAGCGGGCGGCGGCCACTCCCAGTAACCCGGCGGTCGACGTCCAGCAGGCGAGCAGCGCTCCCAGTCGTACGCCGAACGCGCCCGCCGGGACACCGGCCGGCCCGCGTGGCACGGCGACAAGCGTCCAGCGGGCTTCAACCGGTTCCAGCGGCACGACAGCCCCGTCCCACAGCGCTCCGGCGCACGCCCCTTCGGGCACGGCGCCCGTCGTCCAGAGGTCGACAGCCGGGCCCACCGAGCACAGGACGCCGTCGGCAGCCGGCCCCGCCGCCGCGAACTCGCCTGCTGCAGGGCCGGGTCAAGGCGGCCCCGGAGCCCCCGCTGCCGCTTCACCCCCTCCGAGCACCCCGGCCGGTTCAGGCCCGTACCCCGTGCAGCGGAGTGCTTCCACTGGCGTGCGGCGTATGGGGCTCGGCGCGCCGACGGCCGGGAACCCGTCCGTCACCCGCTCAACGGCCGCTCGCCCCGGCCCGGCAGCCCCGCTTCCCGTCACCTCGGCCACCCCGCCCTCGACTCTGCCGACCGCTCCGAACGGTCCGACCAGTTCCGCCGCATCCGCACGCCCCGCCGACCGCCCGCAGACCCCGGCCGTACCGCCGACGCTCCCGAACGCAACTCCAGCCCCAGCCCCGGCCCCGGCCCCGGCCTCAGCCCCGGTCGCTCCTCCGCACACCCCGGTCCAGCGCGCCACCGCGCCCGCCGCGCGGCAGCGCCCCCTGCTCGGCGCTCCTCTCTCCGCGCCTCCCGTGAACACGCGGCCTCTCTCCGGGCGTACGTCTCCGGCCGGTTGGGCCCCTGCCGGACCGCCTTCCGTGCAGCGTGCACCCGCACAGGCACAGGCACAGGCACCCGCAGAGGCACCCGCACCGGCACAGGCACCGCCGACACAACCCCTCCGCCGCCCGGCCGTACCCCTCTCCACCCCGCCCGCCAACGGCCTTTCCGTGCAGCGCGCCACGGCCGCCCCCTCCGCGGTCGTCCCCGCCACCAAAGCCGTAGGCGGCAGACAAGCACCGCCACAGGCACTGTCACCCGCACCCGCATCCGCACCCGCACCCGAGCACGCACCCGCACAAGCGCCTGCACCGATGCGTGCCCTCACCCCGGCCCGCGCCCTCGCGCCGTCCCTCACGCCCACGGCACCCCCCGCGCACCGGCGCCCCGCCCTCCCGGCCCCCGTACCACTGCGCCGCCCGGCGCCCACGCCCAGCCGGTACGGAGCGTCCGGTGCGGGACCGGCGGCCGTGCAGCGGGCCGTCACGCCCGGTGCTCCCGCCGGCCGTGCCGTGCCGCTCCTCGCGGCCACCAGGTCCGCTCCCGCCGGGCCCGTCAGGACGGTTCCGGCCGCGCAGCCGCTGACGGTGCCGAACGCGTACCCGGCCCCGGCAGTCGTCCAGCGGCAGGCGGTCGCCGCACCCCGGACGGCCACGGCACCCGCCGCCACGGCTCCCGCACCGGCGCCGGCTCCGCCACGCCCCGCTCCCACGCCCGTGCCCGCGTCCGTACAACGCGCCCTGCTGCCGACGTCCGCCAGGGCCACCACCGCCGTGTCCGCGGTCACGGTTCACGGCGGTTCGTCGCACGGCTCGTCCGGGTCGGGCTCCGCCGACGATCCGCCGCCGTACAAGCAGGGCGGCCCCCCGCCGGCGTACAGCGCGGTCGCCAAGGGGCAGTTCGACCCCCGCTCCCTGACCGACTTCCAGCTCGACGAGCTCACGCACCGCCTGATCAGCCGGATCACCCGGATGATCCGTACCGAACTGCGGCTCGACCGGGAGCGGATCGGCAAGCTCCGCGACCCACGTCGCTGAGCCGCCGCCGACCGGCCGAGACCCGCAGCACCCCGCGCCACCCGGCACCACCCGGCACCACCCCGCACGACCCCGCACGACCGACGTCCGCAGAAAGGCCGCCCCCGATGCCCCGCGCTCTCGACCCGGGCTCCACCATCTACTTCACCCTGACCATCGACGGCGAGAGCCTCGGTTACTTCAACGGGTGCGAGGGACTGTCGTCCGCGGTGGAGATCGAGCAACGCCAGGAAGGCGGCAACAACGGGTTCGTCTGGCAGCTTCCGTCCCGTGTCACCTTCTCCAACATCCGGCTGACCCGGCCGCTGACCCCCGACACGACCAAGGTCGCGGCCTGGATCTCGTCCGTGGCCACGGGCATCAAGCGGCCGACCGCGCAGATCGCCGCGCTGCGCGCGGACGGTTCGGAGGTGGCGCACTGGGGGCTGATCGACGTGCTGCCGGTGAGCTGGCAGGGGCCCTCCCTGGACCCGGCCAACCCGAACGTGGCCACCGAGGTCCTGGAGATCACTCACCACGGATTCACGGACTGAGGGGCGGGACACCACCATGGCCAAGGGAAGCAAGGGCGCGGGCAAGAGCCTCGTACGCGCCACGATCGCCATTCACGAGCCGCCCGTCGGAGCGAGCACCACTCCGGGCGGTCTGATCAAGACGTTCAACTTCGACTTCAACCCCTCGCAGCTGCAGCTGAGCCGGCGCTCCCAGTGGAAGTCCACGCCGGCCGCGGGCGTGCGCGACGGCACGGTCCCGGAGTTCATGGGGCCCGAGCCCCGGGAGATGACGGTCGAGATCTTCCTGGACTCGTCCACGAAGCCGACCAGCAACGCCGTGCTGAAGAACGTGGAATCCCTGCTGGACTGCTGCGAGGTGACGGCCAAGAGCATCGCCGCGAAGCAGCCCTCGCCGCCCTGGGTGGTCTTCCAGTGGGGCTCGTTCTCCACCGCGCGCTTCACCTCGTACGTGAGTTCCGTGGACGTCACCTACTCGCTGTTCGGCACGACCGGTGTGCCGATCCGGGCCACCTGCCAGGTGTCGCTGCACGAGATCCCCAGCACGATCAAGGGCCAGAACCCGACCTCGGGCGCGCTCACCGCGCAGCGGGTGCACCGGGTCGTCGCGGGCGACTCCCTGCAGTCGCTGGCCTGGCGCGAGTACGGCAACGCGTCCGCCTGGCGCGCGATCGCCGAGACCAACGGGATCGACAACCCCACGCACCTGCCCACCGGTGTCGAGCTGGTCCTCCCCGCCGCCGAGGAGGTGCGTTACTGATGGCGAAGACGTCCTTCTCCAACATCATCCACGTCACCATCGACGGCAAGAAGATCCCGCCCGACTACATCAACCTGCTCGTCGCCGGCTGGGCCGACCTCGGAGCGGGCGTGCCCGGCGAGTTCCGGCTCACCTTCCGTGACCCGGACCGGAACGTACTCGGCAAGCTGAACATCAGGTTCGGCTCCAAGGTGGTCCTCGCGCCCGTCGCCGACGGCAAGGGCGCGGCGAACCCGCTGATCACCGGCGAGGTCACCGGCATGGAGACCGACTACGACGGCACCGGTACGTTCAGCGTCGTCCGCGGCTACGACCCGGGCCACCGTCTGATGCGGGTGCGCCGGGTGGCCGCGTACCGCAACCAGACCGCCTCCGACATCGCGCGCAAGCTGGCCGCGATGAACGGTGTGGCGATCGGGAGGATCCAGACGACCAAGACGGTCTACGAGTTCATCTCCCAGTCCAATGTGACGGACTGGGACTTTCTCGCGCGGCTCGCCGACGAGAACGAGATGGTGATGTCGCTGGACGCCAAGGGGAAGTTCGAGTTCGCCGAGCCGGATCCGGCCTCCAAGGCGCCCCTGTCGACCTCCCCCGAGGATCCGAACCCCCGGGTGCTGCGGGGCCGGGTCGACGTACTGCGCTGCCGGGCCGCCGTCACCGCCGCCGACCAGGTCGACAAGGTGGAGGCGCGCGGCTGGGACATCCCGACCAAGAAGAAGATCGTCGAACTCAGGAAGGCCGGCACCTACACCGGTTTCGCCATCGGGACCACCCCGCAGAAGGCCGCCAGCGCCTTCAAGGCGGCCAAGCTGGTCGAGACCGACACCCCGTACGACCGCCGGCCCGAGGTCAAGTTCGCCGCCGCCTCCCTCGCGGACGACCTCACCTCCTCGTTCGCCGAGCTGGAGGTCACGGTGCACGGCAATCCCGTGCTGCGCCCCGGGGTGGCCGTCGCGCTCACCGACGTGGGCGTCCCCTTCGAGGGCAAGTACACCGTCACCTCCGTACGGCACACCTTCGGCGCGGGCAGTCACTACGAGACGCTGGTGACCGTGAGCGGCCGGCAGTGGCGCTCCCTGTTCGGGCTGACGTCCGGCGGCGGCGCGACGGCGCCCCGGCTGCCGAGTGTGGCCAACGCGCTCGTCACCGACGTACAGGATCCGCTGAAGCAGGGCCGGGTGAAGCTGCAGTTCCCGTGGCTGGACGACGCGTACGTCAGCGACTGGGCGCGGACCGTGCAGCTGGGCGGCAAGGCGGGCGGCGGGATCTTCCCGATGGACGTCGGGGACGAGGTGCTGGTCGCCTTCGACCGGGGCGCCCTGGACCACCCGTTCGTCATCGGCGGCCTCTACAACGGCGTCGACAAGCCGACCGTGGTGAAGGACGTGTGGCTGCACGACCCGGTCAAGAAGAAGGCGATCCGGCACACCGTGTCCGACCGGGACGGCAATCGGATGGACCTGCTCAGCCAGCAGACCGGCCTGCGCAAGCAGGGCGTCCGGCTGGCCACCGGCAACGACCGGCTGACCATCAACCTGGACCGCACCAAGACCGAGATCACCGTGGACAGCAAGGGCGCCGTCACCATCACCGGCGGCACCTCGGTGTCCATCGAGGCGGGTACCGACCTCTCGCTGAGCGCCCGGCGCAGCATCAGCATCAAGAGCGGCGGGCCGCTCACCCTCCAGGGCCGCGGGATCGTCAGCCTCAAGTCGCTCGGCGGGGCCGTGTCCGTGGACGCGGTGGGCGCCCTCAACCTCAAGGCGGCCGGTGCCGCGACGCTGAACGCGGGTGGCACCGTGCAGATCAACACCATCGGCCAGGTGGGCATGCGGGCCATCAACATCGACCTCATGGGCCTCGTGACGGTCAACAAGAAGCCGTACCCGATCCCGTGACGACCAGGACCAAGACGACCAGGACCGTGGCGAACAGGACCGTGGCGAACAGGACCGCAAGAACCGCGACCGCGACCGCGACCGTGACAACCACCGTCGTGACGACCATGACGACCGTGATGACCATGACGACGAGGACGAGAAGGCGGGTGGCCCCCTGATGGCCGAGCAGTTCGTCGGATCCGGCTGGGCGTTCCCGCTGCGCATCGGACCCACCGGGGGTATCGCCCTGGTCAGCGGGGAGCGCGAGATCGAGGAGGCCATCCGGCTCGTCCTGTCGACCGCGCCGGGTGAGCGGCCGATGCGCCCCGAGTTCGGCTGCGCCATCCACGACCTGGTGTTCGCCCCGGTCAACGAGGCCACCGCCGGCCGTATCCAGCACGAGGTGTACACGAGCCTCGACCGCTGGGAGCCGCGCATCGAGGTGAGCGACGTCGATGTGACCGCCGGTTCCGACAGCGAGCAGGGCGTGCTCTTCATCGACGTCCGCTACTCGATCCGCGGCACCAACAACCCGCGCAGCCTCGTCTTCCCGTTCTACGTCATCCCTTCCCACGAGGAGCCCGACGCCCCCGGCGCGGGCGACTCCCCTGAAAGCGACCGCTGATGGCACTGCCCTCCCCGAACCTCGACGACCGCCGCTTCCAGCAGTTCGTCGACGACGCCAAGCGCTACATCCAGCAGCGCGCCCCGGAGTGGACCGACCACAACGTCTCCGACCCGGGCGTCACCCTCGTGGAAACGGTCGCCCACATGGCCGACCAGATCGTCTACCGGCTCAACCGGGTGCCGGAGAAGAACCATCTGGCGTTCCTGGACCTGGTGGGCATCACCCTCTTCCCGCCCTCCGCCGCGCGTACGGACGTCACGTTCTGGCTGTCCGCGCCGCAGGACGAGCCGGTGCTGCTGCCGGTGGGCACCGAGGTCGCCACCACGCGCACCGAGAGCGAGGAGGCCGCGGTCTTCGCCACCGAGGACGAACTGGTCATCGTGCCGTGCGAGTTGCGGTACCTGGTGGTCCAGCGCGACGGTGAGCCCGTCACCGACAGGACCGCCGACCTCGCCGAGGGCAAGGACCTGATGTGCTTCACCGAGTCCCCGCGGCCCGGGGACTGCATGCTGATCGGACTGGACACCGCCGTCCCGCACTGCGCGGTCGCGATGGAGCTGGACAGCCGGGTCGACGGCGTCGGCGTGGACCCGCGCCAGCCCCCGCTGCTGTGGGAGGCGTGGACCGAGGACGGCTGGGTCGTCTGCGAGGTCGACCGGGACGGCACCGGCGGTCTGAACCGGCCGGGCGAGGTCGTCCTGCACATCCCCGGCGCGCACACCCTGTCGCGCACCGGCGGCCAGGAGGCCGGCTGGCTGCGCTGCCGGGTCACCGAGCCCCTGCCCGACCAGCCCTTCTACACGACCTCGCCGACCGTGCGCTCCGTGGACGCGTTCACGCTCGGCGGCACCACCGCGACCGTGCACGCCGAGACCGTGACCGACGAGGCGCTCGGCGAGTCCAGCGGCCTGCCCGGGCAGCGGCTGCGGCTGGCCCACTTCCCCGTGGTGGGCGACACCCCTCCGGTGCTGCTGCAGACCGCCGAGCACGAGGGCTGGACCGACTGGGAGGTCGTCCCGTCGTTCGCCGCGTCCACCTCGTACGACCGGCACATCACCCTGGACGCCGCGACCGGCGACATCGCGTTCGGCCCGGCGGTACGGGAGCCCGACGGCACCCTGCGCCAGTACGGGGCGGTGGCCCCCAAGGGCGCCGTCATCCGCGCCCGGCGCTACCGCACGGGCGGCGGCAAGTCCGGCAACGTGGCGCGCGGTGCCGTCCAGGTGCTGCGCACCTCCGTCCCGTACGTCTCCGAGGTCGTCAACCGGGAGGCGGCGCGCGGCGGGGTCGACGGCGAGACGGTGGAGGAGGCGAAGACCCGGGCGCCCATCACGCTGCGCGCCCAGGAGCGGGCGGTGACCCTGCGCGACTACGAGGAGCTGGCCCGCCGGGCCGCGCCCGAGACGGCCCGCATCACCTGCCTGGAGGGCGACGAGGGCGAGCACGGGGCGTACGCGGTACGGGTGCTGGTGGTGCCCCAGGCCGTACCGGACCCGGGCGGCCGACTGCGTTTCGAGCAACTGGTCCCCGGTGACGCGCTGTTGCACCGCATCACCCGGCACCTCGACGAACGGCGCCTGATCGGCACGCGCCTGGCGGTGGGCCCGCCCTTCTACCAGGGCATCACGGTGGTGGCCACGGTGCACGCGTTCCGTGGCACCGACACGGACCGGGTCCGCCGTCAGGCGCACGACGCCCTGTACCGGCACCTCGACCCGCTGACCGGCGGCGCCGACGGGCGGGGCTGGCGCTTCGGCCGGCCCGTGCAGTCCGGCGAGGTGTTCGCCGTCCTCCAGCGGGTCCCCGGTGTCGAACTGGTCGACGAGGTCCAGCTCCACCCGGCCGACCCGCTGACCGGCAAGCGCGGCGAAGCGACGGACCGCATCGACCTCGCCGCCCCGTCCCTGGTCTTCCCCTTCGACCACCGCGTCCGAGTGATCGGAGACCGCGCATGAGCCACCTGCCGCAGACCTCCGACCCGTCCGGGCCCCGTACCCGGCAGACCGCCACCACGCGGGGCTCCCGCGCGCGGACCGCGCGCGACGGCATCCGCCGCACGACCACCGCACCGGCGCGCCCCACGGGCCTGAGGGGCCACGCGGCCTCTCCGGCGGCTCGTCCGGTCCGTCCGGCCGAGGGCCGCGCGTGGGCCGTCGCCGGGGTCCCGGAGTGCCTCGCCCGGCACGCGGACACCCAGCACGCGTACGCCCGCGCGAGGGGAGACCGGCCGTGAGGGGTTCCATCGACGGGCTTGGCTCCTCCGCGCCCATCGGAATGACACTGCCCGCCGTGTTCGCCGACGACGATCTGGCGCAGCGGTTCGTCGGTGGGCTCGACGACGTGCTCGCGCCGATCCTGGCCGTCCTCGACAACCTGGACTCCTACTTCACGCCGTCCCTGGCACCGGTGGACTTCACGCGGTGGCTGGCCGGCTGGGTCGGCGCCGAGACGGACGGCAGCGAGCCCGAGGACCGGCTGCGCGCCGCCGTCGCCGCCGCCGCCTTCCTCCACCGGGTACGGGGCACCAGCCGCGGCCTGTCCGAGGCCGTACGCCTGGTGTTCGGCGTGGCCCCGGAGATCACCGAGAGCGGCGGCGCCTCCTGGGACGCCCGGCCGCTCGGCCCGGTCCCCGGCGACCGCCGCCCGCGCCTGCACGTCGCTCTACGGCTGCCCAACCCGACCCGTGCGGACGAACACCGCCTGGACAGTCTCGTGGCAGCCGCCCGTCCCGCCCACATGCCCTACACGGTCCAGGTGACCGCCGCCGAAAGGATTCCCGAGAGATGACCAGCCAGAACTCCGGCACGGGACAGGAGCCGGCGCGCAGCTGTGCCGAGTGCGGCACCCGCGCGGAGCCCGGCCAGTCCTTCTGCGATTCCTGCGGTGCGGTACTCGGCTGGGGCACCGGCCGTAACGCCGCGGCCCCGGTGCCCGCGGGAGCCGCCGCCCCGGCGCGGGACTCCGCGACCGGCCGCGGGGCCGACAACGAGCCGGGCAACGGTCCAGGCAGCAGTCAGGGCAGCACTCCGGGCAACGACTCGCGCGACGACGCACGCAACGAACCGGGCTGGGACGCGTTCGCCGCGCCCGGTGCCGGTACGGGCACGGCCCGGACCGCCCATGACACCCCGGCCACGGCGGTCGGCTCCGCCGCGGGCCACACCGCGGGCCACACCGCCGGGGACGAGACCCGCCGACGCGACGGCGGCGGACACGGCGGCGACAGCGGCTCCGGCTCCGCGTCCACCCCGTCCGCGGCCACCCCGCCGCACCCCTCCGCTCCCGCCGGCCCCCGCGCCGGTGCGGGCACCGCCATACCCGAACAGCGGAACCCGGCGCCGGCCCCCGCTGCCGCGTCCCCGGCCGCGCCGGCCGACCCGGCCGCCCCCGACATCTTCTCCGCCCTCACCCCGCGAACGGCCACAACGGCCACCGGCGGCCACGCGAACGACACCGACACCGAGCCGAGGGTGGCCCTCGGCCACGGCGCCCCGCCCCCCTCCGCCGCCGACACGGCGGACGAACGGGCCAGGTCCCTCCTCATCCCCGTGAACGACCCCGAACCCCGGGCCCCCGTCACACCCGCCGTCGCCCCCGTGCTGCCGGGCGTCCCGTTGGCGGGCCGTCCCCAGGTCCGCGCCCCGGGCCCCGAGTCCGGCCCGCAGGACGGCCCGCCGTGCCCGTGGTGCGCCACCCCCAACCGGCCCGACCGGCACTTCTGCGCCCGCTGCGCCATGCCCATGGAAGGCGGCCCGCGCCCGCCGGACCGGCAGACCTGGTGGCGCCGCCTGCTGAACTTCGGCAACGGGGACATCCCGTGGGCGGGCGAACGCCCCCGCCTGCGCCGCGGCTTCGGCCGCATCATGAACCTGGTCGTCGGCGCCGCCGTACTGGGCCTGATCATCGCCCTCATCGTCAACATCGGTGACGGCATCGACGCGACCCGCGACCACTTCGCCAAGCGCGCCCCGGTCGGCCCGGACAGTGTCAGGGCGTCCCGCTCGTACCCCGGACACAGCGCGCAGCTCGCCTTCGACGGCCTCAGCAACACCTGGTGGGGTCCGGGGGTCTCGCAGACCGGTGAGGGCGAGTGGGTGGAAGCCCGTTTCGACACCCCGACCCGGCTGCTGGACGTGGTGATCACCTCCGGCGTCTCGGCCAAGGTGGAACACCTTCAGGAGTCGGCCCTCCCGAAGCGCATCGAGGCGCAGATCACCACCGCCGACGGCAAGAAGAGCACCCGGATCCTCAACCTCGACCGGAGCGCGGGCGGCCAGGCCCGCAAGTTCCGGGTGGGTGAGGTCGTCGCGGTGCGGTTCATCCTGCGCTCGGCGTACGCCGCCGACGCCAAGAAGCAGGTCTCCATCGCGGAGATCGAGCTCTTCGGCCGCTCCAACGGCAGCAGGTCATGACGAGCGACACGGTGTCGACGAGGTATCGACAAGGTGTCGGCAAGGGCTGAAAACGGCCACCCCTGATGACTTTTGACACGTCCCGACCGCATCATGTGCAGGTTGTTGTCTCACGATGCGGTCGGGGTTGACGTGGCCATGGGGAAGAACGGAATACGTGCGGCGGGTGCCGTGGCGGGCTGCGCCCTGCTGCTCGCCGGTTGCGGCGGGCCGGACGGCGGCGACAAGGCCGCCGCCGACCGCGGGCCCCTCACGGTCGCCAAGGCTCCCGCCCGGATCCCCGTCCCGCTGGGCCGGGGCAGCGAGGTCGACAGCGACTTCAACGGCGACGGGCACCGCGACCTCGTACTCAACGATCTCGTGAAACGTGACACGCACGGGGACGACGCCGGTATCGGGATCGTGTACGGCTCGGAGCGCGGACTCGTCCCCGGCGCACGGCAGTTGCTCAGTCCGGCGCAGCACGCGGCCACCACCAAGGGGCAGTCGCCCGCCGTCTTCGACGCCGAGGCGAGCTGCGACCTGGACAAGGACGGCTTCACCGACCTCGTCGTCTCGACCGACCCGCCGTACGACGGACAGGGGCAGCCGCCGGTGCCGCTGCAGATCCTCTTCGGTTCGGCCCGGGGCCTGTCCGGCAAGGCGGTGAAACTGGCGATCCCCGCGCAGGCCCGTTTCGGCAACGACTGGCCGGACCAGCCGGTGTGCGGCGACTTCGACGGCGACGGGGCGGCCGACCTCGTCGTGCACGCCTCCGACGGCCACCTCAGCCAGCTGCGCGGCCCCTTCACCCGCAAGGGAGCCCCTAAGGCGGCCGGCGCGCCGCTCGCCTCGCCCGGCAACGCCCCGGCGCCCCCCGCCGTGGACGTCGACGGCGACGGCTACGACGACCTGCTCGTGCGTACGGCCGAGGGGTCCGGCACCTCCGACTCCTCCCTCGTCCTGGGCGGACCGACCGGCCCCACCGGTACCGCGGTCGCCCTCCCGAGGGGTGTCGACGTCGCCTTCGGCCAGTTCGGCAGGGGCAAGGGGCTCGACGCGGCGATCGGCACACTGCGCGGCACGGCCCTGCGGTACGAGGTCCCGGGCACCCTGCGCGCCGAACTCGCCGTCGCCGGTACGGTCCTGGACGCCGGGGACTTCGACGGCGACAAAGTGAGCGAACTGGTCGCCAGCGGTTCGCGGTTGAGGATCCTCAAGGGCCGCTCGGGCGGGCTTTCCACGTCCGGCATGGTGACCGTGCAGCCGCCCGCCCGGGGAACCACCCGGGTCCTGACGGTCGCCGACTTCGACGGCGACAAGCGGGCGGACCTGGTGGTGCGCACCTACCGCGGGGACACCGAGGACACGATCGCCGTGTACCCGGGCGCGAAGAAGGACCTGATCGCGCGGAAGCCCGGACTCACCTTCTCCACCTCGGAGTTCCTCGGCGCGGAGAGCTGAGGCGCCGCGCCGGCTTTCCGCGGGCGGCCGTCGCACTGCTCGTCGGCGGTCGCCGCTGCCTGCTCACGGGGTGCGGCGACAGCTCCCCCGACGGCCCCGCCACGCCCACTTCCAGGCAACCGATCCATCAGAAACCCCTAAGAGCTGTCCCGCCCTCAGGCGAAGACGCCGGCCGTGGCGACCTCCACTCGCCTGCGCGCGGTCCGCTGGTCGTCACGGAACCGGTCGACACCCCATGACAGCGTCGTGACCAGCTCGAACACCTCGTCGGCGGTGATGGTCCCGATCGCGTCGCCCGAGGACTTCGCCTCACCGAGGAGGGCGTCCGTCCGCGCGAGCAGGGGGTTGCACGCGACGTTCATGGACGACTCCGGGTCCTGATGGGCGGTGGCGACGCAGTACGGCAGGTCGTGCCAGATGCGCAGTTTCCAGGTCAGCCGCACCAGCCACTCCGCGAGGGCCTCCCGCGGACCGAGCGAGCGAGCCAGTTCGTCCGCCTCGGTCAACGCGATGTCGATGGAGTCCTGCATCACCGCGGCCAGCAGGTCGTCCCGGGTCGGGAAATTCCGGTAGAGCGTCGCGTTCCCCACGCCCGCGCGAAGGGCGATGCCGTCGAGCGAGGCGAGTACCCCCTCCTCCTCGAAGGTCTCCCGCGCCGCGCGGAGGATGGCCTCGCGGTTGCGCTGGGCGTCCGCCCGCAGCGGACGCGCCGCCTTCGCGGTGGCACCTCGGTCAGCAGCCATGCCCACCCTTCCTTGACTAAGCGGGGAGTGTCCCCACATACTCATTCGGGGATAGTCCCCACTTAGTTCTGGAGTATAGATGAACCAGTCACTCGACGGCCGGACAGTACTCGTGACGGGTGCCAACGGCGGACTCGGCGAACAGTTCGTGCTGCAGGCGCTCGAACGCGGAGCCACCAAGGTCTACGCCGCCGCGCGCACGCCGAAGCGCTGGGACGACCCCCGGGCCCAGCCGCTGCCCCTCGACATCACGGACTCCCGCGCCGTCGCCGCCGCCGTCACCGCCGCGCCGGACGTCGACCTCCTGATCAACAACGCCGGTATCGCACCCGCCGGCGATTCCATCGCGGGGCCCGAGGACGAGCTCCACCGGATCTTCGAGACGAACTTCTTCGGGACACTCCGCGTCGCGAACGCCTTCACCCCGGTGCTGGCCGCACACGGCGGTGGCACGCTCCTGAACATCCTGTCCTCGGCGAGCTGGGTCAACGTGCCGACCGGCTACGCGGCGTCGAAAGCCGCGATGTGGTCGGCGACCAACGCGCTGCGGACGCAGTTGCAGGGGCAGGGAACACAGGTGATCGGCCTTCTCGTCGGCATGGTCGACACGCCGATGGCGGCACGCTGGGACGTTCCGAAGGTCAGCGCCGCGAGCGTGGTCGCACAGGCCTACGACGGAGTCGCGGACGGCTCGATCGAGGTACTGGCCGATGAACCGACGCGCCACCTGAAGTCCCGGCTGAACACCAGGGCCGAGGAGTTCTACCCGTGGCTCGACGAACAGCTGCGGTCGTTCGTGCCGTAACCCTGCCCGCCGAGAGCGTCTTACAGGGACAGCGGCTCCGAACCCGACACAACCCCGCACGTACTCCAGGTGTCACACAGGTGAACCGAGCGAAACCGTCCGATCCGGCCACCCGGCCACCTGTTTGAAGCCATCCCAGCCCCTGGAGTCCCCCGTGCGCATACGGACGTACGCCGCCCTCGCCGCCACGGTCGCCGCGGCGGCGACCACGGCCCTCGCCCTCCCTCCCACGGCGGCCGCCGCCACCCCGCCCTCCCCCTCCACCAGCGACTTCAACGGCGACGGCTACCCGGACCTGGCCGCGGGCGTGCCGGACGGCGCCGTCGGTGGCAAGGCGAGAGCCGGGTACGTCAACGTCGTGTGGGGCGGCAGGAAGGGCATCGGCGCCCACGGCGGCATCCGCGTCACGCAGGCCACCGCCGAGGTACCCGGCACCCCGGAGGCGGGCGACCGCTTCGGCGCCTCCGTGGCGCTGGAGGACCTGAACGGCGACGGCATCGCGGAACTGCTCGCCGGCGCCCCCGGCGAGGACATCACCGGGCGCGGCACGGACGCCGGCGTGGTCGTCGTCGTGGGCGGCGCGAAGGGCGGCCCGGGCCCCGGAGCCAACGTCACCACGGGCCCCGCCGCCTCCGCCGCGTACGGACTGTCCGTCGCCGCGGCCGACCTGACCGGCGACGGCAGCAGGGACATCGTGGCAGGCGGCAAGGACAAGGTCGTCCTGCGCACCGCCGACGGCCTCGCCGCGACCGTCGTCAGCGGACCCATGGGCGGCCGGGCCCCGATCCTGACCACCGGCGACTTCACCGGAGACGGCGCGGCGGACCTGGCGGTCGGGTACTGGGCGAACGACCCGTTCACCCAGTCGCACGTAAGGATCTGGGCGTGGGAGAAGGCCGAGGAGTCCCTGGCCAACGTGTGGAACACCGACAACTCCGGTGTCTCCGCGCTCGCCTCCGGCGACTTCGACGGCGACGGCCACGCCGACCTGGTCCTCGGCGAGTGCCGCGAGATCGCCGACGAGAACATCGACGACCCGTGCGGCCCCGAGGAGTACGCGAAGGGCGGCGGCATCCACGTCCACTACGGCGCCGGCTCCAGCGGCTCCTTCGGCTTCCGCCATCAGACCCTCAACCAGGACACGGTCGGCGTACCGGGCGTCGCCGAGTCCGGCGACCGCTTCGGCGCCGCCCTCGCCGTGGCCGACCTCGACGGCGACGGCCGCGACGACCTGGTCGCGGGCGCCCCCGGCGAGGCGATCGGCACCCGGGCGGGCGCGGGCGCGGCCACCGTGCTGTTCGGCACGGAGGACGGCCTGGCCGACGAGTCCGGCGACAGCCGCGCGGTCGCGTACAACCAGGGCACCCCGAGCGTCCCGGGCGCCGCGGAGGCGGGCGACGCCTTCGGCGCGGCTGCCGCGACCGGCGACCACGATCACGACGGCAGGCCGGACCTGACCGTCGGTTCCCCCGGTGAGAACGTCAACTCCGGTGGCCTGTGGGTGTTCCCGCACGCGAGCGCCGACGGCTCCTACGCCCTCACCCCCGCCCGACTGGGCCTACCCGCCCCGACGAGCGCGCTCACCTACGGAAAAACCCTGAGCAGCCTCTGACGAAACGTCTGGCAGACCCCCTAGGGGATGTCACAGGTCGGCCGCAAAGCCGGGTCCGATGCCCCGGGCCCGGCACGTGACTCTGCGGGACCAGGTACGTTCGATTACGTGGCTGGATTCAGGATCGGACGCGGCCGGGACAACCGCACGCAGCAGGCGCCTCCGCAACAACAGCGGCAGCAGCCGTACGGACAGCAGGCCCCACAGGGCGGCCCGTCGTACGGCTATCCCCCCGCGCCCGGGGCCCACCCTCAACAGCCCCAGTACGGCGGTGGCGGCGGCAACGGCCCGCAGCAGTGGCCGCAGGGCAACGGACACCCCCAGGGGAACGGACACGGGGAGCCGGAGTACTTCGGCGACCCGGGCCATCCCCCACAGGGCCGCCACCCGCAGGGCCGGCCACCGCAGGGTCATGACCCGTACGCGGCCAACCAGCCGGGGCACACGACGGCGTTCTCGGTCGGCGAGGACCCGTACAACCAGGGCGACACCTACCGTGCGGGCAGCACTCCCGCGCCGCCCGTCGGCCCGCCCCTGCGCTGGAAGGAACTGCTGAGCGGCATCGTCCTGCGCCCGAACCAGACCTTCCTGCACATGCGCGACTACACGATGTGGGGCACCGCCCTCATCGTGACGTTCCTCTACGGCCTGCTGGCCGTCTTCGGCTTCGACGGCGCCCGCGCGGACGCCATAAACGCCACCCTCGCGAACGCGGTCCCCATCGTCCTGGTGACGGCGGTCGCGATCGTGCTCAGCGCGTTCATCCTGGGCGTGGTCACCCACACCCTGGCCCGCCAGCTCGGCGGCGACGGCGCCTGGCAGCCCACGGTCGGCCTCTCCATGCTGATCATGTCGCTCACGGACGCGCCGCGCCTGGTCGTCGCGATGTTCGCGAGCGGCGACGCACCCTTCGTACGCATCCTGGGCTGGGCGACCTGGGTGGCGGCCGGCGCGCTGTTCACGCTGATGGTCGGCAAGTCGCACGACCTGCCGTGGCCCAAGGCCCTGGGCGCGTCGGCGATCCAGCTGATCGCACTGCTGTCGATCATCAAGCTGGGCACGTTCTAGGAACCCCGCACGCGTCCTGCGTACCGGAGGCCGGCCGCTCGCGGTCCGGCCTCCGGGCATGTCCGGCCCCGGGCGGGACCATACGGGTGCCCGGCCCGTCCCGGGGGAGCACCATGGACGTCATGAACGCCATGGACGCCACGGACGTGACAGACGCTACAGACGAACGCAACGCCCTTCCAGAGGTCAGCGCACCCGGCCGCGTGGCCGCCCCCGACGAGGGGATCGGCCACGAGGAACTCGCCCTCGCGGCCCGCAACCACGGCCTCCCCCTGGAGGCCCTGCGCTACGACGTGACCCCGCCCGGACTGCACTACATCCTCGTCCACTACGACATCCCGGCCGCCGACGCCGACACCTGGACCCTGAAGATCCACGGCCGCGTCCGTACGCCCCTGACCCTGGACCTGGCCGCCCTGCGCGCCCTCCCGCCGGTCACCCACCGCGTGACGATGGAGTGCGCGGGCAACGGCCGGGCCCGGCTCGCCCCCCGCCCCGTGAGCCAGCCCTGGCTGGTCGAGGCGGTCGGCACGGCGGACTGGACGGGCGTACCCCTGCGGACGCTGCTCGCCGAGGCGGGAGTGGAACCGGACGCCGTCGAGGCGGTCTTCACGGGAGCCGACCACGGAGTGGAACGCGGCGTCGAACAGGACTACGCCCGCAGCCTCACCCTCGCGGACGCCACCGCCGCCGCTCCGGGCCCCGAGGTCCTGGTGGCGTACGAGATGAACGGGGCCCCGCTGCCACCGCAGCACGGCTACCCGCTGCGCCTGATCGTCCCCGGCTGGTACGGCATGGCCCATGTGAAGTGGCTGACCGACATCGAGCTGACCGACACCCCTTTCACGGGCTTCCAGCAGGCGGTGGCGTACCGCTTCCGCCAGTCCCCCGACGAGCCCGGCGACCCGGTCACCCGTATCGCCCCGCGCGCGCTGATGATCCCGCCCGGCTTCCCCGACTTCATGTCCCGCACCCGGGTCGTACGCCCCGGTCCCGTGCGGTTGGAGGGCCGGGCCTGGTCGGGCCGCGCGCCGGTCACGAAGGTCGAGGTCAGCGCGGACGACGGCGCGTCCTGGCAGACCGCCGAACTCGCCGCGGCAACGGGCGGTCCATGGTCCTGGCGCCACTGGCACACGCCCTGGACGGCGACCCCGGGCCGCCACGTCCTGACGGCCCGCGCCACGGACGCCGAGGGCACGTCCCAGCCCCTCACCCAGCCGTGGAACCGAGGAGGCTTCGCCAACAACGAGGTCCAGCGGGTCCCGGTGGTCTGCCAGTAGCCGCGGCTACCGCCACAACCGCGACCGTGTTCAGGCGGCGGCCTCCACCAGCGCGTGCCGGGTGGTCAGCCACACGCTCGCGCCCGGCGCGACGCGCGCCTGCCGCGGCCCGCGGAACCCGAGGTGCCGCAGCTGATCCCCGTGACGGGCGGACAACGTGATCGCGACGGCTGTGGCGTCCTGGTCGTCGACGACCCGCAGCCCCGGAGCCAGCAGCCCGTCGACCACCGTACGGTCCCAGGCCTCCGTCTCGTCCGGAACACAGACGGCGAGCAGCGTCCAGTACGGCGTCGACCGATCGGGCCCTGCCGCCTGCAGCACCCTCGACAGGAACGGGTGCTGCGGCAGGCAGAAGGCGGGTTCGGCAGCGGAACGGCCGGTGGGGATCTCACGGGAGAGCACGCTCCTGAGGTGCGGGCCGGGGGGATCGGTGCCGGTTCCGGGCGGCAGCCAGATGGCGGCGGCCAGCAGCGTGCCGTCGTCGTCCCGCTCGGCCACCCACACCTGCCCCCTCTCCAGGGCGTGATGGGCCAGCACCAGCCGCATGGCGCGCTGCGCCTGCTCCGAGTGCCCGGCGGAGCTCTGCGTGATCAACCGCACCACGGCGGGTACGTCCACGAGTCCGGCGGCGCGCACCGCGGCCCGTACCGGAATGTCGAGAGTGGTCATGGTCATTTTCTACCTTCACTACCTTTCAGAGAGCGGCCCGGCTCATGCCGGTGAGGTTGACAACGCCGGTCAGTTCGCCGACGCCTTCGGCCGCTGCCTCCTGGACAGAGACCCCCTGCTGCGCTTCGGCCCGGGGCAGGCTGAGCAGGAGCACGCCACGGGCCGCCGCACCGGCACCAACGAGGGCCAGGAGGCCCCCGAGCCCGCCGAACGCTCCCCACTGGACGCCCTCACCGAGCAGGGTGATGCCGATGGCGGACGCGGCGACGGGATTGACCAGGGTGAGCACGGCGAGCGGTCCGCCGAGGCCACTGCGGTACGCCTTCTGCGAGAGCAGCACCCCCGTGGTGGCGAACCCCACGGTCAGCACGGCCACCGCCACGAGGCTCCAGCTCGACGTGGGCCCGACGGCGAGCTTCTGCGCCAGCGTGGAGCCGACCCCGGAGGCGATGCCCGAGGCCGCCGCGAAGGCGAGACCGCCGCCCGGAGTGGCGGAACGACGGCCGGAGGCGAATTGACGGCCGGAGGCGAAACGAACGAGCGCCACGACGGCACCGGCGGCGGTGAGCGCGACAAGAAACACCTCACCGGTCCCCAGGGTGTCGACCGGCACGCCGCCCGACGCGGTGGCGGCGAGCAGCGCGGCGAGCCCCACGAGGGTGAGGGCGGTCCCGCGCCACTGCCTGCCGGAGGTCCGGCGGCGGGTGACCAGCGAACCGAGCGGGACCGCCACCACCAGACTCAGCGCGCCGAGGGGCTGCACGAGCGTCAGCGGCCCGTACCGCAGGGCCACCACGTGCAGCAGCGCCCCGCCGCCGTTGAGGGCGACGGATCCCCACCAGGAACCGCGGCTGAGCGCGGAGCGCAGGCTCGCGGCGCCGGCGGCGGTCCGTTCCTGGAGCACGGCGGCGGTGGCGTAACAGACGGCGGAGACGAGGGAGAGGGCTACGGCCATCAGCACACTCATGCCGCTCCTCCCCTCCCCCTGACCGACCGGCGGGCCGATCGATACGAAACGGTTTCGTACACACAAACTACGGAACCCGAAAGCGAAACGCAAGCGTTTCTCTAACGGACCGACGGACCGACGGACCGACGGGTCAGCGGGTCAACGGACCCAACGAGCCGATGTGGGCATCACCCGACCGGACCGGGCACGGACTGTCGGGTCCGGCAAGGTGCGACGTTCCTAACGTGGAGGACGCAAAGGAAGGAGGCCGAGTTGCTGGAGCGACTGAACGAGGCTCTGGAACACATCGAGTCGCGTCTCGATCAGCCGATCGAGGTGACCGAACTGGCGCGGATCGCGATGACGTCGGAGTACCACTTCCGCCGGCTGTTCTCCGCGCTGGCGGGGCTCCCGCTGTCCGAGTACATCCGGCGCAGACGGCTCACCGTGGCGGGCGCCGAGGTGCTGGCCCGGGAGCGGACGCTGCTGGAGATCGCGGTGCGGTACGGCTACGGCTCGGGGGAGGCGTTCGCACGGGCGTTCCGCGCGGTGCACGGCGTGGGCCCGGGCGAGGCCCGCCGAACCGGAACCGCACTGACCTCCCAGCCCCGGCTGTCCTTCCGTCTGGTCATCGAGGGGAGCAGCAGCATGCGATACAGGATCGTGCAGAGAGAGGCATTCCAGGTGGTCGGGAAGAAAATCAGGGTCCCGCTGGTCCACGAGGGGATGAACCCGGAGATCGCGAACTTCATCCGAAGCCTCACACCGGAGACGATGCGGCGGATCGCCGCCCAGTCCGACCTCTCCGACCTCTCCGCCCTCTCCGATCAGGAGCCGCGGGGAATCGTGGGGGTGAGCGACAACCTCGACCCGAGCAGGGCGGAGGGAACGGAACTGGACTACTACCACGCGGTGGTGACGGGCACCGGGACCACACCCCCGGAGGACCTCGACACCCTCACCGTCCCCCCGGGAGCGTGGGCCGTCTTCGAGAGCTCGGGCCCGTTCCCGCTGGCACTCCAGCACATGTGGCGGGACGTGTTCACCCAGTGGTTCCCGTCCAACCCGTACCAGAGCAGGCCGGGCCCGGAGATCCTCCGCACCCACCTCTCCCCGGACGCCACGGAGGCGGACGCGGAACTGTGGATCCCGGTGGAACGAACAACACCCTGACCGAGCGACGGCCTGACGTCCACGGGGCGGGGCAGACACTCGCCCCTGGACGTCAATCCGAACGTCACCCTGGACGTCAGGCGTCGAGCACCTGCCCCGCCCGCTTCACGACGGGCGGCTCGACGCTCCAAGGGAAGTCGATCCATTCATCGGAATTGACGTCTTACACTTGCCTCTCTGAGCCGCGCCCGAGGGGAGCGGCGTGGCCCGAGGGGGGGGCAGGATGCACGGATACCCGCACCTGGAACGCGGCATGAGAGTGCTGAAGGTACGTCGGATCAGCCGTGACACAGAGTCCAGCTCATCACTGGACCGGCAAAACCAGGACCAGGACGCCGCTCTTGCTGGCACAGGTTGCCCTGTGGTGGGGGACGTCGTTGACGCCACGGTGTCCGGCTCGGTCAATCTGGCCGACCGGAAGTCTCTGGGCAAGTGGATGAGGGAACCGCTCTGGAACGAGTGGGACGCAATCATGGTCTCCGCTCTGGACCGGATCACCCGTGACCAGTGGCATTGGGAACAGTTCGCACAGAAGTGTCATGAGGCCGGTAAGGAAATCATCTGCCTTGATGATCCCGCACTGGATATCCACACTTCCGACGGCCGCCTCATTGCCTACGTCAAAGCCTCTCAGGCACAGAAGTTCCGGGAGACCATTTCTAGCAAGAGGAAAAACCAGACTGCCTCTTTCCGTAACTCAGATCTCTGGGGTGGCGGCGCCTGGCCATTCGGGTACCGACCTGCCCCAGTAATGCAGGATGACGGGAAACTCCGGTACAAACTCTTTCTGGACCCTGTGACGTCTCCTCTCGTCCGGGAGGCATACGAACGGCTCGTAACCGAGAACTGGTCTATGGGCATGGTTGTCCGAGACTGGAATCAGCGGGGAATCCTGACACCCAAGGATCATCAGCGGAATGTGAACGCCGACAAAAAGAAAGCAGGAACGCAAGCTAAGGTCCGGGGTTCCAAATGGATGACTAGCTCTCTCGGTGCAATTCTCCGTAAGCCGACCCTCAAGGGGATCGCAGTACACAAGGGAGATGAACTACTTCGGAAAGGTCAGCCTGTCAGGTGGGCCGAGCCCATCCTCACTGACGATGAATTTGACCAGCTACAAAAGGTACTGGAGAACCTGAGCAGAAGCCGTAGCGGGATCCGGGGGAACAGTGATCCCACGTCCGGACTGTTTCTATGCCCCTGCGGAACCAAACTGTACCCAGACAAAGCAGTGTCATCTGTTCGCAAGGATGGCAGCAAGAAAGTGAACCACTACTTCAGGTGCGGGTCCCGAATCCTTCGGGGGGAGTCTTGCGCTTTCCGTACTTCCTGGCGACGAGACCTCTTGTTGCCTGAACTTGAGTCCGGATTCCTTCATCGGCTCGGAGAGAAGGAAGTCATGGTTCGAGAATGGGTTCCCGGAACAGACCACCGCAAGCAGATCAAGGAACTCACGTTGGCCAATGAGAACCTACTGGCCGCGATCAAGACTGCGACTAACGCACTGGTTCTTGGCTCCTTGACCGAGCCCATGGAAGAAAACGCAGAGCTACTGACCAAGCTCGAAGCAGAGCCGTTCAGGCCGGGCTACTGGACCGAACAGGGAACGGGAGAGACTTACGGCCAGAAGTGGGAGGCCATGTCGTCGTGGGACGACCGAGGGCCGTTCCTGCGGAGTTCAGGGTTCCGTCTCATCCCCCTAGCAATTAGCTCCAAGTCGAAGCCAGCTTTCATCCTGGTAGCACCCGAGGACATCACAGCCAATCAGGGTGAGTACGAGTCCAAGGAATACGACCAAGCCGCTATCGAGAACTTCCGAGAGGTGATTAATGGCCTCCTCGAAGCTCAAGAAGATGAAGCGGGATTTAGGAACGAGAGGCACATGGAATACGACGGCATCTAGCCTTTCACCTCTCAGATGGGCCCCGGCTTTCGAGTCGGTGCCTTTCCATTTACTCAGACCGCGTTTGAGATCTCGTCGTAGGACAATCGGGCGGTGACGCGATCCCGAAGCCGTAATCGCTCCCTTGAAGAGCTTGAACGCGATCGCTGGCCAGCTCTTCCGGCCGACGCCACGCGTCTTGTCGCTACTGCACACGCCTTGCGGCGTCGGCCGGTCGGCGAGCTGACAGTCGAGGGCCTGCGTCTGTTGATCGGGCAAGACATAGGACTGCCCTACCTCCTGCCGCTGGCTCTGAAGGTGCTGCGGGACAACCCGATGGCAGAGGGGGACATGTACGAGGGTGATCTGCTGTCCGCGGTCCTCACCAGAAACCTAGCGGTCTGGACCGAGTCTCCCGAACTTGGCCGAGAGCTTCGTGCGATCGTCTCGGAGTTGACTGACCTGCCACCTGACCTGCAACAGAAGATTGAGCGGTTCCTGATCCTGTAGCGCACTGACGCCGGATGTCGCCCATAGAGGGGCAGACCGGCGTATCTATGGAACTTCTCGCAGGAGCGGGCGCGGGCCCTGCCGTGCCGCCGGTCGGCCGCGGGTGAGGCGGCGGACCATGAGGCCGATCATTGCCCAGCGGATCATGGTTTCGGACCGGGCCGGGCTGGTCTCGTCGTCCCGGGCGAGGCGGCGGTGGGCGGTGAGCCACGAGAAGGTGCGCTCGATCGCCCAGCGCTTGGGCTGGGCCTGGAAGCCGCGCTGGCCAGGATCCTTGCGGACGATGTCCAGCTCGCGGCCGAGGATTTCGGTGGTCCAGTCGACCAGGCGGCCGGCGAAGCCCTGGTCCGCCCAGATCTTCCGGATCCGCGGGTGGTCAAGTCGAGTCCACAGCAGCGGCCGCTTCGCGCCATCGCGATCCTGGACACTGGCCGCGACGACATGGATCGCGACGAGCAGACCGAGGGTGTCGGTGACCAGGAACCTCTTGCGGCCCTTGATTTTCTTGCCTGCGTCGAAGCCCCTGGTCGCCGCCGGGACCGTGTCGGCAGTGCGGACGGACTGCGAGTCGATCAGCCCTGCGCTCGGCTCTGCGTTTCGACCGTCGGCTTCACGGACCCGACCGCGCAGGATGTCGTGGACGTGCTCGACGGTGCCATCGTCGTGCCACCAGGTGAAGTACCAGTACACAGTGGGCCAGGGCGGGAAGTCCTTCGGCAGCTGCCGCCAGGCGCACCCGGTCCGCACCACGTAGAAGATCGCGTCCACGATCCGCCGGCGTGGGTGCTTCTCCCGGCGCCCGCCCCTCGGTCCTACCCGCGCTGGCGGCAGCAACGGCTCCACCAACACCCACTGTTCATCCGTCAGGTCCGACGGATACCCGCCCCCAACACAACTCACGTAGGGATCAACGACCACCCCAGCTCTCAGGCACGGCAGATCTCAAACGCGGTCTCAGAGGCTCTGACAAATCTACAGAAGGGCTGGTTCCATCACCACAACTGGGCCCGAATGGGTCATCTGATCCCTACATAGCCCCCGGCATCCAACCGGGGGTTTTCGTGTGTCACGGTGAAGATTAAGGAATCCAGCATTTGGACAGATTCAGCCATAAGTGACTCCTGGCCAGTAATTGCAAGGGTACGTGATTGTGGTCACACCCTTACTTTGGAGAGATTTTGGCCCCTCCTTGAACCACGAGAACCCGTACAGGATCTCAGACCATATGACGTCCCGATCAGCGTAATGCGCGTTTCCGGGTACCCCCCCTCCCCCTGGACGCTCATACACACAAACGCTGCGAGAAATGCACACACGAACTTCTGTGCTCGATCAACGAGCGAAGCAAGCAAGTGCTAACGCTTCCGAAAGCCTGTCTGCGCCTTGATCTCAGTTCACGTGACGCCTTGATTGGTCGACTGTCAGATGACAGCCCAACATTGCCGACACAGAACCTGAGTGGAGATGCCTGCCGTAGGGCGCCCGCACGTAGGCCGGTGGCGGAGCGACCTGAAAGCCAGAGAGGGCACGGGAGCCCTCAGGGAGGGCCCAAGGAGGGCACGACCGGCACTCGGTACCGGGGAAGGCCCTGAGAGGACGACAGAGGGCAACACAGGAGACCGGGGGTCCTGCCGACAAGCCACTACCCCCAGACATGCCAAAGGGGCCGACTCAAAGAGCCGACCCCCAGGGGTCTTACTCAGTACCCGTCCGGACCATCCGATTGGAATTGAAGGAGGGGCCCCTCCCCCTCCCTATTCAAGGAATCCCAGCTCTCTAGCTTTAGCCAAGTGATTCTCAATGGTGCTGGAATCTTAGGGAGGAATGAATCCGAGTGATTCGGAATCAGTTCTTGATTGGAGTATTGAGTCTGACTATCTCACTCCGGTGAAATTCCGGCATGACTGGTAATTGAAACGAGGAAGCCCCGGACCTAACCGGGGGCCTCTTCTTTGTTTGATGAGGGTGGCTGCTGTTTATCCGTGGGCCGTCCCTTTCCCCTAGGGGTAGGCGCCTTCTTTACCCTCGCTTCCCTCGGGAAATTAGGGTCCAGCATGGTAAGCGACATGGCAGGGGCAATAGGAGCCAGCACGTAAACGCCTCCTACGGGCACTCACCGTAATGACGGTATGGGCCAGGAGCCGGGGCACCCGACACTCTTTCGATGGCGACTCGCCACACACGCTCCAGGCTCTTGAATTCCTGCCTGCAATCGGCGCACCTCTCACCTCTTGGAGAGTAGGTGACGTAATCGCCCTGTCGTACGTTGGTGTCTGCTGTAGCTGCCATTCCTGACTCCTCTCGCTGAGGATTCATGTTCTGGCCGGTCGCTGGGACGTAGGAACCTCCCTCAATCCCCACTTCGGGACGTCCCAGTGGGGGTAGAACGTCCCTAGGGGACGAACGGGAGGGGGTGGACGCCATGGCTGGCAACGAGCGGCTACGGGCGACACTGGCAGCAGGCGGCTGGACACATGCAACTCTGGCTGAACAAACGGGAGTTGCTCCCAAGAGCGTCGAGCGATGGGTGAACCTGGGGAGGGTTCCCAGGAGAGCTACAGCCGTCAAGGCGGCTGAGGCACTGGGAGAGGACATCCATGCACTGTGGCCAGCCCTGAGACAGGCCCGGTCGGCACGGGCCGTGAGCCCTGAGCTAGTGGCCCTCTACGAGCAGCGGGCAGACCTCCCGGTGTCCGTGTTCATCGACCTTCTGTCGTCGGCACAGGAACGGGTCGACGTGCTTGTCTATGCAGCCGTCTTCCTGCATGAGGCGTACCCCCGACTCAATGACCTTCTGAGAGAGAAGGCAGAGGCAGGGTGCCGGGTGCGTATCTGTCTAGGTGACGCCGACTCGTCGAACGTCCAACTCCGGGGCCAGGAAGAGAAGTTCGGGCACGGAATCGAGTCACGGTGCCGTCTGGCACTGCTCCACTACCGGCCCCTGATCGGGGTCCCAGGAATGGAGATCAGGACCCACGGGACAACCCTCTACAACTCGATCTATCGAGTGGATGACCAAGCTCTGGTCAACGTCCACGTCTGGGGCGTGAACGCGTACGGAGCGCCGGTGTGGCACCTCCGCCGCACAGAGGGCGGGTCGATGTTCAACACTTACGCCGAGTCATTCGATGCCGTCTGGTCGACGGCTCAGGAGGTCACCCGTGGGACGGACTGAGTACTACGACGATCCTTCGGCCCCTGAACCCAACAGCTTGGTTGTAGCGGCCTCTGCCGTGGTGACCGACGACAAGGGGCGCATCCTTCTCCAGAAGCGTTCAGACAGCGGCCTGTGGGCTCTGCCGGGCGGCGGCATGGAGATGAGCGACAGCCTGCCTGGTACAGCCGTCCGGGAGGTCAAGGAAGAGACAGGGTTGGACGTAGAGATCACGGGTCTCGTCGGCACGTACACCGACCCTCGGCACGTGATCGCGTACAGCGATGGGGAGGTACGCCGCCAGTTCAACGTGTGCTTCCGGGCCCGGCTCGTTGGCGGGACCTTGGCTATCTCGGATGAGTCCCTGGAGCTGCGATGGGTGGCCCCTGAGGACCTGGAGAGCCTGCCCATGCATCACACGCAACAGCTCCGGTTGCAGCACGCCACCGAGGGGCGAGAGGCCCCATACCTGGGATGAACAGTGCCAGCCGACACGCCGGGGCTGCCGTCTCTCCACACACGCAGAAGCCCTCACCCGAAGGTGAGGGCCAAGGGCTGTGACCTGGGATTACGCGTCCAAAACGGTGGTGTGCTTCCTGGTGATGGGCGGCTCAACCGACCATGGGAAATTAATCCAGACTGAGCCATCGGTGCGCTTCCACACGTACTCGCACTTCACCAAGGACTGCGACTTCTCGTAGACAACCGCGGAGCGAACCTCGGCGACGGCGTCGACGCAGAAGTCGTACACGAGCTTCAGCGTCTTGCCGGTGTCGGCCACGTCGTCCGTGATCAGCACCTTCTTGTCGGAGAAGTCGATGGCGTTGGGGACGGGCGCGAGCATGACCGGCATGTCGAGGGTGGTGCCGACGCCCGTGTAGAACTCGACGTTCACTAGGTGGATGTTCTTGCAGTCGAGGGCGTAGGCGAGCCCGCCGGCCACGAAGACACCGCCGCGGGCGATGCTGAGCACGATGTCGGGCTCGTACCCGTCGTCGGCGATGGTCTGGGCAAGCTCACGGACGGCGGTGCCGAACCGCTCGTACGTCAGATTCTCGCGTACACCGTCCACGTCTTCGCCGCTCACACCTGGGTCCGATGGAAGTTGAGGAAGGAGCGGGAGGCGGTCGGGCCGCGCTGCCCCTGATAACGGGACCCGTACCGGTCGTTGCCGTACGGGAACTCGGCCGCCGAGCTGAGCTGGAACATGCACAGCTGCCCGATCTTCATCCCCGGCCATAGCTTGATGGGCAGGGTCGCCACGTTGGACAGCTCAAGGGTCACGTGCCCCGAGAACCCGGGGTCGATGAACCCGGCGGTGGAGTGCGTGACGAGCCCGAGCCGCCCGAGCGAACTCTTGCCCTCAAGCCGGGACGCGAGGTCGTCGGGCAGGCTGACGACCTCGTACGTACTCGCCAGTACGAACTCCCCGGGATGCAGGATGAACGGCTCGTCCCCCTCGGGCTCGACGAGCCGCGTCAGGTCCGCCTGCTCGACGGAGGGGTCGATGTGGGGGTAGCGGTGGTTCTCGAACACCCGGAAGTAGCGGTCGAGCCGCACATCGATGCTTGAGGGCTGCACCATGGATTCGTCGTAGGGGTCGATCCGCACACGCCCGGCGTCGATCTCGGCCCGGATGTCCTTGTCAGAGAGAAGCACGCCCCGAGGATACGCAGAGCCCGCGGGCCCGCCACAATCCGGTGATCGTGGCGGGCCCGCGGGCTCCTGAACTACTGACCGCTGCCGGCCTAGCGCTTCTCGAACTCCACCGGTACGACGTTGCGGAGCCTGGTGCAACGGGGACAACGGATCAGCCGGCCAGGACCGAGCCGATCGGCCTGCCGCATCGGAAGCGATGCGGTGCTGAACACGTGCCCCTCGGCACAACGGACGACGGTGCTGCGTTCCATCAAGTCCTCAGAGTCCCTTCCCCAAGAGCCGCGTCTGACTGAAGAGGAAGCCACATTACGGGATGAAAGGGACGGCCTTCCAGGCGGCACTCCGATCCCGCCCGACCCCTCTCCAGGTCCTCCACCGTACGCCCCAACTCCTGCGCCTCGCAGCCCCGTCCACCCCCCGAAACGCCCCAGAAACACCACTGGGCCCCACGGCTTCAGCGCCGGGGGCCAGGCATGAGGTATGGTGAATCCGCGTTTCCGACACCGGCACGAACGACACGAATCCGGCGTCTACGCGGGTGTAGTTTAGTGGTAGAACATCAGCTTCCCAAGCTGAGAGTGCGAGTTCGATTCTCGTCACCCGCTCTTATCGCTCTTATTGAAGCCCCAGGTCAGCGGCCTGGGGCTTTTACGCGAGCGGGACTCTCCCGCACTTTCTGGCACGTGCCGCGCTCGAAGATGGGGCATACGGAGGGCACGAGTGCCTTGCGGGTGCAGCCCGCCCACGTTGCAGCACGGAACTGATTTGCGACTTCACGTCAGCCATGAGCAGGTTCGCGTGGTCGGAGCACTCAGCCTGCCCGTCCCGAACGACGCCGGACGCCTACCGCTCATCGCGCATCTCGACAAGAGGGGCGCAACTTCCTTGCGGGAGCCGGCGCTTGGCCGCCGAGGATCTCGCGTCAGAGCGGAAGGTCGTCCGGGAGTACCCGGAACGCCTTGTGACGGCCCAACGGCCGTACGGCCCGGAAGTCCCTTCGGTCGAGGGTGAGAATCGCGTCGGTGTCGTAGTCGGCGGCGAGCGCCACGTTCACCGCGTCGGCCAGGTCCAGGTCGAGCGCGCCGTAGCGGACTCGGACGGACTGCGCGGCGCCCAAGTGGTCTTGCGTGATCTCGGGCATGACGATCCGACCCCGGCTCATCCACCGCCGCAGGTCATCGATCGCGCTGATGGCGGCCTCCCGCCCAAGTTCGCGCGTGGCCACGTGATCGAGTTCCGCCAGCAGGAGCGGGGACATCACCAGGAGACCAGCAGCCATGATCGCCTCGTTCGCCGCTCCGTGTTCCGGGTGTGTCAAGTCGAGAGCGGCCAGGAGGCCGGACGTGTCCGCAATGACGATGATCACGCGACGGTTCCCGGGTCTGTCTCGCGGCGGACCGCATCGGCGATCGCGTCACGGACCTCAGGCTTGGTCGGCGTACGCCCCGACCCCTCGAACGTCCGCGAGAAAAGCGGCTCGTCCCAGACTCGGTTCGCCATGGCCGCGAGATGGATCCCCTGCCGGATGATCTCAGCCTCGCTTATGCCCCTCCGCTTGGCCGCCTCCTTGATGATCGCCAGGTCTTCGGGGTCGGCATAGACGTTCGTACGCTTCATGGACATGTACCAAGAGTAGTCCATGTACTGGATTGATGTATAAGTTAGCTACGGACCTCCACTGCCCGCGCCGCAAAGCTCAGCGCGGGCAGTGGCAGTGGCAGGATGCCGACCGTGCTCGGCCCCTTCTACGCCTCAAGTTCCCTCAGCGGCGGGTGGAGGCTTCCAGCCGACCGGACATCTCTTGGACCACGGCGAGGGACAGTTCGATCTGGGCCACCCAGCGCGGGATGTCGGGCGACGCCGCAGACCGGGACGGGTATCCAGAGTGATCACGGGTATTAACGGCGAACTTCGTGGTCGTCGCCGTCACGAGCGGCCCTCGTGGTCGGCGAAGACCCGGTCGACCATCTCATCAACGTGATCCAGCAGGTTCCTCAGCTCGGTGGTCTTCGCACGGACGGAGACAGCATCCGCGAACTCCTCGTTGCGGATGTAGACAATCGGCCGCATGTCCCCGCCCGAGAGGGCGACCATGCCGGCCTCTAGGACCCGGTAAGATGTATGCCCAGGTCAGAGGTATAGCCTCCGCCCAGGCGCCGTCGCTTCCCAAGCTGCAAGTGCGAGTTCGATTCTCGTCACCCGCTCTTATCGCTCTTATTGAAGCCCCAGGTCAGCCGCCTGGGGCTTGTTCATTGATAGGTCGTTTCGGCGTTCTCCCCGCGCCCCCGCGCCGGAAGAATTGGGCACGCGGAGGGCCAAACCCCTTGCGGGTGCAGTCCGTCCACGTTGCAGCACGGCCGCCCGGCGACGTCCGAAGGCCCCGTGTTCGCGGAACCCACCATCCACCACTTGTCGGGCGGCAAAAGCCCGTCAGTTGACGTCGTGGATGTTGTGCTCGGTCAGGTCGGACGCGTGCCGGGCAATGGTGCCGTACTCCGCGTCGTCGTGGAGGACAGCCAAACCGTGGTGGGCGGCAGTAGCGGCGATGACGAGGTCCACTGTCGAGGCACTGCGATGCTCCCCGGCCTGGGCCATCCGGTGTTGCACCGCGCTGATCCAACGCCCCGCGTTCTTCGGTACCGCAGCGTCGGGGTAGAGGTCGGAGAACATTTCCGCGACCTCGTCGTACTCACGGCTGTTTCGGGCGCTGTACAGGAACTCGGTGCGTTGCACGTAGCAGGACGCGATGGCACCGGCATCGATCGCGTCGTACCAGGCCGATTGCAGTTTTGGATCGCGGAGCAGCCGGACCAGGCCGGACGTGTCGAGCAGGTAGATCACCGGCTGTGCTTCTCCGCCCGGTGCAGACGCTCGGCATCCTCGACGGCACCCCACGTACGGGCACGCTCGAAGTGACGGCCTATGCGCGCCGCACGCTCCTGCTGCTCGGCGTAGAAATTCAGAGCGAGATTGACCGCCTCCTTCTTGGTCCGGACGTGAGCCAGAGCCATGGCACGCTCCAAGGCGTCGTCGTCGATGTCGATCTGGGTCACGGACATACCGTGCCTCCCGCGCAATGTTGGTGATGTACATAGAAGAGTATGTCACCAACATTGCAGGATCCACCTGTCAGCTCCGGTGTATGCAGTCGCGACGGAGCCTCCTAATGTGCCCCACAGACGATGCGGTTCGGTCAGCACAGGCGCTGCGGGCTGTACGGCACGACTGCTGGTCACTCGCGTGCCCACAGCGTGCCCACAGCGTGCCCGTAAGAGCGGACAAACACGGTAACCAGCAGTGCCACCCAGCACTCACACCTGTGGCGACAGAACGAATCCGTGCGGCTCAGAAGCCATGTATCGGCCCAAGCGCCGTAGCTTCCCAAGCTGAGAGTGCGAGTTCGATTCTCGTCACCCGCTCCACACCCGCTCCACACAAAACCCCCAGGTCACTGACCCGGGGGTTCGTTGTTGGCTGGACCGGTGGGCGGGTGGCGCGCCACAACCGCACCATAAAAGCCGCGCTATGGCTCAATCGGATTGCGTGACCGGGGACCGCATGCCGAGCCACTGCTCAGCGCCCCAGGCCCGGAACCGCTCTTCCTCGGTGAAACCCAGCTCTGCCGCGAGGCGCATCGAGCCGACGTTGGCGGTCTGGGTGGCGAGCACCACCGGCTCGCCGGGAAGGACGCCGTCGAACCAGTCGAGTGCCGCCACGCACGCCTCGGCGGCGGATCCGAATCCCCGCGGCAGGAACAGGTAGCCGAGATCGGCTTTCCCCGCAGCAGCCGGGCGATGATGCTCCGGTGCTCTCCTGAGCAGGATCTGGCCGATCATCGCCCCGTCGAGATCGACGACGAAACTCCCCGGCCACCGCTCGGGCACCTCAGGCACCTCGCGCTCAAGCTCGTCACGCGGCCGGGGGCCTCCGAGGTAGGTGTGCACCTCCGGCGAGGCGAGCAGCTCGACGAACGCCGCCCGGTCTCGGTCCTCGGGCTCGCGGAGCACGAGCCGTTCGGTTCCGATCGGGGCGGGTGGCCAGGCCACGGGTCCGAGTTCAGTCATGGCGAGCAACCTATCCCTCGCCCACGAGAGCGATCCGAAAGAGAAGGCCCAGTTACCGGTGGGCCTCTCCTTCCGCGTGGCGATGAGGAGAGTCCGGCCACCTCGTCGATGAACAGCACGATGGGGGCCGGTCGTTCTCTCTCGGGCAGTCCCCAGATGTCCGAGGTGATCGACTTGCCCGGGGTGCCGGGCGCGATGCCCTGTCGGTCTTTGATCAGGTCGTATCGATCCTCCATTTCCTTCACGAGCACAGGAGGCAGCTGAGCTGCCTGAACCGGGTCGGTCGCCAGCGCGGAGAGCCGGGCAGCGAACGGCACCAGCTCCACACCGCGCTTGCAGTCGATACCGACCAGGACCACCGGCTGAGCAGCGAGCCCGGTCAGCCGGTTGCACAGGAACATGGACTTGCCCGACAGCCTGGCGCCGGGGCCAGTTGCAGGCCGGTCGTGGTGGGCCGGAGCATGCCCCGCCGCGGGGAGGCAGGCATGCTCAATGCCGCGCTGCGCATCGCGGTGGAGGACCGGGTCCTGCAGCCCGACGGCCCGACCGGCCCAACCGGCCCAACCGACCCGACCGGCCCGACCGGCCCATCTCTCGGCGAAACCCTCGCTCACGCTCCGCAGGTAATGACCCGGCTCCTCGATCCGGAAGCTTCCGTGGCTCTCGGCTCGGCCCAGAGGCGGATTGCTCACCGCCCGGCGACAGCCTCCTCTCCGGGCCACAGCCATGACCTGGCTCCCGCCCGCCGACTCCGGCAGCGTCGCGACCGGCCGGTGATGAGCACGGCTCCGCTTCCGGCGCGGCAGGACCTACGCTGACCCCCGTGAGACAGGCAGGCAAGAGGAAGGATGATCGGCGATGACGCCCCTGATCAGCGGGGACCCGGAGTCCGTAGGCGGGTACACCCTTCTCGGTCGGCTCGGGGCGGGCGGCATGGGAGTCGTCTATCTGGGAGTCTCCGCCTCAGGCCGGCAGGTCGCCGTCAAGCTCGTACACGGGTCGTACGCTCAGGAGGAGGAGTTCCGAACGCGCTTCCGGCAGGAGATCGCGGCAGCGCGCAGGGTGAGCGGCGCCTTCACCGCGTCTGTCGTGGACGCCGACCCGGACGCCGACCGGCCGTGGATGGCGACGCTCTACGTGCCGGGGGCCAGCCTTGCCGAAGTCGTGGAGAAGGACGGCCCGCTGAACCAGCGGGAACTGCGCGCGCTGGGGCTGGGGCTCACCGAGGCGCTGCGCGACATCCACCGGGTGCGCCTGGTGCACCGGGACCTCAAACCGAGCAATGTCCTGATGACCGAGGACGGGCCGCGCGTCATCGACTTCGGCATATCCCGGACTTCCGACAACCAGAACCTCACCATGACCGGGCGTGTCATCGGCACTCCGCCCTTCATGTCGCCGGAACAACTGTCCTCTCCCCGGGAGGTCACCCCGGCCTCGGACGTGTTCTCGCTGGGATCACTGCTGGTGTTCGCGGCCGTCGGCACGGGACCGTTCGACGCCGACACCCCGTACATGACCGGCTACCAGGTGATGTACGAGGCTCCGGACCTCGACGGGATACCCGAGGCGCTCGTGGGCATCGTCGAGCGCTGCCTGGACAAGGACCCGGCCGCACGGCCTGAGCCGGCGGACATGCACCGCATACTCCTGGCGCTGCCGGAATCCGACGACGCCACCGCGCTTCCGAAGACCAGGGAGTCCGCGAGACCCCGGCGCCGCCCCACTCCTCCGGGCGCGGCCACCAGCTCCACCAGCTCC
>NZ_JBIUVD010000022.1:0-125417 GCF_044742785.1 Streptomyces sp. NPDC087844 | reverse complement strand
CACCGCGAGCACCGCGAGCACCGCGAGCACCGCGAGCACCGCGAGCACCGCGAGCACCGCGAGCACCGCGAGCACCGCGAGCACCGCGAGCACCGCGAGCACCGCGACCGGTGCCGGCACCGGCACCGGCACCGTGAAAGCAGGCAGAGCCCGGATGCTGCTCGTCGCCCTCGGCACGGCGCTGGCCGTCACGGGGCTGAGTATCGGAGTGAGTGTCCTCGTGTCGGACCGGGACAGGACCACCACCACCTCCGACGCCGCCACCGCGCCCAGCGCCTCCGACGGCACCGACCGTGCGGCGTCGCTGCCCAAGGGCTGGCGGCCGTGGAGCACGGCCCTGCGGTACGACGTGAAGGGTGTCCCTCTCGACTACCAGGACCCCGGATGCGTGGCGGCGGGAGGCGCGCTGTTCTGCGGTGGTACGGGCTTCACGGTCGCCAGGATCGACACGGCCTCCGGCCGCACCGTGTGGCGGACCGGCACCCGCCCCCAGGGGGTGCAACCGATCGGCGTGCGCGACGGGCTCGTTTACGCGTACGAGGATCCGGACGATACGACCAGGCGCGTGGTGGCTCTCGACGCCGGTACCGGGCAACGGCGTTGGCAACGCGACATCAGCAAGTCCGGGGACGCGGTCCTGTACGACGGCGGACTGCTGACCCTGTCTCCCGACGACCAATCGTTCATCGCGTACGGGCCCTCCGGCAAGGAACTGTGGCGGGCGTCCTCGCTGGACGAGTACTGCGCTCCGTCAGTGCTGGGAGGCGTCCCCTACGCCCTGTGCTCGGCCGGCACCGAGCCCGGCCAGGCCCCGGTCGACCTGATGAGGATCAGACCGGACAGCCTGACGGAGACCGCCACACTGCCCCGGAAGGCGGAAGCGCTCGGCGCTGTCGGCGGGCAACCCGTGTTCCTCGCCCCCCAGACCGCGAAGGACGTGTACGAAGCCGGGTACGAACGGCCGTACAACGCGCTGCTGCGGGTGGACCCGGAAACCGGGCAGGTCAGGCGGATACCGCTGGCACGTCCGCTGACGGGCACGGCCGCCCTTGTGGACGGAGTCGTCTACTTCGTGCGGTCCGACGGGTCGGTCACCGCGGTGTCGGCGGGTAGCGGCAGACAGCTCTGGCAGAAAGCGACGGACATGGAGAGTCTGTCCGCGCCCGCGGTGTCAGCTACGTACAAGCGGGTCTACTTCTCCAACCGTTTCGGCCGCCTGCTGGCACTGGACAGCCGCACCGGAGCGGAGGTGTGGCGCACCTCCGCTCTGGACGATCCCGGGGACAAGGCGCGGGACGCCCCGCCGCGTGTGCTGCTCGTCAAGGACGCGATCGTGGCGACGGCCGGCGACACGGTCTTCTCCCGGAGCCCGGACGGGCCCACCTGACGGGCCCACCTGACCGGCCGACAGGTCTGCATCCACCACTATCGGCAAGCACGACCGCAGAAACGCCGACGAGGGGCACACTCCTTTGCCCAGGCGTACCGGCGCACGTCCCACGGGCCGACCGAGGCAGTCGTGGCGATGTCACCCGTGCAAGCCACGAACAAGGGTTCCACGCAGCTCTCAGCCCCCCGGTAGTGATCGACATGCGCTGAGGGCCACTACCGCACAGCGAAGGACCCTGGCTCCCGGCAGACGTCCAACGTGATTCCGCCGGCCTTCGGGCTTGGTGGCCGTCGCGCAGTGGCTGTCGCTCCGGGTGAGGAACGCCTCGACCACGGAGGCGAACTGTGCGTCGTTGCCGCCCGCCGCAGACAGGGCATCGAGGACCTGCGTCTGCTCTTCGGGCAGGCCAGAGGCCATGCAACCGCGCAGGCGCCGTAGCTTCCAGCTGAGAGTGCGAGTTCCAGTTCCAGTTCCAGTTCGATTCTCGTCACCCGCTTCACGAAGAGGCCCAGGTCATGGACCCGGGCCTTTTTGCTGTCTGCGGATATCAGTCGTCGCGTACCGGATCCGTGCCACCCGGCTCGACCGGACGCACGGCGAGGGTCGGCGCAGGCCGAGTCCCGTGCGAGGCGGCCCGCGAGTGGGAGACAGTACGCTGAGTGCAGCAGGATCAGGCCCGTCGCACAATGTCCGGGAGGCATGTCATGGCTGCCGAGATGGTAGCCCCGGCGTGGATGCACGAGCAGATCACGGCGGAGGAATACGCGTCGTGGTCCGAGGAGCAGTGCGCCGGCATCGAGATCGTGGACGGAATGGTTGTCGTGAGTCCCGGCGTGTCCAAGCGGCACAATCGGCTGGCACGCATCCTGGCGAACGCCCTGGACGCCGCCGCGGGCCCCGGTTGGAACGCCGACACGGACTTCGACGTCCGGCTGCAGGACATCCCTCTCACCAATCGCCGCCCTGATGTCATCGTCTACCGCGCGGACACGATCGACATCACACCCACCCGGCCCGAGCACGTACTGCTGGTCGCCGAGGTGGTGTCGCCGGGCTCGGAGACCACGGACCGGATCGTCAAGGTCGACCAGTACGCCAAGGCGGGCATCGGCTTCTACTGGCGGATCGAGCAGGCCGCGACGGGCGTGCCACTGGTGTATACGTACCTGCTCGACCTCGCGACGAAGACTTACCTGGACGGGGACGTGTTCTCTGGCGTACTGAAGGTAACCGCCCCCTTCGCGGCAGAGATCGACCTCGGCCAGGTCTGAACTGGTCCTACCGCGTGCCCTTTGAAACGGACAACTACGGTCGTAGCGGTTCCAACAGGACGCCATACCACCCGACTCCCGGCCGAGAGACGCCGACGCAGTCCATACACCGGTTGGCGGACCCCGCCAAGTCGGCTGTCGAACTTCCCTCCGTCGGTGGTGGACACGCGTGGCGCGCGAGCGGACCGCTGCGCGTGCAGTGGTCGGACCGTGCGGTCAACGGCCCCTGACAGTGGCCCCTGCTCTTCGCCCGGCCTGCCCTGCGTCCTCACCGTTCCGTGTCTGCCCTGGCCGATGCTCTGTCCCGTGGTCCGGATGCCGTCGGGAGGCTGCGCATCGGTGGAGGGGCCTCGGGCTGAGGGTCCACGCCGGCCGGTCCGCCGCTGTCCTTGCGCTGGTTCGCGAAACGACAGCGCGCGACGACGTCGATCTGCGGCCTCTCGACGGCCGCGGGCGCCCAGGTACCGTGCAGCACGGGGAAGACGCTCTCAACCGGGCCGGCTGCCGCGAACCCGCAGCGCGCCGGAGTACTGGCGTGCCTGGACGTACAACCTTTCGTACGGCGTGCGCGTCATGGGAACACCTGTTGTTCGATCAAGGAGTTCCGTTGCGTAGAGCAGTCACGGCGGCCGCCGTGCTCACAGCCTCCGTAGCCGTCACCCTCACCCCGGTGACATCGTCCGCCGCCGCGCCCTACAAGGGCGCCAACACGGCGGCCGTGCAGGACGACTTCAACGGTGACGGCTACCGCGACCTGGCCGTCGGAGCTCCGGGGGCCGCCAGCGGCACGGTGGAGGAGGCCGGATCGGTCGTCGTGCTGTACGGCTCCGCGTCCTCGGTGAGCACGACCCGCCGCACGGTGGTCACCCAGGCGACCACCGGCATCCCCGGCACCGCCGAGGAATCCGACCGCTTCGGCAGGACGGTGAGCAGCGCCGACCTGGACCGGGACGGCTATGCCGACCTGCTCGTCGGCGCCCCGGGCGAGGACGTCGACGGTGTCGAGTCGCGGGGCTCGGTGACCGTGGTGTGGGGCGGACCGGACGGACTGAAGGGCGGCGCGAGCATCGCCCCTCCGGCCGAGTACGGCGAGGGCAGGAGCCACTGCCGGTTCGGCATGTCCCTCGCCACCGGCGACATGAACGGCGACGGCGCCCCGGAGGTCGGCATCGGCTCGGGCTGCGGCCCCGCCTCCTACAGCGGCCCCTTCACCCGCACCGGCCAGGCCGCCGCCCGCTACCTGGAGTGGCGGGAGAACGCCCGTGGCGTGGTGATGGGGGACGTGAACGGCGACGGCAGGGCCGAGCGCTTCTACCTGGCCGGTCCCACCGACGGTGACATCCGTGGACCGGTGACCCTCGACGCGGGCGCTCCCGACTCCGAGGACCCGTTCGTCAACCAGGGCATCGATCTGCCGTACGCCGACGGGCACGCGGGGCAGATCGGCGACATCAACGGCGACGGTTACGGCGACCTCGTCACCGGTGTCGCGGGCGACGACTCCCACTTCAACGCACCCACTCCCGCTGCCCACCGCGGCGGCGAGATCCAGGTCCTCTACGGCAGCGCCCAGGGCATCACCGCCGGACAGCAGCCGAAGGTCTTCCACCAGGACACGGCGGGTGTCCCCGGCACCGCGGAGTGGGGCGACTGGTTCGGCCAGTCCCTGAGCGTCGGCGACGTCGACGCCGACGGGTATGCCGACGTCCTGGTCGGCTCCCCCGAGGAGGCCGTCGGGTCGCTCGCCTCGGCGGGCACCGCTGTCCTTCTGCGCGGCTCCGCCTCCGGCCTGACGACGGCCGAGGCGGCCGGCTACACCCAGAGCACAGCGGGCGTTCCCGGCACCGCGGAGACCGGCGACGGGTTCGGCGCAGCCGTCCACCTCGCCGACCTCGACAAGGACGGCAAGGCCGAGACGATCGTCGGCGCCCCCACCGAGAACTCCGACGGATGCTTCTGGGTCGCCCGCGGCTCGGCGTCCGGCCCTCTCTTGAACGGCTCGGTCAACCTGTGTGGCAAGGCCGCCGGCATCGCCGTACGCGGAATAACGGGCGCCTTCGGCGCCGCCCTCTCCAGCCCGCACGTGGAGAACTGAGGCGGGCAGGCCCTGACCGGGGTCCTGGACGCCGTCCTTCACGCGTCCAGGACCCCGAGGCCGCCCAGCTCCTCGGACCGGAGCCGGCTCGCCCCTCGGCCCGGTGGGACGCGGTCCGTCCAGTGCCGCGGGGCTAGACGCGGTCCTGGAACACGCAGTGCCATACGTGCGTGCCCACGACGCCGCCGTCGGCGCGTACCGCCTGCAGGGTGTAGAAGTGCGTGGTTCCGCGTGCTGCTGTCGTGTCCGTGTAGGCCTCCGTCCCGGCCGGCAGCAGTCCGGTGTGCAGTGGCTCGTACGCCTTCGTGGCCGCGTTCCAGCGGCTGATCCGGTAGCCCGCGACGGTGTCGCACTCCGCCGTCCTGGTGCACCTCCAGCCGATGGACGGGCCGTCCTGCGCGGCTCCGCCGATCACGGTTCCGTGTGCCACCGTGCCGAGGTTCCAGTCCCGGGTGACCGTCACGGACGGCCGGACGTCCAGTTCGGTGACCTCGACGGGGGTGACCTTCGGGTCGCTGGGGTGCAGCGCGTTGCCCCAACGGTCCCTGGCGACGATGGCGTACACGTACGTCTCGCCGTCCGGCAGGTCGCCGCAGAGGAGCGCGAGGGGGTCGCCCGTACCGTCCCGGCACTCGGCGGAACCGAGCCACTTGACCGTGCCGTCGGCCTGCCGGACTCCCGTCCAGCCGTCGTAGCGCTCGACATCGTCCTCGGTCGGGGCCGTCCAGCTCATCAGTACGCCGTCGGCGCGCGGGGTGGCCTTCAGGCCGGTGACCGGGCCGGGCGCCACGCGGTCACCGGTGCGGACGACGAGGGGGGCGGACAGCGCCGACTCGTTGCCGGCCGGGTCGACCGCCGCGACCGCGTACGTCACGTACATGCCCGCGGGCATGTCCAGGTCCTCGCAGACGCCGCCGGCGCTGGTCTCGTCGCTCTCCTCGGCGCAGGTCACCCGGGTGAGCGCGGCCGGGTCGAGGGTCTTGCCGGGCGAACGGTGGACGCGGTACGTCCCGCCGTTGGAGAAGTCCTCGTCGAAGCCGTCGGGCTGCTTCCAGTACACCTCGGTGTGTCCGACGCGGGCGATGGCGGCGAGGGCGGTAGGGGACTTCGGCGGTGTCCGGTCGACACCGTCGCCGGTGACGGTGGTGTACGGCGACGGGTTGCCGAGCGCGTCGAGCGCGCGGACCCGGTAGTAACGGGCGGTGTTCTCGGGCGCGTTGGCACGGTACGACGTCGTGGTCGTCGTACCCAGCAGCTCGAACGGGCCGGTGGCCGCGGAGGCGGCGTACACCTCGTACTGCGCGGCGTCGGCGACGCCCTGCCAGGACAGGGTGGCCCACCACGCGTCGCCGGTGACCGTGAGACGGGTCGGCGCCGCGGGGCCCGTACGGTCCACGCTCGTGACGGTGACGTCGGAGCTGCCGGTCGACGCGCGGCCCGCCTTGTCGACGGCGCGGACCTCGTACAGGAAGGTCTGGCCCGTGGCGGGCGTCGCGTCCACGTAGGACAGGGAGGTGAGCTGCGCCGAGCCGCTGACCTTCGCCCACGGGGCGGTGCCCTGCCGCCGGTACACGTGGTAACCGGCGAGGTCCATCTCGTTGTTCGCGTTCCAGCGCAGAATGGTCTTCGTGGTGTCCTGGTTGTAGTTGCCCCTGAAGCCGGCCGGGGCGAGCGGCTTGACGGTGTCGACGGCTGGCGCGGTACGTGGCGCGTACGTGAACGAGGCCTGGGCACGGCCGGTCCAGGCGACGTAGTCCACGCGGAGTGTGTGCTTGCCGGCCGGGATGGTCAGGTCGACGGTCTTGCGGGCGGTGGTGGAGACGTTCTTCCAGAGGTTGATCTTCCGCACGCCGTCGACGTAGACGCGCATGCCGTCCTGCGTGGCGGCGGAGAGCCGGAAGGGGCCGCCGGAGCCGAAGTCCCGTGTGAGGGACCAGCGGACGGAGAAGTTGTCCTTGGGCAGCGTGACGCCGGGCGGGTCGCCGTGTCCGTAGTCCTCGGCGATGACGGAGTCGCACGCGGTCACTTTCGGGGTGCCGCTGAAGGCGGAGTTGCCGAAGTACTGCGCCTTCCAGAGGGGAGACGCGCAGGTGACGGCTGCGGAGGCGGGGGCGGCGGTGAGCAGGCCGCCGGCGGCGACGAGGGCGGCCGTCGCGGCCACCGCGGTCAGCCGGGTACGAGTCAGCACAGAGAGTGGGGCCCTTTCCGGACCATGGGGAAGCATGGGTCAGGGATCATGGGAAACGGGTGTCGGGTCACAAGTGACGGGTGATGCTTGTGTGACCCATGAGATGGGCGGAGGGTTGCCCCCGTTTCCGCAGGCTCTGCACGTGCCCGGAACTATGGCTTCCATCACAGCGGAAGTGATCTTGGCCTGGTGAGATCACCGAATGCTCGGTTTCCTCATCCGTCTCCTGCCGTTCTGGGTACGTGAGCCCCTGCTCATCGTGCTCGGTTCCGTCCTCGGCGTACGGATCATGTATCTCGCCGTCCGCGATCACGACCGGATCGCGGCGGGTCTCGGCACGGTGTTCCTCGTGTTCACCGCGGTACGTGTCCATGTGGTGGTCCGGGCCCTGCGTGCGCGTCGGCACCCGAGTCCGACAACCTCCGCGGACGGGGACGCAGTCGATGTGGTCACGCAGCCGCCGGCTCAGCCCCGAGCCGGCACTCCGGAGAAGGAGCCCAACGCGTGGGGGCAGGCCGCCGCGGCCGTGGCCGTGTTCGGGGCTCTCGCGGTCGCGCTGTGGGCGGCCCCACGTCTCATGCCGTCCGCCGACAACACCCCGCAGGCCCCCTCCTGTTCGGACGGGTCCCACGCGGAGCTTCCGAAGGCGTACAGGGACTCGCCCCGGCCGGTGACCGGTGAAGAGCTGTGCGAGGCGCTCAACCGGCCGGACCTGGCCGAACTCCTCGGCACGCCGGGGGAGACCGCGACCTCTGTCTCCAGCACCAACAACACCGCTCCCCTGACCGCTGAGAAGGTCGCCCAACCGGAGGCCACGGTCACGTTCGACACGTACACCGTGAATCTCTCGGCCACCTACAACAAGCTGTCGATCGACCAGTCCGTGAAGTTGATGAAGTTCGGGGACGAGACGGACGTCAGGACGCTCACGGTTCTCGGTCGGCCCGCGGTCTTCTCCTCGGCTCACACCATGAAGTTCGAGATCGATCTCGGAAGCAGCGGGTCCGGCGGGCCGGTCGAACAAGGTCCCTTGGCCAGGTCGGTGTCCGTGGCCCTGGACCGGGATGACCGGGGCGGCTACTGCGACGTCACCGTGTGGAGCACGTCCGGGACCCTCCCGGACGACAGCGTTCTTCTCGACATCGTCGAGAGGGTTCTTCCGGGGATCCCCGAACGGCCCTGACGCTGAGGCACCATGAGGCGCCCACGCCGACACCGCCGCCGACGTCTCATCGTGCCTGGTCTCCCAGGAGCGGAGGTGCGTGGCCGGGCAGGTGCGCCGTTCGCTCGGCCGCGAGTTTGCGGTGGAGGTCGAGGAGCCAGTCGGGCGGGCTGTGGAAGAGGGCCGCGAGGTCGCCGACGGTTCTCACGCGCAGGTGCTGCTTCACGCTCGTGGCGTGTGCGATCTGCAGGGCCTTGGTGATCTGGCCGGGCTGCAACGGCTGGTCGTGCGGTCGGGCGAGCAGCCGTTCCGCCCGGGTCGAGATCAGCATGTGCGGGTGGGGTGGCTCGCCCTGGGTCTGGAGTGCCGGGCGGGAGGGGGCAGCCGCATGAGCCTCGTGCTCGGCGGTCGCCGCTCCCACCGACCGGCGGGCCCGGCCGGCTTCCCGCTGAGCCGCGAGAGCGCGGTGGGAGTCCTTCAGCCACTGGGGCGGCGAGGCGAAGGCGGCCTGGAGTTCACGCACGTTGGTGATCACGAGTCCGCGGCACTCGAAGGTCCCCGGCGCCATCTGCAGCGCCTTGCCGACCTGGGCGGTGGTCAGGCGCTGCTCGGGAGGCCGGGACAGCAGGGCCTGCGCCTTCGACGAGACAAGCAGTTCGGGATGCGGCGGCGGGGCAGGCGACGTGGGCCGGGCCACTGCCGTGCGCTGGGCCGGCATGACGGCAGGGGTGACGGCCGGGCGTCGCTGCTCGGCGAACGTCGTCAGCTTGGTGACCGCCGTGTCCGGGATGTGGCTCCAACGGGGCTGCGGACGGTGGTTGGGGCGGGCGGTGGTCCGGTGGTGGCGCATCGGGAGCCGCCAGCCCTCGTGCCGGGCCAGCCCGGAGGTGGCGCGGGCCTCGGCCTCCGAGATGCCGCCCTTGGCCGTCAGCACGTCCAGCAGGCGGCCCTCCGGAGTGTCCGGGCACTGCTCGCACGCTGCGCAGAGCCGCCATACGCGGCCCCGGATCTCCAGCTCGGCGGCGTCCGGCCGGGCGGGCCCGCCGCAGTACGCGCATCCCCATACCGCGTGCGCGGCGACCGTGGCACGGACGGTGCGCGGAAGCGGCCCGACGGGCGGCAGTTCCCGCAACAGGCCCTCCAGGACGGCCAGTTCAGCGGGAAGCGGCTCATCAGGTGCAGGCTTTCCGGCTGTCGCCGTGAACGTCTGCTTCAGCAAGGGCCGGTGAGCCAGGGCAGGCAGTCCCAGCGCGGCCCGCAGCGCGTCGACGCGTGCCTCGTCGGCGACGGGGTGCCCCGCCACGGTGCCGTAGACCTGGGGTCGCCGTTCGGCGACGCAGAGGGCGTCGGTCGCCTCGGCCAGGAACCCGGCGGGGATCCGGCGCTTGCCCGCCGCCGCGGTGACCAGCGGCAGGAGCTTGCGGATCTCCAGGCCGTCCAGGGTCAGGAGAATGCGGTGCGCGGCGAGCACCCCCTCGTCACCGACCTGTTCCCGGCCCGGCCAGCCGCGCAGGGAACCGCACGTCATCGCCAGGTACTTGAACGCCTCGCGCCGGCACTGGGCGGCGTAGCGGACACGATTGGCCTTCTCCGCCGGACCCGCCTCACGAACGCGCCGCCGGGTGTCCTCCACCCGGGCTGCCCACTGCTCCAGGCCCGCCTGGATCTCCTTCGTCAGCATTCCGGTCGGGGAGCGGCAGGGAGATGAGAGACAGGAGCGGGGGCGGGGGCGGGGGCAGACGCAGGCATGGCGGAACAGGACTTCCTGGTAGGGGACATGGCGGCAGGGCGCGCCCCATGCTGGACCACATCGCCCCCACCGAGAGGGCCGCACGCGAGCTGGATCACCCGTACGAGTGGACGGTCGGCCACGATGGTCGGCCACAAGGAACGTCCGCACCTGGCAGCGGGCGGAGGCAGGTCCGTACCGGGCGCAGTCTGATCGCTCCGGACGAAACGATGAGAGCGGGCGATCACCTGGTGGCCCCGGTTGTCCGCGAACCTCTTCGGGATTGTCCTTGATCCGTAACGGGGGCGTTCGGGGGGCGTCGTTGCTCGTACTGTTCGGGCTGTCGCCGGGTGACCGGGGAGTCGGTGGGTAATTTCGGGGGAGCGGGGCGGACATGGCGCGGCACAGTGGCGGGCGCGGCTGGTACGGCAAGGTGCTCGGCGCGGCGCTCGGGGTGGCGTTGGCCGCCACCGGTGCCTCGGTATGGACCGCGCAGGCCGGGAGCGTGGGCGGTTCGTCGAAGCCGGCCGCGTCGGAGAGTGTCGTCAAGCCGGTCGCGGCGACCATCGTGCACGCCTCCGACAAGGGGGCGCGCGGAGTCAACATCACCATCGACGACGGCCCCGACCCCGTGTGGACCCCGCAGATGCTCGACGTGCTGCGGGAGAACGGGGTGAAGGCCACGTTCTGCATGGTGGGGACGGAGGCCGAGGCCCACCCCGACCTCGTGAAAAAGGTCGTCGCGGCGGGACACCGGCTGTGCGACCACTCGGTGTCGCACGACACCGCCATGGACAAGCAGTCCCAGGCCTACCAGTCGAAGCAGATCCTCGACGCCGAACGCATGATCACCAAGGCGTCCGGGGGCGTACGGCCGGTGTACTACCGGGCGCCGGGCGGTGCCTTCACCCCCTACAGCCGCAAGCTCGCCGCCTCCCGCGGTATGCGTCCGCTGGGCTGGAACGTGGACACCAAGGACTTCGAGCGGCCCGGCACGGACGCCATCGTCGCCACCGTCGAGGAGCAACTGCCCGAGGGGCCGACGCTCCTCTTCCACGACGCCGGCGGCGACCGCTCCCAGACCGTCGAGGCCCTGCGCCAGATCCTTCCCCAGCTCAAGGAGCAGGGGTACTCCTTCGGGTTCCCGGTGCGCTGATTCCCGGTGCGTTGAGTCCCCGTACGTTGAGTCCCCGTGCACTGAGTCCCCGTGCACTGAGTCCCCGTGCGCTGACCGCCGCCCTCACCCATCGGGTCCCGGCCCCGGCCCCGGTCCGTGGAGGGACCGGGGCCGGGGCCCGACCAAGTAAGTGACTTCAGCGCACGTCCACGTAGTCGCCCGTCGCGTTGACCGCGGCCGTGGTCGACGTGGCGGCGAAGCTGTAACGCCAGTAGCCGTCCGTGGCCGCCTTCACCGTGGTCTTCAGGTTTCCGGAGCTGTCCGTGGTGACCGTCTTCACGGTCGTGTACGCGGACGTTCCCTTCTTGCGGAACTGCAGCTTCGCCTTCTGGGCCGAGTAGCCGTGGTAACCGCCGCGCGTCTCCCAGTCCACGCGGGACAGTTTGCCCGTGATGGTCAGGGTCTTGCCCTTGGTCACCGGCTCGGGAGCCGCGTCGGCCGTCAGCTTCGCGTCACGCAGGACGGGGACCGTCCTGGCCGCGTGTACGTCGACGTGGCCCTTGCCGTCCGCCGACTCCGCCCACGCCGCCACCTTCCACGTACCGGCGAGTGAGTTGCGCCCCAGGGTCCAGCGGGGCTGGACGTAGGCGAACTGCGTCTCGCAGGTGGAAGTCGTCGCGGTGGCCTCGGTGCAGGTCGCGGACCAGGCGCCGTGGAGGACGGCGTCGGGGGTGTCGTACGAGCCCTTGTACAGGTACATGTCTCCGCCCGCGATCCCCGAGGGGTCGGTGGCGGTGAACTTCGCCGTGAACTCCTGCAGCGGCGCGTCGGTCAGCTCGACCGCCTTGCCCCCGTTCACCACGACGTTCGAGACGCGGGTCGCACCCACCGTCTCGTCGCCCTGCGGGGCGGGGCCCGCGAACGCCCGCGTGATGGTGCGGCGCAGGACGCCGCCCTGGTCGTCGGCGGCGGTGACGCGCAGGGAGACGAAGGAGGCCGTCGCGGGGACGTCGACCGTCGCCGAGCCGTCCGCCGCGACAGCCGCGTCCGTCCAGGTGGCGCCGTCGTCCGTGGAGAAGGCGAGACCGGTGACCCTGGTGTTCGCCTCCGCGGCATCCGCGCTGCGGGTCGTCGCGCTCGCTGCGATCCGCACCGGGCCGGCGGTCGCACGGCTGAGGCTGTCCAGGCCGGCCACGTTCAACTCGGTGTCGATGAGCGGCAGTTCGCCGCCCGCCGCGTAGTCCGAGCGGAACGTCCATTCGCTGCGCACGTCCGTCGACAGGCGGGTGTACGGGACCCGGCGGTGCGCGGTCTGGTCGAGGGTGTACGTCCGCTGCTGCGAGGGCAGCGCGGCCGACGTCAGCGTGTCGTAGGCGTCGAGGCCTTCGGCCTGGGCGTAGGTGACGCCGTCGGAGGAGCTGAGCCTGTACGAGTACGTCGCGCGGCCGTCGGTGCCCGGGTGGCCGGCCGTGTCACCGAAGGTGTGCGGCTCGTACAGCCAGATCTTGCCGGAGTTGCGCTGCGAGCCGCCCCACTCCCGGCGGACCGGCTGCGCGGGCGCCGCGCCCACGGTCTCGCCCGCGCCCGTCCCGGCGGACAGCGTGCGGTCCGGGAGGTCGAGGGTCATCTCGCCCGGACCGTAGGAGAAGAGACGGCTGTAGGTGATGCCCGGAGTGGCGTACTCGGTGATCGCACCGGCCGTCGGCACCGCCGAGCCGATGTAGACGCCCGTCCACTCGCCGAAGGACGGGACGCTCTGCAGGGTGGCCGTCGTCCGCGTGCTCTGGGCCGCCACCTGTGTGACGGTCTTCGCCAGGGACGACGTACGGACCGTCTTGACGGGCGTGGCGGGCACGGTGGTGGTGAAGCTGTGGGTGAGGTCGTAGCGGTAGGGGCTGGGCGCGCTCGCTGAGGAGCCGGCCTTGCCGAGCAGCTCGTGCAGGCGCAGCGAGACACCGCTCAGCGAGAACGGGGTGACGTACACCTTGTCGGCCGCCGAGCCCGCGAAGCCGGCGAGGTCGCCGCCCGGGACGCTGATCCACACCGCGGACGCCTGGCGGGTGGCGGTGGTGTCGTCGGTGCGGATCGCGGTCTCCTTGGCCGCGCGCTGGTCGAAGCTGACCGTCTTCGCCGCCGAACCGACCGTGAAGCTGCTGGTGAGCAGGTAGCTGGGCTCCTGCCAGTCGTTGTGCAGCGCGACCGAGAAGTAGTCACCCGGCGGCAGCTTCACGGTCGACGAGGCGCCCGCGGTGTCGCTGTTGACGGCGTACGACGTCCAGGTTCTGCGGTCCCAGACGTAGAACAGCTTGGAGTCCACGTCGGCGTGCGTGATGCTCAGCTTGACCGAGTACGTCGCCGCGGCCGCCTTCGCCGTTGTGGTGGCACCGGTCGTGGCGGCACGTCGGGTGCCACCGGCTTCCGTCGGCAACGGAAGCGTCGCCGTCGGGCTCTCGGACGCGGTCGTGCCGTCGTCGGACGCGGGCTTCCGCGCCGGTCGTACGGACACCGTGCCGTTCAGTGACGCCACGGAGTAGCGGGCTTCCCGGGCGTCTGCCCGCGCGTCCGCCGTCACCCGGACGTCCCGTCCGTCGATGAGTTCGACGCGGCCGTCGTCACCCATCGCGGCACTCTGTCCGGCGCGGAGTTCACCACCGCTGCCCTCGTTCTCCGCCGGCGAGACCACTCCCACCGCGGCCCGCCCACCGTCCGAGGCGGACGCCGCAGCCGCAGCCGTCGCCGTCGCCGTCGCCGCGAGAGTCGGCTGGGGTGCGAGCAGCACCGAGGCGGTCAGCGCCGCCCCGCACAGCCCCGCCGCCGTGCATCTTCGAAACCGCCGGGCGTGAAAATCGGACATCGATTGCCCCCTGGTGTTTCCACTTGACTGTCCCCTGAGACCGTCCCCGGCACATCTGTCACGGGCGACGGTCAGCACACTCTAAACGGCGGTGCGCCGGCGTTCCGTACGGCGTTCCAGGCAGGTCAAGTTTCCGCAGGTCAGGCCCCGTTCGAGCATTCCAGCGTCCCGTAATTCCCGGTGGAGTGGCGGATGGGACGGCGGGCGGCACAAGGTAGGGCCATCCCCAGCACGGCGCCTCGCCGGGGGTCACCCATCCGCTGTTCAGAGAAAGCAGTCCACTCATGCGTAAGAGCACTCGTTCCTTCTCCCGCACCGCAGCCTCCTCCCTCGCCGTCGCCGCACTCGCACTCGTCGGGTTCCAGGCCACCGGGCAGACCGCCACCGCCGCCACCGCCGCCAAGGCGTCCTCGATCGCCACCTGCACGACGGCGAACACCAAGGTGAGCGTCAGCACGGTGTCCCGGCCGATCAACCACCTGCTGCTCAAGGCCACCAACACGGGCACGAAGCCCTGCTACGCCTACAGCGCCCCCTTCCTGCGGGCCGGTGCCGACGCCCAGGCCCCGCTGCGGTGGGTCGAGGAGAGCACCCCGCAGTCCGTGCTGATGCTGGAGCCCGGCCAGTCCGCGTACGCCGGGGTCCTGACGTACTCCCCCGACGGCGAGGGCGGCAGCCAGGTGAAGACCCTCGGTGTGCTGCTCACCGACAAGAAGGGCAACGCGACCGCCACGGAGAAGAGCCTGAAGCTGCCGGGCAGCGGCGCCTTCTTCAACAGCGCCGCCGCCGTCACGTACTGGCAGGACAACGCGGCGGACGCCCTCGTCTGGTAGCCCGCGTCCCGCGATCCGCCGTGGCCATGTCACCAGCGTGTGACAGCGCTGTCCTGGTACGACGGCGGCGGGATCCTTTTGCCTCTCAGCCCCCTCATAGTGATCAAGCGCGCACCGGAAAGCCGGGACCGTCACGGACCCCGCCTTCCGGGCCACCACCTCTCGGCCCCCTCAACCACATCTCACCAAAGGGAACTTCATGTCTGGCAACCGTCGCAGGGCCTTCCTCGTCTCCGCCGTCGTCGTGGGCAGCGCCCTGCTGATGACCGCGTGCCAGGAGACGGAGGACAAGGCCAAGGACACCGGCGCCGGGACGAGTTCGTCCTCCACCGCCGCGCCCGACGACGCGGCCACCCCGTCCGGCTCGTCGAGCGCCGGCAACGACCAGGCCGCGGACAAGGGGACGGACTCCGACGCGAGCGAGGGCAGCGAGAACACGGACGGCTCCGGCGTCGACACCGGCGACGGCACGCGGGAGAAGGTCGAACAGGGCTGTGGCGCCAACGACATCACCTGGAGCACCAGGTCCGAGAGCCAGGCCGGCGGATACGTCCTGATCATCGCGAAGGCGAAGTCGGGGATCACCTGCTACCTGCCCGCCGAGCTGCCGACCGTGGCGTTCGGATCCGACGGCACCCAGGCGGGTCCCGCGGAGCAGAGCGTCGGCGAGCAGATCAAGCTCAGCGGGAACGTCACCGCCTACGCGGGTGTGAACCCGAAGACCACCAACTCGGACGGTGGCAAGGAGCTGGAGAACATCATCGTCGCCGTCGGCAACGACGACCCCGACCCGGTCACCCTGCCGGTCGACACCATCACCGTCGACAAGCCGATCGTCACCAACTGGCACACCTCCCCCACCGAGGCCGTCCCCTTCAGCTGAACCGAGCTGTACCAACCGCTCGATGACGTAGGGCCCAGGTCGGTGATCTGGGCCTCGTGTCATGTGTCATGTGCCATGGGATACGGCCGGGGGCGGGGACGGCCCTCTGTCCCCGGGTAGAGAGCGGCCTCGCGCGGATCAGCTTCTGAGTCGATGTGCCGTCGCGGCCGTTCTTCAAGAATGTGCAGGAACGCACCCGACCCAGGAGTCTGTGATGAGCACCAAGACAGGACCTCAGCGATACCCCTCCGCGAGCCGGGCCAACTGGTACCAGGACGATTTCGGCGGTGACCCGATGCAGGTCAACGTCGTCGTCCTGCACACCACGGAGGGCTCCTCCCTGCCCGGTTACGGCGGCGGCTCCGCCGCGCCGAACCTGACCGCGGTCCCCGACCTCGCCGCCAAGAAGCTGAAGTGGTACCAGCACTTCGACGTGGAGACCTCTTCCCGGGCCCTGGTCAATCTGGCCGGCGGCGTCGAGACGAACACCATGAACGTGTGCCAGGTCGAGCTGGTCGGCACCTGCGACCCGAAGACGCACGCGAAGTGGAAGTCCGCGGGCCGGGCGCACGTGTACTGGCCGGACGCCCCCGACTGGGCGCTGCAGGCGGTCGCCCGCTTCCTGTCCTGGATGCACGAGGAGCACGGCGTCCCGCTGTCCGGCCCGAAGGCGTGGCCCGCGTACCCCTCGTCGTACGCGAACGGCGGCGGTCAGCGGATGTCGGGCGCGAAGTGGACCGCCTTCAAGGGCGTCTGCGGGCACATGCACGTGCCGGAGAACGTCCATGGTGACCCCGGCGCGATCGACTTCGCCAGGATCCTCAAGTACGCCAAGGCCGACCTGGACGTGGACGACGACACCCCGGGGACGACCGCACCCGCCGTCCCCGCGTTCCCCGGACGCAAGTACTTCGTGGCCGGGGCGTCGAACGCGTACGTGCTGCAGCTCGGCAAGCAGCTGGTGAAGCGCGGCTTCGGCGACCACTACAAGGTCGGCCCGAGCAGGAACTGGGGCGAGGCGGACCGGCTGAACGTCCGCGACTTCCAGAAGTCACGGAAGGAACTGCGCGGCGACGCCGACGGCGCCCCCGGCCCCCTGACGTGGCGACTGCTGTTCTCCTGAACAGCCGCCCAGGTCCCGCCGGACGGGCCTGCCCCCCGGCGGACCGGGCCCGTCCCGTACGCGGTTTCTCCACCCTTCGGTAGAGACCCCGGTCCTCCGCCGCGCCGACGACTCCTCGTCCGGCGGGCGGAATGCTTGCGGCCATGGACATCACCTGGCTCACCGTCGTACTCAGCACCGTCGTGGTCGTCGCCGCCGCGTTCCTCATCGCCTCCAACGAACCACCGCTGTGGCTCTGCGCGCTCGGCTGCGCGGGCTCCTGGCCGCTGAGTCACGCCCTGCTCGACGGGCCCGACTTCACCGCCGCCCTCGGGGACGGTTCCGCCGGCGCGTGGGCCGTACGGCTCGCCGTCACCACCACCGTCACGGCCCTGCTGAGCTTCTTCGTCGACAAGGACCGCCGTGCGGGCGCCGCCTGACGACCGCTTTCCCGGTGCTCAGGCGGGTTCGGGCTGTGGGTCCAGTCGGGGTGCCGGTGCGGGCTTCGGTTCCCACGCCGTCGTGGTGCGTACGTAGCCGTGGATCACCGAGGCCATCGCCAGGACGACCAGGGGGCCGTAGATCCACGGGTATCGGGCCATCTCCGACGGCAGGAAGCGGTACGCGACCAGGAGCGCGGCGAAGACGGTCGCGCCGTGGGCGGTCAGCCGGAGCCCCGAGCGGTCCCAGCCGCGGTCGTACGAGCGCAGGGCCGCCTCGATCGTGAGGACGAACACCACACCGGCGATGAGATCCGCCCCGTAGTGGTAACCGAATCCGAGCGTCGCGGTCAGGGTCGCGATCAGCCAGAACGCGCCCGCGAACCGTATGAGCCTCGGGCCCTTCCGGGAGTGGATGAAGATCGTGACGGCCCACGCCGTGTGCAGACTGGGCATGCAGTTGCGCGGGGTGATCTCGTCGAAGCCCATGGGGTGCGGGGCACTGATCGGCGGCGGTGTACGCGGCCACAGATCGCCCACCGCCCACTGGGCGCTGGGCTGGGCGGTGTCCGACCACACGCTGACCCCCGCCCAGTGCTCGACGCCGGTACCGAAGGCGAAGACCGGTCCGACCACCGGGAAGATCATGTAGACGGCCGGCCCGAGGAGACCGACCAGCAGAAAGGTGCGCACCAGGTGATGGCCCGGGAAGCGGCGCTCGGTCGCCACGTCGCGCAGCTGGTACAGCGCGACGACGACCGCGGCCACCGCGAGCTGGCCGTAGACGAAGTCGAGGAGATTGAAGCCGAGCGGGCCGGTGGCGGTGACGAGCCTGCCCACCGGCCAGGAGAGGTTGCCCAGCGCGTGGTCGGCGGTCGCCATGTACTGGTCGAGCACCATCGGGCGGGTCTTCGAGGTGATGAGCAGCCAGGTGTCCCCGGTCTTGCGGCCGACCACCAGCAGCAGGCCAAGCCCGACGCCCTTCAGCAGCAGGACGCGTTCCTGGCCGGTGCGGCGCGTGAGCGCGATGACCGCACAGCCCAGGATCACCCACAGCGCGCCGTTCCCGAAGGGGTGGCCGTCGGTCACCCTGGCGTCGGCCGCCCACCGGACCAGCCAGAAGACGGCGTCGATACCGAGCGCGGCGCCGACCGCGACGAACCGCTGCCGCCAGGGGAGCACCACCAGCGTCAGGGCCATGCTCGCGTACAGCAGCCCCCCCGACTTGGGGGCGAGGACCACCTCGCGCACCTGGTTGGTCATCGGCCCCGGCAGGCCGTAGTGACGCGCGGCGATCTCCAGCGTGATCATGAACCCGAGGGCCGCCACGCCCACCACGGCCCAGAGGCCCGCCCGCCGTCGACGCCACCGGGAGGGCGCCACGTCCGGGTGTATTCGGGCGAAGACCTGCGATTTTATGTGTCTCAAGTTTTTCAGTCGATTTGGTAGGTATCGGGCAGGCCCGAGCCGGGCCCCTCAACAGAGGAAGACGGGAAGATCAGAGGTCGGGTTCCGGCCTCACTCCTCGGTCCTGTGCCGCAGCTGTGCCACCAGCATGGCCCCGGCTGCGGCTCCCACCGCCCCGACCGCGCCCACCGCCAGGAATCCGCCGGTCGAGCGCCACGACAGCACCGACCACCGCGACTGCGCGGAGAACAACGATCCCGTACTCAGCCACGAGCCGGTCGAGATCAGGGACAGGGACGAGCCGATCGAGCCGACCGACAGGGCGCTGCCGATCGAGCCGATGGACAGGGCCGAACCGACGGACCCCACGGACAGCACCGATCCCACCGAGCCGATCGACAGCACGGAGTCCCGCGACCACAGCGACAGCGCCGATCCGGTGGAACCGGCACCCCAGGAGCCACCACCGACCGATCGTACGGACAGCTTTTTCATAGGGACATCTTGCCTGCCCGGCATCCCCGCCCGGGAGGCCCCGTACCTCGGCGATCGAACTCGACGACGGGGACGGGCGCTGTGTCGCGGTCGTCACGCGGTTCGGGATGGTCGGCGAGGACGTGCACACGGCGTGGGAACACCTGGCGGCGTCACTGCCCGACGCCTGACCGGCCTGTTGATCGAAACGGCCAGGCGTCGGACGCACTCCCCTAGCGCCGCGGCACTAGTTCGTGAAGGTGATGTACTTCCAGGCGCCGTGGGTCGTGGAGTTGACCGTGTCGCCGGAGGAACCGTTGATGTACGACGAGCGGACCCTGGCGCGGATGCCGGACTCGCCCGGTGCCTCCAGGGACACGACCGACGTGCCGTTCGTGCCGACGGCGAAGTACTCGGAGCCCGAGTCGTACCAGGAGCCCTGGTAGTAGACCTGGACCTGGAAGCGCTGCTTGCGGCCCGAGTAGTAGTTCATCGTCGTGGTGAACTTCGGGTCGGTGTTCTTGCGGAACCACTGGTACGTCGTGGAGCCGATCTTCGCCGTCTTGTAGTGCTTGGTGACGGTGGTGGAGACCTTCGCCCTGGCGTACGCCGTCGACTTCACGGTCTTGGACGCATAGCGGGCGTCGCCGGCGAAGACCGCGGTGACGGTGGTGTCACGGGTCATGTCGACGGTCGCCGACAGGTTCCCGTTGGAGTTGACCTTGGCCGTCTTCAGCAGCTTCTTCGGCTTGTCGGAGCCGAAGGGGTCCGCGTAGATCGCGACCGTACGGTTCTTGTACGTCGTCCCGAGGTGCGCGGTGAAGGAGACGTCCTTGCCGTACGCGTACAGCTTGCCGTTGTTGCCGAGGGTCAGCGTGGTCGCCTTGCGGGAGACCTCCACCGCGTCGGAGCCGGAGACGGCGCCGTGCGTGGCGTCACCCGCGTAGGACACCTTGTAGGTGACCTTGCCGCCGGCGGGCGGGGTGTCCGTGAAGGAGAAGCCGCCGTCCGCCTTCGTCTTGACGGCGGCCAGCGCCTTGCCGCTCGGCGACTCGACGTCCGTACGGGTCACACTCAGGGAGGTGCCCGCGGGGAGCGCCGACTTCGAGGTCAGCTTGCCGGTGACGGTGAGCTTCTTGGCGCGGTCCGACGTGGCGGGGGCCGACACCTTGAGGGTGGGCAGCTCCTTGGTCGGGTCGGACAGGGCGCGCAGCGTGTACGTGCCGTAGGTGTTCACGGAGACCGCGAAGACCTGGCTCGCGTCCGGCGCCCAGGCGAGCGCTCCGTCCACGAGGGTGTCGGCGCCGCTGCTGTTGCCGGTGTTCGGGAAGTCGTACTCCCGCACCGGCGTCTGGTCGCCGGGCCGGTGGATGTGGACGTCCGGCTCGTACCAGGAGTCGCTGCCGCCCGCCACGCTGCCGTCGGGCGCGACCCGCACCGCGTTCGGGTAGGCGTCGATGGGGTAACCGGTCTGCTCGGCCAGGTCGGTGGCCGCGTAGGCACCGATGCCGTAGCCGTACTCCGGGTCGCCCCACGAGGTGAGGACCTGACTGCCGTCGGGCGTCAGGTCGATCTGCCGCACGGCGGTGTCCATGGCGCCCTTGACCCGCAGCGCGGCCCCGTCGGCCGAGACGTCGTACACGGCGAGGTCGCCGCCGTTGCCGGCCACGAGGACGCCGGGGACGGCCGGGTCGGAGGCCAGGAACATGCCGTAGGCGCCGGAGAAGCCGACGTCGCCCCGCTGGGCGAGGTGCACGACGGGCTCGGCACCGGAGATGTCGAGCGAGCCGAAGTCGGTGCCGTGGGCGAACCAGATCCGGCCGTCCACCACCTCCAGGTCGACGGGGGCCGCGCCCACCGGGTAACTGGCGGTCTGGGTGTACGTTCCCGTCTCCACCGAGACGATGCGGTTGCCGTTCTTCACGGCCGCGTACACCTGCCCGGAGTCGGCGGACAGCGCGAGGCCGCTCACGCCGGAGAGCCCGGTCAGGGTGGCCCGTACGGCACCGGTGTAGTCGGTGACGACGATCTTGCCGCCGGTGGGATCGGAGACGTACACGCGCCGGTGGGCGCCGTCCACGACGATGTCCCCCACGGACGCCACCGGTAGAACCTTCGCGGCGTCGGCCGACGCCGGACCCGCTGTGCCCGCGGCCAGAGCCGCGGAACTGAGGACGACCGCGAGTGTCGTCGCGATCGACATGCTGCGCCTGCGCACAGTGATGTGACCCCCCACAAAGAAGCCCGGTACTCGCCGGGCGTGCTGGAACCGGCCGTGTGTTCCCCTCGCACCGTCGACGGTGCGTACATGCGGCCGAAGACGCAGCGTATGGCATGCCAGTGACAAAGGTGACCGGGTTAATGCCCCGGCACCCACCGGAACCACTTCAGCCGTGCAGCGCCAGGTACGCTTCCGCCGCCCCGGGGTGCAGGGCGATTCCCCCCGTGCCGATCAGGCTCCCGACGTCGAGGAACTGGGTGCCGACGGCGTTGTCGGGGACGAGGGCCGTCGCGCGCAGGACCAGCAGGCGGGTCAGTGCCTCGGCGACGGCGTGCGGCAGGTCGGGCCGGCACACCAGCAGGTTGGACACCCCGATGGTCGCGACCCCGCCCGCCGACCGGTACGCGCCCTGCGGCAGGGACACCTCCTCCAGACCGGAACCGGCCCGGCCGGCCCGCCCGCCCAGCCGGGGCAGCAGCCCGGCCAGCGGCAGGAAGCGCAGACCGGGCCGTTCGTCGAGGTCGGACAGGGCGGGCAGAGGCACACCGCCCGCGACGATCAGCGCGTCGACCGAGCCCGCCCGCATCGCCTCGGCCGCTTCGGCCAGCGGAAGGTGGAGCACGGGGACGTCGGTGCCCGGGGTGAGGCCCGCGGCGTGCAGGATCCGGGCGCCGAGCACGGCCGCGCCCGACCCGGTCGCGCCGAGCGAGACGGGGTGTCCGGCCAGATCGGCCACCTCGCGCACGGGCGAGTCGGCGCGCACGACGAACTGCAGGTAGGTCTCGTACACCCGGCCGATCGCGCGCAGGGGCACCGCCCGCGGGAGGAGGTCGGTGCCCTGGGCGGCCAGCGCCGTGTCGGTGAGGACGAGTCCGAGGTCGGCGCGGCGGTCACGGAGCAGCTCGATGTTGGTGAGGCTGCCCGCGGTGGTGCGGACGCGGCAGTTCAGCCGGGGGTACACCGACTCCAGTTCCGCGGTGAGGAGTCGGCCGAACGCCTCGTAGAAGGCCGTCGGTTCACCGGTCGCGATGCGCAGGACGCCGCTCGGCCCGGGGCGCTGCCCGGAGGCGTCGGCGGTGAGCGCACCACCGAGAACGGCGAAGGCCGCCGTGCCGAGGGCGGCGTGGAGGAGGGTACGGCGGTCGAGGGGGCGGTTCATCGGACATCACCCGGCTCGCCCCGACCGCCGATACCGCCCGCTCCACCCGTCACCGCGCGCGGCACCACCGCTCTCGCCCGCAGCCCGCGCGGACGCGCCGCCGTCAGTTCCAGTCGGCCGCCCCGGCCCGCCAGCAGTTGTTCGGCGATGGCCAGACCCAGGCCCGTACCCGCCGTGCGGCTCTCGCGCCGGCGGTCCGAGCGCCAGAAGCGCGTGGTGGCCAGGGCGAGTTCGTCCGTGCCGAGACCAGGGCCGTCGTCCGTCACCGTGAGGACCGCGTACCCGGAACCGGACCCGGACCCGGACTCGCCTGCGCAGTCGAGGGTGATCTCCGCGCCCTCGCCCGCGTACTTGATGGCGTTGTCCAGGAGGATGTCCGCGATCTGGGCGAGTTCGCGGTCCGTGCAGGCGGCCGGGACGGGGGGCGCGGCCGAGGTGAGGGTCAGCCGGGCGCCTGAGCGTTCGGCGACCGGTTCCCACAGGCGGTACCGGTCGGCCGCCACCGCCACGGCGTCGCAGTGGCCGCCCGAGCCGTCGGTCACCGTCAGTTCCCCGGCCCGGTGTTCGGCGGTGGCGAGGGTCAGCAGGTCGTCGAGGAGCGTCTCCAGGCGGTCCAGTTCGGTGGTGACCCCGGTGTACGTGCGGTCGGCCGGCGCCGACGGGGACAGATGCGTGTGCAGGGCGTCCACGCGCAGCCGGAGCGCCGCCATCGGGTTGCGCATCTGGTGGGACGTGTCGGCGACGAGCCTGCGCTGCTGCTCCAGGGCCGCCGTGACGGTACGCGCCATGCGGTTGAAGCCGGTGGCGAGCTGGCGCAGTTCGGGCGGGCCGCCGGCCCGGGTCTGTTCCGGCGGGAGTCCCGCGGCGAGCTGGCCGACGGCCCGGTCGAGGCGGCGCAGCGGGCTCACCACCCACCCCGTCGCGGCCCGCGCGAGGACCGCGCAGGCGACGGCGACCAGCGCGGCCCCGGCGAGGACGGCGGCCCAGCGCCGGGTGATCTCGTCCGCGGCGGTGCCCACCGAGGCCCGCAGCACGACGGCCCCGGAGACGCGGGTCCCGGTGCCGGCGGGCTCGGCGAACATCCGGTACCCCCGTGACCAGGGACGCAGCGCCCCCGAGGGATGCTCGGTCTGGTTGCGCAGCGCCGCGTCGAGCAGCCGGGCGACGGCCGGGTCGGCGGCCCGCATGCCGCCGGTCTGGACGACGGTCCTGCGGCGGGTGTCGGTGACGACGAGCGGTTCGCCGTACAGCTCGGTGTAGCGCCGGGCCTCGGCGGCGACGGCCGAGGTGTCGCCGGTCGCCGCGGCCTGGTCCATGAGGGCCGCGAAACGGTCGAGGTCGGCACTGCGGGCGAGGACCAGCTGCTGGGTGCGGTCGGACGCGGTGAACAGCAGCAGCGGTACGGCGAACGCGGCCACCGCGATCACGACGAACAGCAGCAGCGCGGCCTGGACCCTGGTGCGCACGCCTCGCCCCTCAGTCCTCGTCGGCCCTTGTCGAGGCTCCGAAGCGGTAGCCGAAGCCCCGGATCGTGGTGAGCAGCTCGGGGCGGCGCAGTTTGGCGCGCAGCTGGGTGAGGTGGACGTCCAGGGAGCGGGACACGGAGTGATGGGCGTCGCCCCACACCTCGTCCAGGAGCTGCTCGCGGCTGACCGCCGTGCCCGCACGCCCGGCCAGCACGGCGAGGATGTCGAACTCCTTGGTGGTCAGCTCGACCTCCGCCCCGTCCACCCGGACCCGGCGCGCGTCCAGCTCCACCTCGACGTCGGCGGCGCGGACGGTCCGTACGGCCGAAGCCGCGGGCGCGTGCCTGGCGGCGTTACGCCGGGTGACGGTGTCGATACGGGCGAGCAGTTCGGCGAGGCGTACCGGCTTGACGAGGTAGTCGTCGGCGCCGAGCCGCAGCCCGCGCACCACGGACCGCTCGTCGCCACGCGCGGTGAGCACCACCACCGGCATGTCGCTCACCGCCCGCAGGGCGCGCAGCACGTCCAAGCCGTCGATGTCGGGCAGTCCCAGGTCGAGAAGGAGCAGGTCGGAGCTTCGGTGGTAGGTGAGTACGTCCTGGCCGTACCGGACCCGCCGGGTGACATGCCCGTGGTCGTACAGGGCCTCCACGAGCGCCGCGGCCACGCCGTCGTCGTCCTCGGCCAGCAGTACCTCCACCCGGTCCACCTCCTTCGGTCACACCCGTGTCACACCCGTGCCACGTCCGTGCCCCGTCCGGTCGTGGCCACTCCCCGTAGCCACGCAACCGAATGTAGACCACACCGGCCCCGCACCCCCTGGAGTGTTAAGGGGACGTTAGTTCTGTGTTCGGTCCTCTCGTGCGGCGGGGCGGGCCCGGGTGAGGCTGCACGGCACCCAGCAGAGCAGCTCGGCTTGCGAAGGACGCCGTCATGATCATCGACTGTCACGGTCACTACACGACCGCCCCACCGGCCCTGGCGGCCTGGCGCGATCGGCAGACCGCCTCCCTCACCGACCCGTCGGCCGCCCCCGACCCGGCGGACCTGCGCATCGGCGACGACGAGCTGCGCGAGAGCATCGAGCCGAACCAGTTGCGGCTGATGGACGAGCGCGGCATCGACGTCACGGTCTTCTCGCCGCGCGCTTCGTTCATGGCCCACCACGTCGGGGACTTCGCGACCTCCGCCGCCTGGGCCGCGATCTGCAACGAACTCTGCTTCCGGGTCTCGCGGCTGTACCCGGAGCGCTTCGTACCCGCCGCGATGCTCCCGCAGTCGCCCGGCGTCGACCCCGCCACCTGCGTACCGGAACTCACCCGCTGCGTGGAGGAGTACGGCGCCGTCGCGGTGAACCTGAACCCCGACCCCTCGGGCGGCCACTGGACCTCCCCGCCGCTCACCGACCGCTCGTGGTACCCGCTCTACGAGAAGATGGCCGAGTACGACATCCCGGCGATGATCCACGTCAGTACGAGCGTCAACCCGGCCTTCCACACCACCGGCGCGCACTACCTCAACGCCGACACCACGGCGTTCATGCAGCTCGTCCAGGGTGACCTGTTCGCCGACTTCCCAACCCTGCGCTTCGTCATCCCGCACGGCGGCGGCGCGGTCCCCTACCACTGGGGCCGCTTCCGGGGCCTGGCGATGGCACTCGGCAAACCACCACTCGAAGAACACGTCCTGGGCAACGTCTACTTCGACACCTGCGTCTACCACCAGCCCGGCTCGGACCTCCTGTATGACGTGATCCCGGCCCGCAACATCCTCTTCGCCTCGGAGATGATCGGCGCGGTCCGCGACATCGACCCGTGCACCGGCCACCACTTCGACGACACCCGCCGGTACGCCGAGGCCGCCGACCTCTCCCCCTACGACCTGGCGGCGGTCCAGGAGCACAACGCCCGCGCGGTGTACCCGCGGCTGGACGCGCTGCTGAAGCGCCAGGGGCGGTGAGCCGCATGAGCGCACTCACGGGCTCCCCCAAGACCCCCGGCTGGCTGGACTGGTACCAGAATCCCTCCGAGCCGACCTTCCGGCTGCCGCCGGGGACCGTCGACACGCACTGCCATGTCTTCGGCCCGCAGGAGGAGTTCCCCTTCGCTCCGGAGCGCAAGTACACGCCCTGCGACGGCGGCAAGGAGGACCTCTTCGCGCTCCGCGACCACCTGGGTGTGGCCCGCAACGTCATCGTGCAGGCCACCTGCCACGGCGCGGACAACAGCGCCATGGTCGACGCCGTCCGGTCGGCCGGCGGCCGGGCACGCGGCATCGCGACGGTCCGCCCGGACATCGCGGAGAGCGAACTCCGCGCACTGGACACGGCGGGGGTGCGCGGGGTGCGCTTCAACTTCGTACGCCGTCTGGTGGACACCTCGCCCGCGGACGACCTGCTCACCATCGCCGAGAGGATCGCCCCGCTGGGCTGGCACGTCGTCCTCTACTTCGAGAGCGTCGACCTGCCGGAGCTGGAGACCTTCTTCGGTTCGCTGCCCGTCCCGCTGGTCGTGGACCACATGGGACGGCCGGACGTGACGCGGCCGGTGGACGGCCCGCAGTTCACCCGCTTCCTGCGGTTCGTCGAGGACAACGACGTGTGGGTGAAGGTGAGCTGCCCCGAGCGCCTGACCGTCACGGGCCCCGCAGCCCTGCACGGCGAACGCCACGCCTACACGGACGTCGTCCCCTTCGCCCGCCGGGTCGTGGCGGAGTTCCCCGACCGGGTGCTGTGGGGCACCGACTGGCCGCACCCCAACCTCACCGACCACATGCCGGACGACGGCCTGCTCGTCGACCACATACCGCACGTGGCGGTCACGGCCGAGCAGCGGCACAAGCTCCTGGTCACCAACCCGATGAGCCTGTACTGGCCCGAAGAGACCGGCTGACCCCCACAACTCCCGTTCCCCACCCCTCCCCACCCCACCTCTCCCCGACTCGAACAAGGGCCGCTCATGCAACAAGCCAACGCGCTGAACCGGCTGGACAGGCTGCCGGTCTCCCGGTTCCACAAGGTCACCCTGCTCGCCGTCGCCTTCGCGTACTTCTTCGAGTTCGCGGACATCAACAGCTTCGCCACCACCGCGCCGAAACTGATCAAGCTGTGGGGCCTGACGATCGACCAGGTCGCCTACGTCACCTCGCTCTCCTTCGTCGGCATGTTCATCGGGGCGATCGTCGCCGGGTCCATAGCCGACCGGTTCGGCCGCAAACGGGCCCTGGTCTGGACCACCCTGTTCTTCGGCATCTCCTCGTTCGCGGCGGTGTTCTCCTGGGACCTGGTCTCGCTCGGCGTCTTCCGCGTCCTGACCTCGGCGGGCCTGTCGGCGATGACCGTCGTGGGGGTCGTCTACGTCAACGAGATGTACCCGTCGGCGATCCGCGGCAAGTACCAGGCGTACGCCATCGCCATCGGCATCTGCGGCACGCCCGTCACCAACCTCATCGCCAGCGCGGTCGTCCCGCTCAACGACTGGTCGTGGCGGCTGGTGTACCTGTGGGGTTCGCTGGGTGTCCTGCTCGTCCTCTTCTCCGGCCGCCTCAAGGAGTCGCCCCGCTGGCTGGAGAGCCGGGGCGAGCACGCGGCGGCGGACGCGGTCCTGAGGGAGATCGAGGCGGACGTGGTGGCGGAGAGGGGGCCGCTGCCCGAGCCCGCGCCGCCGGTCGCCGAGACGCCGTCGACGAAGGCTCCGCTGCGGCTGCTCCTGCAGAAGAAGTACCTGCTGCCGACGCTGCTGCTCTCCGTCCTCTGGATGACGCAGACCATCGGCTTCTTCGGCTATTCGAGCTGGGCGCCGACCCTGCTGGCCAAGGAGGGTTTCAGCGTCGAGAAGTCGGTCTTCTACGTGGCTCTCACCACGGTCGGAGCGCCGCTCGGCTGCTATCTGGCGTCGCTGGTCACCGACCGCTTCGAGCGGAAGTGGTGCCTGGTGGCCTTCGGCACGGTGATCGCGGTGTGCGGCCTGCTGTACGGGCTGACCTTCAACCCGGTGCTCATCATCGTCTTCGGCTTCCTCGTGAACCTCTTCGAGCGCGGCTACACGGCTCTGGCGTACGCCTACTCGCCCGAGCTGTTCGACACCCGGGCCCGGTCGCTGGGCACGAGCGTGTCCTACGGGCTGGGGCGGCTGTCGAACGCGGCGGGTCCGCTGATCGTGGCCGCGCTGTACACCGGGCACGGTTATCAGAGCGTCTTCTACTTCATCGCGGGGACGTGGCTGGTGGGCGCGGTGACGCTGGCCGCGTTCGGCACGCGGACGCGGTCCGCGCGGCTGGCTGAGGCGGAGTCCAAGCGGGTGCACGTACCGGGGTGACCCGCTGCCGGAGGTGGGTCACCGGGTGCGGCCCGTGCGTGGCCCGTGCGTGGCCGGCCGCGCCGTTCCCCGCGCCCCTCAAAGATTGCGCCGTTCCCCGCGCCCCTGATGGGGCGCGGGGTGGGTTCAGGACGTCGAGTCGTAGTGGCCTCGGCCGCGACGCAGCGCACGGGCACACCAGCCGATGAAGAGCGCGTTGGCCAGCGCCCCGAGCACGATGGCGAGGACGAACATCGCGGCGCCTTCCGGCAGCAGCATCAGCGGCACGAAACTGGCCGGGGCGGTGGCGAGCAGCGGGATGACACCCGCCATGGACCCGTCCGAACCGTCGCTCGCGCTCACCACGTACGCCCACACGACCAGGCCGGCACAGACCGCCAGGTAGACGAGGGCGAAGACGTCCTTGAGGGGGCGCCCCAGACGTCGCGCAAGGGCGGTCGGGCCGGAGCCGGGGCTCTTACCGGTCACGGTCACAGGGCTGCACTCCTCGGGTCGGTACCGGGCGGATTCGGACGGGCGAGCCCGAGGTCGTACGCGAGGATCGTCGCCTGGACGCGATCCCGCAGGCCGAGCTTGCGCAGCAGCGCGTTGACGTGGGACTTGACCGTGCCGACGGTGATGCCGAGTTCGTCGGCGATCTCCGCGTTGTTGAGTCCGGACGCGATCAGGGCGAGGACGTTGCGCTGGCTGCCGGTGAGGCTGTCCAGCTCGCTCGGACCGCTCCCGGCCCGTATCCCCGCGCCCGCTCCCGACGCGTAGTGGCCGATGAGCCGGCGGGTCGCGGACGGGGCGAGCACGCTCTCCCCGGTGGCCACCACCCTGATGCCCTGCAGCAGTTCGGCGGCGTGCACGTCCTTGAGCAGGAAACCCGAGGCGCCGGCCCGCAGCGCGTCGAAGACGTACGAGTCGAGGTCGAAGGTGGTCAGCACCAGGACCCGGGGCGCGTCCTGGCGGCCGGTGATGATGCGGGTGGCGGCGATGCCGTCGAGCACGGGCATCCGCACGTCCATCACGACGACGTCGGGAGCGAGTTCCGCGGCGAGACGTACCGCGGCGGCGCCGTCGGCGGCCTCGCCCACGACCGTCATGTCCTCCTCGGCGTCGATCACGGCGGCGAACCCCGCCCGCACGATGCCCTGATCGTCGACGACCAGTACCTTGAGGCTCATCGCTCCCTCTCCTCGGCCGACATGACGTCGTCCTCCTGCGGAACCGGCGCGAGTGGCAGCCGGAGCCCGACCGTGCCCGGCCGGTCGGTGTCCAGGGTGCCGCCGAGCGCGGCGGCACGCGCCGCCAGCGACTCCCGTACGGCGGAGCGGGCGGCACGGGGGACCCCGGTGGCCGTGAGCGTCAAGGTATCCCCGTCCACGTCGAACTCCAGTACCGCGGTCTCCTCGCCGCCGGCCGCGAGCACCGTCTCGGCGGCGTGGTACGCGGCCAGATCCACCGCCGTGGGCAGCCGCTCCGGTACGCGGCCGGTCACCCGTATCTCGACGTCACGACCGCCGGCCCGGCACTGCTGGGCAAGCAGATCGAGGGCTTGGAGGGTCGGTTGCGGCCGCAGTTCCGCCGTCCGATCCCCCTCCCCCTCTCCCTCTCCCACCCCGTCCCGGACGGTGTCGAGGAGGGCGCGCATCGCGGCGAGGGCCTCGCGGGCGCGTTCGGCGGTCGCGTCGAGACGGCCCGCCTCCGCCTCGGCGACCATGTCGGCGGTACGCGCCAGCACGGTGGTCTCCAGCCCGGCCGCGATCCGGCGCCGCTCGGCCCACGCGTCCCGGACTGCTTCCCCGGTCCAGGCGGCGAGCCGCTCGTCCCGCACCCCCCGGGCACGCCCTTCCCGCCGCCCCCACAGCAGCCCACCCCACAGCGCCCCACCCACCAGGACCCCCACCCCAGCCACGCCACAAACCGCCACCACCCACTGCCCCGACACAACAACGACCACAGCCCCGGCATGCACCCCCACAGCAACAACGGCAACCCCCGAAAGGGGCGCGGGGAACGGCACAGTCCGCCGCTTTCCAGGGGCGCGGGAAACGGCGCGATCCTTCACCGCCTTCGGGGGCGCGGGGAACGGCGCAGTCCTTCGTCCCTCAGCCGCACGGGGAACACCCCGCCCAGCCCCCGGTCTCTCAGGCGCACGGGAAACGGCGCGATCCTTCACCGCCTTCGGGGGCGCGGGGAACGGCGCAGTCCTTCGTCCCTCAGGCGCACGGGAAACGCCCCGCCCAGCCCCCGGTCTTTCAGGCGCACGGGAAACGGCGCGCCCAGCCCCCGGTCTTTCAGGGGCGCGGGGAACTGCGCGCCCAGCCCCCACCGACCCGCGGCCATACAACGACGCCCCCACCCACCCCGCCGCACACGTGGCAAGCACACTCAGCCCCACCGGCAGCAGAACCGGCCCACCGTACTCACCCACCCGCATCGCCGCAGGCCAAAGAAGCGCCAGCCCGAACAGCGCACCCCACGCGACCCGCGGCGCCCGCCGCAGCCACAACAGCGCGACCACCTGCGCCGCGGCCAGCAGCGCGAAGAGCAGCCCCGCGGACACACCCCCGTCGGCCGACGCCACGCTCTCCTCCTGAATGACCAGCACGGGAAGCAACGGCTGCAGAACCAGCCCGGCGGCGGCCACCACCTGCGCCACCCGATAGTTACGCGGCACGACCCGCCCCACCGGCCCGGCGACCCGCCCGGGCAGCACGGCACGTACCTCCCAGCCACCCTCCTCCGTCGGCCCGCTGGTCAGCGTCCCGCCCGCCTCCCGCGCCCGGGCCCGCAGGAACCCCTGGCCGCGTCCCCCGCCCAGACCGGCCCCGTGCGCCGCCGGGGCCGCCGCACCGGAGGGCGCCGCCGCACTGGTCACCACGGCCTCCGTGCGCGTGTCGCCGTACCGGCACCGCACCACGGTCCGGGCACCGGGAGCGTGCCGGGCCACGTTGGTGAGCGCCTCGCGCACGATGCCGAAGACCGCGTCCGCGACGGCGCCGTCCGGCAGGGCGCCGATCTCGCAGTCCACGGGCTGGCCCAGACGCTGGAACCCCGCGACGAGTTCCCGCAGCCGTTCCTGCGGCGAGGGCAGATCCTCCCGCGAGGGCGCCGGCGCCCGTACCGCGCCGAGCGCCCTGGTGACCTCACGACCGGTCTCGACCGCGAACCCGAGCGCGTCCTCGGCCAGTTCGGGACGGCGCTCGCGCAACCCGAGGGCGGCCCCCGCCGTGACCACCACGGCCGTCAGATGGTGGGCACTGACGTCGTGCAACTCCCTCTCCATCCGCCGCCGTTCGACAGCCGGAAGCCGGTGCCGCTCGGCCTCGGCCCGCTTCAGCAGCTGTCCGGCCGCCCGCCGGGCCCGACGGGCACGCCGTACGAGAAGGCCGGCGCCGCACGTGACGGCGTACAGCAGGGCGGTCAGGACGAGGTCGAGTCCGTCGCGTTCGCTGAGCCCGTGCAGGCTGAGGTTCTGCAGCACCTGCCAGAGGGCGAGCGCCACCACGCACAGCACGGCGGTGAAGGTGTCCCGTTCGGTCGCCACGGTGAACAGGGCCAGCCCGACGCCCGCGGTCCCGAGCACCGCCATCGCCCCGGTGGGCAGCGGCCCGGCGCCCAACGCGCAGGCGGCGGCGACCAGCACGAGGGTGACGACCGGGCGGGCACGGCGCAGGGCGAGTGCGGCGGTCACCGATCCGGCGACCAGGAGCGCCACGAGGAGCGCGGACGCGTCCGGTGCGGCCCCGCGCACGAGCGCCGCGCCGGGCCACACCAGGGCCTGGACGCAGAGCAGCAGGACCGGCAGCAGCCGGTCGTCGATTCGGTTCATGGCGGATCTCATGGCGGATCCCTTGGCGGATCCCGTGGCGTGTTTCATGGCGTGTTTCATGGCGGGTTTCATGACGGAGCAAGGCTATGGCCGCAACCGGGCGGCCCGGCTCCAGCCGAGGGTGGATTCCCGTCTCTTACCAGGGTTGGAGATGAGCGGGGACGGCAATCATCCGGCAGCGTGACGACCCCGCGACACCCCCCGGCCTAATCTTGAACACATCGAGAGAGCGGCGGCCCGCCGAAGGGAATTCGCGTACCGCTGCAACTCGGCCAGTCCAATACAGCTCAGCAAAATTCAGCCCAGCGCAATTCAGACCAGTCCGATCCAGCCCAGCCCGATCCAGGGGGATATCTCATGTCCAAGCGCATTCTCATCTCGTCGCTCGCCGGTCTCGCCGTCGTAGGCGGAATCGCCGCCGGCGGGCTCGCCATGGCCTCGTCCTCCTCCGAACCGGCCCTGAGCGACAGCTCGACCCGTTACGCCGCCCCGACCGGCGGCGGCGCGGGTTCGCTGACCTTCACCACGGACGTGCGTGACGACTCGGGCATCAAGGGCCTCAAGGTCATCGCGTGGCCCGCGAGTTCGAAGCTCGACCTGACCGAGGCGGAGATGCGGTCCGTGGACAGCGCCGAGTGCCGGAGCACCTCGGACGAGACGTCCCGCTGCACCTACGTCCTGAAGGTCACGAAGAAGGAGGAGGCCGAGCTGGACCGGGGCACCTGGCACATCTCCGTGCTGGCGACGGCCAAGGACGGCGACACGACGTTCGTGCCCCGCGCCGCCGCTTTCGAGGTCACCGGCTGACCGGTCACCGCCACGCTCCCGACAGGTTCCCGTCACGAAGCCCTGCCGGACGGGCGCTTATCACTCCGGGTGAATCGATGAAGGATATGTCGACCGCGCTTTTGTCACAGTGCGCAAAGTTCCTTGATCCGCCCCTCCTTGTGGCCCGATCGCCTTGTCGGACCGATCCCGCCTGGGCTTAATGGAAACCGCGCAGCCGACCCGACTCGCTCCGCTCACCAGAAAGCGGAATTGCTTCGTACGGGTCAAACGGGAGGGAAAACAATGAGAACAGCGGTCAAGAAGAGAATAGCGGCGGCGGTAGCGGTCGTGTCCGCGGCGACCGCGCTCACCCTGAGCGCACCCGGCTCCAGCTCCGCCGCCCCCGACGCCACTCCCAGCCTGCGGGCGTACGGGATCTTCGGCACGGGCACCACGATGGCCACGTTCCTCACCGACGACCCGACGACCCTCAACTGGGTCAAGAGCATCAAGGGACTCGTCGGCGACACCAAGCTGATCGGGATCGACTTCCGCGTGCAGAACGGCCTCCTGTACGGCGTCGGGGAGAAGGGCGGGATCTACACGATCACGTTCCCGCCGACCACCGCCGACGTGGTCGTCACCAAGGTCTCCCAGCTCGCGGTCACGCTCTACGGCTCGGTCTTCGACATCGACTTCAACCCTGCGGCCGACCGGTTACGGGTGATCAGCAACTACGGCCAGAACCTGCGGCACAACCTGAACGACGGCACCACGGCCACGGACAGCGCGCTGAACCTCCCGCCGCTCACCACGGCGGCCCAGGGCGTCACCGCGGCCGGCTACACGAACAACGACAAGGTGGGGTCCACCGCGACGACCCTGTTCGACATCGACACGTACAACGACCAGGTCGTCATCCAGTCGCCGCCCAACGCCGGCAACCTCGTACCGACCGGCCTCCTCGGCTTCGACGCCGGTACGGACGCGGGCCTGGACATCTACAGCTACCTGAGCAACGGCAAGACGGTCTCGAACGCCGCCTTCGCCTCACTCACCCCGTACGGCGCCGAGACCCCGTTCTTCTACGAGGTCGACGTCCTCACCGGGGAGCCGTCACCCGTCGGTCAGTTCCCGCTGAACGTCACGGACATCGCGATCAGCCTGACCGGGACCTGAGCACCGGCGGCAGCCCCGGCCCGACGGGCCCCACCGAAGCACACCGACCCGCCGCGGCCCGTACGCTCCGGACCGCGGCGGTTCCGACGGCTGCTCAGGGCGCGGTCGGGCCCGCCTGCACCAGTCCCGTCTGATAGGCGATGACCACCAGTTGGGCCCGGTCCCGGGCACCCAGCTTCGTCATGGCCCGGTGGATGTGGGTGCGTACGGTCAGCGGGCTGACCGTCAGCTCCTCGGCGATCTCGGTGTTGGACTTTCCCTCCGCCGCCAGGGCCATCACCTCGCGTTCGCGGACCGTGAGTTCGGTCAGGCGTTCCGGGGGCGCCAGGTGACCCCCCGGTGCGGGGGACGTGAGGAAGCGGGTGATGAGCGTGCGGGTGGCGCCCGGCGAAAGCAGGGCCTCGCCGGACGCCACGGTTCTCAGCCCGTCCAGCAGGGTGTCGGCCGTGACGTCCTTGCCGAGGAAACCGCTGGCACCCGCGCGCAGCGCCTGGGCGACGTAGTCCTCGGTCTCGAACGTGGTGAGAATGAGGACGCGGGTGGCGGACAGTTTCGGGTCCGCGCAGATCTCGGACGTGGCCGTGAGGCCGTCCGCACCCGGCATACGGATGTCCATGAGAACGATGTCGGGGTGGTGGGCGCGGGTCAGGTCCACCGCCTCCACGCCGTCGGAGGCCTCGCCGACCACCGTCATGTCGTCGCAGGAATCGATCAGGATCCGGAAAGTGGCCCGCAGGAGGGCCTGGTCGTCGGCGAGCAGCACCCTGATGCTCATGGCTTCTCTCCTTCTGCGGAACCGGACCGGTTGGAGGGCGTGGAGGAGGTCAGGGAGGTCAGGGAGGTGAAGGAGGTGAAGGAGGTGAAACAGCTGGCGCACATGGTGGACATGGTGGACATCGTGGGCTTCTCCGCGTCGGCGGTGTCGGAGGCGGCTGACGCTGCGGACGCTGCGGACGCTGCGGAGGTGTCGGCCGCTCCGGAGACCTTCTCGGCCACCCGCGGCACACCAGTTACCCCAGTCACCCCGGGCACCAGCGGCTGCAGCGGCAGCGCCGTGGTGACCTCGAAGCCACCATCCGGGCGGGGACCCGCTCGCAACTCCCCGCCGATGGACCGGGCGCGTTCGTGCATGCCCATGACCCCGAAGCCCCGGCCCGGCTCGACGGCCGAGGCAGCCGAGGCAGCCGTAGGAGCCGTGGCGGTCATGGCGGCCACCGCCGCGGGACCGTCGTTGGTGACCGTGATCAGCAACCGGGAGTCGGCGTAGCCGAGCCGCACGTGCGCGCTCTCCGCGACGGCGTGCTTGGTCACATTGGTCAGCGCCTCCTGCACGATCCGGAACGCCGTGAGGTCCACCCCGGGGGAGAGCGGCTGGGGCACGCCCTCCGTGGTCACCGCGACGGCGACGCCCGCGGACGCGCACGCCGCCACCAGGTCGGGCAGGCAGTGGAGGCCGGGGGACGGTTCGAGCGACGGGGAGGCCGGGTCGTCGCGCTGGCGCAGCAGCCCCAGCGTGGCCTTCAGTTCGCGCAGCGCCGACGACGTGGTCCCGGTCAGATCGGTGAGTATCTTCCGCGACTGCTCGGGGTTGCTGAGCGCGAGGTGGGCGGCGGTGCCGGCCTGGGCGTTGGCCAGGGCCAGATGGTGGGCGACGACGTCGTGCAGTTCGCGGGCGATCCGCATGCGCTCCTCGGTGACGCGCAGCCGCGCCTCCTCCTCCCGGGTGCGCTCGGCGTGTTCGGCGCGGGCCTGCACGGCCGTGAGGTAGGCGCGCCGCAGCCGGGTCATGTTGCCCGCGGCGATCGGCAGCAGCAGCCAGAAGAAGGGCCCGATGGTCCTGAGCAGCAGGGAGTGCTGGTCCATCGAGTCGGACAGCACCGAGCCCGCCGTCAGCGCCACCATGACGGTGGCGCCGTAGACGCGGGTGGTCTTGCGGTCGCTGAGAACGGCCAGCCAGTAGAGCGCCGCCATGACCGGTGCCAGCAGCAGGGGGGTGACCAGGTAACCGAGTTTGATCGCGATCACCGTGCAGACCGTGATCACGGCGACGGTGGTCCGCGGGTACGTGCGGTACCGCAGCAGGGCGAGACAGGACACGCCCATCAGGACGGTCCCGGCACTGTCGTGGTCGGGCGGGACGGCGCCGGGCAGCGTGAGCGAGCTGCCGAGGGTCGCGGAACCCATCAGCCCCGCGGCCAGGGCCACGTCTATGACGCGGGGATGGCGGTCCGCGTACTGCTCGAAGCGGTCCGTGTAACGCTCCAGGCTGCTGGACATCGGGTCTCCGGTGAGTGGACTGCGTCCATCGTGGACGCTTCCGGGTTCGAACGGCCGACGGGGCCGCCCGTGTCGTTCATCACGGGCGGCCCCTACCGGGGGAGGCAGTCGCCTCGGGTGGGTCTCAGGTGCGGGCCACTTCCAGGTCCGCAGTGTCGGACGGGGCCGGGTCCTTCTCGGGCCTGCGGCTGAGCGCCTCGCCCTCCACGTCGACGCGGGGCAGCAGCCTGTCGAGCCAGCCCGGCAGCCACCAGGCCTTGTGGCCGAGCAGGGCCAGGACCGCGGGCACGATCGCCATCCGTACGACGAAGGCGTCGAAGAGAACGGCGGTGGCCAGCCCGAAGCCGATCATCTTGATCATGGACTCGCTCTCGCCTATGAAGCCGGCGAACACCGCGATCATGATCAGCGCGGCGGCCACGACGACCCGGGCGCTGTGCCGGAACCCGCTGGTCACCGCCTGGGCGGGCGACTCCCCGTGGACGTACGCCTCGCGCATCCGGGAGACCAGGAACACCTCGTAGTCCATGGCCAGGCCGAAGACGATGCCCACCAGGAAGATCGGCATCAGGCTCATGATCGGGCCGGTCTGCTCCACGCCCAGGAGTTCGGCGCCGTGGCCCTGCTGGAAGACCAGGACGACCACACCGAGGGACGCCAGGACCGACAGGAGGAAGCCGAGGGCCGCCTTGAGCGGTACGAGCAGGGACCGGAAGACCACCATCAGCAGGATGATCGCAAGCCCGACCACGACGATCAGGTACGGGACCAGGGCGGCCGAGACCTTGTCGGAGATGTCGATGTTCAGCGCGGTGGTGCCGGTGACCTCGAAGGTCGCGCCGGTCTCGGCCTCGACCCCGGTCCGCTCGCCCCGGATGGTCTCCACCAGGTCCGTGGTCTTCTGGTCGGTCGGCGCGGTGGAGGGCACGACCGAGAAGACGGCGGTGTCGCCGCCCTCGTTGAAGCGAGCCGGGGAGACGGACACGACCCCCTCGGTGGCGCCGATCTCCTTGGAGATCGCCTCCACGGCGCCCTTCGCGTCGGAGTCGCCCCTGGCGTCCACGACGACGGTCAGCGGACCGTTGAAGCCCGGCCCGAAGCCCTCGGCGAGCGCGTCGTAGGCCCGGCGCTCGGTGGTGGACGTCGCCTTCGCCTCGTCGCCCGGCATGCCCAGCTGCAGATCGGTCATGGGCACCGCAAGGGCTCCGAGTCCGACCACGCCGAGGAGCAGTACGGGTACGGGCCTGCGCAGTACGAACCGCGCCCAGCGGGTGCCGCCGTTGTCCCGGGCCTCCGCCTCGACCCGGCCGCTCCTGCGGGCCTTGCGGGTGAGCACGGCGTTCGGCCAGAAGCCGAGGAGTGCCGGTACGAGCGTCAGCGCGATCAGTACGCCCACGACGACCGCGCCGGCCGCGGCCAGGCCCATCTTGGTGAGCATCGGGATGCCGACCACCGCGAGTCCGGCCAGCGCGATGACGACGGTGAGTCCGGCGAAGACGACCGCGGAACCGGCCGTGCCCGCCGCGAGTCCGGTCGCCTCCTCGGGCGTACGGCCCCGGGCGCGCTCCTCCCGGTAGCGGGAGACCACGAACAGGGCGTAGTCGATGCCTACCGCGAGGCCCAGCATCATCGCCAGGGTGCCGGTCGTCGTGGACAGGCCGAGCGTGCTGGCCAGGGTCAGGATCGTGGCCATGCTCACACCGACGCCGATGAGGGCGGTCAGCAGCGGCAGCCCGGCCGCGGCGAGGGAACCGAAGGTGACCAGCAGGACGACCGCGGCCAGCGCGACGCCGATCAGTTCGGCCGCTCCGCCCGGTCCGCCGTTCTCCTCCATCGCGGTCCCGCCGGCCTCGACGGTCAGCCCGGAGTCGCGGGCCTCGTCGAGGGCCTTCACCAGCTGGGACCTGCTGGCGTCCGTCAGTTCCTCGGCCCCGACCTTGTAGGTGACGGTCGCGTACGCCGTCGTGCCGTCCTTGCTGACCGCCTTCGCCTGGAAGGGGTCGGCGGCACTGGCGACCTGCGAGCCGTCGCCAAGACCTCGCACGGTTTTCTCGACGGCCTGCTTGTTCTCGGCGGCGGTGACCTTCCCACCGTTCGGCGCGACGAAGACGACTCGTGCGGTGGCGCCGTCGGCGGACGCTCCGGGGAAGCGCTCCTCCATCAGGTCGAACGCCTTCTGGGACTCGATGCCCGGCATGGAGAACGCCTCCTCGGACGCCGCCGGGGCCTTCATCGCGCCCAGACCGACCGCGGCCAGGACGGCCGCCCAGACGAGGGCGACGTACCAGCGTCGCCGGAAGGCCAGACGGCCCAAGCGGTACAGAAAAGTAGCCACGGCAGGAGGTCTCCACATCTGGTGCCTAATGTCCCTCCAGGCTGTCGGGTGGAGGCCCCTCCTGTCGTCGTGCGTCTGCCGACACATTTCGCTACTCGGTACGCAGTAGGAACAGGCCGCCGACTCCCTCTCCGGGACGACGGGACGGGCCGCCGTGTCAGCCTCTGGTCTGGCGCCCGTCAAGTTACCGAACCGTAACCTTCTTACTGCTACCGCGAGTAACTTACTCGCAGGTAAGTTCCAGGCGACCACTTCGCAGCGGTACGGGATCGCAGACCCCTGGGACGTGTCCGCGCCTCCGTGCCGCCGCACCTGTGCACCTCTCTGCCGGCCGCTCCACAGGAGGTTCGCCATGCCCGCACGCAGAAAACTGCCGGCCGCGGCAGTCACCACCGCCGCCGCCTGCCTCTTCGCCCAGGCACTCACGGCCACCGCCGCCACGGCGGCGGACGAGGTCGTGTCCCGGGGCGTCACGATCCCCGCCTTCTACAACCCGCCGACCACCCTGCCCGCCGCGAACGGCACGCTCGTCCGCAGCGAACCGCTCCCGCTGGCCCTCAGCCTGCCGAGCCTCGACGGACCGCTGCCGGGCACCGCGACCAGGCTGATGTACAAGTCCACCGACTCGAACGGTAAGCCGGTCGCCGTCACCGGGGCGTACATCGAACCGACGGCCCGCTGGACGGGCGGCGGACCGCGGCCCCTGGTCGCGCTGGCACCCGGCACCCTGGGCCAGGGCGACCAGTGCGCCGCGTCCATGGGCCTCGAACATCCGCTGTCGTTCAACGGCGAGACGGTCTCCGTCGGCTACGAGGACCTGTCGATCTACCGGCTGCTCGCCAAGGGCGCCGCCGTGGTCGTCACGGACTACGCCGGCCTGGGCGCGACCGACAGGCTGCACACGTACGTCGACCGGGTCGACGAGGCGCACGCGGTCCTCGACGCCGTCCGCGCGGCCCGCTCGCTCGGCGGCGCCTCGGTCACCGCGGACTCCCCGGTCGGGCTGTTCGGCTACAGCCAGGGCGGCGGAGCGACCGCCGCCGCCGCCGAACTGCAGTCCTCGTACGCCCCCGACGTCACCCTCGCCGGAACCTACTCGGGCGCGCCGCCCGCCGACCTGACCGCCGTCACCAAGGCCATCGACGGCAGCGAACTGGCCGGTGCGCTGGGCTGGTCGCTCAACGGTTTCCTCCAGTCCGACCCGGAGCTGAAGCCGATCGCCGAGGCGCATCTGAACACGGCCGGGAAGGCGGCCCTCACCGATCTGTCCACCATGTGCGTCGGTGACGCCCTCTTCGGCTACGGCTACACCAAGAGCACCAAATGGACGACCGACGGCCGCTCCCTCGGCGACATCATCGCCGCCACACCCGAACTCAGGACGTTCCTCGACGGCCAGCGCATCGGCAGGCTGAAGCCGTCGGGGCCGGTCCGGCTCGCGACGGGCGTCAGCGACAACCTCGTCCCCCACGGCCAGTCCCGGGACCTCGCGGTCGACTGGTGCCGCAAGGGGGCCGACGTCACCTACAAGCCGGTGGTCCTGCCGTCCGTGGGCAGCGCGCTGCTCAACCACTTCGCCCCCCTGCTGACCGACCAGGGAGACGCCATCGACTGGCTGACGGACCGCCTGTCGGGCGAGCCCGCCACCTCCAACTGCCGGACACTCCCGATCCAACCCTGAGCAAGAGGGCCGCGGGCCCCCTGCACGAAGCCCCGCCCGGCGGCAGCCCTCCCTCAGGGCTCGCCGCCGGGCGACGGGTGGCGTACAGGAACCATGGCCCCTGGCCAATCAATACCTGTGCCCGCCACATGAGAATTGACCCTGACGCGCGATGATAATTACTTACTCGACAGGCTGAGCGAAATCATTCATCATGCACCACCGATCGCAGCGTGCTAGTCTCGATCTCAGTTGCATGTTGTGGTTCCCGAAAATCTTGACAGGCATCCCCACCAGTTCGTTACGGGTGGGGATCCTTTATGGCTCCGGTTTCATTTCCGGTGGGGTGATCATCACGGCGACACGGAGTGCGCACAGTGTGCGCTCCGACGCACCGCCCCGAAGGAGAAAAAAATGGCTTCCGGTACCGTGAAGTGGTTCAACGCAGAAAAGGGCTTCGGCTTCATCGAGCAGGACGGTGGCGGCGCTGACGTCTTCGCCCACTACTCGAACATCGCCGCCCAGGGCTTCCGTGAGCTGAACGAGGGCCAGAAGGTCACGTTCGACATCGCGCAGGGTCAGAAGGGCCCGACGGCCGAGAACATCGTTCCCGCCTGACGTCGGCACGCACTTCGCAGCTGGGGCCCGCACCTTGGGGTGCGGGCCCCAGCTCGCTGCATTCCAGGGGATTCGCGACCCGCTTCACGGGGTCCTCCGTCCAAGCTCCGGATGAAGATCCTTCGGAGCCACCCGCACGGAGCGACCGACCCCGTCCCAGGAAACGCGCAACGCGCTCCGGCGAGGCCCCCCGCGAATATTCCCCGCCGCTTCGATTCTCCAACCGATTCGGCTCCCCATTACTTCGGCTCGTTCTTGCAATTCTCTGCGCGGCTCGTTATCCGCGGGAATTCCTTGATACGCGCCATGTCAAGGAAGGTTCCACGTGAACCGCACGCGCTCGAATGACCGCTTCTCCCGTACCCGCAGCGCCGGAGCTCCGAGCGCCGGCCGGAGCGGTGGCGGTACCCGCTCCAGCTCCCCGCGCCGCTCCGACAGCGGCGGCTACGGCCGCCGACAGAGCTCCCCCCAGGGCGAGTTCGCCCTGCCGAAGTCGATCACCCCGGCCCTGCCCGCCGTCGAGGCGTTCGCCGACCTCGACATGCCGGCGCAGCTGCTGGAGGCGCTCGGCCATGAGGGCGTCACCGTGCCCTTCCCGATCCAGGGCGCGACCCTGCCGAACTCCCTCGCGGGCCGTGACGTACTGGGCCGTGGCCGCACCGGCTCGGGCAAGACCCTCGCCTTCGGCCTCGCGATGCTCGCCCGTACGGCGGGCCTGCGCGCCGAGCCGAGGCAGCCGCTGGCCCTGGTCCTCGTACCGACCCGCGAGCTGGCGCAGCAGGTCACCGACGCGCTCACCCCGTACGCCCGCTCCCTGCGGCTGCGGCTGACCACCGTCGTCGGCGGCATGTCGATCGGCAAGCAGGCCGGTGCGCTGCGCGCCGGCGCCGAGGTCGTCGTCGCCACGCCGGGCCGCCTCAAGGACCTCATCGACCGTGGCGACTGCCGCCTGAACCAGGTCGCCATCACGGTCCTCGACGAGGCCGACCAGATGACCGACATGGGCTTCATGCCGCAGGTCACCGCGCTGCTCGACCAGGTGCGCCCCGAGGGCCAGCGGATGCTGTTCTCGGCCACGCTGGACCGCAACGTCGACCTGCTGGTCCGCCGCTACCTGACCGACCCCGTGGTCCACTCCGTCGACCCGTCCGCGGGCGCCGTGACCACCATGGAGCACCACGTCCTGCACGTGCACGGCGCGGACAAGCAGCGCACGACCACCGAGATCGCGGCCCGCGAAGGCCGCGTGATCATGTTCCTGGACACCAAGCACGCGGTGGACCGGCTGACCGACCACCTGCTGAACAGCGGTGTACGGGCCGCGGCCCTGCACGGCGGCAAGTCCCAGCCGCAGCGCACCCGGACCCTGTCCCGCTTCAAGTCCGGGCATGTGACGGTGCTGGTGGCGACCAACGTCGCCGCGCGCGGGATCCACGTCGACAACCTCGACCTGGTCGTGAACGTCGACCCGCCCACCGACCACAAGGACTACCTGCACCGCGGCGGCCGTACGGCCCGCGCGGGCGAGTCCGGCAGTGTCGTCACGCTGGTGACCCCCAACCAGCGCCGTGAGATGAGCCGTCTGATGGTCGCCGCGGGCATCAACCCGCAGACCACGCAGGTCCGTTCGGGCGAAGCCGAGCTGAACCGCATCACCGGCGCCCAGGCCCCCTCGGGCGTCCCGGTCACGATCACCGCCCCCGCCTCCGAGCGGCCCCGGCGCAGCACCTCCTCCTCCGCACCCTCCGCGGCGTCCCGCGGCCGGCGCGGGCGCGGCAGCCGCAGCCGCTCCACGGGCGACGCGGCACGCCGCTCGGCGCCCCGCTCGTCCGCCGTCGACGCGGCTGCCTGAGCGCACGGCCGGGCGGGGTGACGCATGCGCGGGCCGGTCGGGGACCGGTCCGGGCTGGACGTCCTCGCCGCGCCCGGCTGATCCACCCCGCCCCACCCCGTCCCCGTCCCGGGTCGGCCCTCCTTCTCCCTCTCTGTCTGTGAGGCATCATGCGCTGTGTCATCGCCCGGTTCCCGTTCGACCTCACCAAAGGCGGGGTGCTGGACTCGATGAAGGGTGTCAAGCCCGAGGCCATCACGGGTGAGTCCGTGCTCATCGGCCGCCGCCAGTACCCGGTCAAGCAGGTCGGCGAGATCATCACCCGGCAGGACCGCCGCGACTTCACCGGCGGTGAGGTCACCCGGGCCATGGCCCGCCTCGGCTTCACCTGCCGCAGCGTCCAGGAGCCCACGCCCGCCGCGCCGCGCGCCCTGACCCCGCTCCAGAACGCCTCGGCGATGCTCGGCGAGGCCGAGCCCTCCGCGGCCGTGAACGCCGACGCGCCCGCCGACGTGCCCGCCGAGGCGCCTGCGGACATGAACGCGGACATGAACGCGGACGCGGCCGTCGCCGGCTGACCCGCAGGACAGTGAAGGGCCCTGCCGACGCACGTCGGCAGGGCCCTTCGTCATGTGTAGGCGGGTACGGACGGGTACCGGCGGCTCAGTGGTCGGAGTAGCTGAAGTCGCCCACGGTCCAGGCGCTGACATCCGTGATCGCGACGCGGTACATCCCGCCGGTCTCGGGAATCCCGACGTTGCCCTGCAGGATGCGGGCGAGATGGAAGTGCAGATGCGTGGGCGCCTCGTCACGGTCGGCGTGATCGGCGTGATCGGCGTGGTCGGCACGGTCCTGTGGCCGGTCCGCGAGGAACACGGCGGCGAAGGGGCCCAGATGGTCGGAGTCCTTCAGCACCTCCGAGACCCGCTTCCGCCACACGGCTTCGGGAGCCAGTCTGCCGGTGATGACAGCACCACCGGCGACCACGGTCAGCGACATCCGATTGCTCTGCCCGGACTCCACCAGGGCTGAGATACCGACGAGCAGTTCGTCAGGGTTCGACATGGAAGCCGATTCTATCCAGCGGTCGCCCTGGTCGCCCCTACCCACCTCCCGTGGAGATGACACCAAGATACTTAGGATTCATGCTGACCAAAATCTGTCTTTGACAGAGTAGACATTGGCCGCGCACGTGGCTAAGGTTTCTCTCATAGACGAGGTCGAGCAAGGCCCGCAGACACGAACTGGCGGGTCGAAGTACGAGAAGTGCGCAGTTCAGAGCGGTTGTGGAGTTTCGAAGCCACGTGGTTCGCAGGACGGTGACGGGACTGACGACCGCGCTGGGTGGCTCGCGGGCCGAGGGGCCGCCACCAGCAGCAGCCAGCACCCCCATGGATGTGAGGAAAGGACGGAAGGAGCAGACGCCATCAGGATCGCCCGGCCGAGAACATTCGACCGGGCCCGCCAAGACCCCGGATTGGAAGGTGGTCCCCGGTCACGCAACCAAGGTCCCCGTACTCCCTGCCCTCTCCCGGGCCGGGCGGCGGAAACAGAAGGCCGGCGCGACAGTAGCGCCGGCAGATGGTGTTCAATTTCCTTCGGGGCCCTGGTGCCGTACGGCACCAGGGCCCCTCGACGCGTTGCAGAACGAGGTGACATGACAGCAGAGAATCCGCTGGGCGATCGACTGGAAGACGACGACTACCCCGCGTACACGATGGGCCGGGCCGCCGAGATGCTCGGCACCACACCTGGTTTCCTCCGGGCCATCGGGGAGGCCAGGCTCATCACCCCGTTGCGCTCCGAGGGCGGGCACCGGCGCTACTCCCGCTACCAGCTCCGGATCGCAGCCCGCGCGCGCGAGCTGGTCGACCGGGGCACCCCGGTCGAGGCCGCCTGCCGCATCGTGATCCTTGAGGACCAGCTTGAGGAAGCACAGCGGATCAACGCCGAGTACCGGCGCGAGGCGAGCCACGGGGCGTCGGACGGTTCCGGGACGTCCTGACCCGCCCGGCGGGTGCGCCGTGGCCCGTCGCGCGGTTCCCCGCGCCCCTTCGGGCGCGATGGCACGCGTTCCTCCGGGGCGGGCGCGATGTCCTGATGCGCGCGGCATCGCCCTTGAGCCCCCGGCGAATCCGCGCAGCAGCGTCACACAGGCTGCACACAGTGCCTAGGCGGCCTCGTCAGCGTGATTGGGCGCTCGACCCCACGTACCCACGTACCCACGTACGACCGTGGGTTGCACGCCGGGCGCCACGCTCGTCCGGGCGCCGCGCCGACGCGGGTCGGACGACGGCACCGCGCTCGTGGTCATCCGTCCGTGACGTACCGGTCGGCAGCCGAGGACGCCGATGACGCGGCGCGCACGTCGCGCGTCGCCGGGCCCGTGGTGTGACGGTCGCCGCCGGTGTCGTGCCCACCGGCGGCGACCGCACCGCCCTTCCGCGCCGCCCCCCGGCAGCGGTCTCAGGGCATGAGATCCCTCGGCGGGTCGCGGCGGCACGCGGGAGTGCACCGCCGGCGGGTCCGCAAGGGACATGTGGACGGGGGCCCGCCGGCAAGGGAAGCGGCGGGAAGGGGAACTCGCTCGGCGTTCTCGATCGCCTCGTCCCGGCACCAGGGGTCAGGGGCTGGTGCACCCAGGGGCCGGGGGCGCGAGGGAAGCCGTGGACCACGGCTTCGCAGCATCGGCGGGCTCAGGTCCTGACCACGGGGTCCAGGTGAGCCTCACTCATCATTCTCTTCCGAGCGTAGGCGAGAGCGGCGGCCCTGCACAGCCCCGCGGAACCGTCGGCCGTCGGGCGACGCCGTCCACGGCCGCACGGCCCGTGGCACATGTGTTCCACGGGTCCCCCGCCGCACACCCACCTCGCTCCCACCCCCCTTGCCCGGCCGCGCGACCGGCCGAGTACGCCCTCGGACATGACGGAGCATCACCGACCCGTGCGGAAGGCCCCGTTTACCACGGCGGCTCCTGCTGTGATGATGCCGAGTCCGGGGATGTCCGTCCCGCGGCCGGGGGGAGGCCCGTATGGCAGAGGTGTACTTGCGCAGACTGTCCCGGTGGCAGGCGGAGCAACAGCGGGACGCCGTCGCGGACGTGTACGTCAGCGCGTACCGGGGCGCGGCGGGGGCGGAGCACCGGGACCGCCAGGGCTTCCTGCTCCGGCTTGAGCAGCATGTGCAGCACACCGGCTTCGACATGGTGGTCGCCGACACGGCCGGGACGGTCGGCTGCGCGTACGGGTTCCGGGTGCCGCGTACCGGCGAGTGGTGGTCGGACCTCCAGGGGGAGCTGCCGAGGGACATCGAGGAACTCACCGCCTCGGGCCGTACGTTCCTGCTCGCCGAACTGATGGTGCTGCCGGCCCACCGTCGCCGCGGCATCGCCACACGCCTGGTCGAACGGCTGCTGATCCGGCTCGACGCCGATCTGGTCGTCGCGGCCACCGGCCGGGACACGGACCGCCCCTCCGACAGCGGGGACGGCGCCGACGGGGGCGGTGAGTCGCCGGGCGCCGCGGCACAGGCGTTCCGCGCCTGGGGATGGTCGAGGTTCGGTGTCCTCGGTCCGCACACCGCCCCGGACATGGCTTTCGGCGCCGGTCCCGGCCCTGACTCGATGACCGGGGAGGTCTGGATCCGCAGACCGCTGCGGTGACGTCACGGCGGCCAGGGCCAGGGCCAGGGCCAGGCCCCGGACCCGGACCCGCTCCTCGAAGGTGACTTTCACATCACCGCATGCGTCGCCACGACTGTCGCGGCGGTCGACAGGGCCACTGGTCAGACCTCCGCGGGGGACGGTCCGACCAGCTCCGACAGGACGTCCTCCATGGTGACGAAGCCGAGGACCTTGCCGGCCTCGCCGGTGACCGCCGCGAGGTGACTGCCCGTGGACCGCAGCGCGGTGAGCGTGTCGTCGAGCGGGGTGTCGATGCGGACACGGGTCACCGGGTGCAGGGCGCTCCGGGGGAACGGCCGGTCGCGCTCGGTGACGCCGAGGGTGTCCTTGATGTGCAGGTAGCCGAGCAGTGTGCCGTCCCCGCCGGTCACCGGGAGGCGGGAGAAGCCGGCCTCGGCCGCCGCGCGTTCCAGCCGCGCCGGGGTCACGGTGTCGTCGACCGTACGCATCCGCTGGGCCGGGACGAGGATCTCGCCGACCGGGCGGGTGCCCAGCTCCAGGGCGTCGCGCAGCCGTTCGCCGTCCGCGGCCGTCAGGAGTCCGGCCTCGCTGGAGTCGACGACCATCCGGGCGAGCTGGTCGTCCGTGAACGCCGACTCCACCTCGTCCCTGGCCTCGACGCGCAGCAGTTTCAGCAGGGCGTTGGCGAAGGCGTTGATCCCGAAGATGAACGGCTTCAGGGCCCGGGTGAGGGCCACCAGCGCGGGGCCCAGGAGCAGCGCGGTCTGCGCGGGCGCGGCGAGCGCGATGTTCTTCGGCACCATCTCGCCGAACAGCATGTGCAGATACGTGGCCACGGTGAGCGCGATCACGAAGGCGATCGGGTGCACCAGACCGTGCGGGATGTGCGCCGCCTCGAAGGCGGGCTCCAGCAGGTGCGCGATGGCCGGTTCGGCGACCGCGCCCAGTACCAGCGACGAGACGGTGATGCCGAGTTGGGCGGTCGCCATCATCGCCGAGATGTGCCGCAGGCCCCACAGGGTCATCCGGGCGCGCTTGTTGCCCTCCTGGGCCAGCGGCTCGATCTGGCTGCGGCGTACGGAGATCAGGGCGAACTCGGCGCCGACGAAGAACGCGTTGGTCAGCAGGGTGAGGGCGCCGATGAGCAGTTGGACGGTGGTGGACGTGTTCATCGGGACTCCCGCGCGTTCTGGCCGACCGGCTCGCTGTCAGGTGCGCCGTCCGGCTCGTCGGCCGGCTCGCCGGCCGGTCCGGTGATACGGACTCGGTCGGCCCGGTGGTGCTCCACGGCGAGGACGGCCAGCCGCCAGCCGCCCAGGTCGAGGACATCGCCCTCGGCCGGGATGCGGGCCAGCCGCGTGGCGACAAGCCCCGCGACCGTCTCGTACGGCCCGTCCGGCGCGCGCAGACCTATCGCGGCCAGCTCGTCCAGCCGTACGCCGCCGTCCGCGTCCCAGGCCGCGCGGCCGTCCGCCGTGGCGGGGGCGGGCAGCAGGTCGGGGATCTCGACGGGGTCGTGCTCGTCGCGGACCTCGCCGACGACCTCCTCCACGATGTCCTCCACCGTGGCCACACCCGCCGTGCCGCCGTACTCGTCGATGACGACGGCCATCGTGCGGGCCATGCGCATCCGTTCGAGGAGCCGGTCGGCGGGCAGGCTGTCGGGCACAAGGAGCGGGGCCGTGGCCAGTTCGGTGACGGGTGTCGTGGCCCGCTTGTCCGGCTCCAGGGCGAGTACGTCACGGATGTGGACCGTGCCGACGACCTCGTCCAGGCTGTCGCGGTAGACCGGGAAGCGGGACAGGCCGGTCGCGTGCGAGAGGTTGGCGGCGTCGGTGGCCGTGGCGTGCGCCTCCAGCGCCCGCACGTCGACGCGCGGTGTCATCACGTTCTGGGCGGTCAGCTCGCCCAGGTGCAGCGTACGGACGAACAGTTCGGCGGAGTCCGGCTCCAAGGCGCCCTGCGCGGCCGAGTGCTGGGCCAGCGCGACCAGTTCCTCGGGGCCGCGCGCGGAGGCCAGCTCCTCGGCGGGCTCCAGGCCGAAGCGGCGTACGAAACGGTTCGCGGTGTTGTTGAGGTGCCGGATGAACGGGCCGAACGCCGCCGTGAAGGCGCGCTGCGGTCCCGCGACCACCTTGGCGACGGCCAGCGGGCGGGAGATCGCCCAGTTCTTCGGCACCAGCTCGCCGACGACCATCAGGACGACGGTGGAGAGCACCACACCGAGGAGTGTCGCCGTCGTCGAGGCCGCGCCGCCCAGGCCCACCGACGTGAGCGGGCCCTCCAGGAGGACGGCCAGTGACGGTTCGGCGAGCATGCCGATGACCAGGGACGTGACGGTGATGCCCAGCTGGGCACCGGACAGCTGGAACGTCAGCTTCCGTACGGCCTTCAGCGCACCGTCCGCGCCTCGCTCACCCGCTTCGGCCGCCCGCTCCAGATCACCGCGCTCGACGGTGGTCAGCGAGAACTCGGCCGCCACGAACACCGCGCAGGCGAGCGTGAGCGACAGGGCGAGCAGCAGCAGCAGGATCTCGGTCACCGTGCCACCCCCGCTCCCGTACGCATACGTCTCGGGCCGGGGGTGGCACGGCTGGTACTAGGAGGTTCACCCATGGTGGAACCGCTGCTCCTTCGTCGTCGTCAAGCGTTCGTCCCAGTGTAAAGGAATCGCAAAGTACCCCGTCCAGAGGCGCCGGGCGCGAGTGGCACAGCTCACGTTCACCGCGGGCCGGCAGGTGGGGGCACCTCGTTCCGGCACGACCGGCCGCCCTTAACCTCTACATGCCTCTACATGTACGTAGAGCATGACCCGGCACGACCACCCGCACATGAAGGAGTGGACCCCTCAATGGTGTTCAAACGGCTGCTCGGATCACTCGGCGTGGGCGGCCCCACGGTGGACACGGTCCTGAGCCCCGCCCCCGCCCTGCCCGGCGGGACCCTCTCGGGCGAGATCCGGCTCAGGGGCGGCGGCTCGGACGTCGACATCGAGCACATCGCGCTGGAACTGGTCGCGGGCGTCGAGGCCGAACACGACGAGGGGGAGAGCGAGAGCGGGGTCGTCTTCGACCGCTTCACCGTCGGCGGCGGCTTCCGTCTCGCCGAGGGCGAGGAGCGGACCGTCCCGTTCGGCGTCACGCTCCCGTGGGAGACCCCGGTCACCGAGCTGTACGGGCAGGAACTGGGCGTCGCCCTCGGCCTGCGTACGGAACTCTCGGTGGCGGGCGCGCGGGACAAGGGCGACCTGGACCGGCTGACCGTGGCGCCCCGGCCCGTCCAGGAGGCGATCCTGGAGGCCTTCGGGCAGCTCGGCTTCGGCTTCAGGTCCGCGGACCTCGAACTGGGCCGGATCGGCGGCACGGGTCAGCAACTCCCCTTCTACCAGGAGCTCGAACTCACCCCGTCTCCCGCGTACGCCCACGCGGTCAACGAGATCGAGGTGACCTTCCTCGCCGCCCCCGCCGCCATGGAGGTGGTCCTGGAGGCCGACAAGCGCGGCGGCCTCCTCTCCTCGGGCGACGACACGCTCACCCGCTTCACCGTCTCCCACGAGGGGGTCGGCCACCAGGACTGGAACGCCGTGGTCGACGGCTGGGTCCGGCAGTTGGTCGAGCACCGGGAGTCCTACGATCCGGACGCGGCGTACGGCCACGACCGGCACGAGCCGCACGAGCGGTCGGTCCCCGGCATCGGTGCGGGGGTCGCCGCGGGTGCGGCGGGGCTCGCGGTCGGGGTCGCCGGCGGGCTGGTGGCGGCGGAAGTCGTGGACGAGGTGGGGGACTTCTTCGAAGGGGACGAGGGGGAGGGCGAGGGATAGGGCGTGGGTTGCGGCGTGGGCTGAGGCGTGGGTTGAGGCGTGAGCTGAGGCGTGAGCTGACAGCGCCGCGCCGCACCGCGCCGTCACGGGGCTTGCCCCGGGCGGACGGCGTTCAGCCTTCCCTCTCCCCCGCCTCTGCCCCGGGGTGGGCCAGCAGGTCGCGCAGCAGTCGCTCGTCGTTCGGCTCCAGGGACGTCACGAAGCTCGCGAGTACGGCTCCCCGGTCCCGCTCGCCGTCGAGGACCCGGCGCATCCGTCGGGCGGCCAGACCCGCCTCGTCCGACGCCGGGGTCCACACGAAGGACCGGCCGACGCGCTCACGGCTCACCGCGCCCTTGGCCAGCAACCGCGTCAAAATCGTGATCACCGTCGTATAGGCGAGGTCCCCGCCGAGGCGCTCCTGCACCCAGCCCGCCGTCGCGGGCCCCTCCGCCGCACGCAGGGCCGACAGGACCTGGGCCTCCAGCTCACCCTGTCCCCGCCGCGGGGGACGCTGTCGCCGGTCCGTCACGTCCTGTCTCCTTCCTTATTTTCTACAGTGCTGTAGATTCTGCACCACGAGGTACGTTCGCACCAATAAGGAGATCGGCGTGGGAGTTTCCCTTTCCAAAGGCGGCAATGTCTCGCTCAGCAAGGAGGCGCCGGGCCTGACCGCCGTGCTGGTCGGCCTCGGCTGGGACGTACGGACCACGACGGGCACGGACTACGACCTCGACGCCTCGGCGCTGCTGGTCGACGAGTCGGGCAAGGTCCTTTCCGACCAGCACTTCATCTTCTACAACAACCTGAAGAGCCCCGACGGCTCGGTCGAGCACACCGGTGACAACCTCACGGGTGAGGGCGAGGGCGACGACGAGTCGGTCAAGGTGAACCTGGCGACTGTGCCGGCCGAGGTCGCGAAGATCGTCTTCCCGGTCTCCATCCATGACGCCGAAGCCCGCGGGCAGAGCTTCGGGCAGGTCCGGGGGGCCTTCATCCGCGTCGTCAACCAGGCGGGCGGCGCCGAGATCGCGCGCTACGACCTGTCCGAGGACGCCGCCACCGAGACGGCGATGGTCTTCGGCGAGCTGTACCGCCACGGCGCGGAGTGGAAGTTCCGCGCGGTGGGCCAGGGATACGCCTCCGGGCTCGCGGGCATCGCCTCCGACTTCGGCGTCGGCGTCTGACGGCGGCGGGGCGGAAGGGGAGGGGACGCTCATGTTCGGGCTGAGCGAGCTCGCCGTCATCCTCGTCGTCGTCGCCGTCGTCCTGGCCGTGAAGAAGGGGCCGGATCTGGCCCGTTCCGCGGGGAAGTCGGCGCGGATCCTGAAGGCTGAGAGGAAGGCGGGGGCGGACGGGGGTGCTCCACGGGTGGTCCAGGGAGAGGTCGTCCCACCGGACCGCCCGACGCCGCCCTCGGGGGCCTGAGCCGGGGCCGGTCGCGGGGCAGGTGCGGGCCAGCCACGGCTGAGCGCGCCGTTCCCCGCGCCCCTTAGGTGAGTGGGGGACCCGGTTGTCCCTCCCGCGCGGGTCGGCTGTGGCCGGCCGCGTCGTTCCCCGCGCCCCTTAGGTGAGTGGGGGGACCCGGTTGTCCCTCCTGCACGGGCCGACTACGGCCGGCCGCGCCGTTCCCCGCGCCCCTGAAAGCCGGGCTGCGCCCTGGCTTCTGCGCGCGGGGAACCGAAACACCGCACGCCGGCCTTCCGCCTGCAGGGGCGCGGGGAACGGCGCACTCAGCCACCAACTAGCCGCACCAGACCGGCAAGCGGGTCCCCCACCCGCCCAAGGGGCGCGGGGAACTGCGCGACCAGCCACGGCAGACCCGCACCCGGCACAGGCGGGTCGTTACTTCTCCGCCGGCGCGTCAGGGCTCGGGACCAGGTTTCGGTCCTGCGCCGTCCCGGGCGGCCCCGGCTCGGACGGACGCACCGGCCGGCGGCGCCGACCCAACAGCGCGGCCACCGGCTCCGTATACCGCGCCGTGAGCGGCCCGACGATGACCAGGATCAGCACATACGCCGTGGCCAGCGGCCCGAGCCGCGGCTCGATCCCGGACGTCACCGCCAGCCCGGCGATGACGATCGAGAACTCACCGCGAGCGACCAGCGTGCCCCCGGCCCGCCACCGCCCCTTCACCGAGATCCCGGCCCGCTCGGCGGCCCAGTAACCCGTCGCGATCTTCGTCCCGGCCGTGACCACGGCCAGTGCCAGCGCGGGCAGCAGCACCGGCGGAATGCTCGCCGGATCGGTGTGCAGCCCGAAGAAGACGAAGAACACGGCGGCGAACAGGTCCCGCAGCGGCGACAGCAGCCCGTGCGCCCCCTCTGCCACCTCCCCCGACAGCGCGATCCCGACGAGGAACGCCCCCACGGCCGCCGACACCTGCAACTGCTGCGCCACACCGGCCACCAGCAGGGTCAGCCCCAGCACCACCAGCAGCAGTTTCTCCGGATCGTCACTCGACACGAACCGGGAGATGTGGCGGCCGTACCGCACCGCGACGACGAGCACGAGCCCCGCGACACCGAGCGCGATGGCGAGCGTGGCACTGCCCGCCGCCAGACCCGCGCCGGCCAGCAGCGCGGTGATGATCGGCAGGTAGACCGCCATGGAGAGGTCCTCAAGGACCAGGATGCTCAGGATGACCGGAGTCTCACGGTTGCCGAGCCGGCCCAGGTCGCCGAGGACCTTGGCTATGACACCGGACGAGGAGATCCAGGTGACTCCGGCGAGGACGACGGCGGCCACCGGCCCCCACCCGAGCAGCAACGCCATCGCCGCACCGGGCAGGGCGTTCAGGGCGGCGTCCACCAGGCCCGCCGGGTACTGGGTCTTGAGGTTGGAGACCAGGTCGGTCGCCGTGTACTCCAGCCCGAGCATCAGCAGCAGCAGGATGACGCCGATCTCGGCGCCGATCGCGACGAACTCCTCGCTGGTGCCCAGCGGCAGCAGCCCGCCCTCGCCGAACGCCAGCCCGGCCAGCAGATAGAGCGGTATCGGCGAGAACTGGAACCGTCCGGCGAACCGGCCGAGCAGTCCCAGGCCGAGGATGATCGCGCCGAACTCGATCAGGAAGACCGCTGATGAGTGCACGTGCTCACTCCCTTCCGAGTATGGTCGCGGCCGACTCCACGCCCTCGCGGGTGCCGATCACGATCAAGGTGTCCCCGCCGGCCAGCCGGAAGTCCGGCGTCGGCGAGGGGATGGCCTCGGCGCGGCGCAGTACGGCGACGATCGACACACCGGTCTCGGTCCGCATGCACGTCTCGCCCAGCAGGCGTCCGTTCCAGTACGAGACCGACGACAGCTCGATGCGTTCGGCCACCAGGCCCAGCTCGGTCGTGGACAGCAGGCTGGGGCTGTGGTGGGCGGGCATCAGGGCGTCGATGAGCGCCGCTGACTCCCCGGCGGAGAGCCGGACGGACAGGGCGCAGGCGTCCGGGTCGTCCTCGCGGTACGCGCTCAGCGTCCGGCCTCCGTCGCGGTGCGCGACCACCGAGAGGCGGCGTTGCTCGCGGGTCGTCAGGTCGTACCGCACCCCGATTCCCGGCAACGGCGTACTGCTCATGCGTGGAGTGCCCATGGCTGGTCCCCTGTCCGATGTCGATCTGCTGATCCGTTCACCCTACGGCGGGCCGGTGGGGCCGGCCCGCGTCCGGGCGTCCTGCCGTCAGTCGGTGACGTCGACCTTGCCGTTGGCGGGCGCGGCCGTCGGCCCCGTGATCCTGCGCAGCAGTTCAGGCAGGTCGACCCCGGTCGTGGAGCTGAGCAGCTCGACCCCCTGGGCGACGTTGTCCGCGACCGTACGGGACAACTGGCTCGCCCCGTCCGTCGAGATGACCGTCATCTTGTCGATCGCGCTGAGCGGCTCGGACGCCTTGGCGACAACCTGCGGCAGCACCTCGACGAGCATCTGCAGCACCGCCGCGTCGCCGTACCCCGAGAACGCGTCCGCCTTCAACCGCATCGCCTCCGCCTCGGCGGCTCCCTTCGCCCCGATGGCCGCGGCCTCCGCCTCACCCTCGATCCGTACGGCGTCGGCGAGCGCCGCGCGGTGCGCCTTCTCGCCCTCACCGGTCAGCCGGGACCGCTGGGCGTCCGCCTCGGCCTGCTTGACCAGCGCGACCCGGCGGGCCTCCGCCTCCTGCTCTGCCTGGTAACGCGCCGCGTCGGCCGGCTTGCGGACCTTGGTGTCCAGCTCGCGGTCGGTCAGCGCGGCCTGCCGCTGGGCGACCTTCTCCTGCTCGGCGAGGACTTCCTGGCTGCGGGCCGCCTGGGCGAGCGGACCGGCCGCCGCGGCACGGGCCGCCGCCTCGTCCGTCTCGGCCTTGATCTCCGCGGTCTTGAGCGCGAACGTCCGCTGGGCGATCGCGATCTCCTCCTCGGCCTTCAGCCGGGCCTGCTCGGCGGCGCGCCGGGCCACCGCCTCCGCGATGTCGGCCTCCTGCTTGGCGCGGGCGGCCTCGGGGCGGCCGAGGTCCTCCAGGTACGAGCCCTCGGTGGTGATGTCCTGGATCTGGAAGGCGTCGAGTACCAGGCCCTGCCCGGACAGGCTCGCCTCGGCCTCCTCCGCGACCTGCCCGGCGAACGCGGCACGGTCCCGGATGATGTCCTCCACCGACATGCGGCCCACGATGGAGCGCAGCGCGCCGGAGAGCACTTCCTGGGTGAAGCCGACGATGCCGTTCTGCTGCATCAGGAACCGCTGGGCGGCGGCGCGGATGGAGTCCTCGGTGCCGCCTACCTTGACGATGGCGACGCCTTCGAGGTTCGCCTTGACGCCGCGCAGGGTGACCGCGCCGCGCACCGAGATCGGGATGTGCCGGCTGGACAGGTCGAGGGTGAACTTCTGCTGGACGAACGGCACGACGAAGACACCGCCGCCGACCACGACCTTCTGGCCGCTGTTGTCGGTGAACACCCGCCCGGTGTCCGGGTCGGTGGACTTCTTGCCGCGGCGCCCGGTGACGATGAAGGCCTGGCTGGGCCCGGCCACCTTGTACCGCGTGACGACGACGAGCGCGAGCAGGACGAGGAGTACGACGACTCCCACGACCGCGACGAGCACTGGACTCATGATGGATTCCCCCCGTGCCACCCCCAAGGCGGCAGATCGGTATGGACCAGAACAAAGAACGAACGAAGAACGAAGGACCAAGGACCAAGGACAAAGAACTGCGGACTGCGGACTGCGGACTGCGGACTGCGGATCGCCTCAGCGCTGGACCGGGCGGACCGCCACCGACGTCGGTGACAAGGACTCCTCGACCCAGATCTCGGTGCCCCGCGCCACGGCTTCGGGGCTCCGCGCCGCGAGTTTGAGCGGCTGCCCCGCGAGATACACGAGCACCTCGCCGTAACCGCCGACCGGGATCGGGGTGACGACGGAACCCGAGCTGCCGACGAGGTCGGCGCCGCGCGGTGTGGCGGACGGCTCGTCGCGCATCAGCGCGCGGCTGAACCGCCAGGTCAGCCCGCCCGCCGCGGCTCCGGCCCCGATACCCACGGCGGTGGCGGGCCCGGCGCCGAGTCCGGTGGTGCCGAGCACGAGGGCGCCGCCGAAGCCGAGCATCGACACGAACCCGGCGATCACCGGCAGCGAGAGCAGTCCGTCGAAGAGCCCGTCCAGGAAACCTGCCCCGCCGAACAGCCCTTCCAGTACGCCGTCGAAGACCAGCGTAAGAAGCAGCAGCACGACACCCGCGATGCCGAGACCGAGAAACAGGTTCACGCGGCCACCTCCCCGACTGTGCCGATCACCTTGGTGGACTCGCAGTGTGTCAGATTCGTGCGTTATACACATTGCCGGAGTCCGGCACTCTTTACGCTTTCTTGATGCCGCTTCGCCACACGGGCCCCGGGTATTCCGTACCCGTGGCGCCGCCCGGCATCAGGGACGCGTGAAGACTGCCGGATTCCGGCAATGCGCGGGCCCCTCTCCTCCGGGCACGATGGGAGGGCAGGAACGGGGAGCCACGGGGGACTGCGACGGGGGACGGACAGGGGCCCCGGTACCGGACACCGTCAGCGGACGGCCGGTACCGGGGCCTCGCGTCTGCCGTGTCCCGGCAGCGATCCCCGGCCTCACCGCACCACACCCCTGCCCCATGCGCTAGAAAGGCGTCACCAGCTCATCGAGGGAAAACGGCTCATCGGGAGAAGAGGGGCGCGCATGGCGGGGCGGGACGTACCCGAGGAGTACCTGGACGGGTACGCGCGCATCCTCGCGGACGCCTCCGCGACGGGCCGCCGGCTGACCCGCGACGAACTCGACTCCCGGCGGGCGCTGGGCGAACGGGCCGCCGAGGCCGGATTCGGACTGCGCGCCCTGGTCGGCGCCCACCTCACCGCCGCCCGCGTGCACTGGCCCGCCACCGCCGGGGAGAGCACCCTCGCCGCCGTCGAGCAGGCCGTCGACGCCTTCGCCGAGGGCTACGAGCGGGCGCAACTCCTCGCCGTACGCCAGGAGGAGGCCGCGCGCCGGGAGTTCATCGACGACCTGCTGCACGGCCGCAGCGACCTCGGTCTGCTCGCCGAACGCGCCGAACGCTTCGGGCTGCGCCTCTCGCAGGCACACGCCGTCGCCGTGGCACGGGGCAGCGCGGGTCACGACGGGTACGACGAGGGGGACGCCGTGCCCCGCGAGGTGGAGCGCGCGCTGATCGCCAGGTTCGGCGACCGCAGCATCCTGGTGACCACCAAGGACGGGCGTCTGGTGTGCATCGCCCCCGGCGACCAGGACGACGTACTCGCGTTCTTCGCCAAGCAGGCGTACGCGGCCACCGACGGCGGCCAGGTCGCCATCGGCCGCTCCCAGCCAGGGCCCGGCGGGGTCGTCCAGTCCTACGAGGAGGCGCTGAACGCCCTCGACCTGGCGGACCGGCTGGAGTTCGACACGCCCGTACTGCGCTCCGCCGACCTGCTCGTGTACCCCGTCCTCACCCGGGACCGGCAGGCCATGGCCGACCTGGTGGTCAGCGCGCTCGGACCGTTGCGCGCGGCGCGCGGCGGCGCCGAACCGCTCCTGGACACCCTCACCGCGTACTTCGACTCGGGCTGCGTCGCCGCGGAGGCCGCCCGGCGTCTGGCGCTGAGCGTCCGCGCGCTCACCTACCGGCTGGCACGCATCCACAAGCTGACCGGGGCGAACCCGGCCGACCCGGTGCACCGGTACACGCTGCAGACGGCGGTCATCGGTGCGCGGCTGCTGGACTGGCCGGGGAAGGACATCTGAGGAGCACCCCGTCCGCCGCGCGTCCGCTCATTCCTCGCCGTCGTCCACGCCGTCGTCCACGTCGTCGTCATCGTCGTGGTCGTCCGACCGGTCTTCCTCGCCCTTGTCCTGCTTGCCCGGCTTCTCCGCATCCTCGGTGGGCACGATGTCCGGATTCTCCTCCGTGCCGGAGGGGGAGGCGGAGGGCGCCGTACCGACGTCGGGCTCGGTCCCGGTCTCCTGCCCCTGCTCCCCGCCCTGGTCCTGGTCCTGGTCCTGGTCCTGGTCCACCGTTCCTGCCACGGGCGCCCCGGTGGCCGGCTTGCCGGACGAGCCCGCGGTCGCACCGGCGGAGGGTATCGCGTCCTTCGACCCGTCCTCGGAAGCGGTGTCCTCCGGCGAGAACATCGACATACCCGCGAGCACGGCCAGTACGAAGAGCACGGCACCGGCGAGGATGCCGAACACCCGGGGCCTGCGCCGGACGGCGGTCCCGACACCGCCGCGTCCGCCACCACCGCCGGTGGGTCGTGCGCGGCGCGAAGGCCCGGAACGGGCGGAGTGCGAGGCGGACGGTGACGCGGAGGGCAGGGGCCCGGTCCCGGAGCGGGCGGCGTGGGCGGAGCGTCCGGTCGGCTGCGCGGCGGTCGCCGGCAGCCGGTACGTCGTCGGGGCCCCGCTGTCGGCCCCTTGGGCCTGCTGGTGCGGGGGCGCGGACGCGTACGACACCTGGGTACGCGGCTGCTGTGCGGCCACCGGGAGCGGCTCGGCCCGTCCCTGCCAGGCTCCCGTACCGAACCAGTCCGCGACCTCCTGGGCCGTGGGCCGGTCCTCGGGCTGCTTGGCGAGCAGGCCGAGGAGGTAGTTCTCGAAGGCGGGCGGCAGCTGGACTCCGCGCTCACGGGGAGGCACCGGCGCCATGTCGATGTGCTGGTGCAGGGTGATCGTCGGGCTCTCGCCCTGGAACGGCGGTCTTCCGGTGAGCAGTTGGTAGAGCACGCAGCCAAGGGAGTACACGTCGGAGGCGGCGGACGCCGGGCGGCCCAGGGCGCGCTCGGGGGCGAGATAGAGGCTGGTGCCGACGATCTGGCCGGCCGTCGTGAGCGCGGACGACGGGTCGTCGACGAAACGGGCGATGCCGAAGTCGCCGATCTTCACGGTGCCCTGGGCGTCCGCGAGGAGGTTGCCGGGCTTGATGTCCCGGTGCACGATCCCCTCGCGGTGCGCGGCGGCGAGTCCCGCCGCGGCCTGGGCGGCGACGGTGGCCACCCGTTCCGCCCCGAGGGTGCCGGACGCGCTCAGCTCCTGGGCGAGACTGCGGCCTTCGACGAGCTCCATGACCAGGTAGAAGCGGTCGTCCCAGGCGCCGAAGTCGAAGACGGCGACGACGTACGGGTGGCTGAGCCTCGCCGCCGTCTGCGCCTCCAGCCGGAACCGGGCGGACGAGGCGCTGTCCGTCTCGCCCCCCAGCAGCAGCTTGACGGCCACGTCCCGGCCGAGCACCTCGTCGGTGGCCTGCCACACCTCGCCCATCCCGCCTCGGCCGATGGACGCCTGCAACCGATACCGCTCCGCGACGAGCACCAGCGAATCATCCTCAACAGCAGAAGGCCAACACGACGGCCGCGAACGGCACTTCAGCGTTGCGGAAGCGCGGATGGGGGGACTCGCGGTCCCCTTAGCCTACCGATCCCCGGACCCTGTCCTGGCCCTTCCACCGCCCGGGGCGGACGTGGAGTTCGGCTGCGGGCCCGCTCCCGCGGGGAACGGCGCGATCAGTTGGATTCCGCACGCACCATCACGCAGTCGAACTCCACGACTCGGCCCGTCGCGGGGTCGCGGGTCACGGGGTACATCCCGGTGACCCCGAACCCCGCCGCCTCGTAAGCGGCGACAGCTTCAGCCATCGCCGGACTGCCCTCGTACAACCGCAGAGCCGCCACCTCGGACTGCATCCCGACGAATTCCGAGATACGCGTCCCCGCCCCGGCGAACACCTCCATGTCGAAGCCCTGCGTGTCCATCTTCAGATACGGCCGGGGGTCCTCGACCCCCTCAAGCGCCTTCTGCATCACGCCGTCGAGCCGCCGGATCTCGATCTCCTCGGTACGCCCCTTGGCGAACCGCCGGTACCGCTCCTTGCCGTACTCACTGGGCGGAAGCAGGGAGTTCATGGACTTCCAGTCCACATGGATGGACTGCACCGCCTCCTCGCGGCCGAGCGCGAAGTTGTACACCTGCCAGTCCGGGTCGTTCTCGGCGGACTTCCGCAGCTTCTCGAACGTCGCGGAGACCGGCTCGAACGACACGATGCGTCCCGTGTAGCCGAAGCGCCGCAGCCCCTTCCCGTACTGCCCGCTGTTGGCCCCGACGTCGAACACGCAGTTCACCCGGTTCAGTTCCAGCAGCGCGGCCACATGCTGGGTGCACAGGTAGTGGGCGGCGGCGAGCTGGAACTCCCGCTCCCCGTCCGCCGGTACGGCCTGGTCGAGGAGCAGGCGCGCGCCGGTGTCGCCGAGGGGGACACTTCTCACGTTCCGCCCCGCTGACCCACGGGCCACCACCCAGGTGTCCGGGCCGGCGTCCGTGACCGCGTACCGGCTCCTGCCGCGGGTCACCAGATCGGCGCCGCTTCCCACCGGCACGACGGTCCGGTCGCCCCGCCGGAACAGCAGGGAGGTACCGGGACCGAGATCGACCACCTTCACGCCTATCCGGGGAAGGATTCCGAGCAGTGTTCTGTAAAGGGTCGGCATCCGGTCAGCCTCGCAGAAGACGTTGCGGATTCACCGGTACTTCACAGAACAAGTTTTCCCGGACGACCGGTCGCGTGACGGTCGAGTTCGTAGGCCGCTCTGATGAGGGGCACGTGCGTGAACGCCTGCGGAAAGTTGCCCAGTTGGCGCCCGGCGACGGGGTCGTACTCCTCCGCCAGCAGGCCGACGTCGTTGCGCAGGAGGAGCAGCCGTTCGAACAGGCTCCGGGCCTCGTCCTCGCGGCCGGTCAGCCGCAGGGCGTCCGCGAGCCAGAAGGAGCAGGCCAGGAAGGCGCCCTCGCCACCGGCGAGCCCGTCGGGACTCCCGTATCCACCGGACCCCGTACCCGCCCCCGTGCTCGTCGAATAACGGCGGACCAGGCCGTCGTCGGTCGCCAGTTCGCGTTCGACGGCGGCGACCGTGCCGACCACCCTCGGGTCGTCCGGCGGCAGGAACCCGGTGCGCGGGATGAGCAGCAGTGCCGCGTCGAGGGCGCGCGAACCGTAGGACTGCGTGAACGTGGAGCGCGCCGGGTCGAAGCCCCGCTCGCAGACCTCCCGGTGGATACGGTCCCGGATCTCGCGCCAGTGGGCGACGGGCCCCGGGCGCCCGTGGTCCTCGGCCAGCCGGACCGCACGGTCGAAGGCTACCCAGCACATGACCTTGGAGTGGACGTGGTGGCGGGGTTCGCCGCGCATCTCCCACAGGCCCTGGTCGGGCCGGGACCAGACCTTCTCCAGATGGTCGAGCACGGCTCGCTGGAGCGCGACGAGATGCCGCTGGGGCCGCAGCCCCGAACTCAGCGTCAGGGCGAGGGTGTCCATCAACTCACCCGGCACGTCCAGCTGTTGCTGTACGGCGGCGCCGTTGCCGATCCGCACCGGCCGCGAACCCTCGTACCCGGGCAGCCAGTCGGCCGTCCACTCGGTGAGTCTGCGCTCGCCGCCGATGCCGTACATGATCTGGATGTCCTGCGGGCGGCCGGCGACCGCCCGTTCCAGCCAGCCGCGCCAGGCGTCCGCCTCGGCGGTGAAGCCGCTGCGCAGGAGCGCCTCCAGGGTCATGCCGGCGTCGCGCAGCCAGCAGTAGCGGTAGTCCCAGTTGCGTACGCCGCCGGGCTGTTCGGGCAGGGAGGTGGTGGGCGCGGCGACGATCCCGCCGGTCGGCTCGTAGGTGAGGGCCTTGAGAGTGATCAGGGAGCGTACGACCGCTTCGCGGTAGGTGCCGTCGTACGAGAACGGCCGCAGCCAGTCGCTCCAGTACTCCTCGGTGCGGCGCAGCGCCTCGAAGGGGTCCACCGGGCCGGGGGCGGGCAGGTGGGAGGGGTGCCAGGTCAGGACGGAGGGGACGCGTTCGCCCGCGGTGACGGTGAAGTCGCCGGTGTGGGCGTGCCCGTGCGCGGTCAGCGGGACGGGGGTGGACAGCCGCACCGACTCGGGTCCGGCGACCGCGGTGAGCTGCCCGTGCTCGCGGTGCATCCAGGGCACCACGCTCCCGTACCCGAAGCGCAGCCGCAGGTCCATGCGCAGGTCGACGGTGCCGGACACGCCCTCGACGACGCGTACGACGCCGGCGACACCGGGGGCATCCTCGCGGCGCGGCATGAAGTCGACGACGGTGGCCCGGCCGGTGTCCGTCTCCCACTCGGTCTCCAGGACGAGGGAGTCCCCGCGGTAGCGGCGGGTGCAGGTCGGGGGGCCTGGGCCGTCGTACGCGGCCACCGGGGCGATCCGCCAGCGGCCGTTGTTCTCGTCGCCCAGCAGCGCGGCGAAGCAGGCGGGGGAGTCGAAGCGGGGCAGGCACAGCCAGTCGAGGCTGCCGTCGCGGCCGATGAGGGCGGCGGTCAGCAGGTCTCCGACGAGGGCGTAGTCCTCGATCCGTCCCGGCATGGGGCCAGTGTGGCCGTGGGAGTGGGCGGAGGCATCTCGAAGGTGCCCGCCTGCTCACCCGGTCGGCCCGGTGCGCTGGTGGGCGGTGCCGCGCGATGGTGCCGTGGGAGGGATCCAGCAGGTCCCTGCCGTCGGGAGCCGTAGGAGGCATCCGTGCTGAACCGTCCGCCCCGCCGTCACCGGCGTACCGTCCCCGCCCTCGGGCCGGCCCTCGTCCCGGTCCTCGCGGTGGCCGCGCTGCTCACGACGGCCGGATGCTCGGGCGGTGGCGGCGGAGCCGGTGCCGCGGACGACGCGGCGGCCTCCGCCTCCGCCGTGGCCGCGCGGGCCCCCTCTCCGTCCCCCTCGGTCACCGTCGCGCACACGCTCACCGAGGCGCAGGCGAAGTCGGCGCTGCTCACCCCCGCCGACCTCGGCGACGGCTGGACGGGGACCCAGGGCGCGGCGACCTGGCGGGACGCCCTCCTCAAGGGGAAGGCGGACGTCAGCGACTGCCAGCGGCTGCTCGACGGCCTGTACGCCGAGAACCTGCTGGGTGTACCCGCCGGATCCCGCGCGGCGGCCGGTTTCGACGACCCGGGCACCGGGGCGCAGTTGCGGTACCAGGTCGGGGCGTACGACCGGGCGGCGCTGGACTCCTCACTGGCCTGGCTGAGGACGGTGCCGGAGAGGTGCGGGCAGTTCACGGCCACGGATGTCAGGGGCGGCCAGTTCACCGTCCGGGCCGTCGGCGCGCCGCTGCCCGGTCTGGGCGAGGCCGCTGAAGGCCTGCGGGTGACCGTGAGCGGCGACGGCGGCGGCCGGCCCGCCGTGCTCACCCTGGACTTCGCCGCCGTACGGGTCGGCGACAGCGCGCTCTCCCTCACGGACGGCGGACTCGACGAGGTGGACGCCGAGGCCGTCCGGCGGGCCGCCGAGGCCGGCACCCGGCGCCTTGAGGAGGTCCTGGCCGGCCGGACGCCCGCGGCGGCGCTCTCGGCCCCGGCTTCCGCTGCGGACCCGGCTTCGGAACCGGCTTCGGACTCGGCTTCGGTTACCGCCCCGGACTCCGACCCGGACCCGGACCCGGAGTCGGAGTCGGACCCGGACCCGGAGTCGGAGTCGGACCCGGAGTCGGACCAGCCCTCCGCCCGGCCTTCCGAACAGAGCGGCGGCGGCGACGAGGACGAGCCGGACCCCGACGAGCTGAACTGAACGCGCTGAACCGTGATCGCGGGTACGGCCGTCATGGCCGGTCGGTGAGGTACCGGACGCGGCCGGAGCGGCCGGTACGGCCCCTGGCGGGTTTCCGCGCTGTGACCGGGTAGCCGGCCGTGCGGTGCGAGTAGTCGGAGGTGGCTGGGGGTGGTCCTCCAGGTGAAGCGTGCGCGAGGATGGGGTCATGACCGCGGCCCCTCGCGCCATTGCTCTTCTGGAGACCTGGCCGAACCTGGTAAGTGGCCCGCCCCGGTGTGCCGTTGGGCATGCCTTCGCTTCGGCGGGACACGAGATCGTCCACTTCCACTCCGACGACTCCGCCGACCTCCACCTCACGCCCACGGCGGTCGAACGCCTGCTTCCCCAACTCCTGCACGCCAGCGCGATCAGAGTCCGCCCCGGCGCCTCCTGGATCACCGTGCTCCTCGACTGCGACGCCGACGTCCAGCTTCTGCTGGGGCTGATGAGTGTCGCGCTGAAGGAGCAGGGCGCGGTCCCGCTCCGGCGCCCGACACCGCCCTGCGACTGGGAGCGGCCGGCGGTGGTCCCCGGGCCGCGCCCGGGAGCGGCCCGCCGCGTGGTGGACCGGCTCATGCCACACCACTGACAGCCGCCGTCACCGAGAACTGCCTGTACGAGGCCACACCCGCTCCTCCCGAGAGGGGGAGGCACGCCAGGAGGAGGGGGTGGCCATCGGGAGGCAGTCGTGCGGACCTCCGTGGAACTGCCTCCACCCTCACGCCATGTCACCACCCCTGCAACTAACGCGCAGTAAAGCTCACACCAGGACTTGGCCCACCACGTCTCAGGGCCCCGTGTCCCTGGCCCCGGCCGCCGTCGGCTCCTTCGCCCGTGCCTCGTCCGCCAGCTCCTTCGCCCGTGCCTCGTCCGCCGACTCCTTCGCCCTCGCCGCGCCGGTCGGCTCCGGCGTCACCGTCCCGGCCTGCGGGACCTCCACACCGTCACCCGCCCGCGACGGATAGGGCTCCCCGGTCGGCCGTGCCGTGGCCGCCCCCACCACCTCCACCACCGCGCCCGGACTGAGCACCTTGTACAGCCACATCGCGTCCACGCTGCGCATACCGATCGCGCCACCGGTCATGTCGTAAGCGCCGGGCGCCTTCTCGTCCCAGGTGAGGGCGAGAAGGTAGTTCGTACGGTCGTCGGGGCCGCGCAGCCGCATCACCCAGGTCGCCTTGACCTCGTACGCGCCCCAACCCGCCACCGCGCCCGGCACCATCGTCGACTTGTACTTGGCGGTGACCGTCATCAGCCCCGTCGGCGTCGGCGACCCGCTCGCCCCGGCGGAGATGGACAGGGTGCGTCCCTCGGCGGTCAGTTCCCGCCGGTCGAGGTCCACCGTGGCGGCGACGGCGACCGGAGAGGGGTCGGCGGTCGCAGGGGGCGTATTCACGCCGTAACTGGCCGCGGGCGGAACCGACCGGGCGCTTTCGCCCTCCGTGAGCACCACGGCCAGGACCAGGGCCAGCACTCCTGCTCCGGCCGTACCGACGGCGGCCAGCGCGGCCTTGCGGCGCCTGCGGCGGCGTACCGCGCGACGGCGGATCTCCGCCCCCGGGACGGCCACGGGGGTCTCGTGCTCCTGGGCCAACCCGCGCAGCGCGACGGTGAGTTCGGAGCGGTTCGATCCGTCGCCGGGGTCCTCGTGCTCGTGCCGGCGGCCGGGCGTGAGCTCATCGGACACGGTCGTCCTCCCTCTCACCCAGTTCGTCGGCCTCGCCGAGCCGCCGCGCCAGCGCCGCCCGGCCACGGGACAGCCGGGCCTTGACCGTCCCTGTGGGCGCACCGGTTTCGGAGGCTACCTGTTCGACACTCAGGTCGCACAGATGGTGCAGAACGACAGCCATGCGCTGCGCCTCGGGCAGTTCCCGCAACGCGGCCATCAGTGCGGCCCGTTCCGGCCCCGGCCCCGGTGTGTGCTCCGGTGGCGGATTGCGGCGCACCAGTTCCAGCCAACGCCGGGCCCGCCGCCACCGGCTCACCGCGAGCCGCATCGCGACCGTACGGATCCAGGCCTCGGGCGCCCCGTCGGCGAGGAACTCCCGCCGCCGGTCCCAGGCCCGGACGAATGCCTCCTGGACGACGTCCTGCGCCTCACCGTGGTCACCGGTGAAGGCGTAGAGCTGCCCGGTCAGCCGGGGGAACGCGGCCGCGTAGAACCCGTCGAACTCGTCCTCGGTCATACCCCCCGCCACACCCCCTGCCGCTGTTCTCGGAAGTCCCGTGCAACCCGGCTGCCTCTGTCGTGCGTACAGGTCACGTACGTCACGTACGCAACACAGGTCGCGTAGGTCGCGTACATCGAAGCACAAGCACCGCGCAGGGCCGATCCGGAGGGAGTGGCGCGCATCGTCGCGCTCGACTGACCATGGACGACGACTTCACCGCCCGCGCCGGGGACTACTGGCCCCGGCTCACGCGCACGGCCCGTCTGCTCACGGGGAACTCCGCCGACGCGGACAGACGCGCGAGAGCCGCGGTGGCCGAGGTTTACGCGCGGCGCCGAGTCCCGGGCGACGACGCGGAGTTCTACGTCCGGCGGGCTCTGGTACGGGGTTTTCTGCGACGGAGGCCACGGCTGGTCGCCCGTCTCGGGCACTCCTGGGATTCTTGGGGTTCCGGGGGCTCCCGTGGCTCCGGTGGCTCCGGGGGCTCCCGTGGCTCCGGTGGCTCCAGACACTCCAGACACTCCAGGCACTCCGGGCGCTCCGGGCGCTCCAGGTACACGCCGGAGCCGTACGTGCCCGATCCGCTTGACCCGCTCACCGAGGTGCTGGCCGGCCTCCCGCCCCGTCGGCGGGCCGTGGCCGTGCTCGGGCACTGGGACGGCCTGACCCACCGCGAGATCGCCGCGCTCCTCAACTCCTCGCGGGGAGCGGTGAAAGCGGTGCGACGCCGGGCGGACAGAACCCTGCGCGCCCACGCCGCGTACCGCGAAGGCCCGTGCGGCGAGGGCCCGTCCGAGGCCCCGCCCCTTCCCGGGCCCGCCATCGAGGCGGCCGGTCGCACGCTCCGCAAGCAGCGCCGGCGCACCACCGCGGTGCTCACATCCGTGGGTGCCCTCCTCCTCGTACCCCTGGTCGTGGGGGCGGTGCGCGGCACGGGTTCCGGGTCCGGCGGGGTCACGGTCTCCGTGGAGAGGGCGGCGGTCCGTGTCGTGACGCCCGGCGAACGCGTCGCCGCCGCGCCCGGTGTGCAGTTCTGGCTCTCCAAGGACGGCACGCACCTGTCGGCACCCAGGCAGCCGAACCGGTTCCGCGACGCCGGGGAGGGCGGGTCCGCCGGTCCCGGCCTGACCCTCCGGGCGGACTCCACGACCGGCGAACGGATCTTCCTCTCCGGCGTCCACCGGGGCACCCGCGAGGCCTCCCGCGTCGAGGTCCGCACGACCGAGGGCACGTTCACCGCACGCCTGCTCACCCTGGCGGGCTCCCCCGGCTGGTCCGCCTGGTACGTGGACACCCAGCTCACCGGCAGCGACACGTCGTCGCCGGGCATCACGGTGAAGGCCTACGACTCCGCCGGCACCCTCCTCGCACGGACGGACACCCCCTCATGAACGCCCGCGCGACCACCCGTGTGAACGCCCGCGACCCGCTCCGCCGCGGCGGCACCCGCCTCCACCGCATCGGCACGCTCCTGCGGCGGATACGTGTCCGCCGGCGCCGTACGCGCGTCCGCCGCCTCCGCCGCGTGCTGGCCGCCCTGCTGACGCTGTTCCTTCTGGTGTGCGCCGCGGTCGTCGTCGCGTACCGGATGACCCCCATACCCGAGCCGCATCCGGAGACCGTCAGCCAGAGCACGGTCTTCGTGGACACCGGGGGCGAGTACCTCGGCAGGCGCGGCCCGGTCGACCGCCAGGACATTCCCCTCAAGCAGGTCCCGCGGCACGTCCAGGACGCCGTGATCGCCGCGGAGAACCGCTCCTTCCGTACGGACTCGGGGGTCGCCCCCTCCGCGATCCTGCGGGCCGCGCTCGCGACCGTGACGGGCGGCGACCGCCAGGGCGGCTCCACGATCACGCAGCAGTACGTGAAGAACGCCCTGCTGACCCCCGAGCAGTCCCTCAAGCGCAAGGCGCACGAGGCCCTGATCGCCGTGAAACTGGACCGCACGAGGGCCAAGGACGACATCCTGGCGGGCTACCTCAACACCGTGTACTTCGGCCGCGGCGCCGCCGGCATCGAGTCGGCCGCGCGCAACTACTTCGGCGTCGGCGCCCACGACCTGACGGTCTCCCAGGGCGCCGCCCTCGCCTCCATCCTCAACCTGCCCTCGTACTACGAACGGGCGGGCGCGGACGCGAAGGTGACGGGAACCCTGGAGCGCCGCTGGGTGTGGGTGCTCGACGCGATGGCGGACTCGGGGGCGATCAGCGCCCGCGAACGGACGGCCGCCCGCTTCCCCGCCTTCCGCTTCTACCCGCCAGGCGGCACGAACGGCCAGCGCCAGTACCTGATCGACACGGCGTCCGCCGAGGCCGCGGACCGGCTCGGCATCACGGAGGACCAGCTGGCGCGCGGCGGCTACAAGGTGCACACCACCTTCGACCTCGGCCTCCAGGACGAGACGGCGGAGCTGGTGCGCGAGCGGACGCCCGACAGCGACACTGGCGGCAAGGGCGGCAAGGGTGTCCAGGTCGTCAAGGGCGTCAAGGGTGCCCGGCTGCACACCGCCGTCGTCGCGACCGTCCCCGGCGACGGCGCGGTCCGGGTGCTGTACGGCGGAGCGGACTACGCCCACCAGCCGTTCAACGACGCCGTCGACGGGGCGGTCGAGGCGGGCACGGTCCTCGACCCGTTCGCCTACAAGGGTCTGCGGTTCGGCGACCCGCTGAGCGAACTCGTCAAGGAGACGGCTCCCACCCCGCTGCGCCTGAACTCGGCGTACGCCACGCTGGCCGCCGACGGCACCTACGCGGCCCCGTACACCGTCGCGAAGATCACCAAGGCGGGCCGTACGGTCCACACCGCACATGCGAAGACGCGTACCGCGCTGCACGGCAAGGAGGCGGCGGTGATCACCGAACTGCTGAACGTGCCGGGCGGCGAGGGCGGTGCCTTCCTGCCCGGTGTCAAGGACGGGGCCTTCGCCCCGGCCAGGGCCGTGCCCGCCGTGCCGGTCGTGCCGGTCGTGCACTCGGCCGGCGCGGGCAGCGGGCCGGGCGCCCGGACGGCCTGGCGGAGCGTGTACTCGCCCAAGCTCGCCCTCACCCTCGCCCTGTTCGCCGAGCGCGGCGGAAAACCCGTCCGGGTCGCGGGGCTCACCGGCGACCTCCCGCCCGACTCGTACGCGGCGCTGGCGGCGGACGAGGTATGGCGGCTGGCCGGCTCCCCCGGCGGCCGAACCCCGCAGCAACCCAAGCCCACAAGCGCGCCGGTTCCCTAGGGGGTGCGCTGGGGTTGGTTCCGTGGGGTGGGGTCCCTGGGGTGGGTTCCCGTGGGGCGGGTTCCCTGGGGGCGGCGGGTTCCCTGGGGCGGGGCGAAGCCGGGCGGGCGGGCCGGGTCTCCGGGCCGACCGCCCGGACCGCCGGGCCGCCGGACCGCCGTCCGGGTCACCAGGCCACCGGCCGGACCTCCGGGCCGCCAGCCGGATCATCGGGCCGATGGTCGGACCTCCAGACCGCCAGACCGCCCCGGTGGGCCGCCAGACCGCCGGGCCGCCGGGCCGCCAGCCGGATCATCGGGCCGATGGTCGGACCTCCAGACCGCCAGACCGCCCCGGTGGGCCGCCAGACCGCCGGGCCGCCGGGCCGCCGGCCGGATCACCAGGCCACCGGCCGGACCTCCGGGCCGCCAGCCGGATCACCGGACCGCCGGCCCGACAGACCGGCAGACCGCCGGCCGGGCCGTCGGGCCGCCGACCGGGGCACCGGGCCGCCGCCGACCGGGTCACCCGGACAGGCCATCCCGTTGGTGGGTGCGGCGGGGCCGTGATGCTGTGGACGGGTGCCCGGTGACCACGTCCAGCCCGACCCGCGCATGCTGCTGACCCAGGCGGAACTGGCGGCGCTCGCGGACGCCGTGCACCGCTCCGAGAACGTGGCGGAGTCCGCGGAGCGGCTGCTCGACGAGCTGACGCTGACCCGGCGGCTCCTCGACCACTGCCCGGCCGGTATCGCCGTTCTCGACAGCGGGCTGCGCTACCTCTACCTCAACGACGCGCTCGCCCGGCTCAACGGCGTCCCGGCCGCCGAGCACCTCGGCCGCCGGCTGCGGGACGTGCTGCCGGACCTGGAGACCTCGGAGCAACTGCTCGCGAAGGTGCTGCGTACGGGAGTTCCGCAGGTCATCACGGTCGGCGGACAGACCCCGGCCGACACGACGGGCGGCAACAGGTGGTGGCTGGGCGCCTACCACCGGCTGTCCGGACCGTCCGGAGAGGTCCTCGGGGTGGCCGCCGTCGTCCTGGAGGTCACCGACGCGCTGCGCGAGCGCGAGGACCTCGTCCGGGCGCGCAACCGCATGGTGCTGCTCGACGAGGCGAACCGCAGCACCGGCGCGACCCTCGACCTCGGCCAGGCCTGTCAGTCGCTGGCCGACCTGCTGGTGCCGCGCTTCGCGGACTACGCGGCGGTGGACGTGGTGGACCCGGAGGGAACCACCCAGGTGACCTCGGCCCGGTATCCGCTGCGGCTGCGCCGGATCGCGCTCGCCACCACACCGGAACTCGCGGAGGTGTCCTCGCCGCTCGGCCTCCTCGGCGAGTTCGTCGTGTACCGGGCCGGGTCCCCCATGGCCCACGTGCTGGCCGACCGGCGCCCGCTCGTCCTCACCCACCCGGCCGACGAGGCCCTGCGCCAGTTCTCGGTGTCGTACGAACGCAAGGAGCACTTCCGCCGGATGGGCGCGCACTCCGGGATCTATCTGCCCCTCGCGGTCCACGATGAGCTGGTGGGCGCGGTGATGGTGTTCCGGGCCGGTGACTCCGCCCACCTCACCGACGCGGACGCGGAACTGCTCGGCGACCTCACCGACCGGGCCGCCACGGGCATCGCGCACGCTGTCCGCTACACCCGCGAGCACGAGACGGCACTGGAGATGCAGCGGGCCTTCCTGAACACGCCGACCGTCACGGGCCCCGGTGTGGAGACCCTGGGCCGCTATCTGCCGGCGGGCGCGGGGGCGGAGGTGGGCGGCGACTGGTTCGACACACTCGCGCTCCCCCACGGCCGCACCCTGCTGGTGGTGGGGGACGTCATGGGGCACGGCATCCGCGCGGCCGCCGCGATGAGCGAGTACCGCTCGGTGCTGCGCACCCTGGCCGTCCAGAGCAGCACCCCGGACTTCATCCTGCTGCAGGCCGAACGCACCGCGCTCACCCTGGAGTTGGACCGGGTGGCGACCTGCCTGCTGGCCCTCCTGGACCCCCGCCGGGAATGCGCCACCTTCTCCAACGCCGGCCACGTCCCCCCACTGCTCGTGGCCCCCGACGGCACCCGCACCCTGCTCGACCTCCCGGTCGCGCCACCTCTGGGAGTGGGCCTGGGCTCCTTCTCGGCCACCACGATCCCCGTCGCTCCCGGCTCGGTCCTCCTCCTGTGCACCGACGGCCTGATCGAACGCCGCGACCGCGACATCGAAACCGGCCTCACCACGTTGGCCGACCTCCCCATCGACCCGGCGGCCCCCCTCCGCACCCTCCTGGAAACGGTCACCACCCACCTGGACCCGGCCACCTCGGAGGACGACGTGGCCATCCTCCTGGCCCGCACCAGCCCCCCACCCCCGCACCCGGACCACTTGCCCTGGCTCCCCCAGGGCTGGATGCACGGGCGAAACTCACCGCCGGGCTGAGACCGGGCTCCGGTCCAGGCGCGTGACCACGTGGTCATGGAAACGGTCGACGGCCTCGTCGACACTGCGGATGAACCCGGATTCGGCGGTGCCCCGGGTACTGCCCATGCTCCGGAAAAGGGACAGCCGGAAGCCGGCGATCTCGGCGTCGTTCCTGGGAAGGATGTCCCCGGGCTCCGGACGGAGTCGTTCCAGAGTTCCGCGAGGCCCGCCCGACTGACCCACCAGCAGGGTCTCGACGTGCAGGTCGGCAGGGGCGTCGGAAAGCTGACGGACAAGCCGCTTGGCCCAGGTGAGCGGGTAGCCCTGCTCGGGGGCGGCGATCTCGATGGATGTACGAAGCTTGCCGGTCCGCAGGTCCGCGGAGAGCGCGAGAATGCCCGGTGTGCCCTCGATACGGAGCTCGGAGTCCAGTCTGCCCGCCAGACAGAGCTGGTCGGCGAGGGTCTCGCGACGGACGCGGGGGTCGGTTCCGCGCTTCGCCCGTTGCACGGGGAGCACTTTCTGCCCCAGCTCGCCGCCCAGACGCAGGCACACCTGCCGCACGAGGCGTTCCCAGTTCTCGACCACCTCCACGGCCAGTCTGTCGCCCTGGCAGAGAGTCTCGTCGTCGATCCCGTTGCGCACGGGCACCCAGGCCGGCCCCATGTTCTGGAAGCCGTGGCATCCGGAGTTGTCGTGCTGGAGGTAGTGCAGGAGTTCCTGGAGCAACCACGCGTGCGCCGCGTTGCCGACGCCTTCGTGGCGAATCAGCATCTGTGCCTGGTGGGTGACGTCAGCCCACGACAGGTGCCGCAACGCCACCTTGTGCTTGCGTCGGCCATCCGTCTTCACATCGACCAGCGGGCTGCCGTCCAGCTCCACGTCGTTGGACAGGGTGATCACGGCCTCGTAGCCGCGCCGGGCCGCTATGTCCGCGTACGCCTGCACCTGGTCCGCCTTGAGACTGTTGCCGTTGGTCTTGGTCTCGATCAGCGCGGTCCACAGCTTGCCGGCACGCTCCACCCGAATCACACCGTCCGGCCGGCGCGGAGAGTCGCCGTTCGGCAACGAGACCTCGGTGAACGTCTCCATGCGTCCGGCGGGCGCCCCGAACTCCGCGGTGAGCCGCCGGCCGAACTCCGGTACCTGCGCCATCACGGACAGCAGCACGGAAGTCGCGCGGGTCTCCCTGTCCCGGTCGCTCTTGAGGGCGGAGACCGGGAAGAGCCGGGCCGCCCGCCAGGAGTCGTTCTCGGCAAGCGGCTTCTTGGCCACCTTGGGCAAGGTGACCTTCTTCTTGGCCGTACGGGGTCGGGGCACCGACTTGGCCATCGGCTCGGCGGAATCCTTCGTCACCGGCTCCGCCGTGACCTGCGCGGGAGCGGGATCGGGATCGGGAGCGGCAGTGGGGGACGGGGCAGGGACGGGCGTCGAAACCGTCCCCGTCTCTGCCGGGGACACCGCCTCCACAGCCACGGAATCGGCCGCGGCTTCCGCCCCCGCCTCTGCCGCCGCCTGGGCTTCCTCGACCTCCCCCGCGTCGTCGTCGACGTCGACGCCGTAGTCCTGGGCCAGACCGGCGAGTCCGGACTCGTATCCCTGCCCGATGGCGCGGAACTTCCAGTCGCCGGCCCGTCGGTACAGTTCGCCGAAGAGCAGTGCGCCGACCGCCCCGGCATCCTCGATGGAGAACCGCAGCAGCCCTTCGCCGGAACCGTCGGCCAGCGTCACCCGGACATCGTCCAGGTCCCCGAAGCCGGCTCCGTTGTAGCGGCTCGCCGCCACGATGATCTGCTCGACGTCCGCTGGAATCGCGGTCAGATCGAAGGTGATGCGGTCCTCGTTGCCGTTCGCCGTGGGCGTCTTGCCCAACAACTGCACGGAACCGTCCGCCGCCACGGGATTGTTGTAGAAGTAGAAGTCCGCGTCGCTGCGAACCTTGCCGCCCGACGTCAGGAGAAGGACGGACACGTCCGCGTCGCCTTCGCCCGTCGGGCTGCTCCAGCCCAGGCTCACCATCACAGAGCCCACATCTTCGCTCAACGCCGTCAGTTCGACATTGGCGCCCTTGACCAACTTGTGCACAAGGCCCCCCCGGATGCACCGCCGACCAGGAGTTACCTGACGGCTCATTTGTCGCAATGTGTGACGCGCCCCACACCCTGCGCATGCAGGAGGGAACTGTAACGCCGGAATGAGGGGCATCGGTCCCGAATGGACTACTTACCCGGGCACGTCACTCCGTGGGCAGGTCCGGTTGCAGGCGGATCGTCGCGGTGGTCATCGTGTCCAGCATCGAGGGCGACCGCGGCCAGCCCTCGTAGCGGACGCTCAGTTCGCGGCCGTTCGTCTCCACCGAGGCCACGCTGTACGGCAGGTCGAGTCGGCTTATGTCCCGGCGGCGCAGCCGTGCGGGCGGACGACGCTCAGGCAGTAGGACCAGAATCGTCGTCAGTTCCGCCAGCACCTCGCCCGTGTCCTCCGCCGAGCAGACGACGCCCACCTCGGTGCCTTCCCGGCGGCCCAGGGCGAACAGCTCGCCGCGGTGCCAGGAGCTCGCGGACAGCTGCCATCGCGTGGCATCGCCGGTGAACGCCGTGGAAGCGGTGCCGAAGCATCCCTCGTTGCGGTCGGCCCAGGCGGACAGGACTGCGTGGCTCACCGCCCTTCGCTGGGCCGCCTGTCGCGTGTCACGCAGTGTCAGGCCGGTGAGCACACCGACCAGCGCCAACGTGATGACGGCGAGCAGCAGCGACAACTGCCATGGGAATCCGAAGAGGAGACCGGTCACCACGAGCACCGCCGATGCGCCCACCGCGATGAAGGAGCCCTCTTTCAGCGCTTCCCGCTCTTCGTCGCCGGACGGCATGGAAGGCAGTACACCACCGACCGCGACGGACCGACACCGCCTTGCACGAGGGATCACGAGGGATCACGAGGGATACGGACGCCGTGCCGGGGTTCCGGCTCACGCCTCGACGATGATGGTGCCTATGGCCGACTCCGGGCCGGGCCCCTGCGGACGGTCGACCTTCCACCAGCCCAGCACGTCCTCGTACTCCGGCTGGGCAATCGCACGGCCTTCGGCAGTCATCAGGCGTCCCTGGTACGCCTGGGCGTACCGTGCCCGGACCGAGTACACGCCGGGTTCGTCGGGGACGACGAGCTCGCACGACACGCTCACCCACTCCGCCGGACCCGGGTTGTCCTCCGCCGGCGCCTCGACGCTCGTACCGGCGTTGACCACCTTCAGGCCGCCGCCGCTGCGCTGCTTGCCGTTCCACACCGACGCCTGGGCCCGGTCCTCGCCCGCCAGTCCGACGATCACCTGGTTGACGGCGTTCCCGCACTCCGAACAGTCGTGCAGCACATCGAAGCCGATCCGGTGCGAACCGCCTCCCCGGACTCTCACCACGGCGCCCCGGCCATCGATCCGCACGTCACGGATCCTGAACCGCGACGGCTCCACCATCCCGGTGCCGGGCGCGGGAGCCGTGCCGGGGTGGACATCGCTGTGACTCGTCTTGTCGGTCATGAGCCAAGTCAACAGGCCACCACTGACAACGACTCGGCAATTCAGCGATTCAGCGATTCACCGCTTCTCGTACGGGTCCGAAGGCGCCGTCGTCGTCTTCATCGACACGGCGTCCAGTACGGGACGGGCCGCGTCCGTACCGGGTTCTCCCGTGGGGTGCCAGGTTCCGGTGACCGCCACCCAGGTGTCGGCCGCCGGGGCGTCCTCGCCGCGGATCTCGACCTTCAACGCCTGCGCGTCGGCGGCGCAGCAGGTGACGAGCAGCCGGGCCACGGACCAGGTGCCGTCGTCGTCGCGGGTCACGAAGCCGGTCAGCCGGACCGTGCGCCCCTTCAGGGACGCGCCCGTGTCCCACTCCGCCCGCGAGGCGAACACGCCCAGGGTCAGGTCGAGGGGGTCCCCGGCCGGGAGCTTCGGGAAGGTGCCGGCACCCTGTGCCGCGACCCTCGCCTCCTCGCGTTCCGCGCTGTACGAGCCGAGCGCGGGCGGCGGGAAGAGGAGGAGGGCCAGGGCGGGAGCGGTGAGGAGCCAGGCGATGCGGGGGTTACGGGTGTGGTCGTGGGCGTGGTCGTGCTCCTGGGCGTGGTCCTCCGCCCGGTCGGGATCGGCGCCTTCACGGTCACTTGCTCCCTCGTACTCGTACTCGTCCCCGTACTCGTCGTGCTCGTACTCGTGCTCGTACTCGTACTCGTCCTCGTCCTCGTCGTGGGTTCGGGCGAGCAGACCCAGTAGGCCGAGTGCGATCAGTGCCGCGCCGGAGACGACGAGGTACGGGCGCAGGCCCTCCTTCACATAGCGTAGGTACAGCTCGCTGAAGAGGGCGATCCGCAGCAGTGCCGACCCGCACAGGATCAGCAGCACGCCCTGCGGACGCAGACGCAGACGCGGGCGCGGGCCTGGGCGGACGCGGGCGCGGGCGCGGGCGCTCACAGCAGCCACCCGCCCACCAGCACGCTGCTCACCACGGCCACCACCCACGTCACGGACGAGAACCGCACCGCGAACGCCCGCCCGAAGGTCCCCGCCTGGAGAGCGATGAGCTTCAGGTCGACCATGGGCCCGACGACCATGAAGGCCAGCCGGGCCGTGGGCGAGAACCCGGTCAGCGAGGCCGCCACGAAGGCGTCCGCCTCGGAACACACGCACAGTACGACGGCGAGGACGGCGAGCAGCAGCACCGACAGCCAGGGCGAGCCGGTGAACACGTCGAGCAGGGACCGCGGCACCAGGATGTTGAACGTCGCCGCGGCGGCAGCCCCCAGCACGAGGAAGCCCCCGGCGTGCAGGAAGTCGTGCTGCAGCCCGTCCCGGAAGCCCGGCCAGCCACCCCCGGCGCTCGCCGTACCGCCTCCACCGCCTCCGCGCCGTACGGAAGGCAGCCACTCCTCCTTGCCGAACCGCACCCACAGCCATCCCATCGCGACGGCGGTGGCGAGGGACGCGACGAGCCGGGCGCCGACCATGGCCGGATCTCCCGGGAAGGCGATGGACGTGGCGACGAGGACGACCGGGTTGATGGCGGGCGCGGACAGCAGGAAGGCGAGGGCCGCTGCCGGGGCGACCCCGCGCCGCATCAGACTGTCCGCCACGGGCACGGACGCGCACTCGCACCCCGGCAGGACGGCCCCGGCCGCCCCGGCGACGGGCACGGCGAGCGCCGGGTTCTTCGGCAGGACGCGTCGGAAGACCCGCTCGGGCACGAACGCCCCGATCGCCGCCGACACGACCGTGCCCAGCAGGAGGAAGGGGATGCCCTGCACGGCGACGGCGGTGAAGACCGTCCACCAGGCGGCCATGGCGGGGGTGGCGAGATCGAGCACGACCATGGGCCCGAGCACCGACCCGACGGTGACGATGGCGAGCAACGCCACCCCGCCGACCACCGCGTACACGAGCGCCCGGGCCACCACCCGCACCGCGTCGGCTGCATTCCGTCCGTTCTCCATACGAGAGAACAGGCTAGCGACGGCTCCTGTGCACAACCTGGGCAGGGCTTGTCGGGCCCACGTCGGGGTGCCCTCTCAGGGGCGCGGGACTGACGCGGGACCTAGTGGGGAACCGCGTTCGCCGCGCTCACCAGCGCGGCGAACGCCACCACGGCCGCACCGAACGCCGCGATGAAACGAGCCGGAAGATAGCGCGTGGCAATGCGTCGGAACACGGCGGCAACCTCGCAACGTCAACGTAGGCCAGCGTATTAAATGTGCTTCATCGTGCGCTTAACGCGCCGCTTAACCTAGGGCGTGTTCGCCTCCGGGGCAAGGGCCGCATTGAGCCGTTCGACGGCCATCCCGCAAGACTTAACTTGGCCGTTTCAACAGGAAGTTGGATAGCGGACAGGTGTAAGTCGGCTTACTGGCATGCTTACGCCATGGCCGAGCGCGACGACCCGGGAATCATCGGGCGCAGAGTGCAGCAACTGCGTACGGAACGCGGGCTGACACAGAGACAACTGGCGGAACCCGCCTACACCCCCGCGTACGTCTCCACGCTGGAGGCAGGACGCGTACGGCCCTCCGAGGAGGCACTGCGGCACATCGCCGAACGGCTCGGGGTCGCCTACGAGGAACTGGCCACCGGGCGGCCCGCCCATCTCGCCACCGACCTGCGGCTGCGGCTCACCGACGCCCAGCGCACCCTGGCGACCGGCGAGGCGGAGATCGCCGCCGAGCAGTACACCGCGCTGCTCGCCGAGGCGCAGGCCCACGGCCTGAACGCCGAGTGCGCCGCCGCCCTGCTCGGCCTCGGCGAGTGCGCCATGGACACCGGCGACCTGGCGACGGCCCGGCTGCGTTTCGAGGAGTCGGAGAAGCGGCTCGCGGACGAACCGCTGCCCGTCCGCGTCCCGGCCCTGCGCGGCCGTGCGGTCTCGCACTACCTCGCGGGCGAACTCCGGTACGCCTGCTACCTGCTCGAATCCGCCATCGACGAGCTGAACAAGGGCGGGCTGCACGACCCGGACGCCCTGCTGCTGCTCTACTCGGCGGTGATCGCGCCCTACATGGACATGGGGGCGCACGCGCGGGCGGCGCAGGCGGCGGAGTTCGCGCTCGCGCTGGCCCCACAGGTCGGCGACCCCGCGCTGCTGGCGCGTATGCACCGGTCCGTCGCCCGCACGATGATCGCCGAGGGGCGGATGGCCGAGGCCGACGCGTCCCTGGGCAAGGCGGCGGAGCTGTACCGGCAGCTCCAGATCCGTACCGAGCTGGCCAACTGCCACTGGATGCGCGGGTACCTGTACGCGCAGAACGGTGACCTGGAGCGCGCCGAGAGCGAGTTGCGCGAGGCGCAGGCCATGCACTCCGCGCAGCGCGCCGCGCTCTACACCAGCCAGGTCGCGGTGGAACTGGCGGACGTGCTCCACCGGCGCGGCAAGTCGGACGAGGCCGCGTCCCTGCTTCACGGCGTCCTGGGCGACCTCAGCTCGGAGCGCGGGGCCGTCCACTCCGCGGGCGCGCACCGGCTGCTCGGCATCATCGCGGAGGACAGCCGGGACACCGAGACGGCCGAGGAGCACTACGTCCGCGCGCTCAGCCTGCTGGAGCGGGCGGGCGCGGCGGGTGACCTGGCCGACCTGTGCCGCCTCCTCGGGGACCTGCTGCGGCGTACGGGCCGGATCGACGCGGCGCTGGACGCGTACCGGACGGGGCTCGGCCACCGGACGGCTCCCGGGACGACGACACTGGGCCCGGCCCCGGCCCACCCGCCGCTCTGACGGGCCCCGCCTGCCCCGCCTGCCCCACGTGCCCCGATGTGACGGAAACCATCCCAAACACCCCTCCTCCCGCCGTTCCGCCCCCTCTACGGTGGACGGATGTCGCCCTCCGCCCCCCTGTCCCCCCTCGTCGAGATCACCCGCACGTACGCGCCGCGTTTCGCGGAGTTCGCGTTCGAGCCGGCGTTCACGGCGGCCGTGGATCAGCACGTGGCGGAGTTGCGCGACCGGCTGACGGCGGCGGGCCCCGGTCTGGTCCCGCTCCCGCCGGACCGCGAGACCCTCACGGACTACGCCCTCGGTTTCCTGGACGGGCTCGCGGAGACGGACTGGCGGGAGCCGGTGGGCCACGACTACGCGGTGTGCCGCCTGACGGCGATCACCTGGCTGGTCGACCTGCACGGGTTGATCCCGCCCCAGCGCGACCACTAGCCGTGAGGGCGTTCGCGCAGTTCCCCGCGCCCCTGAAAAGCGGGGCTGCGCCCCTGCTTCTCATCTTTCAGGGGCGCGGGGAACTGCGCGCTCAACCCCCACCGACCCGCACATGACAGGAAAGCCGGGGCGCAGCCCACTCAAGGGGCGCGGGGAACTGCGCGAACGCCCCCACCGACCCGCAGGTGAGTCACACGGGTCACATGTCCATCGTCGAGCCGGAGTCCGGGCCCGAGCCCCGATCCGTCCGCTCGCGCGCCGGCTGCCCGCGCAGGGCGTCGTCACGGCCCGACTGATACGCCGACATGCTCCCCTTCGCGTTCGTCGACTCCCGCTCAGCCGTGTCCAGCCACCGCTCCCACCGCTGCCGCATCGGCATGATCATGCCGCCGCCCACACCGACGATCAGGATGCCCGCCACGGCCGCGAGCGCCGCGTACAGCACCGGCTGCGTGACCGCCGTCGCGATGCCCGCCTGGCCGAGCGCCGCGATCACGCCCAGCGCGAGGATGCAGGCCCACATCATGGTCGCCACCGTCTTCCCGTAGGAGACGGACGACAGCGCGCTGCCCACGACGGTGCGGACCCCGTTCGCGATGGCCATCGCGATCACCACGAGGACCACGGCGACGATGCCGCGCGGCAGCCAGGCCACGATCCCGTTGATCATCTCGCTGACGGGGTTGGCGCCGAAGACGCCGAGCGCGAGCTGCAGCGTGATCAGCATCAGCGCGTAGTACACGATCTTGCAGACGATCCCCGTCATGTCGTACTTGGACTCGCTCAGCAGCCGTTCCGTGCCGGCCCGTTCCGACAGGCGCTCGGAGCCCGCCTTGCGCAGGACCCGGTCCAGTACGCGGGCGATCATCTTCGAGATGATCCAGCCGATCACCAGGATGACGAGGAACCCGATGAGCTTGGGGACGAATGTCGCGATCTTCGACCAGGCGTCGTCGAGCCCCTGGGTGAAGTTGATGGCGAGCGTGCCTGCCATGCCGCACTTCCTTCGGTGGGTGTCGTCCCCCTCCCTCGTGGATAGCAGCGGCACCCGGCCACAACCGCGCTGAACACCGCCATACGAGTGATACACGCGCCACATACGCTGACCCGGTGACCTCTCCCGCCGAACCCCCCGCCGTCAGGGTGCCGCGCAACGGCGAACGGCCGACCCTGGCGACGGTCGGCCCCGGCGTACGGACGCTGGTGTCAGCGGCGCTAAAGATGTTCGCCCCCTAGGGGGCTTCCAGGCCCTGTGGCCGCGCGCTCAGACCTGCGTCCGGAGTCGGCTGAGGTTGCGCCGGATGTCGTCCAGCGCGCCCTGCCGGCGCCCGGGGACCCGGCCGCGCAGGCCGGCCAGCGCGGGTCCCAGCTCACGGGCCCGCGTCGAGTCGCCGATACGGCCCCACTGGTGGTGCGCCCGGTCGACGGCCGCCTCGACACCGGGCGCGTCCGGGGGCTGCCCCGCGGTCAGCCGCGCGTCGGCCACCGCCAGCCAGATCCGGCAGCTCAGCTCGGCGTCGCCCGCGAACATGGCCAGGTCCGCGCGCACCTCCATCCAGTGCACGACCTCGTCGGCGCCCGGCCCGTAGGTCCGCAGCGCGGTCCGCTCCCACCGCTCGGCCAGCACGGCGGCCTCGGCATGCCGCCCGCTCTGCACGGCGGCGGTGATCTCGGCATGCGGATCCACCGGGGCGGGCACGGGAACCGGCACCGCCACGGGCGGGGTCGCGGGCATGGGTACGGCGGCGAGGTAGGGCACGGGCGCGGGTGCGGCGGCCGGCGCCGCCGCGTACCCGTGGGCCGTCGCCGGCCCCGGCATCGGAACCCCCGCGCGGTACCTGGGCTCGACCGCGAGTACGAGGTCCCGGTGGGCGGAGTCCGGGTCCTCGCCGTACGAGCGGGTCAGCGCCTGCTGGTGGAGGTGCGCGAGCGGCGGACGGTGACCGCTGCGGAGGATCGTGGCCAGGGACTTCATGTACGTGGGTACCGCCATCGCGCGTCGCGGGGGAGGCGGGGCCACGCGGCCGTACAGCGCGACTCCGGGGCCCCCGGTGAGGGGCTGGCCGGCCAGTTGCTGCCAGGTCTCCGCGTCGGTGTGCAGGTCGACGAGGAGCGTCGTACTGCCCGGGGCGCGCAGGCGGAGCTCCTCACGGATCCAGTGCCACGGGAAGCCGGTGTAGCGGACGGTCGCGGGGGTCGTCCGGGCGAGCGCCAGGTGCGGACGCCGCTGACGGCGGTCCAGTTGGAGCTGCCCGGTGAGGAAGACCGTGAGCGGGCCGGGGGCCGTCGCGGCGGCCCGCAGCCGGGTCAGGACCGCCTGCGGCTGCAGGGGGTCCGCGAGCTCGACCACGTTCGCGGTGTCCGTTCCGGAGAGCACGGAGGGCGCCACCGCGGCCAGTACGGGGAGCACGGACGCGGCGTCGACGAGGCAGCCCCTGCCTGTCGGCGACGCGGCGATCAGCAGTACGGTTCCGGGCATCGCCGTCCCCCTCCCCTTCTCTTCCCCATCGATCACCACGGCAGCACGGTAACCGGTGCGGGTGCAAAGGGGGTTGCGGTGGGGGTGATAGGGGTGGGTGGTGGGGGTTTGTTCGGCGTCCGGCTCACCCACGGGCCGGGCGGACCGCGAAGATCGTCGTGTCGTCCACCAGGTGGCCCGTGCTGTGGCGGAGGGTGCCTTCGCGGACCAGTTCCACCAGGTGGCGGGGGTGGGCGACGCCGGGGTCGACGGAGACGGCCAGGGCGACGCGTTCGTGGAGCGGGAAGAAGGCGCCCTCGGCGTCCCGGGCCTCGGTCACACCGTCCGTGACGAGCAGCAGGGTCTCGTCGGGGGCGAAGGGGACCCGGCGGACCGGCGGGACGTCCGAGGCCGGCCCGGCCAGCCCGCCGAAACCGAGCGGCAGGCCGTCGCCGGGCGGCAGGAGGCGTACCCCGGACGGACCGGCCACCAGCGGGGGCTCGTGCCCGAAGTTGACGACCTCGATACGCCCGCCCGGAGCACCCGGCGGCGGGAACCCGACGAGGACCGCGGTCGCGAAGCGTTCCACGCCGCGGGCCGGTTCCTCGCCCAGGTCCGCCACGTACTGCCGCTGGCGGCGCATCCGTGCCTCAAGCCGTTCGGCGACGACGGCCAGGGACGCCTCGTGGTACGCGGACTCGCGGAACGTGCCGAGCAGCGCGGCGGCGGCGGCGACCGCGGGCAGGCCCTTGCCCTGGACGTCCCCCAGGAGGACCCGGGTGCCGTGCGGGCCCGGCTGGATGTCGTAGAAGTCGCCGCCGACGCGGGCCTCGCTGTCGGCGGCGAGGTAGACGGCCGCGTGGTCCAGGCCGGCCCAGGGGGTGGGCATCGGGCGCAGCACGGTACGGCGGGTCGTGTCGGCCACGTCCCGCATGTGCAGCATGCGCCGCTCTTCCCGGACGCGTACGGCACACGCCGTGGTGGCGAGGGCGCCGCCCACGGCGACGAGGATGAAGTCGGGCAGGCCGGTCTGGTCCTGGTGCGGCCAGGCGGCGTCCACCTCGATGTACGTGACGAGGGCGAGGGCGGCGAAGACGGCCGTGCCTCGCACTCCGCAGATGGCCGCGGCGATGCCGGGGACGAGGACGATCCAGGAGATGATCCTGAACTCGCCCGAGGTGTTGCTGTCGATCACGGCGATCGCCATGAGGAGGAGCAGCGGGGGTGCCCAGGCGACGCTGCGTCCGCGCACACGGAGCAGTTGCTGCCGCTGGGCCCGCGTTCCCTGCTCCGCGCCGCCACTCATCCGCCCAGCGAAGCACGCACGAGAGCACCCCGCACGCCGGGGTTCGCGCCCCCCGCGAACCCGGCAGTCATGTGACCTGCGGCCCGGTTGGGGCCGGCCCGCCCCTCGAAAGCACGCCCCACCGCGAATCGATGCGGGCCCGGCGAGCGCTGGCCGCGCCGTTCCCCGCGCCCCTCGAAAGCGGGGCTGCGCCCCGGCTCTCGCCGCCCCTGGGGCGCAGCCCTTTGTCCTTGGGGGCGCGGGGAACGGCGCAGTCCTTTGTCCTTGGGGGCGCGGGGAACGGCGCAGTCCTTTGTCCTTGGGGGCGCGGGGAACGGCGCGATCAGCCCCCACCGCACCCGCGGCCGACAACCGGGCCGGGGCGCAGCCCCGCCTCGAAGGGGCGCGGGGAACTGCGCGACGAGCCCCCACCGCCCCACCGATGAGTTTGCGCGGCCCCGAGGGTCTGCATCCCGTAACCAGTTACGGAATCAGTCACCAGAACGACGCGGATGGGCGGACCGACATGACGAGCAGCAACCGCACCGACCACTGGGCCGGGCCGGCCATCGAGACCGCGGGCCTGGTGAAGACCTTCGGCGACACCCGAGCGGTCGACGGCGTGGACCTGCGGATCGAGCCGGGCACGGTCTACGGCCTGCTGGGCCCGAACGGCGCGGGCAAGACGACGACCGTACGCATGCTGGCGACCCTGCTGCGTCCCGACGGCGGCGAGGCCCGCGTCTTCGGCCACGACGTCGTACGGGAGGCGGACGCGGTCCGCGGCCGGGTGAGCCTCACCGGCCAGTACGCGTCCGTGGACGAGGACCTGACCGGCACCGAGAACCTCGTGCTGCTGGCCCGCCTGACGGGCCACGCCAAGAAGGCCTCGTACGACCGCGCGGCCCAACTCCTGGACGCCTTCGGCCTGTCGGAGGCGGCCGGTCGGCAGGTGAAGAACTACTCGGGCGGCATGCGGCGCCGTATCGACATCGCCGCGTCCATCCTGAACACCCCGGACCTGCTGTTCCTGGACGAGCCGACGACGGGCCTGGACCCGCGCAGCCGCAACCAGGTGTGGGAGATCGTGCGGGCGGTCGTCGCCCAGGGCACCACTGTCCTGCTCACGACCCAGTACCTGGACGAGGCCGACCAGCTGGCGTCCCGGATCGCCGTCATCGACAAGGGCAAGGTCATCGCCGAGGGCACCAAGGGCGAACTGAAGGCGTCGGTGGGCGCGGGCGCCGTGCACGTACGGCTGCGGGACGCGGACCGGCGCCCGGACGCCGAGCGGGTGCTGCGGCAGGCCCTGGGCACCGACGTCCAGTTGGAGCCGGACCCGGTGGCGCTGACGGCCCGGGTCGGCAACGGCTCGCCGGACGGCGCCGCAGCCGCCGAGAAGGCCTCCCGCGCCCTCGCCGAACTCGCCCGCGCGGGCATCACCGTCGACAACTTCTCCCTCGGCCAGCCGAGCCTGGACGAGGTCTTCCTCGCCCTCACCGGCAAACCCGACCACCCGCGGACCCCGACCGGAACACAGGGCCCGACGCAGAACCCGCCACAGGACCCGACACAGCTGAAGAAAGAGGCCACGGCATGAGCACCGCGACCCAGTCCTCCGGCACCGGCACCGGAACCGCGGACACCGCGGACCTCGCGCCGGTCCGCACCGAGAGCCTCGCCGCGATCCTGGTCGCAGGCGAGCGCCCGCCGCGCCCGAACGCCCTGCAGACGTCCCTCACCTTCGGCTGGCGGGCCATCCTCAAGATCAAGCACGTACCGGAGCAGCTCTTCGACGTGACGGCGTTCCCGATCATGCTGGTGCTGATGTACACGTACCTGTTCGGGGGCGCGCTCGCCGGTTCCCCCGAGGAGTACATCCAGTACCTCCTCCCCGGCATCCTCGTCATGTCCGTCACCATGATCACGATGTACACGGGCCTCGCGGTCAACATCGACATCGAGAAGGGTGTCTTCGACCGCTTCCGCTCGCTGCCCATCTGGCGCCCGTCGACGCTGGTCGGCTATCTGCTCGGGGACGCCCTGCGCTACACGATCGCGTCGGTCGTGATGCTCGCGGTGGGCCTGATCATGGGCTTCCGTCCGGACGGCGGCGTCCAGGGAGTGGTGGCGGGCGTCGTCCTCCTCATCGTCTTCTCGTTCGCCTTCTCCTGGGTGTGGACGATGTTCGGCCTGCTGCTGCGCACGGAGAAGTCGGTCATGGGCGTGAGCATGATGATCCTGTTTCCGCTGACCTTCCTCAGTGACATCTTCGTCCGCCCCGAGACGATGCCGGGCTGGCTCCAGGCCTTCGTCAACAACAACCCCGTCACCCACCTCGCCTCGGCGGTCCGCGGCCTCATGGAGGGCTCCTGGCCGAGCGCCGAGATCGCGTGGTCGCTGGGCTGGGCCGGGGTACTGGTCGCGGTCTTCGGCCCCGTGACGATGAGGCTCTACAACCGCAAGTAGGCGACAGCCGACAGCCGATCACCGGCAGCCGACCCGCCGAAGCCTCCGAAGCCTCCGATGCTTTTGATGCTTTCGATGCTTTCGATGCTTTCGAAGGGGCGGTCCTGGTCCCCCGGAAGAACGCAATCCGCGTCCGGATGCAGTCACCCCGGCCGCGCCAGGATGGCGTGGGGCCCGGCCGGGGTTCTTCCTTGAGGAATGCGCAAAGACCTCTCGGCGCTGCGGAAAGTCCTCTCGGCGCTGCTGATCGTGCTCGCCTGCGTCCTCGTGCCGCTGGGCGGGCTCTCGGCGTGGGCGAAGTACGAGATCGGCGACACCGGGCGGTACGTCGACACGATGGCGCCGCTCGCCGCCGGGCCCGACGTACAGGGCGCGATCGCGGACACCGTCACGGACGGGATCATGAGCGAGGTCGAGGTCGGGCCGCTGGAGGGGGAGGTCCGCGCGTACGTCCACCGGGCAGTGCGGTCCTTCACCGGTACGGAGGCCTTCCGCGCGGCCTGGACCACGGCGAACCGGGCCGCGCACGACGCCGTCCTGCGGGCCCTGCGCAGCGACAGCGAGGGTGCCGTCACGCTCGACCTGGCCCCGGTCACCGCCCGCCTCAAGGCGCAACTGGCCGACGACCGCGTGCCGTTGGCGAACCGCATTCCCGTCGAGCACACCGAGGTCACGGTCCTCGGCGCCCAAGAACTGAGCTCCCTGCGGAAGGGCTTCCACATGCTGGAGATCGCCGGCTTCTGGCTGCCGCTGGCGGCGGTCGCCCTGGCCCTCGGCGGCATCCTGCTGGCCGTACACCGCCGCCGTGCCGTCACGGCCACCGCGCTCGGCATGGCCCTGGGCGCCGCCCTGCTGGCCCTGGCCACGGTCATCGGCCGGGCCATGACCCTCGCGGGCCTGCCCGAACACGTCTCCCGCGCCGCGGCGGGCGCGGTCTACGACGCCCTCACCGCGACCCTGCGCACCGCGACCTGGTTCATCCTCGCCCTCGGTCTCACGGTGGCGCTGGCGACCTGGCTCACGGACGCCCGCGCGCGACGTCGCGCAGCGTCCGCAGCGCCTGTCCCAGCACCGGTACCGGAACCGACGCGAGCCCGAGCCTGACGGCGTCGGGCGCGCCCCGCGGCCCCACGGCGAAGGCGGGTCCCGGGGTGACCGCGACCCCGCGTGCGGCGGCGGCGGCCGTGAAGGTGTCGGCGCGCCAGGGTGCGGGCAGCTCCCACCAGGCGTAGTACGCGTACGGGTCGGCCCGTACCGTGAACGTGTCGAGCAGTTCCGCGACGACACTCTGGCGCCGGGCCGCGTCGGCCCGCTTCCTCCCGACGAGCCGCTCGACGGTCCCGTCCCGGATCCACCGCGTACCCGCCTCCAGCGCGAACCGCCCCGCCGTCCACCCGCCCGACCGCAGGGCCGCGGCCACCGCCCTGAGCCGCTCCTCGGGCACGACGAGGAAACCGACGGTCAGCCCGGGCGCGACCCGCTTCGACAGCCCGTCGACGACGTGGACGCGCTCGGGCGCGTACGCGGCGAACGGCACGCCTTCCTCATGGAGGAAGGACCAGACGCGGTCCTCGACGACGGGCAGGTCCAAGTCCCGCACGACAGCGGCGATCTCGCGCTTCCTCTGATCCCCCGCCGTCACTCCGGTCGGATTGTGCAGCGTCGGCTGGACGTAGAGGGCGGAGAGCGGGGCGGCGCGGTGGGCGGCGGTGACGGCGTCGGGCCGCAGTCCCTCCTCGTCCGTGGCGAGCGGCACGAGCGTGCAGCCGATCCGCTCCGCGATCTCCTTGACCAGCGGATACGTGAGCGCCTCGACGCCGACCCGCCCGCCGGGCCGTACCAGCGAGGCCAGGACGCCCGCGATGGCCTGCCGGGCGTTGCCCGCGAAGAGGAGCTGCCCGGGCGCGGGCCGCCACCCGGAACCCGCGAGCAGTCCCGCGACGGCCTCGCGCGCGGCGGCGGTCCCGGTCGCCGGGACGGTACGGGTGGCCTCGCCCAGCACGTCGGCCCGCAGCAGCGGCGCGAGTCCGGCTGCCATCAGCTCCGACTGCCCTGGTACGGCGGGGTAGTTGAGCTCCAGGTCGACCTTCATCCGAGAGTCGTGGTCGTGCGTGGCCTCCGCGAGGGCCCGGCCCGAGGGGGGCGGCGCGGCCCGTACGAAGGTGCCGCGCCCGACCTCGCCGACGACGAGCCCGCGCCGCACCAGCTCGCCGTACACCCGCCCGGCCGTGGACCCCGCGATGTGCCGGCGCCGGGCGAACACGCGCTGGGGAGGCAGCCGTTCACCTGCCTTCAGCCGCCCCGAGTAGATCTCCTCGGCCAGCCGGTCGGCGATACGCCGGTAGTCCTCCACGCCCACCCCTCCCGTTCTCGGATTCGGATTCGGATTGCACCGAGAGCAAAGATCTTATTGCACCTTATTGCACCGAGGAGTTGCGGGGATCTAGGGTCCGGTCATGGCTCCCTTCCTCGCATACGAGGACAAAGGCCCGCATGCCGCCTCGGTGCTGCCTCTTGTCCTGATCCACGGCCACCCCTTCGACCGCACGATGTGGGCTCCCCAGGTGGCGGCCTTCGCCCCGCACCGCCGGGTGATCGTGCCGGACCTGCGGGGCTACGGCGCGTCCCCGGTCGTCCCCGGGACCACCCCGCTCTCCGTCTTCGCCCAGGACGTGGCGGCCCTCCTCGACGACCTCCGGGTGCCCGAATTCGTCCTCGGGGGGCTGTCGATGGGCGGCCAGATCGCCATGGAGTGCTACCGGCTGTTCCCCGAGAGGATCCGGGGCCTGCTCCTGGCGGACACGTTCCCGGCGGCGGAGACCCCGCAGGGAAGGCAGTCCCGGGGTGCGACGGCCGACCGGCTGCTGCGCGAGGGGATGGGCGGGTACGCCGAGGAGGTCCTGTACAAGATGGTCGCGCCGTACGCCCGCCCGGAGGTGGCGGCGCACGTCCACCGCATGATGACCGGTACGTCGGCGGAGGGGGCCGCGGCGGCCCTGCGGGGGCGGGCGGAGCGACTGGATTACCGGGAGCTGCTGACTCGGGTCGGCGTTCCCGCGCTGGTGGTGGTGGGGGAGGACGACGAGTTCACGCCGGTGTCGGACGCGCGGGCGATGCACGCGGCTCTGCCGGACTCGACGCTGTGTGTCGTAGGTTCCGCTTCCCACCTGCCGAACCTGGAACAACCAACACACTTCAACGAGGCCCTGACCGGCCTGCTGAACCGGGTCTGACGGGCTCGTTCGCCGCCTGCGGCCCGGTGGGGGTCGGCCGCGCCGTTCCCCGCGCCCCTAAGGGCGGGGCTGGGGCGCAGCCCCGTCCTCCAAGGGGCGCGGGGAACGGCGCGATCCGCCCCCACTCGACCCGCGGACGCCCCCCACCACGCAACCCCGCACGCACTCCCCCCGTCTTTGAGAGAGGATCCATGCAGATGGACCGGGGTGGGTGGGGCGGAAGAAGTGGAAGACGTGGCCTTGCGCAGTACGACGACAGCCGAGACGAGCACGTGGACCGGGAACGACGACGCCCCGGCGTCCCGGCGCGGCAGCACAACGGCAGGCGCCTGGTTCGCCGGCTTCCTCCTCCTCACCGTGAGCGTCGTCCTGGGCTGCCGCACAGCCGACACCGACGCCGTCACCCCCATCCCCCAACTGCTCGCCTTCCTCCCCTGGCTCCTCGCCCCCACCGGCATCGCCCTCCTCTTCGCCGCGCTGTCCCGCTGGCGCATCGGCCTCGTGTGGGGTGTGGCCGCCCTCGCCGTGATCGCCTGGTACATCGAGCCGTACGGAAAGACGATGGAACCCGGCGGCGTACCGGTCGCCGAGATCCGCGTGCTCACCGCGAACGTCGAGTTCGGCCAGGCCACGGACGGCCTGATCGAAGCGGTAGCGAAACAGCGCCCGGACCTGGTCTTCGTCCAGGAGTGCGAGGACACCTGCGAGAAGAAGCTGGACCAGGCCTTCGGCAAGGACGCCGAGGACGCCAAGGCCACGGGGAAGGGCAACAAGGACAAGGACAAGGGAAGCGTCTACCTCTACCGGCAGACCGTCGAGAGCACCACGTCCGAGGGGTCCGACGGTTCCGTCATCCTGAGCCGCCACCCCCTCACGCCCGCGAAGGGCATCCCCGCCACCATGGGCATGCCCGGCGCCACCGCCGACGTGGACGGCCAGGAGATCCGCCTCCAGCTGGCCCACCCCATGCCGCCGCTGCCGTCCCATCTGGGCACCTGGCGCGAGGAGCTGGCCGCCCTGCGCGACTACGCCGCCGCGAACATCGACCGGCCCACGGTCGTCGCGGGCGACTTCAACGCCACCCAGGACCACGCGGCCTTCCGCCGCATCCTGGACACCGGCTTCATGGACGGCGCCCGCCTCACCGGCGACACCCGTACCCCGAGCTGGCCCGCACTGACGGCCCCGGCCTTCGGTGCCCAGATCGACCACGTCCTGGTGTCCCGGGGCTTCACGGCGACCAGGACCCGCTTCCTGGACCTGGCGAACACCGACCACCGGGCACTGGTCGTGGACCTGACCCTCCGCAAGAGCACGTAGCGGAATCCGTACCCGGAGAACACGACGTGGGCCGCCCTCTGTGCAGGAGGGGCGGCCCACGTCCGTGGGGGGTGGGTGGTGCGTCCGAGGGGGACCTGTCGGTCCCGGCGTCGGGGCGATGCGGCGCCGACTCCGCACCGCCCCGACGACGGCTGAGACCTGCAGGGCTAGTCCTGGTTGACCTTCGCCAGGGCCTTGGCGAGCCCGTTGGCCCACAGCTGGTTCACGCGGGAGCGCTCCGCGCTGTTGGGGTTCGCGTTCGTGCAGGACGTGCCCGGCCCGCCGCCCGACATCAGCTCGCTGCACGGCCCGGAGTAGTGGTCGGGGAGTCCGAGCACGTGCCCGGTCTCGTGGGCGGTGACGCGCGTGGAGTCGTACTGCTGGTTCTGCCTGTAGTCGAGGAATATGTAGCCTCTGCCGTGCCCGTCCGTGGACGCGTACGAACCGCGCGAGTCGTTCCCCTCGCGGTACGTGAAACTCGCACCGCTGGTGCCGGCCTGCAGCTTGACGTTCGAGACGGAGCTGTTCCAGATCGACGTGCTGCGGGCTATCTGGGTGGCGAAGGACGGCGCCGCCGAGGCGTTGTAGACCACGGTGACGGCGGCGGCGGACGTCGGGTTCGCGGCGCGCTTCTCGGCCACGGACTTCAGCACGGCCTCGAAGAAGGCCTCGTTGGCCTTCGCCTCTTCGCCGGAACCGTTGTAGCCCGCGCCCGTCACGGAGGCGACGGAACCGGTGGACGCCGGCTCCGGTGCCTGGGCCGCCGAGGCCGGGACGGTACCGAGCGCGGCCGCGGTGAGACCGAGGCCGAGCGCGGCCGAGAGCATGGGTGTGGACAGTCGCATCGATGACTCCTTGCGTGGGGGGTGAAGTCGTCACCGAGGAGTGTCGGCGTCTGTGAGGCGGCTGTGATGATGCCAACAGGCGATAGGACACAGCTATCCGTACGAATTTGATCGCCCGACTCACTTGATTTGAGTGGGGTTTGTGCGTCTGGTGAAAGCTGTACTTCCGCTTTAGGCTCCGGCGGCATGGACCTAGAGGTCAGGCACCTCCGCGCACTGTGCGCCATAGCCGACACCGGCAGCCTGCACCGGGCCGCCCGTCAGCTCGGCGTGGCCCAGCCCTCGTTGAGCACCCAGCTCAAACGCATCGAGCAGGAGCTCGGCGGCCCCCTCTTCCTCCGCGAACGCACCGGCTGCCGGCCGACCACGCTCGGCCTGGTCGTCCTGGGCCGCGCCCGCCCGCTGGTGGCCGAAATGCGGTCGCTGGTCGCGGAGGCACGGGCCGCCGCGACGGACGCCGACGGGCCCCAGCTCCGTATCGGCTCCACCGCCAGCCGCGCCCTCGCGGGCTGGCTGCGCCGGCTGCGCGCACGACAGCGCGAACCGGTCCTGCAGATGGACGTCTCCCCGAACGCCCTGCTGCGCATGCTCGCCGCCGGCCGGCTCGACGTGGCCTTCGTGCACGAGGTGGAGGGCAGCCCGCTGCGCGTCCCGGACGGGCTGGCGCTGCGCGTCCTGGTCGACCGCGAACCGCAGTTCGTCTCGCTGCCGGCCGACCATCCGGCTGCCGCGCGCACGGAGGTCCGGCTCACGGACCTGGCCGGTGACCGGTGGATGATCGATCCGACGGTGGACGGCGAGTGGGACGCCGTGCACCGCATGCTGCGGGCGGCGGGGCTGCGGCCGCGGGTGCTGCACGGGGACTACCACACGGCCGCCTCGCTGGTCGCGACCGGCGAGGTCGTCACGGTGTGCCAGCCGACGTGCCAGCCGCGGCCGGAGATGGCGGTGCGGCGGATCCAGGGGGATCCCCTGGGGGTCCGGCTGATGCTCGCGGCGCGTACGGAGGGGGAACTGGACCTTGTGTTCCCGGAACTGTGGGAGGCGTACGCGGAGATCGCCCGGGAGGCCCCGGGGTACCGCGAGTGGCTGGATCGGGTGAGTGTGTGACAGCCGCGGCCGACGACGCGAACAGGTCCCGGACGATCACCGGGCGCCTTGTCGAAACGCGCGAAACCATCCCCCGTACCGCCGGACCGGCACATCCCCGGACCGCCGGACCGGGACGACCGTCCGGCGGACCGCCGGTCCGGGGATGCGAGCCGCGGGAGCGCCCCGATCGCAGTCCCCCGGGACCTGCCCGGTCCTAGGTATCGACCCGAAGGAGGAGCAGGTCGTAGACCGGGCCGCCGGGCTCGTTCCGGTACGGGCCCGCGTATGTGTAGCCGAGGCGTTCGTACACGGTCCGGCCGACGGTGTTGTCCGGGCTCACCAACAGCGAGGCGTAGTCGGGCGTGACGGCTTTGAGGAGTTCCGCGTGGAGGCGGGAGGCGATGCCGCGGGACTGGTGGGCGGGGGTGACGGCAAGCTCGCACAGGCCCATGAGGCGGCCGGCCCGGACGGGTTCGGGGATCTCGGGGAGGAGTTCTCCGTACCAGTACTCGGGCGTGCACGGGAAGGCGTAGCCGAAGCCGACCATGAAGCCGCTCGCGTAGGCCGCGGCCAGGATGAAGCCTTCGTGGCGGAGGTGATGGGTGATCTGACGGCGCAGCGCGGAGGCGGAGAGGCCGTCGGCGAACGCCTTCGGGGTGTTGACGAGTTCGGGGTGGGCGTCGGACCAGATGTCGGCCAGGGTGTCGAGCATCGCCGGGACCTGGCCGGGGCAGTGGGTGCGGATCACGATGTCTGTGCCGGTCACGCCCGTCCTCCTCCGATTGCGGTGATGGTGCGGTATTCGTCGATCCAGTCGGCGACCACGGGGACGCGGCCGTGCCGCTGAAGGGCGCTGGCGATGTTGTGCAGGGCCTGCAGCAGCCGGCCGGAGCGCACCTGGGGAAGGAACGTGAGAACCCGCCTCGCGGCTTCGGTGGCCGCCTCCGGTTCGGGACGGTCCTTCAACGCCAGTTGGATGGCCACGTCGGCGGTGTACAGGGATCTGTTCCTGGCGAAGGCGTTGCCGTGCAGGAGGACGGCCTGTTCGACGCTGGAGGCGGCTCGCGCGTGCTGACCGAGATCAGCGCGGGAGAGGCCTTCCAGACCCGCGAGTTCACCCGGTGCGTAGAAGTCGAGCCAGGGTGGATCGACGTCGGTGGGACCCTTGGCGTAAAGGGCGTGGGCACGAACGATCGAGTTGTCGGTGGCACTCGCGTCACCCAGCAGCGCCCAGCCGCCGGCCTCGCGCATGTGGAACAGCGAGAGCATTCTGGGAGAACCGAGATCACGGGCCACGGTCTGTGCGCCCTGCGCGGCGTAGATCGCCTCACGGGGGCGTCCCGATGCCTTCGCCAGTAAGGACAGGCAACCGAAGGCCTGTGCCTCCAGCTCGGGGTCGTCGGCGATCCGGGCGGCGGCGAAGGCCTCGCCGTACAGCGAATGGGCGTCGCTCGTGCGGCCGGAGTCGAAGGAGAGCCATCCGGCAGCGATCGCCAGGGCGCCGGTGGCCGAGCGGAGCTTCGATTCGGTGCCGCTGGTGTACGTACCCGTCTGGAGCCATTGATAGGCGGTCTGCAACGCCTGGGACGCGGCCTGGCGCAGCGGCGCGGAGCCGTGGTCGTGGTCATGCGCGAACAGGGTGCTCACAGCCGATCTGACGGCGCGTACCTCTCTCGCACCGATCTTGCCCGGCGCCTGACCGTCACCGAGCGGGAGATGAAAATTCAGGATCGCGCCCGCACCGTCGAGCAGGAAGTCTCGTCGGTTCACTGCATCCTCCTGTGGTCCGTACGGTCCGGCATCGGATCGAGCGGCCGTTGCCGTGACTGTTGCCGTGGCCGGCGGCCGGAAGCCGAGCGCGGCCATGGTCCGACCGCCCGTCATCATGGTCAGGATGCGCTGGTAGACGGCCCGGGGACAGAAGACCGTCCCGTCCTCCCAGTCCGCCACCAGACGCGGCCCGCAGGCGACGTTCTCGCCCATCGCCCTGCCGATCTCGTTGATCTTCTTCGCGAACTCACTGCGGCTCATCTGGAATTCGAGATCGCGCACAGCACGCAGCTGAGTGTTGGGGACGGGCTTTTGGTACTCGGCCATACCGGCTCCGGGTCCTCGCGTCGAAGGGTTGCAGAGACCGTACCGTCCGCCTGGTTTCCCCACCTCCATGCCGGGCTTCATTCACTCCGGCGGGATCGATTTGCATCGCTCTTTCATCGGTCCGACGTCGCACCCCGGGAGGCGGTGCTGTTTTCGTGGACTGTGACGCGACGACTGATCAGGGAGAACGCGATGGCGAATGCTTCCGCCGTGGGAACGGCCCGGGCCGAACAACCCGCCGATCCGACCTGGCACGAGCTGGCCACGGTCACCGACGCCAAGCGCAGGCTGTGGCGGGGGAGCCGGAACCGCACCAGTTGGACACCGTGCGGCCGGGACTGGGACACGGTGGCCGTCCAGCCGATGGCGGCGGGACTGGACGCGCTCACCGCCATGCGCGCGGGCACCCGGTGTGGCCACCAGGTCCTCGCCGACCACCTGCGCGACCGGCTCTACGTCGCGGTGCCGACCGACTCCGCGGGCACTTTCGCGAACATCCTCGGCGTACGGGTGTTGTCCAGCACGCACCAACTGCTCGTCCCGAGTACGCCGCGGGACGGCTCGATCGCGGCCGACTGGGTCAGCCACCCGCCCCGCGGCACACCGCCGGTGCTGATCGCGGCCCGGTTCGCCGACCACCTGCGGGCGCTCATCTCCCCCTGCGTCGGTGAAGACGCCCATGCCAGGAACGGCCACACCGTGCTGTACGGCCCCGAGGGCCGGCCCGGCGCGGAACTGCCGCCTGATCGCGCGACGCACGAGCTCGTGGTCCGGGCAGTGCTCTCGTGGTCCGAACCGGCGGCTCTGCGGCCCGACGACTACGAACAGGTCGGGCTCCTGCTCTCCGGAGCCGCCTGTGCGGTCGCCGCCGCGGTGCGTGAACACGCGGGCAGGCTGCCCGACGACGACGGCCGACGCCTGTTCGCCGAGATCGTGCTGGCCGAGGCCGACGGCCGCCTCTCCCAGCGCTCCCGGAATCTGCACGGGGTACGGAACAAGGCCCGCATGCTGCGCGCACTGTACGAACGGCTGGACCGGCTCAAGGAGGCCCGACCCGCCGTGCGGACCGCCATGGCCTGCCCTGGGGATTGAGACATCACGGCGTTTGGTTGGGGGCGCCCCCTGTTGCCAGGTGGCGCCCCGGTCATACATGCGCTCCGTTCAGGTGCTGCGTTCAGGTGCGCGTCACACGCCGATGTCCTCGCCGTCCTTGCGCCAGACGGCCACAACCGCCGGGCGGACCATCTTGCCGGGGCCGTCAGGCCAGACGCTCGCCGGGTTCTCGACGGTCGCGCCGGTGATCTCACCCGGGTGCTGGACCGCCACCAGGACCCGTCGGTCCTGGACGAGCGGACCGCAGGTCTCGGCGCCCTTCGGCACGGTCAGGAACTGCTTCAGCTCCCCGCGCCGGTCGCCCTTCGTCGCCACGCCGAACAGGCCGTCGTGGGAGCCGAGCTGGGCGCCGTCGGTGGAGATCCACAGATTGCCGTGCGGGTCGAAGGCCACGTTGTCCGGGCAGGAGATCTGGCTGACCTTGTCCTTCGGGTAGCCCGCGAAGTACGTCGCCGGGTCCTTCGGGTCGCCCGCGACCAGGAACAGCGACCAGGCGAAGCTGGTGGCGTCGGCGCGGTTACGGCGCTCGGTCAGCTCCAGGACGTGCCCGTGCTTGTTGGCGTTGCGCGGGTTGGCCTCGTCCACCTTGGCGTTGGAGCCGACACCGCGGTTGGTGTTGTTCGTCAGGGCGACGTACACCTTGCCGGTGTGCGGGGAGGGCTGGATGTCCTCCGGGCGGTCCATCTTCGTGGCGCCCACCTTGTCGCCGGCGAGGCGCGTGAAGACGTACACCTCCTCGGCGGTCATGCCCTCGACGTGCGAGACGGCGCCCTTGGCGGTGGCGGTGGCCAGCGGGATCCACGTACCGCTGCCGTCGAACTCGCCGTCCGACGGGAGCTTGCCGGTGCCGTCGATCTCGATCGCCGGGGAGTCACCGGTGAGCTTGGCGACGTACAGCGTGCCCTCGTCGAGCAGGGTCAGGTTGTGCTCGCGGGCGGCGCGGCTGTTGCCGTGGCGCATCCGCTTGCTGCCGACGAACTTGTACATGTAGTCGAAGCGCTCGTCGTCACCGGTGTAGGCGACCGGGCGGCCGTCGTCCGTGAGACGGATCGTCGCGCCCTCGTGCTTGAACCGCCCGAGCGCGGTCCGCTTGCGGGGCGTCGAGGCCGGGTCGTACGGGTCCAGCTCGACGATGTAGCCGAAGCGGTGCACCTCGTTCGGCTCCTGGGCGACGTCGAAGCGCTTGTCGAAACGCTCCCACTTGCGCTCGGTGGCGCCGGTGCCGATGCCGTAGCGGGCGTCCGTCGTGCGGCTCGCGCCTGCGAAGTACTGGTTGAAGTTCTCCTCGCCGTGCAGCGTCGTGCCCCAGGGGGTCTCGCCGCCGGCGCAGTTGTTGAGCGTGCCGAGGACCTTCTTGCCGGTCGGGTCGGCGGAGGTCTTCAGGAGGGCCGAGCCCGCGGCCGGGCCCGTCACCTTGAACTCGGTGGTCGCGGTGACACGCCGGTTGAGGTGGTGGCGGGGCACGGCGGTGAGCCTGCCGGTCCCGCGCTCCTCCTCGACCACGACGACGCCCAGACCGTGCGCGGCCCAGGCGATCTCGGCCTGCTCGCGGGTCGGGTTCGCGGGGTCGTAGCCCTTGAACATCAGGATCTCGTCCGTGTACTCGTGGTTCGCCACGAGCAGCTGACGGCCGCGCTCGCCCGGCAGCGGGAGCAGGGCGAGGAAGTCGCAGTTGTATCCGAACTGGCCCGCCTGCGCCTTGGCGGTCTGCTTGTCCGGGTCGAAGGCCGGGGCGCCGCGCAGGATGGGCTCGCCCCAGCGGATGACCACGTTCTGGCCGTAGCCCTCGGGAACGGTGACGGCGTCGGTGGTGTTCGGCGCGACGGGGGTGAAGCGCAGGCCGCGGGCGGCCTTGCCCTTCGAGCCCTGCGAGCCGTGCGAACCCTTCGAGGCGGTGGCAGCCGCGGCGGACTGGGCGGCGGCGGGGGCCGCTCCGGCGCCGAGGACCGCGCTCCCGGCCGCCGCCGTGGTCACGGTCACCGCGGCGGCGGCGCGCATCATGGAACGACGGCTGAGCGCTCCGGCGATGACGTCGCCGACGTATTCGTTGGCGCTGGTGTTGGGCGCCGGGTGGAAGCAGGCGTCACCACAGCGGTACCGACAGGTCATCTCGGAACGGCCGCCCGGGTGTGAGCCGGTCGAGCCGATCAGCGGCAGCAGGTTGCGCACGTTCACTCCCCTATGTCTGTGTCTGCCGTGACGCTAGGGGCACGCGCGTGCGAGAGCGCGGACGGAAGGTGAACGGAGAGTGAACTGGGCCCAGCCAATAGGGCTTTGCCCCCGACAGGCGTGCGGGAACCGGGTCCATGTTTGGGCGCGATAAAGATCTTCGGTCCTGGCGGCTAACCTTACGTGTCCGTCCTGGCCAGGGATTGACGGAACCAACTCATGCGAAGGGTTGCGCACATGGGCATTCTCACCCGCCTGCGGAATGCGTTCGGAAAGTCACGCAAGGGGGACGCTGCCGCTGCCGCGGTCCCTTCCGCAACTGCCGCCGCCGAGCCGACCGTGCCGGCGGCCCGGCAGGAGACGGCTCCCGAGCCCACGCCTGCGGCAGCCGAGCCTGAGGTCTCTGTCCCCGCACCGGCCACGGAGCGCGAGCCCGAGGCCGTGGCCGTGACCGTCGCCGGGCGTACGACGGACCGGACGACGGACCGGACGACGGACCGGACGACGAACGAGCGCGAGACCGAAACCAAGACCGAGACCAAGACCAAGACCGATCGCGAGACCGAGCGCGAGACCGGATCCAAGGCGTCCACGGTGGACGACCTGGTCTCGGCGGCGTTCGACAACGTGTCGGTCCCGAAGCAGGCGCCAGCGCCTGCGGCTCAGGCTGAAGCGAAGGCTGTCGCGGAGGCCGCGCCCGAAACGAAGGCTGAGCCGGAAGCGAAGGCTGAGGCCGCGGCTGAGCCGGAGCCCGTCGTGGCGGCCGAGCCCGCGAAGGCGGAAGCAGAGCCGGAGCCCGTCGTCGAGAGGGCACCGGAGCCGACGCCGGAGCCGACGCCCGAGCCCGTCGCCGCCGAGGTCACCGAGGTCACCGAGGTCGCTCCGGCGGCCGAGCCGGTGGTGGCGCCCGAGCCCGCGAAGACGGAGGCCGAGCCCGTCACCACGGCCGAACCGGCACCCCAGCCGACACCCGAGTCGGCACCCGAGCCCGTGCTTGCCGCGGCCGAGGTCGAACCCGAGCTGGTCATCCAGCTCGTCCCGGAGCCGGAGCCGGACACCGAGCCGGTGGTCGAGCCCGAGACCGAGGCCGTCGCCGCCGCGGAGGCCGCCGAGGCGGAGGCCGAGATCGAGGCGGCCGTCGCCGAGGTGACCCCGGAGCCGGAACCCGACTCGGAGTCCAAGCCCGAACCCCAGTCGGAGTCGGAGTCCAAGCCCGAGCCCCTCGTGGCAGAGGCCGAGAAGCCGTCGACACCCGAAGCCAGGGCCGAGGCAGCACCCGAAGCCGCGGCCGGGGCCGAAGGCGAGAGCAAGCCCGAAGATGTCGTCGCGTCCCAGGCCCCCGCCCTCCTCAGCGCCTACAAGGCCGCCGCCACCGCCCTGGCGAACCAGGGCCTCACCGACGCCCGCGCCAAGGTCTACCTGATCCTCGACCGCTCCGCCTCGATGCGCCCGTACTACAAGGACGGCTCCGCACAGGCCCTCGGCGAGCAGACCCTCGCCCTCGCGGCCCACCTCACGCCGGAGGCGAACGTCCAGGTCGTCTTCTTCTCCACCGAGCTGGACGGCACCGGCGAACTCACCCTCGCCGAGCACGACAACAAGATCGACGAACTCCACGCCGGCCTCGGCCGCATGGGCCGTACGAGCTATCACGCGGCCGTGGAGGAAGTGATCGCCCTGCACGAGAAGTCGGGCACTCCCGCGCAGCCCGGCCTGGTCGTCTTCCAGACGGACGGCGCCCCGGACGCCAAGACCCCGGCCACCCAGGCCCTGACGGCGGCGGCGAAGAGCCACCCCGGCCTCTTCTTCTCCTTCGTCGCGTTCGGCGAGCAGGAGAACAAGGCCTTCGACTACCTCCGCAAGCTGAAGTCGGACAACACCGCCTTCTTCCACGCGGGCCCGACGCCCCGCGAGCTCACGGACGCGGAGATCTACGAGGGCGTACTGGCGAACTGGCGCCCGTGACCCCTCGCGGGACCCCACTCCGGCCGCCCCTTCTCGTCCCATAAAACGAGGAGCGGGCGGCCCACCCATGTCGGCTACGATTTCAAGGTTCGTAAGACGGCCGAAAGTCGAAGCAACACTCGACCGGACGTCACCCCACGCAGCGACTCGGGAGCAGCCCGCAATGGCTCGACACCTCATCACCAGCGCCCTTCCGTACATCAACGGGATCAAGCACCTGGGCAACATGGTGGGGTCCATGCTCCCGGCGGACGTCTACGCCAGGTACCTCCGCCAGCGCGGCCACGATGTCCTCTACATCTGCGCGACGGACGAGCACGGCACCCCGGCCGAACTGGCGGCGAAGGAGCAGGGCCTGCCGGTCGCCGAATTCTGCGCCGGAGCGCACGACGCGCAGAAGGCGATCTACGACGGCTTCGCCCTCGCCTTCGACCACTTCGGCCGCAGCTCCTCCCCGCAGAACGCGGAGCTGACGCAGCACTTCGCCCGCAGGCTGAACGAGAACGGCTTCATCGAGGAGCGCGCGATCCGGCAGGTGTACTCGCCGGCCGACGGCCGCTTCCTGCCGGACCGTTACGTCGAGGGCACATGCCCGCACTGCGGTTACGACAAGGCGCGCGGCGACCAGTGCGAGAACTGCACGCGCGTCCTGGACCCGACCGACCTGATCGACCCGCGCTCGGCGATCTCGGGTTCGACGGAACTCGAAGTGCGCGAGACGACGCACCTCTTCCTCCTCCAGTCGAAGCTGCAGGGCGAGGTGGAGGCGTGGATCGACGAGGTCGCGGACGAGTGGCCGCAGCTCGCGTCCTCCATCGCCCGCAAGTGGCTGACCGAGGGCCTGCACGACCGCGCGATCACCCGTGACCTGGACTGGGGCGTACCGGTCCCGGCCGACACGTGGCCGACGCTGGCCGCCGACGGCAAGGTCTTCTACGTCTGGTTCGACGCGCCGATCGAGTACATCGGGTCGACGAAGGAGTGGGCGGACGCCGCTCCGGAGGAGAACCGGGACTGGAAGTCGTGGTGGTACGAGCCGGCGGGCGCCTCCGACGTGCGGTACACGGAGTTCATGGCGAAGGACAACGTCCCCTTCCACAGCGTGATGTTCCCCGCGACGGAGATGGGCGTACGGGAGCCGTGGAAGAAGGTCGACCAGCTCAAGGCCTTCAACTGGCTGACGTACTACGGCGGTAAGTTCTCCACGTCGCAGAAGCGCGGCGTCTTCACCGACCAGGCCCTGGCGATCCTGCCGGCGGACTACTGGCGCTACTTCCTGATCGCCAACGCCCCGGAGTCGGACGACTCGTCGTTCACGTGGGAGCACTTCACGGCGACGGTGAACAAGGACCTGGCCGACACCCTCGGCAACTTCGTCAACCGCGTCCTGTCCTTCTCACGCAAGCGCTTCGGCGACGACGTACCCGCGGGCGCGGACGCGGGCGCCCCGGAGGCGAAGCTCGGCGAGGAGATCGCGGCACTCCTCGCCGACTACGAGTCCCAGATGGAGGCGCTCCAGTTCCGCAAGGCGGCGGCTGCCCTGCGCGCCCTGTGGTCGGCGGGCAACTCCTACCTGGAGGAGAAAGCCCCCTGGCTGGAGATCAAGACGAACCCGGAGGGCGCGGCGCTCACGCTGCGCACGGCGATGAACCTGATCCACCTGTACGCGGTGGTCTCGGAGCCCTTCATCCCGTCGTCGTCGGCGGCCATGCGAGCGGCCTTCACCCTCCCGAACGACACGGCGACGTGGGTGACCCAGGAGGAGGCCAAGTCCCTAAACTCCCTCCCCGCGGGCACCCCCTTCACGGTCCCCCCGGTCCTCTTCGCCAAGATCACGGACGAGGACCTGGAAACGTACAAGGAGCGGTTCGGCGGGGCACCGGAGTAACTGCGTCACGCGGCGCCGAGGGTGAGGTGGGCCGCCGGGCGAGGTGGCAGCAGAGCTGCCCCTTTTCCCAGCGGCCTCCTCCCGAACCCGTCGTGCGACGTTAATCGCAACGGGCTCTCCAGTGACTGCCGTGAGCTGCGGTTGCGCGTCCAACGTGGATGCCGTCGTGGCAGGTTGAGCAGACCACGAGTGTCTTGCGTCGTTTCCTGGCCATGAGAGCCGCCCAGTTGGGTTGTTCCTGCCCGAGCCGGTCGAGGTCTGCGAGCTTGCGGATCTGGTGGACCTGGATCTTCTCGGTCTGTCCGCAGAGTTCGCAGACAAAGTTGAGGCTGTGTCACTCGAACCCGAGCCGTCGCGTGACTTCATCCACAAGCTGTCCAAGGAGCTGTGAGGCAACCCGTGACCACACCCGACAACTGGCAGAAGTCGTCCTTCTCCGGAGGCGCCGACGGCAACAACTGCGTCGAAGTCGCCACCGAGGCCCACACCGTTCACCTCCGCGAGAGCGACGCCCCCTCCACGCACCTCGTCACCACCCCCACCCCCCTCGCCCACCTCCTCCACGGCATACGCTCCGGCAAACTCGGCGGCGTTCACCCCTGCGAGTGAATCAGCCCAACTGGGCTTGTTGTACGACGCGTTGCTGACCTGCTCGCGAAGTACCGGCTGCAGCCGATGCTGCTGGTCGTCTGCCAGGACCACGCGACGGCCAAGTGGGCGGAACAGCCTGTCCAGTTCGGGCCGCCGCAGTGGCCGTTGCTCACCCTGCGCCCGCTGGTCGCGGGGCCGCACAACATGCCGCTGATCACCAGCCCGGCGGAGGTACGCAAGGATCTCGCGCTCGCGACACTGTCCGCGATCACGCACGGCAAGGGCCCTGAGATCGGGACGATACTCAAAGCAGTGACGACCGTGCTGCGGGACGAACCGGACGCGGTCAAGAACCCAGTCATCGAATTCATCTCACGCGGCCTGGGCAAGCTACCCGCCGCAGCATTTTGGAGGACACTCGTGGCCGTGGACCTTTCTTTCTACAAGTCATTCATCTTCGAAGAGGCCCGCGAGGAGGGCCGGGCGCAGGCCCGGGCGGAGGGCCGGGCCGAGGCCATCCTGGATGTCTTCGAGGCGCGCGGTATCGACGTCCCTGAAGCCGTCCGGGAACGCATCACCAGCTGCGACGACCCCGAGATCCTGCGCCACTGGCACCGACGGGCCATCGCGGCCCCCTCCGCCGACGCGATCTTCACCGACGACTAGCCACGTGCTGGTGGGGGTCAGGTCACCCCGAAGTTCTCGGTCACGGCACCCTCGGCCCCGTAACCAGCCGCCCCTTCGTGTCGTACGGCCAGACGTTCGGGGTGCACCCCCGCATCCCCTTGATCTGTTGCATCATCGCCGGGGCCGGTTTGCCCGCTCCGGGGCACGTCACGTGGCCGTGGCCGAGGAAGTGGCCCACCTCGTGGTTGATGATGAGCGCGCGGTACGCGTCCACGTCGTCGGCGTAGACCGGGGTCGCCAGCAGCCAGCGTTTGAGGTTGACCACCACGTCCTTGCCCACGCTGCAGTTGACCTCGCCACGCGTGTTCAGGCCGTAGCGGCCGCAGATCTCGTCCACCGTTCCCGGTGTCGCGAGCCGTACGACGAAGTCGGCCGAACCTGTCGAGACCCGCTTGAAGCCTGACCTGCCGTCGGCCGTCCAGCCTCGTCGGTCCGCCAGCACCTCCTCCACCTGGCCGGCCACGTCCGCCGCCGACTGCGCGAGACCGTTCTCGACCACGACCTTGTAGCGCAGGGTGCGGGCGCCCTTTCCCACGGTTCCGCTCCCGCCACCGGCCGTGGTGAACGTCCCGGGTCCCGACGAGGGGATGGAGGGGGAGGACGACGGGGAGGACGAGGGGGCCGAGTCCGGTGATTCCTTGTTTCCCGGGCTCGCACTGGGCTTGCTCTCGGGCGAGGGCTGGCTCGACTCGTCGACCGCCGCCTCCGGTTCGTCGGCGGAGGTGTCGGAGTCGTCGGAGCTGTCGGAGCTGTCCGAGCTGGAAGCCGCCGGCGTCGTTCCGTTCACCGCCAGAGCCGCCGTCGATAACACCGCCAGCGCCGCCAAGCCCCACAACAGGGGCCCTTTCCCCCTTCCGCCGCCCCCGCCCCCGCCCGCGGAGCCTCTGCGACGGCGGCGGGATCTCGCGGTCGGGGACGGCTTGGTCGCACGGCGGTTGATCATGGTCATGAGCATCAAGAGGGAATACGCACGGTGTTGGGTTCTGGCTCAGCTGATAACGAAGCCGTAACGCCCGGTTGCGCCCGCCCCGTTACGGGACCCCGCTCCTGGCATGTGCACGATTCATCCGTATGGTTTCGTCATGGCAGTCCCCCAGGTCATCCCGATCGCGTACGAGCCGCGCCACCGCACCGATGCCATCGGTCACTACGCGGAGGGGCAATTCCTGGGGTCGGTCACCTACGCCTTCCCCGAGGATTACCGCCCCGACGACGGCTGGGAAGAGCACAAACGACTCTTCACGGTGCTTCACACCTTCGATACAGAGGGTCGCTACCGTGACTCGGAGATCTGGTGCGCCGGTAGCTGGGCCGAGCAGCAGCGCAACCAGCAGGGGCCCGACTCGGTCCTCGCCCAGGCACAGGCCCATCTCGCGAAACTCCTTCGGAGCCTCCCGCGGCGCCGTTACACGGACATCGCGGTCCAGCCCTTCCGGCTCACCCGCGACGGCGTGCTGTTCGGCCTGCTGACCGGTGAGGACGAGGGCGAACCCTGGGCCGAGCTGTACCCGGACCGCCTCGGCTTCGGCCCACCCTGGGACGGCACGTACGACACCTGAGGGTGCCTCAAGCGACCCGCGTGAGCCCGTTCGCGTCAGCCTGGTCGAGGCCGAGAGACGCGCGGGCCGTTCGGACATGGCCGAGGCCCTCGACGGCCGTCCGTGTCACCAGGGCGTACTCGGCCGCCGTGCGGGCGGTGGCCAGTTCGGCCCGCGCGGTGCGCAGGCGTTCGGCGGCGGCCGTGAGGGCCTGCGCCGCGATCACGTCGGCTCCCGCCCGGGCCCGTACGTCGAGAGCGGACAGGCTGCCACCGAGCCGCACCACCCAGCGGTTGGCGTCGGCCTCCGCGTCCAGGTCGGACAGGTCGGACGCGTCGGACCGGCCGGACCAGTCGGACCGGTCGGACAGTCCGCGCGTCCGGCCCCAGCGGCGCCTCGCGACCACCGCTCCGGCGATCAGCAACAGTGCGAGCAGCACGGCGAATCCCATGTTTCCTCCGGTGATCTCGACCGGCGCCGCCTGCGCCGCCTGCGCCGTCGGCGCCGTCGGCGTCCCGCGGGGTGTTCTCACCTCGCACCCGCCATCAGACGCCCCGCTGCTGTGCGCACCTGACGAACACCCTGTGGGTCACCTGATCACCCCAATGGGCCCGGGACGTCCCTCGTCCCGGGCCCATTCGCCGTGCGCGTTCCAGTGCCGCCGACTCAGCCGGCGGTCACCCGCTCAACTCGCCGAAGCCGAAGCCGAAACCGAAACCGAAGCCGACGCGCCCGGCTGCACCGCGTCGTCCGTGCCCTCGTGCGTCGTGTCCGGGTCGACTCCCATGGTGATCGAGCCGAGAACCCCCTTCGCGATGGCGTTCTTCTTGTACTTGAGCTTGAGGAGACCGCCGGCCGTACCGGACTGGTCGTAGATCGTGTCCTCGGTCAGCGTCGTGCGCTCGGTCGTCGACGTGGAGTACGGCTCGACCTCCGCCGAGGCGAGCACCGACTCCTCGTCGAAGAAGAACTGGCCGGTGTGGCAGGTGTTGCCGCCCTCGTAACCGGCGTCCGTCCAGGTGCCGCCGACATGCACCTTGGTGTGGATGTGGACGCAACGGCCCTGGTACCAGCCGGGGAAGACCGTCTTGAAGGTGACGAAGCCCTGCTTGTCCGTCTTCCACGTGCCGCGCAGGTAGCGCTTGTCGTCGGTGGGCTCCTGGTGGCCGCCACCGCCACCGCCGGGCGGGGCACCGGTCGGGGCACCGGTCGGGGTGCCGGAGGGCACGTCGGTGGGCGTTCCGCTGGGAGGCGTGCCGCCACCGCCGCCACCGCCGGAGAGATCCTCGTAACCGGAGTAGAGACCCAGCGCGTCACAGTGCCAGATGTCGACCGCGGCGTTCTTGATGGGCTTGCAGGTCTCGTTGTCGATCACCTTGAGACGGAGAGTCATCGGAATGCCCTCTCTGTCCTCGGTGATGTCCTGCCGGAGCTTGTCGGCATCGATGTAGTACGGCCCCTCGGTGGTCTCCGAGGTGAGCTTGTAGCAGCCCTCCGCGGCGGTCGAGGTGGCGCTCGCCGACGCGCCCTTCGCGCTCGCGGCCGTCTGGCCGGCGTTCGCGGTCGCAGCGATCGTGCCGCCCACACCCACCGCGGCGACCGCCGCGCCACCTGCCACGACGACCTTGCGGCGCGTCACGCTCCGCTTGTGTTTCGGCCCTTGGGCCGGCTGACCTTCTGTCATGTTCTCCGTCATGAGCGAGGAAGCTAGGTAAGAAGGCTGTCAATAGCGTGGGCGCGGACTGTGGATTACCGTTCGCGTGCGAAACGTGGCGCGAATTGATCGGCCGGGCAGCCGGCTTCTGCCGCCCGTGATCAACGTTGCCGAGACCTGGCACGACGGAACGACGGCCATCTGTTCGTCGTCAAGGCAGTCGCGGGTTCACGCGTCGTCATCGCCGATCCATGCCACTGTGTGCCTCATGGCAGACGAGTCGGACGAACTCGACGAAAGCCCGGGCGACCCCCACGTGAGCTCGCCCGGAGAGGCGGCAGCCGCCCGGGAGCGTGCCTTCTGGGAGACCCGTCGCCGGTACCACGAGCTGGATGACGACGAGGCCGGACGTCGCGAGAAGCGCCGCCTCAGCAAGGCGTCCCGCCGTATGAACCTGGAGGTGCGCATGCACCGCTACGCCCGGAGCCACGACGAGGGTCCGGGCGTGGTCGACCTGCGGCTCCCGCCGCTCCCGGACTACGAGCCCTTCCCGGACGGGGACGAGCCGGACGGGGACGAGCCGGCCGGGCCCGGCCGGTGAACAGCTGTGGGGCGGTGTCACCTTCGTTGAAGTTGAAGGTGACACCGCCCCACAGTCGCTGCACGGCCCTACTTCGCCGGGTTCACCGGCTTGCGCACCGAGAGATGCAGCTCACGCAGCCGCGTCTCGTCCAGCTCGGTCGGCGCGCCCATCATCAGGTCCTGCGCGTTGCCGTTCAGCGGGAACGCGATGGTCTCCCGGATGTTCGGCTCGTCGGCGAGGAGCATGACGATGCGGTCGACGCCGGGGGCGATACCGCCGTGCGGAGGGGCGCCGAAGCGGAACGCGCGCAGCATGCCCGCGAACTGCTCCTCGACGGTGTCCCGGTCGTAGCCCGCGATCTCGAAGGCCTTGAGCATGATCTCCGGCTCGTGGTTCCGGATGGCGCCGGAGGACAGCTCGACACCGTTGCAGACGATGTCGTACTGCCAGCCCAGGATGTCCAGCGGGTCCTGGGTCTCCAGGGCCTCCAGACCGCCCTGCGGCATCGAGAACGGGTTGTGCGAGAAGTCGATCTTCCCGCTCTCCTCGTCCTTCTCGTACATCGGGAAGTCGACGATCCAGCAGAAGCGGAAGACGCCCTCTTCGAAGTGCCCGGCGCGCTTGGCGGTCTCGACGCGTACCGCGCCCATGATCTTGGAGACCTCGTCGAACTCGCCCGCGCCGAAGAACACCGCGTGGCCGGCCGCGAGCGACAGGCGCTTCGTCAGCTCGGCGACGTTCTCCTCGGTCAGGAACTTGGCGATCGGGCCCGTCAGCGAGCCGTCCTCGGCCACCCGCACCCAGGCGAGGCCCTTCGCGCCCTGCGAGACCGCGTAGTCACCGAGCTGGTCGAAGAACTTGCGGGACTGCGCGGCCACGTCAGGCACCGGCAGGGCCCGTACGTGCTTGCCCGCGAAGGCCTTGAACTCGGAGCCCTCGAAGATGTCGGTGATGTCGACGAGCTCCAGCTGGGCCCGCAGGTCCGGCTTGTCGGAGCCGTACTTCAGCATCGACTCGCGGAACGGGATCCGCGGGAAGGGGGAGGTGACGTTCCGGCCGTTGCCGAACTCCTCGAACAGCTCGGTCATGAGCTTCTCGATCGGCTGGAAGACGTCCTCCTGCTCGACGAAGGACATCTCCACGTCGAGCTGGTAGAACTCGCCCGGCGAGCGGTCGGCGCGCGCGTCCTCGTCACGGAAGCAGGGCGCGATCTGGAAGTACCGGTCGAAGCCCGAGATCATCAGCAGCTGCTTGAACTGCTGCGGGGCCTGCGGCAGGGCGTAGAAGCGGCCCGGGTTGAGGCGGGAGGGGACTACGAAGTCGCGCGCGCCCTCGGGGGAGGTGGCGCTGAGGATCGGGGTCGCCATCTCGTTGAAGCCCAGCGTGGTCATCTTGTGCCGGATGGCGGAGATGACCGACGTGCGCAGCAGGATGTTGCGGTGCATGCGCTCACGGCGCAGGTCGAGGAAGCGGTACTCCAGGCGCCGCTCCTCGTTCACCCCGTCCTCGGTGTTGATCGTGAAGGGCAGCGGGGCGGCGGCGCCGAGCAGCTCGACCTCGCTCACCTCGACCTCGATCTCACCGGTCGGCAGCTCCGCGTTCACGTTCTCCGCGCCGCGGGAGACGACCTTGCCGTCGACCCGGACGGTGGACTCCTTGGAGACCTTGTCGAGGGCCTCGTACGCGGGGGTGCCGGGGCGGGCGACGAGCTGCGTGATGCCGTAGTGGTCCCGCAGATCGATGAAGAGGATGCCACCCAGGTCTCGCCGATTGTGCAGCCAGCCGCTCAGCCGGACGTCGCTGCCGACGTCAGAGGCGCGGAGCTCGCCGCAGGTGTGGGACCTGTACCGATGCATCGTCGTTCATCCAGTCTTAGCGGTCGGGGACATGTTTCACGTGAAACACGTGCAAGCGTACCGGCCGCCCCGTGATCGCCGTCCGCAATAGTTGGCGGGGCCGCGGTGGCACCCTTCGTTCCCCTGTTCATACAGTGGGTCAATGCGCACAGGTGATCCCCTTCCGTCCGTGGGGGATGTCCTCGTCACCCTCGCCACCGGCCTGTGGAGGTGGGACGACGCCGCCGGGAAGGTCACCCTCGATGCCGAGGCCTCCCGGCTTCTCGGCCTGCTCTCGCAGCCGACCGTGCTGACAGAGGCAGGCGTACGGGCCCGTTTCCACCCCGTCGACTGGAACGAGGTCAACGGCGTCGTCCAGCTCGCCGCCGCCGAGGGAACACTCGCCGAGCTGCGGCTGCGGGTCATGGACGACCAGGGCCGCGTGCTCCGTACCGTACGCAGCCGCTCCAAGCCCTCGATCGACCCGAACACCGGGGCGTACCAGCTGATCGGCACCCTCCAGGAGGTCACCGAGCCGTCGCCGGGCGCCGCGGCGCGTACGCCCGTGACCGGTGACTGGCGGCGCTCGCGTGAGGCGTTCCTGCTGGACGCGGGGCGTGCGCTGGCCGAGGCACGGAACACGGAGGAAGTGCTGCGGGTCGCGGCCGGCCTGTCGATGCCCGGGTTCTCACCGGACGGGCTCGCGGTCTTCGGCGCGGAGGCCGACCGGCTCACCGTCATCGGCCACTTCGGGCAGCAGCCGGGTGACGAGGAGCCGTTCTCGCACATGCCGCTGGAGACGGACTACCCGGCCGCGGAGGTCGTCCGCACCGGTCGCGCGGTCTATCTGTCCTCCCCGGACGACTACCGCGGCCGTTATCCGGCCGCCTGGCCGCTCGCCGAGGGCTTCGGCCGGGAGTCCTGGGCGTTTCTGCCGCTCACGGTGGCGGGACGCACGATGGGCGCGTGGATGGCGGCCTTCACGTATCCGGTCACCTTCACGCCCGACGAGCGGTCCGTGCTGACGACGGTGGCGCGGATGCTGGCGCAGGCCCTCTCCCGGGCCGGGGTCGCCGAGTCCGAGCGGGAACTCACCGACGGGCTGCAACGCTCGATGCTGCCCACCCTGGGGCCGAAGATCCCCGGCATGAGCGTCGCCGCCCGGTACGTGCCCACCGGCGGCGGGCTCCAGGTGGGCGGTGACTGGTACGACATGATCCCGCTGCCCGGCGGCACCTCGCGGACCAACCCCGGCGGCGGTCGCTTCGCGCTGGTCATCGGCGACGTCCAGGGCCACGACGTACGCGCGGCGGGGCTGATGGGCCAGCTGCGGATCGCGCTGCGGGCGTACGCCTCGGAGGGACACCGCCCGGACGCGGTCCTCTCCCGCGCCTCACGCTTCCTGTGCGGGATCACCTCCGACGACGAGATCGCGGACCCACGCTTCGCGACCTGCCTGTACGTGGAGGTGGACCCGGAGAGCGGCGTGCTGGAGATAGCCAGGGCCGGGCATCCGGACCCGGCGATACGCATGGCGGACGGGACCGTACTGACCCGGCCCACCGCGGGCGGGCTGCCGCTGGGTATCGACCCGGACGCCGACTATCCGACGACACGGCTCGTGCTGGAGCCCGGCGAGACGATGCTGATCTGCACGGACGGGCTGATCGAGACCGGCGGGCACGACCTGGAGACCGGCTGGCTCAGGATCCGCGAGATCCTGGAGAGCCACGACGGTGACATGGAGGTGCTCGCCGACGCGCTGGTCCGGGCCGTGCACGGGCCCTCCTCGCACCACACGACGGGCCCCCTGGCGGACCGCCGCGAGGACGACATAGCGGTGCTGCTGCTGTGCCGGGCGGGGGAGGAGGGCTGCGATCCCGACGTCTCGGCGACCACGCGGGCCACCGTGCGGCGCACCATGCTGACCGTCGCGCAGGCCGAGCCGCACAAGGTCGCGCTGGCACGGCAGCAACTGCGGGAGTTCCTGCACGACTGGCCCTCCGTCGACCAGGTCGACTCGGCGGTCCTGCTGGTCTCCGAGATGGTCACGAACGTACTCGTCCACACGGACGGGGACGCGCTCCTCGTCGCCGAGATGACGGGCGCGGCGGACGACCGCCGGATACGGATCCAGGTGTCGGACGGCAGCGACGACCTCCCCCACCGGCGCCACCCGGGCGAACTGGCGTCCTCCGGCCGGGGCCTGGTCCTCACCGAGCTGCTCGCCGACGCGTGGGGGGTGGACCCTCGGGGCGAGGGCAAGAGCATCTGGTTCGAGCTGTACGAGGAGGGGGTCGGGGCAGGGGCCGGGGCGGGGTCCGAATGACGAAAAGGGGCCCCGTCCGGTTCGCGAACCGGACGGGGCCCCTTTTCGTCAATCCCGGTGAGTCGTTACCGGTGAGTCGTCCCGGTGAGCTCTAGAGCCCGCCCTCCGACATGCCGTGCACCGCCGGGACCGTGCCCAGGCGGCCCTTCTGGAAGTCCTCGAACGCCTGCTGGAGCTCGTCCTGGGTGTTCATCACGAACGGGCCGTAGTGGGCCATCGGCTCACGGATCGGCCGGCCGCCCAGGATGACGACCTCCAGGTCAGGAGTGTTCGCGTCCTGCTTCTCGTCCGCGCGGACGGTGAGCGAGGAACCCTCTCCGAAGACGGTCGTCTGGCCGGTGTGGACCGGACGGCGCTCCGCTCCGACACTGCCGCGGCCGGCCATCACGTACGCGAGGGCGTTGAAGTCCTCGCGCCACGGGAGGGTCAGTTCGGCGCCGGGCGCCACGGTCGCGTGAACCATGGTGATCGGCGTGTGCGTGATGCCGGGACCCTCGTGGCCGTCCAGTTCACCGGCGATGACCCGCAGGAGCGCGCCGCCGTCGGCCGTGGAGAGGAGCTGGACCGAACCACCGCGGATGTCCTGGTAGCGCGGCGCCATCATCTTGTCCTTGGCCGGCAGGTTCACCCACAGCTGGAGCCCGTGGAAGAGACCGCCCGACACGACGAGCGACTCCGGCGGGGCCTCGATGTGCAGCAGGCCCGAGCCCGCCGTCATCCACTGGGTGTCGCCGTTGGTGATCGTGCCGCCGCCACCGTTGGAGTCCTGGTGGTCGAAGACGCCGTCGATGATGTAGGTCACGGTCTCGAAGCCGCGGTGCGGGTGCCAGGGGGTGCCCTTCGGCTCTCCCGGCGCGTACTCCACCTCACCCATCTGGTCCATCATGATGAACGGGTCGAGATGGCGGTAGTTGATCCCGGCGAACGCGCGTCGGACCGGGAAGCCCTCACCCTCGAAACCGCTGGGCGCGGTGGTCACGGTGAGCACGGGACGGGCGACGGCCTCTGCCGATGCCGCCACACGGGGCAGGGTCAGCGGGTTCTCGACGGTCACTGCAGGCATGTCGGTACCTCCTTGTGCTCGGAGTTTAGTTGAACGTAGAACTTCTTGCCACCCGCAACACGAAACGCCTGGAGGGAATTCCCTCCAGGCGTTTGGGTGCGGGGGCGGGGTGAGGGATCGGGGATCGGGCGGGGTGAGAGGAGTGAGGTCGTCGTGCGGCTGCGGCTGCGGCCGGTCTGTGGCCGGTCTGCGGCTGGTCGCGCAGTTCCCCGCGCCCCCCAAAAGACTGCGCAGTTCCCCGCGCCCCCAAAAGACTGCGCCGTTCCCCGCGCCCCTGAAGGGCGAAAGACTGCGCCGTTCCCCGCGTCCCTGAAGACTGCGGGCTCAGCCGTACATCCGGCGCATCGCGAAGTCCACCATCTGCTCGACCGCCTTCGCGTCGAAGACGATGCGGTGCTCGCCCTCCATGTCGACGACGAAGCCGTAGCCGGTGGGCAGCAGATCGATCACCTCGGCTCCGGTGATCACGAAGTACTTGGACTCCTTGCCGGCGTACCGGCGCAGCTCCTTGAGCGAGGTGAACATCGGGATCACGGGCTGTTGCGTGTTGTGCAGCGCCAGGAAGCCGGGATTGTCGCCGCGCGGGCAGTAGACCTTGGACGTGGCGAAGACCTGCTGAAAGTCCTCGGGGGTCAGCGAGCCCGTCGTGAACGCGCGCACCGCGTCCGCGAGCGAGGGCGGCGACGGCTCGGGGTAGAGCGGCGGCTGCTGGCCGTACCCGCCGGCCCCGCCGACCCCACCGGGCATCTGCTGCTGCGGCGGCGGCTGGGGCTGCGTGTACTGCTGCTGCCCCGGTCCCACGTTCTGGTCGTAGCCGTACATGGGGGCAAGAGTACCGACGGCACGGGGGCCCAAGGTCGCCACTGGCCTATTTCCTCGAACAGGTGGCGGACCCCTCGACTCGCAGCCGAATGTAGACCCTGCTCACACTTGGGCAAACAGGGGTTGCTTCTTATTACCGACGGGTAGCATCATCGTAGCTACTAGTCGGTACGTGAACCAGACGCGCACCAGACCTGCACCAGACCCGCACCACGTAGCCCGAACCAGGTACGAGGAATCACCACCTCCCCGATCCTTTAACGGAGCCGTCGCCATGGGGCACTACAAGTCGAATCTCCGCGACATCGAGTTCAACCTCTTCGAGGTGCTCGGGCGCGACAAGCTGTACGGCACCGGCCCGTTCGCGGAGATGGACACCGAGACCGCCAAGAGCATCCTCGAAGAGCTGACCCGCCTCTCGGAGAACGAGCTGGCGGAGTCCTTCACGGACGCCGACCGCAACCCGCCGGTCTTCGACCCGGAGACCAACACCGCGCCCGTGCCGGCGTCCTTCAAGAAGTCCTACCAGGCCTTCATGGACTCCGAGTACTGGCGGCTCGGCCTGCCCGAGGAGATCGGCGGCACCACCGCGCCCCGCTCCCTGATCTGGGCGTACGCGGAGCTGATCCTCGGCGCGAACCCGGCGGTCTGGATGTACTGCTCGGGCCCCGCGTTCGCGGGCATCCTCTTCGACGAGGGCAACGAGGTCCAGAAGCACATCGCGAAGATCGCCGTGGACAAGCAGTGGGGCTCCACCATGGTGCTCACCGAGCCGGACGCCGGCTCGGACGTCGGCGCCGGCCGCACCAAGGCGGTCCAGCAGGAGGACGGCTCCTGGCACATCGAGGGCGTGAAGCGCTTCATCACGTCCGGTGAGCACGACATGTCGGAGAACATCCTCCACTACGTGCTCGCCCGTCCCGAGGGCGCGGGACCCGGCACCAAGGGCCTGTCCCTCTTCCTCGTACCGAAGTACGAGTTCGACTTCGAGACCGGCGAGCTGGGCGAGCGCAACGGCGTGTACGCGACGAACGTCGAGCACAAGATGGGCCTCAAGGTCTCCAACACCTGCGAGATGACGTTCGGCGACCGCCACCCCGCCAAGGGCTGGCTCGTCGGCGACAAGCACGACGGCATCCGCCAGATGTTCCGCATCATCGAGTTCGCCCGCATGATGGTCGGCACGAAGGCGATCTCCACGCTCTCCACGGGCTACCTGAACGCCCTGGAGTACGCCAAGGAGCGCGTCCAGGGCCCCGACCTCGCGCAGTTCATGGACAAGACCGCGCCCAAGGTCACCATCACGCACCACCCGGACGTACGCCGCTCGCTGATGACGCAGAAGGCGTACGCGGAGGGCATGCGCGCGCTGGTGCTGCACACCGCCGCGATCCAGGACGAGATCCAGGTCAAGGAGGCCGAGGGCGCGGACGCCACCGTCCTGGAGGCCATGAACGACCTGCTGCTGCCGATCGTGAAGGGCTACGGCTCCGAGAAGGGCTACGAGCAGCTCGCCCAGTCGCTGCAGACCTTCGGCGGCTCCGGGTTCCTCCAGGAGTACCCGGTCGAGCAGTACATCCGCGACGCGAAGATCGACACGCTCTACGAGGGCACGACCGCGATCCAGGGACAGGACTTCTTCTTCCGGAAGATCGTCCGCAACCAGGGCGCGGCGCTGAACTCGCTCGCCGAGGACATCAAGAAGTTCCTGGCGCTCGGCACGGGCGGCGAGGAGCTGTCCGGCGCCCGTGAGCACCTCGCCAAGGCGGCCGTCGAGCTGGAGGCCATCGTGGGCCTGATGCTCACCGACCTCGCGGCGACCGAGCAGGACGTCAAGAACATCTACAAGGTCGGGCTGAACACCACCCGCCTGCTGATGGCCTCCGGTGACGTCGTCGTCGGCTACCTGCTCCTGAAGGGCGCGGCCGTGGCCGCCGAGAAGCTGGAGACGGCCTCGGCGAAGGACCGTGCGTTCTACACCGGCAAGATCGCGGCGGCCAGGTTCTTCGCCGCGAACGTCCTGCCGGGCGTCACCGGCGCGCGCAAGCTCGCCGAGGCGGTCGAGCTGGACCTGATGGAGCTGGACGAGACGGCGTTCTGACCTGACCGGAGCCCACCTCTGGGGGCTGCCGCCCCCGGGCCCCCGCATCCCGCTGAACGCGCTCGTCCTCAAACGCCGGACGGGCTGAAGAAGAGCTGAAGAAGAAAGGCGGGGCGCAGCCCCCGCCTTTCTCCAGGGGCGCGGGGAACTGCGCGGCCGGCCACACGCGACCCGCACCCGAGAGCGCAGCCCACCGGGCAGGGGCGCAGCCCCGCCCTCCAGGGGCGCGGGGAACTGCGCGGCCGCCCCCCACCGGCCCGCACCGGCCCCCACCGGCCCCCACCGGCCAACGCTCCCCCTTCCTCGGCGGAGCCGTCTGTACATACCCCTCACCAGGGCCCGTTCCCTTCCCCGGGAGCGGGCCCTCGTACGTCGTTAAGGTGAACCCATGCGCACACCCCCACGCTTCGACCGCGGCCACACCGACGACCTCATGTCCTTCCTGGCGGCGAGCCCGTCCCCGTACCACGCGGTGGCGAACGCCGCCGAGCGGCTGGAGAAGGCCGGCTTCCGCCAGGTCGCGGAGACCGACGCGTGGGACGGGACCACGGGCGGCAAGTACGTGCTGCGCGGCGGCGCGATCGTGGCCTGGTACGTGCCGGAGGGCGCCGAGCCGCACACCCCCTACCGCATCGTCGGAGCGCACACCGACTCCCCCAACCTGCGGGTGAAGCCGCGCCCCGACAACGGCGGCCACGGCTGGAGACAGGTCGCGGTCGAGGTCTACGGCGGTCCGCTGCTCAACTCCTGGCTCGACCGCGACCTCGGGCTGGCCGGACGGCTGTCGCTGCGGGACGGTACGACCCGGCTCGTGAACATCGACCGCGCGCTGCTGCGGGTGCCGCAGCTCGCCATCCACCTGGACCGTTCCGTCAGCGCCGAGGGCCTCAAGCTCGACAAGCAGCGGCATCTGCAGCCCGTCTGGGGCCTCGGCGACGACGTGCACGACGGCGATCTGATCCGCTTCCTGGAGCAGGAGGCCGGAATCCCCGAGGGCGAGACCATCGGCTGGGACCTGATGGTCCACTCGATCGAACCGCCCGCCTACCTGGGCCGTGACAGGGACCTCGTCGCGGGCCCGCGCATGGACAACCTGCTGTCCGTGCACGCCGGTACGGCGGCGCTGTCGGCCGTGGCCACCTCCGAGGAGGCGCTGCCGTACATCCCGGTCCTCGCGGCGTTCGACCACGAGGAGAACGGCTCCCAGTCCGACACGGGAGCGGACGGCCCGCTGCTCGGCAGCGTCCTGGAGCGTTCGGTCTTCGCGCGCGGAGGATCGTACGAGGACCGGGCGCGCGCCTTCGCGGGCACCGTCTGTCTCTCCTCCGACACAGGTCACGCCGTGCACCCGAACTACGCGGAGCGGCACGACCCGACGCACCACCCGCGCGCGGGCAAGGGCCCGATCCTCAAGGTGAACGTCAACAACCGCTACGCCACGGACGGTTCGGGCCGTGCGGTCTTCGCCATGGCCTGCGACAAGGCCGGCGTGCCCTTCCAGACCTTCGTCTCCAACAACTCCATGCCCTGCGGCACGACCATCGGGCCCATCACCGCGGCCCGCCACGGCATCAAGACGGTCGACATCGGCGTGGCCATCCTGTCGATGCACAGCGCCCGCGAACTGTGCGGCGCGGACGACCCGTTCCTGCTGGCGAACGCGCTGGTGGCGTTCCTGGAGGGCTAGTTGGGCCCACCGCTTCCCGAAGTACCGTCCACTCCGTACGGAGGGACCGAGTCCGCTGCTGCATGGAGATGCCGGGCCCGGGTACTCGAACCCGGACCCGGGAACCGTACGGTCTCCGGGCCCGGCACGAGACCGTGCGCAACAGGAGGCGACATCCATGGGCCTGGGCGGATGCATCATTCTGATCGCCGCAGGAGCGATTCTCACGTTCGCGACCGACTGGGACATGCAGGGGGTCAACCTCGACCTGGTCGGCGTCATCTTCATGATCGTCGGCCTGATCGGCGTGGCGACCTTCAGCAGCATCGCCAAGCGTCGGCGAGCCGTCATAGCGCCGCCGACCACCACGGTGATCGACGACCAGCACCACCGCAACACCACCGGCTACAGCGACGGTTACGGCGGCTGACCGGCGTAGGCGTCACCTGACACGCCTCACCTGATACACGTACCAGGGTGTGGCGACTTCGCGTCGACCGAGGTGACTTCAGGTCGCCAGATGTCCCACGAAGATCCCCACAAGAACCCGGTCGTCGTACGCGGCGATCGGGAGGGAGAAGTGCACCCGGTCGCGGTCCCACAAGCGCTTGCCGTGCCAGTCGCAGCGGTAGGTGGCGCCCTCATGGTCGACGTTGCGCTGTTCCCACGCCTTCGCGTTCTTCTTCGTGTTCGCGCTCTCGGGTGAGATGTCCAGACCCAGCGCGTCGAATCTGCGCATGACCTGGCTCAGGTCGCCGCCACAGTCGACCAGTGTCCCGGTGAAGTGGTCGTTGAGCGCGCCGAGCAGCTTCACCAGCCAGGGCAGAACTTCGGTGTAGGTACCTTTGAAGTGATGCAGGCGCAGGGAGTCGGCGAAGAGCAGTTGGGGAAACGCGTCCACCATGAAGGTGAAGAAGTGCTCGGCCCCGACGGGTTCGTCGGTGAGCAGGCCTCGCCAGAAGCCCGGTGCGTCCTTCGGCGACCGCAGCACGTGCGCCTTCACCTCGTCGTGGCCCGCCTCCGTCGTCCGCGTGACGGTGACCCATCCGGACGGCCAGTCGGGTTCCTTGGCATACGGTGCGAGGAGGCAGGACATGGCTCGGCCTTCCGCCGCTCTGGCCAGGGCATGTGCCGTGCCCCAGGACGGCTCGCGCCAAGGGCCGTCGCCGACACGGACCGGCTGGGGGAGATCCGCCTCGCCGGGTTCCACGCGCTTGCACTTGCCCAGCAGCTTCAGCAGACGAACCCGCTCGTCACGGGGCAGTACGCCGTCCGGTGAGTAGAGCGCGTCCTGCAGCGCGATCGACGGGCGGCATTCGGTGTCGTACGCGGGATCCATGAACGCGGCCCTGCGGCCGTCGGCCAGTGGCTCCAACAACTCGGCGAGTGCGTCGAGGGCATCGATCAGACCGGAGTCCGTCAGCTCCCGCCAGTCGAAGCACTCCTCGCCGACGACCACGCGGTAGTCGGCATCGGCATCGGTCACCGGGGCGGCACCCGAGACGTTCCGTCCGTCGTCACCTGCCACGTCGAGCACGGGCGAGCCTCCCGAGGTCGGTCTCGATCTGGTCGAAGAAGCCGCTGGGCCAGTGGCTGAGTTCACCCTTGTCGTTGATGTCGATGGGCAGGGTCCGATCGTGGTCGAAGTAGTGCGTCACCATGTCCTCCGCCGGGAGGGAGCGGTCCTGCGCCACGGCGAGCCGGGCCCCGTTCAGGACGTGGTCGCTGTGCGTCTCCACCACGACCTGCACCCCGCTGCCCGCCACCCGCGCGAGGAACCGGCCCAGCCGCGACTGTCCCGTGGGGTGCAGATGTGCCTCCGGGTTCTCCACGATCAACAGGTCACCCGGCTCGGTGAGGAGGCCGGCGACGATGACGGGGAGGGCGTACGAGACGCCGAAACCGGTGTTGGCCGGGCGGATCTCCTCGCCGATGAGGCCCGGCTCGCCGAAGCGGATCGTCCCGGCCATGATGCCCACGGCAACCCGGGCGGTGATCCGCAGCGGCCGGATGATCTCCGATGCCCATGCCTCGGCCTGGACCCTCAACTGCGAACCGGCGGCCTTCGGATGGCGCAGCGAGCCCCGGACCTCCTCACGGGTACTGACCACGCGCGACTCGCGCAGCGCCAGCACCTGTGCCGTGAACTCGCCCCGCACCCCCACCCCGATCCGGTCCGGCTCCTCGGCGGACACCGCCAGCGTGTCGCGTGGGCCGAGACGCTCGGCGCACAGATAAGTGAAAGCGGGATCCACGACACGTGGTCCGATGCCGGGCACGAGCGCCACCGGCAGCCGCCGTACGTCGAGGTGCAGCGCCTGCTCGGCGTCGGGCAGACCGAAGACGTACACCCATGACTCACCGTCCGGGCCGCCCAGCCGTACGGTGATCTCCCGCGCGTCGGACGTCCAGTTCAGCACGTCCCGTGCCTCGCCGAGGGCCAGCCCGAGCGGACCGTTCAGCCGGACCGTGCCTCCACCCGACGCGCCGCTCGCCATGCCTGCCGTACCCGCCAGCCTCGCCAGGAGCAGGGACTGGATCACGGTGCTCTTGCCGCCGCCGTTGACTCCGGTCAGGACGGTCAGCGGGCGCAGGCCGAACGACTGGGCCTCGAACCGCTTGAAGCCCCGGATCTCCAGGGAAGTGATCACCGGCCGGCTCCGGCATCCGCCACGGCGGCCTTGAACCGGTAGTCCACACGGTGACGGTCGGCGGTGGAGGAGGTGATGGCGTTGAGGTAGGTGACGTCGGCGGTCATCCGCTCGCGGGCGGCCTGCACGATCGCCGTGCGTCGCGTGCGCAGATTCGCGGTCGTGAGGTCGGGGTCGGCCAGGGCCATGGACCAGGTCTCGAACAGGGCGCGGTTGATCGGGCGACGGTAGTCGTCCCCCTGCGGCCACTTGCGGAAGGCGTGCTCGCCGAAGACCAGGTACGCGTGGCCCATCGCCCTTTCGAAGGCGGCCTCCAGCTCCGCCACCCGCTCGTCCGGCACCTGCTTCGCCGAGTCGAGCATCTCGGTGGTGTCCATGAGGAACTGCTCCATGACCGGCCGTTCGTGGTACGCCGCCACGCCCTTCAGCCAGAACGCGGCGAACCGCAGCGCCATCTCCCGGTCGTTCATTCGGATGTGGTTGGTCAGACGGCCGCCGGTGGCCTTGGCGAAGGCGTCCGTGTGGGTCATCCGGTGCAGGATGTCCCGGCTGCGCGGACTGCTCATGCAGTGCCGGATCTCCTGCGCGTTGAGCGGAGTTCCGCCCGTGTTGATCCGCTTGAAGATCTCGTACGTGACGCCGCGCGGTGTCGTCGGGTCGATCACGTTGACGATCAGCTGAGTGTTGTTGATGCGCCGCTGGAACGGTACGGGGAGATCGCTGAAGCGCAGGCCCTTGAGGTCGTCCAGGTGTTCCAGCTTGCCGAGGGCGAAGCCTGTCTCCCCTCCCCGGACGAAGGAGTGCAGCGTGGACAGCCGCTGGAGGCCGTCGACGACCCTGAACGACCCGTCCGCGTCCTCCGCGAAGTAGAAGGCGGGCAGCGGGATCTGCAGCAGCAGGGATTCGACGAGCAGGGACTTCTGGTCGACCCGCCACACCTGCAACCGCTGGAAGTCCGGGGCAAGTTCGATGGAGCCCTCGTCGATCTGGTCGAGGATGTTACGCAGCGAGAACTGGCTCGTGTTCACCCTGATCTGGTCCGGGTTCCATGGCCGCCGGATATGGGTGGTGTCCTCGCCGGCATCCTCCACTTCGATGTCCGTGGCGCGTCCGTCGAACACGTCCTCCACCACGTCCGGGGGCGTCTGAGCACCTTCGATTGCCATGCGGGTCATCCTAGGGGCGGGCGGTGTGGTGGTTTGCGGCGTTGTGCCGATCTCCTCCGCCCGGTGCCGGACCGGTACTTCTTCGTCGCCCCGCCGCTCCGACCGACGGCCATCGAGCGGGCGACACCCAGCAGCACGGCCGCCGATTCCAACTCCCGCTCCCGCTGCTGCCACTGCTGCTGCCGCCCGGTCATGGTGCCACCGGACGCGGTACGGGTAGGTCGAACCAGACCGCCTTGCCCTCCGGGTGGGTCTGCCCGCCGTACGGGATGTCCGGACCGTGGCCCCAGCGGCCCGCCGTGAGGCTGTCCACCAGGTACAGGCCCCGGCCGCCGCCACGCTCCCACGTCTCGGTCGACAGTTCCCTTATCACCGGCGGGTTCTCGTCCCCGTCGTACACCACCACCCGCAGCCGCCCCTCCTCCACCGCCAGCCACAGCACGGTGCCGTCGCCTTTGGCGTGTACGCAGGCGTTGGTGACGAGCTCAGAGGTACAGAGGATCGCGTCGTCCACGAGGGCGCGGTCCAGTTCCAGGGTGTGCAGGACGGTGGCGACGAACTCGCGGGCGATGTGGGGGGAGGTGTCGCGAGGTGGGCAGATGAGGGTGTACGAGGGCATGGGGCATCGACTCCGGTGAGGTGAGGGGGGTTTGCGTCGGCCCGGCCACGCTGCTGTCCGGCGCCCCGGCGTCGACGGTCGGGGTGGCGCTTCCAACGGGGGGCGGGCGTGCGGGGGTTGCGGATGGGTGACCACATGGGCACTCTCCGTGAGTACGATGATGACGGTAGCGGTGATAATTACACCCACGCAACCTCGTCAGACGAACTGCACTCTCACGTGATAGGGAAGACGCCATGCCACCGAGGATCACCCCCACCGCGCGGCAGCTGCGCATCGGCGCTGAGCTGCGCAGATTGCGCGAGGCCGCAGGTGTGGTGTCCCGCGACGCGGCCGGGTTCCTCGGCACGAGCCAGGCGCAGATCAGCAACATCGAGGCCGGGAAGAACGGCATCAGCGAAGCGCGGCTGCGCAGACTCGCTCACATCTACGCCTGTGACGATGCCCAACTCGTCGACGCGCTGGCGGAGATGGCGAACACTCAGGGACAGGGCTGGTGGGAGGAGTACCGCGGCGTTCTGCCTCCTGCGGCCCTCGACCTTGCCGAGCTGGAACATCATGCGTCGTACGTGCGCACGTTCCAGGTTGTGCACATTCCCGGCGTCCTGCAGACCGAGGAACACGTGCGCGCGGCTTCGATCTTCGTGGAACCCGATCTTCCAGAGGTTGATCGAGAAGCACGCGTCACGTTCCGGATGCGGCGCCAGCAGGTGCTCGACACCGGAACGCCATATGACGTGATCATCCACGAGGCGGCGCTACGTATGCTTGTCGGTGGTGGAAATGTCGCCCGAACTCAGCTTGAGCACATCCTCCAGGTGGCCGAGAAAGGCAGCCTCTCGGTCCGCGTCATTCCCTTCACCGTCGACGGTTTCGCAGGCGCGGGGCATGCCATGCAGTACATCGGCGGATCCGTCCCTCAACTGGACACCGTGCAACTCGACTCCGCCCACGGAGCCGTTTTCATAGACGCCCCCGCCCAACTGCACCGCTACCGAGCCCGCTGGGAACGCGTTGACAGTGCCGCCGCCGCACAGGACGCTTCCCTCGACCTCATCCGCCGTATCACCCAGGACCTCTGAAAGGGCCCCTATGTCTCCCGATGTCCACTGGCAGAAGTCGTCGTTCTCCGGAGGCGGGGGCGATGAGGACTGCCTGGAGATAGCAGCCACCCCCACCACCCTCCACCTCCGCGAGAGCGACACCCCGACCACCACACTCTCGCCCACCCCCACCGCCCTGAACGCCCTGCTCACAGCAGTGAAACGGCGGTGACGGCTCAGCGCAACGCATGCCCCGTCGTCGCGTCCACGTGGTCCGGTACCTCGTCGTGGCGGTCGCCGACCGTGGAGGTGCCGGTCGGTTCGAGGACGAGGATCTCGGTGGGTACAGGGGCGTACGGCTTGTGCTCGGTGCCGCGCGGGACCGTGAAGACGCTGCCTTTGGGCAGGACGACCGTGCGTTCGCCGGCCGTCTCGCGCAGCGCGATGTGCAGTTCGCCGTTCAGGACCAGGAAGAACTCGTCGGTGTCGTCGTGAACGTGCCAGAGGTGTTCGCCCTCGACCTTGGCCACGCGGACGTCGTAGTCGTTGACCGACGTGACGATACGAGGGCTCCACAGGTCGCTGAAGGAGCCGAGGGCCGCGGAGAGCGCGATGGGTTCATTGGTGACGGAGTGGTTGACCATGGACTCATCGTGGGCGTGACGGGCCCCGCACACGAGTGCTAGAAATCGCACATGCCGCATGGATCCTCGCAGCACATGCATGAAGCCCCGGGCCCCGTCCCTGACCCCAACCTAGACCCCAGCTCTCACCCCCGCCCCGGCTTCGAACCGCACCGCGTCGCCGTGATCGTGGACGAAGGCACGAACCCCTTCGAGGTGGGGGTCGCGACCGAGCTGTTCGGGCTGCCCCGCCCCGAACTCGGCCCCCAGGTCCCCTTGTACGAGCTGACGCTGTGCACGCCCACTCCCGAGGTCCGGATGAACCACGGCTTCTTCACGCTGAGCGGAGTGTCCGGGCTCGACGCCGTGAACAGCGCGGACACCCTCGTCGTCCCCGGCCGCCCCGACAACGTCGTGCCACGCGGGGAAGCCGTCCTCGACGCCGTCCGGCGCGCCCATGCGCGGGGCGCCCGCATCGTGAGCCTGTGCACAGGAAGTTTCGCGCTCGCCGAGGCCGGAATCCTGGACGGGCGCCGGGCCACCACGCACTGGCAGTGGGCCGACCTCTTCCGTGAGCTGCACCCGAAGGTTCTCCTGGAGCCGGACGTCCTGTTCGTGGACGAGGGGGACGTACTGACCGCGGCGGGCAGCGCGGCAGCCCTCGATCTGGGCCTCTACATCATCCGGCGCGACCACGGCGCCGAGATCGCGAACGCCGTGTCCCGGCGGCTCCTCTTCGCCGCCCATCGCGACGGCGGACAGCGGCAGTTCGTCGAACGTCCCGTGCCCGACGTACCGGACGAGTCACTGGCGCCGCTGCTCACCTGGGCCGGGGAGCGGATCGGCGAGCCCCTCACGGTCACGGACCTCGCGACGCACGCGGCGGTCAGCCCGGCCACGCTGCACCGCCGTTTCCGGGCCCAGCTCGGTACGACCCCGCTGGCGTGGCTGACCGGCGAGCGGGTGGCACTGGCCTGCCGGCTCATCGAACGCGGCGAGGAACGGCTCGACATCGTGGCGCGGCGCAGCGGTCTGGGCACCGCCGCCAACCTGCGGACCCGGCTGCGGCGCGAGACGGGACTCAGCCCTACGGCCTACCGGCGGCGTTTCGGACCCTCGACCGGGGAAGCACCAGGAACATGAGATTCCTCGTACGCGACCGGCTCCTGGGTATCGGTGACGACTACTGGATCGAGGACGAGCAGGGCCGCAAGGCCTTCCTCGTTGACGGCAAGGCGATGCGGCTGCGGGACACCTTCGAGCTGAAGGACCGGCAGGGGCGCGTGCTGATCGACATCCACAAGAAGATGCTCGCTCTGCGGGACACGATGGTCGTCGAGCGGGACGGCGAGCCGCTGGCGACCCTCCGGCGCAAACGGCTGTCGCTGCTGCGCAACCACTATCGCGTCACCCTCGCGGACGGCACCGAGCTGGACGTCAGCGGCAAGATCCTGGACCGGGAGTTCGTCGTCGAGTACGACGGCGAACTGCTCGCCCTCATCTCGCGCCGCTGGCTGCGGGTGCGGGAGACGTACGGCGTCGAGGTCGTACGGGAGGACGCGGATCCGGCGCTGCTGATCGCGGTGGCGGTGTGCGTGATCCACTTGGCGGAGCGGGAGAAGGACTCGGACTGACCCCGCTTCCTCCCGTCACTGACTCGGGGGCGCTGCCCCCGAACCCCCGGTCCTCAAACGCCGGACGGGCTGAGAGATGCCGTCTTTCAGCCCGTCCGGCGTTTGAGGACGAGCGCGCAGCGCGATACGGGGGCGAGGGGGCGGAAAACGCCCGCCTCACCGACGCCGCGGCGTCGCAACCCCCAACAACCGATCCTTCAGCGCGGGAAACTGCTCCCGCGTCACACCAACCCGCGCAGGATCGAAGTCCACCACAAGAACCTCCTCCCCGGCCCCCGCCTCAGCGAGAACCTCCCCCCAGGGATCGACCACGATCGAGTAACCCGCCTGCGGAACCCCCGCATGCCCCCCCGCGGTCCCACAAGCAAGCACATACGCCTGGTTCTCGACGGCCCGCGCCCGCGCGAGCAGCGTCCAGTGCGAGCGCCGCCGCTCGGGCCACCCCGCGGAGACGACGAGCGTCTCGGCCCCGGCGTCGACGAGCCCCCGGAAGAGCTCGGGGAAGCGGAGGTCGTAACAGGTCGCCAGCCCGACCGTGGTCTCGGGCAGCCGGACGGTGACCAGCTCGGAGCCGGCGCCCATCAGCACGGCCTCACCCTTGTCGAAGCCGAAGCGGTGGATCTTGCGATACGTGGCGACGAGGTCACCGGAGGGAGAGAAGACAAGAGAGGTGTTGTACAGACCCCCGTCTGCCCCTGCTCCCGCTCCTGCTCCTGCCCCGCCCGTCACCCGTTCGGGAATGGATCCCGCGTGCAGCCACACGCCCGCGTCGCTCGCCGCCTTGGCCATCACTTCACAAGTGGGCCCTTCGATCGGCTCGGCCTCGGCGTCGAAGGACTCGTAGGCGAAGGCTCCGGTCGTCCACAGTTCGGGCAGGATCACCAGGTCGGAACCGGTCTGCTGCCGTACCAGCGAGGCGACTCGCTGCCTGCGGGCGTCGACCGATTCGCCGTCGTCCACGGCGATCTGAAGGAGAGAGGCGCGCACACTACCACCGTCCTGGCATCCGAGCCTTTGATACAGGCCTACGATCGTCACACCAAAGCACTGCCGGGGTGCCTCACAGCAGCGTAACTTAGCGTCCCAAGACACCCGCTGCCTGTGCACTGCCCGCGCCCAACCGCCCGAGGGGTCCCGTTCCGTGAGTCTGCATCCCAGCCTTCAGTCCTACGCCGATGCCTGGACGCACTCCATCGACGCGATATCCGATCTGGTGTCGCCGCTGGTGGAGGGCGAATGGAACCGGCGGACTCCATGCCCGGGCTGGTCGGTGCGCGACATCGTCTCCCATGTGATCGGCCTCGACTGCGAGGCGCTGGGCGATCCCCGGCCGATCCACACGCTCCCCCGCGACCTGTACCACGTGACGAATGAGCACCAGCGGTACATGGAGATGCAGGTCGACGTCCGCCGTCACCACACCGCTCCGGAGATGACCTCCGAGCTGGAGTACACGGTCATCCGCCGCAACCGTCAGCTGCGTAACGAGTCGCGCCGGCCCGACACGCTGGTACGCGGCCCGCTCGGCACCGAGGTCACCCTCGAAGAGTCCATGCGCAACCGGGCGTTCGACCTCTGGGTGCACGAACAGGACCTGCGCACCACCCTCGGCCGGCCGGGCAACCTCGACTCCCCGGGTGCGTACATCGCCCGCGACGTACTGCTCAGCAGGCTCCCCAAGGTCGTCGCCAAGGACGCGGGCGCACCGGCCAACTCGGCGGTCGTCTTCGACGTCCACGGGCCCGTGGAGTTCCTGCGCACGGTCCGCGTCGACGCCGATGGCGTCGGTTCGATAGACGGCGCCCCCTCCCTCGGCCCGGCCGCCACCCTCGCCCTCGACTGGGAGACGTACTTCCGCCTGGCCTGCGGCCGGGTGACCCCGGAGGCGGTCGCGGACCGCCTGAAGACAGAGGGCGACCCGGAACTGACAGCGGCGATCCTCCACCACTTCACGGTCACGCCGTAGTACCGCCTCTGTTCTTCTTTTTCAGCCCGTCCGCAACATCTCAGCCCGTCCGGCGCTTGAGGACCGGGGGTTCGGGGGCAGCGCCCCCGAGTACGTGACGATGGGGGAGGGTAGGGGCGGCGGGGGCGAAACCCACTCCCGCCCCCCCCCCCCCCCCCCCCCACCCCCGCCCCCCCCCCCCCCCCCCCCCCCGGGCGCCCCCCCCCCCCCCCCCCCCCCCCCCCCCCCCCCGCCCCCCCCCCCCCACCCCCCCCCCCCCCCCCCCCCCCCTCCCCCCCCCCCCGGGCCGGTGACCAGCGAGTGGGGCGGAAAGCGGGCGCGAATGGGCCACCCGAAGCC
>NZ_JBIUVD010000021.1:66445-181324 GCF_044742785.1 Streptomyces sp. NPDC087844 | reverse complement strand
TGCGGACGTTGAACTCGCCGCATGACCCCAGCAAGCCTGAATCACCCCAAACCCGACAGGGGTGCCTTGACGAAGGACATAGAGGCACCCCCCCCGACGTCGGCCACCGGCGTCTGCGCGTCCTGCCGCCTTCGGTGCCTGGACGCTCGGCCGGCCATCTTCAACTGCCTACCGGTGGCGAAGAGTTCGCGCGTTGTCGGGCCAACAGGCCACGGTTGCCTCTATGTTCACTGCGGCACCTTGTCGCCTCGCCCCACGAACCCGGAGGCCCTGCCCATGCGTACCTCGTTCCGCACCGCGGTGGTCGGCGCGGTCGCCGCCGTCACCGTCCTGGCCGGGGGAACAGCCCGGGCGACCCCGCCGGGGCCCGGCGTCACCGGCACACTGATCGCCCGGACGACGGTCGGCGGCACCGACTACGTCGTCCGGGAGATCACCGTGCCGCCCGGTCAGGCCACCGGCTGGCACTACCACGACGGCCCGCTTCACGCGTACGTGAAGCAGGGCACGCTCAGCCACTTCGACTCCACGTGCGCCTCGGACGGCGTGTATCCGCAGGGCAGCGGCATCCAGGAGCCGGCCGGGCCAGGCAACGTCCACATAGGCCGCAACCTGGGGGACACGCCGGTCGTCCTCACCGTGCTCTACGTACTGCCGCACGGCGCGCCCTTCTCCGAGGACGCCCCGAATCCCGGGTGCGCGTTCGAGTAGCGGCGGAACCGGCTCAGGCCGTGGTGGCCCGGTCGCGGTTCCGGTCCCGACCCCGGTCCCCATCCCGACCGCGGTCCCGGTCACGGTTCAGGCGCTTGCGGAGCGTCTGGGCGAACTCCTCCGCCTCCGCCAGCTGCGCGCGCAGCTTCTCCACCTGCCAGACTGCATGCTCCTCGTACTCACGGACGCGCCTCAGCAGGGACTGCCGCTCGTACGCCGTCAGGCCGTCGTCGGAGTCGAGGCGGTCGGTGACGGCCAGCAGGTCGCGCATCTGCTCCAGGGTGAAGTCGAGCGGCTGCATACGGCGGATCGCCTTCAGCCGCGCGACGTCCTCCCTGGTGTAGAGGCGGAAGCCGCCCTGGGAGCAGGCGGAGGGGGCGACCAGGCCGGTCGCCTCGTAGTGGCGGATCATGCGCAGTGGCAGCTCCGTGCGCGCGCCGACCTCGCCGATCTGCATGTGCTCGCTGCTCATTCGGGCGCCCTACCTCGTCTGTCTCTCGTCTGTCTCGTCTGTGTCCGTCGCCCGGGCCATGGGGCGGCCGACGTCGATCGCTACCGTGACGTCGAGGTAAAGTATGTGATCATCAGGTCGGTTCCATGTCGTTCCCACTCCGGGGGACGGAAGAAAAGTTCCCGTGGCCACCGACCGCGCAGGAGCGACGACGCCGACGCCTCCGGGACAGCACCGCTCCCCCCTCTGCCCCTTCCTGTCACGCCCTGGGCCGAGGCCGGGCGTGCCCGAGTACGACAGGCCTTCTCCTTGCCCACGCCCGCTCCGCCCCCATTGTCCTCGCCGTCATCGCCGGCCTCACTGTCCTCGCGGTCCCCGGTCGCGCGGCTGCGTGGACTGCGTCCCGACTGGCTGTCCGACCCGAAGGTCTGGCGCACCGAGGTGCTGGCCGGTCTGGTGGTGGCGCTCGCGCTGATCCCCGAGGCGATCTCGTTCTCGATCATCGCCGGGGTCGACCCGGCGATCGGCCTGTTCGCGTCCTTCACCATGGCCGTGACCATCTCCGTCGTGGGCGGTCGCCGCGCGATGATCTCCGCGGCCACCGGCGCCGTGGCCCTGGTCATCGCCCCGCTCAACCGCGAGCACGGTCTGGGATACCTGGTCGCCGCGGTCATCCTGGCCGGCGTCATCCAGATCGCCCTCGGCGCGCTCGGCGTCGCGAAGCTGATGCGCTTCGTGCCCCGCAGCGTGATGGTCGGCTTCGTGAACGCCCTCGCCGTCCTGATCTTCATGGCCCAGGTCCCCGAGATGCACGACGTGCCGTGGCCCGTCTACCCGCTGATCATCGGCGGGCTCGTCCTCATGGTGTTCTTCCCGAGGATCACCACCGTGGTCCCGGCCCCGCTCGTGTCCATCGTCGTCCTCACCGCCATCACCCTCGCCGCCGGGATCGCGGTGCCGACCGTCGGGGACAAGGGCGACCTGCCGTCCTCCCTGCCGGTGCCGGGCCTGCCCGACGTGCCCTTCACCCTGGACACCCTCACCACCGTCGCCCCCTACGCGCTCGCCATGGCGCTGGTCGGTCTGATGGAGTCGCTGATGACGGCCAAGCTGGTCGACGACATCACCGACACCCACTCCTCCAAGACCCGGGAGTCGATCGGGCAGGGCGTCGCCAACATCGTCACCGGCTTCTTCGGCGGCATGGGCGGCTGCGCCATGATCGGCCAGACGATGATCAACGTGAAGGTCTCCGGCGCCCGCACCCGGCTGTCCACCTTCCTGGCCGGTGCGTTCCTGATGGTGCTGTGCATCGTCTTCGGCCCGGTCGTCTCCGACATCCCGATGGCCGCCCTGGTCGCCGTGATGGTGATGGTGTCCTTCGCGACCTTCGACTGGCACTCCATCGCGCCCAGGACATTGAGGCGGATGCCGTTCGGTGAGATCGCCGTCATGGTCATCACCGTCGCGTGTGTCGTCGCCACCGGCAACCTCGCCATCGGCGTCGTCGTCGGCTCCGTCACGGCCATGGTCGTCTTCGCCCGGCGGGTGGCCCACCTCGCCGACGTCACCCCGGTCACCGACCCGGACGGCGGCCAGGTCGTCTACGCCGTCACCGGCGCGCTCTTCTTCGCCTCCTCCAACGACCTCGTCGGCCGGTTCGCCTACGCCACCGACCCCGACCGGGTCGTCATCGACCTGACGGCCGCGCATGTCTGGGACGCCACGTCCGTGGCCGCCTTGGACGCCGTCGAGGCCAAGTACGCCCAGCGCGGCAAGACGGTGGAGATCGTCGGGCTGAACGGGCCCAGTGCTCGGCTGCACGGGCACCTCAGCGGTGAGCTGGGCGGGGGGCACTGACGGGCTCGTCCGTCAGTGCCCCCCGCGGGGCTGGTGGTCGTTCGTGGGTGCGGACCGGCCGTGGCTGGGTGCGCCGTTCCCCGCGCCCCTCAATACCAAAGGACTGCGCCGTTCCCCGCGCCCCTGACTGAAGACAGAAGACTGCGCCGTTCCCCGCGCCCCTGAAGGACAGCGCCCCTGAAAGGAGCCGTCAGCCCTTTACCGCGCCCGCCGTCAGGCCCTGGACTATGTGGCGGCTGGCGAAGGCGAACAGGATCATCGTGGGGAGGATGGTGAGGACCGCCGCCGCGGACATCGAGCCCCAGTCGATGTTGAAGCTGGAGATGAACCCGTTCAGGGCCGTCGGCACGGTCTTGTTGCTGTCGCTGTTCATCAGCGTCACCGACAGGAACAGCTCGTTCCAGCAGTTGACGAAGTTGAAGATGAACGCCGCTATGATCCCCGGCCGCATCACCGGCAGCAGCACCCGGAACAGCGCCCCGAACCGGGACAGGCCGTCGATCATCGCGGCCTCCTCCAGCGCGTCCGGGATGTTCTCGAAGAAGCCGCGGAGCATCACGGTGCAGAACGGGATGCAGACCGCGATGTAGACGAGGATGAGCCCGAGCCGGTTGTCGACCATCTTGAGGTCGGTCATCAGCAGGTACAGCGGCCCCAGCGCGATGAACGTCGGAATCATCTGGGTCACCAGGGCGGCCATCAGCAGCGCCGACTTCGTACGGAACTCGAAGCGGGCCAGTACGTACGCCGACAGCATGGAGATGACGGTGGCGATCGCGGCGGCGACGGTGGCCACGATGAGGCTGTTGGTGAGGTAGACGCCGAAGTCGGCCTTGCCGAACAGTCCGCTGTAGTTCTCCAGCGAGAAGTGCTCGGGCCAGTAGGCGATCGGGAAGGCGAAGATGTCCCCGGGCGCCTTGAGGGACGTGATGGTGATCCAGTAGAGGGGGAAGACGGTGAAGACCAGCCACAGCCCCAGGAAGCTGAACTTGGTGACCCGGCCCGCCGTGGACTCCTTGCCGATCACGGCTTCACCTCTCGCTTCTCGCGCGTGGCCAGGAGGAAGAAGACCGCGAACACCAGCAGCGTGGCGACGACGATGAGACCGAGCGCGGAGGCTCTGCCGTAGTCACCCTGCTGCGTGATCTTGATCATCCACGTGGTCACGATGTGCGTCTCGTTGTTCGGTCCGCCGCCGGTCATCCCGAAGATCAGGTCGGGGAAGTTGAAGATCCAGATGATGCGCAGCAGCACGGTCAGCGCGAGCGTGACGCGGATGTACGGAATGGTGATCTGGAAGAGCGTGCGCACCTTGCCGGCGCCGTCCAGCGCAGAGGCCTCGTACAGCTCCTCGGGGATGGACTGCAGCGCGGCGAGGATCATGATCGTGAAGAAGGTGACCCCGTACCAGATGTTGGCGATCACGACGGCGAACATCGCGGTCTTGGGGTCGGCCAGCCAGGCGACCGGCTCGTCGATCAGGCCGGCCTTCTGGAGCAGGTCGTTGACGACGCCGAACTCGCTGTTGAACATCCAGCGGAACAGGATGCCGATGAGGAATCCGGAGATCGCCCAGGGGAAGAAGATGAGCGCCTGGTAGAGCCCGCGGAAGCGGAACCTGCGGCGCAGCCACAGGGCGAGGGCGAAGCCGATCACCAGCTGGGGCACGATCGAGCCGACCACCCAGATCGCGGTGTTGCTCAGTACGGTGCCCCAGGCGGGGTCGGCGAAGACGTCGCGGAAGTTCCGCAGGCCCACCCAGGAGGTGTCGGTCAGGTCCGTCAGGTTCCAGTGGCGGAAGGCCATCTGGCTGCCGGCGATCATCGGGTAGTACGTGAAGACCGCCACGAAGATCGCGGCCGGTGCCATGAAGAGAGTGATGAGGAAACCGCGCCGAGCGGTGAACTCCGGCTTGCGGCGGCCTGGTTGGACCTTGCGGACGGGCCGGGCGCCCCCGTTGCCGGAGGCCCCCGCCGAAGCTGTCTTCGGTGTTTCTGCCGGTCCCGTCGCTGACGTCGTCTCGGACGCGGTGGGCATGGCTAGTTCTCCTGCTGCCGCTTCTCGGTCCAGTACGTGTCCCAGCCGGCCAGCAGTTCCTTGGGCGTCGTCTTGCCGAGGACCATCTTCTGGATGTCGGCGTCGGCCTTCTGCTGCCACTCGGCCCACCAAGCGACTCCGCGCGGCTGGCTGACGTTGAGGTAGGTGTCCGGGTTCTCCGTCATGGTGACGTAGCTGGACCAGGGGCCGGTCTTGTAGAACGGGTCCTCGGCGGCCGACTTGAGGATCGGCACCAGGCTGTTCTTCTTGGTGAAGCTCGTCGACGCCTCACCCTCGGAGAGGAACTCGACCAGCTCGACCGCTTCCTTCTTGTGCTTGCTGCCCTTCGCGACGCCCCATCCGGCGGTGGCCAGCGGCTGTACGGTCTTGCCGCTGGGGCCCGCCACCAGCGGGGCGGTGCTCCACTGGTCCTTCTTGATGGACTTGGACTCCGACACGGTGGCGATCACTTCGGGGTCCTGCAGCAGGAAGGCCGTGGAGCCGTTCGAGAAGCCCTCGACCATCTCGGGGTAGCCCCAGGAGACGGACGACTTGGGCGACGCGTCCTTGAAGAGCTTGAGGTAGGTCTGCATGGCGTCGAGCGCCTCGGGGGCGGAGAAGATCGTCTTGCCGTTCTTCAGCTTGAAGCCGTCGGCGGAGTCGATCTCGTCGGCGACGTACGCCTCGATGACTGCGGTGGCGTTGCCCTGGGCGTTGGCTCCGCCGCGGAAGGCGTACCCGTACTTGCGCTTGGCCGGGTCGTGGATGGCGGAGGCCTGTTCGAGGAGTTCGTCCCAGGTGGCCGGAGGCTTGCTGAAGCCGGCCTCCTTGATCAGGTCGGTGCGGTAGAAGACGCTCAGACCGTAGAAGCCGTACGGGACGAAGTACGTCTTGCCCTCGGCGTCCTGGGATGCCTTGACGGCGTTCTCCGTCATCGCCTCCCAGCCCTTCCAGGACGTGAGGTCCTTCTTCATGTCGTAGATCCAGCCGTTGTTCGACCAGGGTCCGACGGTCGTGTCCCGTACTTCGAGGGTGTCGACCCCGCTGCCGGACTGGAGCATCTGCTGGATCTTCTGGTCTGCCTGCTCGGTGGGCGGCGAGATCAGGTTGACCTTGATCTTGGGGTTCTGCTTCTGGAAGTCCGCTATCAGGCCCTTGATCAGGTCCGTACGGGCGGGGTTGGTCAGGCTCTCCACCATGTTGAGGGTGACCGTGCCGTCGGCCTGGGAGCCGCTCATGCTGCTACAGCCGGTCAGGACCATCGTGGCGGCGGTGCCGAGGGCGAGAACTGCCGTCCTTCTTCTCATCGTGCCGACCTCTTTCTGTGCTGCTGTGCGGGGGACGGGCGTTACGGAGCGCCCGGGGGTTCGTGGTGCGACGCGGGGTACGGAGTTCCCGGCGCCAGGTGCTCGGTGCTCGGTGCTGGGTGGTGGGTGCTGGGTGCGTCTACGACGCGCCCGGCTGTTCGCGGGCCGCGCGGGCCCATCGGCCGAGGAGGGGTACGCAGTCCTCGGCGAAGTACTCGTAGTCGGCGGCGGTGTTGTAGACGTGCGCGGACAGCCGCATGTAGCCGATGCCGTCGAAGCTGGTGAAGGCCGCCTCCACACCGAGTTCGCGGGCGGCCCGGTCGCGCAGCGCGTCGGCCTCGATCCGGCTGCCGGCCAGACCGTCCGGCAGCCGCACCAGCCGCATGCCCGGGACCGGCATGCCCACGTCGACGGTGCCGGTGACGCCGGTCAGCTCTGCGAAGGCGGCGCCGATGACGCGCTCGCCGTAGCCGGCCAGGTCGTCCATGTACCGTCGGGCCGTGTCCCAGCCCCAGGTGCTCTCGACGAAGTCCAGGGCCGACCCGGCCGCGAGATAGCCGGTGGCATCGATCGTGCCCTGCTGGTCGAAGCGGTCGGGATACGGATCGGCGGCGCCCCACGAGTCGATCAGGGGGTAGAGCTCCTCGCGCAGTTCGCCGCGGGCGACCAGCGTGGCCGTACCGCGTGGCGTGCACCCCCACTTGTGCAGGTTGCCGACCCAGAAGTCGCAGGTCAGGCCGTCCAGCGGAGCCTCGATCAGGCCGGGGGCGTGTGCGGCGTCGACCAGGAGCGGGATACCGCGCCGCCGGGCCTGAGCGCCGACCAGTTCCACCGGCAGCCGTCGTGCGGTCGCGGAGGTGATCTGGTCGAGGACGATCAGGTCCGTGTCGTCGTCGACCGCGGCCATGACGGCCTCGTACGCCTGCTCCTCGCTCGCCTCCAGCGGCACGCGGGCGGTACGCACCTCGCCGCCCCAGCGCCTGGCGAGTCGCTCGGCGCCCATGGTCACCGCGCCGTAGCCGTGGTCGGTGACGACGATCCCACCGCCCCGGCGCCGCTGGAGCGAGGCGAACACGACGCTGATGCCGGCGCTCGCGTTCGGCACCAGGGCAACGTCGTCGGGGGCGACCCGCAGAAAGGCCGCGAGGTCGATCCTGGCGGCGGCGATCCGCTGCGGCAGGGCCGGAAACCACACCACCGGCGAGCTGTCCATCTCGGCGCGGAACTCGTTCTGCCGTTCCTGGGCCACCAGGGGGACCGCCCCGAAGGAGCCATGGTTGAGGTGCTTCATGACGGGGTCGAGCGACCACGCCCGGGCCGCGGGGCGGCCGTCCGCCAGCAGCAAGGGGCGCGGGGCGGTGGTGACCTCGGTCTCGCTCACATCACTCCACATCTACCGAACCCGAGTGCCCGCCGATTTCCCGTCTGCAGTCCGCAGACATCTGACATCGGGCGGGACACGTATGATGACTCGGCATCCTGCACGGCATTTTTGCGCCACGCAAGGGGTGTGCAGCGATAGTCATCAGATGACTTTCGACCGATACATCAGAGACATCTGATGACTCGGAGTCGCTAGAGTGCCCGAGGGTTACGGTGCTGCCGCCGGCCCGCCACGGGAGGAATCGGATGTCCGCAGTCGACAGAGCGTTCCACGGCCTGCGCCACATGATCGCGACGGGGCGGCTCGGGCCGGGTGAGCGCATTCCGCCCGAGGCCGATCTGGGTGAGGAACTCGGCGTCTCAAGGGGCCCGTTGCGCGAGGCCGTACACATGCTCTCGGCCCTGGGCGTGGTCGAACCGCGGCACGGCTCGGGCACCTATGTGTCCCAGCTCAGGCCGGAAGACATCATCGGCAGCCTTTCGCTGACCCTTGAACTCCTGCCGCTGACCGGCCTGTTGGAGGTGTACGAGATCCGGCGGGTACTGGAGGCGCATGTCGCGGCCAAGGCCGCCGCGCGGCGGACCCCCGAGACGGTGAAGTCACTCTTCTCCCTCATCGAGGCCATGGAGGCGACCGAGGACCCCACCGAGGCCTCGGACCTCGACCACCGTTTCCACGCCGAGATCGCGCGGGCCGCCGAGAATCCCACGCTGGCCTCGCTGCTCGCGGTCTTCCGCGCCCGCTCCCGCAAGTACCAGATCTTCACGCTCCCCGAGGGCCCGGAGCTGCGGCGCAAGAGCGACGCGGACCACCGGGTGCTGGCGACCGCGATCGCCGACCGTGACCCCGGTGCCGCCGCCGGGGCGGCCGAGGCGCATGTCGCGCAGACGGAGCGGTGGTTGCGGGCTTTTATGCCGCCCGTGGAGGAGGTGGACGACGACGGCGTCCCGGCCTGACGGGTGACTTGGCCGTCAGCGAGGGCTGGAACCGTAGGCGGGTCGTCGGGTGCGGGTGCGTCGTGGTTGCTCGCGCCGTTCCCCGCGCCCCTGAGGGGGCGCCGCTCATGCCCCCATCGTCTCCGTCAGTTGTCTGCCCACTCGCGCGGCCGTCTCGCGCAGCCGGATGTGGGCCGCGTCGTGGGGGTGCACGGGATGCCACCACAGGGCTTCGCGCAGCGGCACCGCCTCGTACGGAGGCGTCACCACGCGGACGGCGGCGAGGGGTGCGAGGAGCCGGGCGAGGCGTGCCTGGACCAGCGCGGCGGCGCCGACCTTCTGCTTCACCGACCCGCACGCGATCTACGGCCCCGGCCAGGACGTACCCGTACCGCCCGGGTCGGCCGCCCTGGACTTCGAACTGGAAGTCGCCGCCGTCATCGGGCGGGAGGGCCGGGACCTCGCACCCGAGCGGGCCCGGGACCACATCGTCGGCTACACCGTCCTCAACGACTGGTCCGCCCGAGACCTGCGGTCCGCCGAGATGAGGGTCGGGCTCGGTCCGTGCAAGGGCAAGGACACCGCGGCCACCCTGGGCCCGTACCTCGTCACCGCCGACGAACTGGAGCCGCACCGGGACGCCGACGGTTTCCTGCGGCTGGCCCTGACCGCCGAGATCAACGGCCGGGTGGTCGGCAGGGAGCTGCTCTCCCACATGAGCTGGACCTTCGAGGAGATGACCGCGTACGCCTCCCGCGGCACCCGCGTCGTACCGGGTGACGCCCTCGGCTCCGGTACCTGCGGCAACGGCGGCTGCCTGGCCGAACTGTGGGGCCCGCGCGGCGAACAGGACCCGCCGCCGCTGCGGCCGGGCGACACGGTCACTCTCACCGTCGAGGGCATCGGCACACTCACCAACACCGTCGTCCCGGGGGCCGAGCCCGTCCCTCTGCCACCGGCCCGGCGCCGGCGCCCCTGAGGGGCGCGGGAAACCGCGCGACCGGCCACGGCGGACCCGCGGCCGGCGAACAGCCTCTCCGACCCTCCGGCGGGATCACGCGCGCCGCCGCGCCAGCCGCCCCGCCAGCAGCGGAATGACGACGGCCGCGGCCACCACATGGGACACGGCCAGGACGATCTGCGTGGACGTGGCGGTGTGCGGGGCGACGGCCGGGCCCGCCAGGGACAGCGCGGTCAGTGCGACGGTGATCACCACGAAGGTGCGGGCGGGCCGCTCGGCCCAGCGGGCGAGCGCCATCGCCAGGACGACCCCGGCGACCGACCAGAACAGCACGCCCCCGGCGAAGCCGCCCACCGGGATCTCGGCGGCCTCCGTCGCCCCGGGACTCGCCGCCTCCATCGGTACGCCGGCGCCGCGGGCGACGAGAGCGAAGGCCTCGGTCACCACGGCTCCGGCGAACACCGCGAGGGCGCCGACCTGCCACACCGGACGCGTACCGAGGGACTGGGCGAAGGACTGGTTCCGGGACGCGATGTCGCTCATGGCAGGGTCTCCTGTCGGCAATTCCTGGATGCTTGGCCTTTCACAGAGTCAGACCGCGGCGCGGCCAGGAACTGAGCGGTCACCGGGCAACAATCGTCAGGCCGGGCCGAGTTCGGGCCGAAGGCGGGCCGCGGCCGGGTTCAGGACCCGGTCGCCGCCGCGGCGGCCCGTCCCGCCGCCCGCCCCGAGAACAGGCACCCGCCCAGGAACGTCCCCTCAAGGGACCGGTACCCGTGGACACCGCCCCCGCCGAACCCGGCGACCTCCCCGGCCGCGTACAGGCCGGGCACCGGCACGCCGGTCGCGTTGAGGACCCGGCCGGAGAGGTCGGTCTGGAGGCCGCCGAGGGTCTTGCGGGTGAGGATGTTGAGGCGAACGGCGATCAGCGGCCCGGCACTCGGGTCCATGATCTTGTGCGCCGCCGCCGTGCGGCTGAGACTGTCCCCGGGATAGGCGAGGGCGTTGCGGATGCCCATGACCTGGAGGTCCTTGGTGTACGGGTTGTCCATCTCCCGGTCGCGCGCCTCGATCCGGCGTTGCAGGTCGGCCAGGTCGATCAGTCCGTCGCCGGTCAGTTTGTTCATGCCGCGGACGAGTTCGGACAGGGTCGTGGCGACGACGAAGTCCACGCCGTTCTTCTTGAACTTCTCGATCGGCTCGGGCGTCTGCCAGATGCGCGAGAGCAGCTTCCAGACGTTCTTCTCGGTCAGGTCCGGGTTCTGCTCGGAGCCGGAGAGCGCGAACTCCTTGGCGAGGATCTTCTGAGTGGTGACGAACCAGGAGTAGTCGTATCCGGAGGCGGTGATCGACTTCAGCGTGTGGAGGGTGTCGTAGCCGGGCATGTCGGGCGCGCCGAACCGTCTGCCGGTGGCGTCGAACCACATGGACGACGGGCCCGGCAGGATACGGATGCCGTGCCCCGGCCAGATGGGGTCGTAGTTCCTGAGGCCCTCGGTGTAGTGCCACATCCGGTCGGGGTTGACGATCCGGCCGCCCGCCTTCTCGGTGATCGCGAGCATCCGGCCGTCCACATGGGCCGGGACTCCGGTGATCATGGTCTTGGGCGGGGTGCCGAGCCGGGCCGGCCAGTTCTGCCGTACGAGATCGTGGTTGGCGCCGATTCCGCCCGAGGTGACGACGACGACCGGGGCGCGCAGCTCGAACTCACCGACCACCGTGCGTGAACTGGGCTTCCCGCGTGCGGCGTCGCTCGGCTCCAGGACAGCGCCCCGGACACCGGTCACGGCCCCGTTGGTCGTCACGAGAGCGTCGACGCGGTGCCGGAACCTGAGGGTGACCTTCCCGTCCGCGACCGCCGCCCGCACCTTCTTCTCGAACGGTTCGACGACCGCGGGACCCGTGCCCCAGGTGACGTGGAAGCGCGGCACCGAGTTGCCGTGTCCGTCCGCGAGACCGCCGCCGCGCTCCGCCCAGCCGACGATCGGGAACCACTGCACGCCCAGGCCCGCGAGCCAGGAGCGCTTCTCCCCGGACGCGAAGTCCACGTACGCCTCGGCCCACTTGTGGGCCCAGTGGTCCTGGCCCGACGTGTCGCTGACGCCGCGGTCGAAGCCGGCGGTGCCCAGCCAGTCCTGCCAGGCCAGTTCCTGGGAGTCCTTGATGCCCATCAGCCGCTGTTCGTCGGAGTCGACGAGGAACAGGCCGCCGAAGGACCAGAACGCCTGACCGCCGAGATTCGTCGCCGGTTCCTGGTCGAGCAGCAGGACCTTGCGGCCCGCCGCGGCCAGTTCCGCCGTGGCCACCAGGCCGGCGAGGCCGCCTCCGACGACGATCGCGTCCGCGTCCGAGGCGGCGGCCGAGGCGGCGAAGGCAGGGGCCGTCGCCTGGGCGAGGGCGGTGGTGGCGAGCGCGCCACCCGCCGCCGCCAGGGCACGGCGCCGGGTGATCGCGGCCAGGGCTGGGGAGTTCTCCATGGACTGCCTTCCGGAGGAGACGGAAAAGATGCGGGACGGGATACGGGATACGGGATACGGGGGATGTTCCTGGGACCGCCGCACTGTTACCGTCGGTAGCCCTCAGGGAACCAGGTCGTCACAGCGATGTGGTAGTGGCCGGACACCAACATGCGGACGGCTTCGTTGTGGCCCGGCGACAGCGCGGACCGGCAGCGGACGGACCGTGGGCAGGTCGCGGGCGGATCGCGGAAGAACACGGAGGGAGACGCGACTCATGGCTGTCGTCCACGAGCGCGAACCGGTCACCGAGATCCTGCGGACGATGGCCGTCGACGACGACGTGTGCGGCGAACTCGTCCGCGCGGCCCGGACCCACTCCCCCGAAGTCGCCCGGCTCACCGAGGCGGAGAGCCGCTCCCACGTCACCGCCATGATCCGCGCCGCCGGCGAGTGGTTCGCCACCTTCGACGGGGTCGAGCAACAGGACTTCACGGCCGCCCTGTTACTGGGGGCCGACCGGGCGGGCCAGGGCGTCGCGATGACCGCGGTGCTGCGAGGGGTCCAGGCCGGGCTGGGCCGCGCACTGGAGATCACCGTCGAGCGCTGCCGGGCGGCGGGAGTGCCGGACAGCACCCTGCTCGGCGTCGTCCTGCGTCTCAACGAGTACGGCGACGCGATCGAACGCCATGTGATCAACGGCTACCGGGCCGCCGAGCGGGCCACCCCGCACGAGAGCGCCGAGGTCCGCACGCACGTACTCCGCAGGCTGCTGGTCGGCGGAGTCGTGCCGTCGCCCCTGGAGATGGCCGGGGCCGGTATGCGGCCCGGCGGCGGACCGCACCACTGTGTCGTCGCGGACGCCGGCAGCCCCGCGGCCGTACGCCTCCTCACGGACCGGCTCTCCGGACTCGGCGCGGTCTCCGGCCTGATCGAGGGACGGCCGGCCGGTCTGTGCCGACGGATGCCCGGGATCGGGGAAGCGGGAGCGTCGGCCCTGGTCGTGGTCTCACCGGCCGCTCCGCTGGAGGAGATCCGCCCGCTGTACCGGCTCTGTGTCAGGGCCGTGGACATCGGTGTCCGGCAGGGGCGTCAGGGCCTGTACGAGCTGACCGACTTCGCCGCCGAGATCGCCCTCGCCGACCAGCCTCTCCTGGGCACGCACCTCAGCGCCCGACTCCTGGGCGCCCTCGACGAGTCGGACGCCTTTCACCGCCAACTCGCGGTCACCGCGCTGACGTTCCTCGACAACGGCCGACGTCTCGACCAGAGTGCGACGGCCCTGTTCACCCACCCCAACACCGTCCGCTACCGGCTCGGCCGCCTCCAGCAGATCACCGGGCACCCGCTGACCGACCTCACGTCCGGGCCCCTCACCGAACCACTGAGCACCCTGCACTGGTGGTGGGCCCTGACCACCTGGCTCCGGCGGGACCCGGAACCGCTCTAGCCAATACAACTAGCCGTCGCGGGTGCCGAGTTCGGGCCTGCGGTCCCCCTTGCGGTCGCGGCGGGCCAGCAGGCGCTGGGCGCGGGTCAGACCGTTCGGAAGGTGCCTGCGCAGCGCGGCCCGGGCGGCGTTGGAGCCGGGGGCCCCGTGCACACCGCCTCCCGGATGCGCGGAGGCCGACGCCAGGTAGAGGCCCTTGACCGGCGTCTCCGGGCGCCCGGTACCCGGGACGGGCCGGAACACGAGCTGCTGGTGCAGGGCCGTGGTGCCGCCGTTGATGGCACCCCCGTACAGATTGGCGTCGAGTGCCTGGAGGGTGGGCGGTGCCAGCACGCGCCGGGCCCGGATCAGGGAACGGAACCCCGGCGCGAAGCGCTCGACCTGCCGCTCGACCCGGTCGGCCATGAGCTCCTGCTCCTTCGCGTCCCAGCTCCCGGTCAGTCCGTCGTCACCCGCGTCACCCTTGATGCGGTGCGGGACATGGGTGTACGCCCAGGCCGACTCGGTGCCCGCGGGCGACCGGGTGGGATCGGAAGTCGTCATCTGCCCGAACAGCGCGAACGGCCGGTCCGGTACCTGCCCCATGGCGACCTGTGCCGCGAACCGGGTCAGCTCGTCGACGCCGTCAGCCAGGTGCACGGTTCCCGCGCCGACGGCCTCGGGGGCCTGCCACGGGACGGAACCGTCGAGGGCCCAGTCGACCTTGAAGGTGGCGAAGTCCCACTGGAACCGGCGCAGATCGGCCACTACCTGCGGGGGCAGGTCGGCACTGTCCACCAACTCGCCGTACAGGGCCGGCGCCGACACGTCCGCGAGGACGGCCCGAGCGGCGGACACCGTCTCGCCGCCGTCCGTGCGCACCGCCACGGCCCTGCCCTGCCGGACGACGACGCGGCTCACGCGCTGCCCGCACCGGAGCACTCCGCCGCGCTCCTTCAGCCGCCGGGTCAGCGCCCCGATCAGGGCGCCCGAACCGCCGACGGGAACGGGAAACCCGTACGACTGGCCCAGCATCGACATCAGCCAGCCGAAGCCACCGCTTCCCGCGGCCTCCGGGGCGAGGTCGGCGTGCAGCGCGTTGCCCGCGAGCAGCAGCCTGCCGCCCTCGCCGCGGAACTCCTCCTCACCGAGTCGCCGTACCGGCAGCACCATCGAGCGGGCCAGGCGCAGCCCGCCGGCGGTCCGCAGGCGCAGGGCGAGGCGGGCGCCCGCGCGTACCGGCGGGAACGGCGTGAACAGCGCTTCCAGCAAATCGGGGCGGAGCCGGTCCCATATCCGGTGCAGCTCACGCCAGGCGTCGCCGTCGCCGTCGGCGAAGACGTCCAGGGACGCGGCGGTGTCGTCGAGGTCGCGTCCGAGCACGGCGCACCGGCCGTCGGACAGCGGGTGGGCCAGTACGCGAGGCGCGTGGCTCCAGTGCAGCCCGTACCGCTCCAGGTGGAGTCCGGCGAGGACCGGCGAGGCCGCGGCCAGGGGGTAGAACGAGCTGAAGAGGTCGCTCGTGAAGTCCGGGTCGACCCCGGTGTCGTGCCGTACAGCGCCCCCGGGCTCGTCCTGTTCCTCCAGGACCTCGACGCTCCAGCCCTCGTCTGCCAGCAGGTTGGCGGCGACGAGCCCGTTGGGACCGGCTCCGATGACTACCGCGTCCGGCACGGCCGCCTCCCGTCCCGTCGCCGTGTCGCACGGACGACGCCGGTCATGCCGGCCTCGGCTCAGTGCGGGCGGGCCGGGACTGTGTCTGCCCGTCGCCCTCGCACACGTCGGCCAGCCGCTTGAGCATGGCCCGGTGCCGCAGCTGGATGAGTCCCTCCACGGCCACGTTGTGCAGGGTGCCGCCGGCCCCCTGCAGCGGATGCTCGTCGATGATCACCAGCGTGTACTCGCCCCAGGGCCGCAGTTCGATGGCGATGCGGGCGGTGCCGAGCGGACCCGCGATCGCTTCCAGTTCCAGTTCGTGCTCCTCGACGCACGCCCGTACGACCGACTCGTTGCGCAGGGTCCAGAGCCCGACCCGCACTTCGTACCCGATCGCTGAATGCACCTGCGGCCACCGGCCGCGCACGGGGTACGAGGATGCCGTCCCCACGACCCAGTCCGCGTACCGGGTGCCGTCGGCCAGGACGGCCCATACCTCGCTCGGACTTTTTTTGATGAGCCTGTGGCGTACGGCCACCTCTGCCTCCTTCGTATCGCACCCGTCGGTAGCGGAGTGATCCGTGCCGAGTCCCCCGGCATCCGGAGTTCAACCGACCGGCGGCCTGCCGCTGTCGGGTCCGTCGGCCCGTCCGCCCACGCCGAGCAGGCCGGTGGGGCGGAAGGGCTCCCGGGCCGCCAGCCGCGGCAGGGCCCGGCGCGACACGCGCAGCACGACCGGCGGCAGCGCGGCACGGCCCAGCTGGGCGGCGAGCAGCCAGCCGGGCACGTACACCGAGGTGCGCCGCCGCTCGACGGCCCGCGCCAGCCGGGCCGCGACGTGCTCCACGGGATGGACGCGGCGGGCCGGGGGCGGCATGTGGCCCCGCAGTTCGCGCAGCACGGCGTGCCGGTCGGCGTCGCGGATCATGTCGGTGTCGGTCCAGTTCAGGTAGGCGATGCCCACCGCGACCCGCTGATGGGCCACCTCGGCCCGCAGGGAGTGGGCGAAGGCCTCCACGCCCGCCTTGGAGGCGCAGTAGGCGCTCATCATCGGTGAGGCGCCGATCGAGGCCAGTGAGGCGATCTGGAGGTAGTAGCCCGCCGTGTCCACCAGGTCGGGCAGGAAGGCGCGCGCGGTGATCGCGCTGCCGGTGAGGTTGACGTCGATCACCCGGCGCCAGGACGCCGCGTCCGACTCGGCGAAGGGGCCGCCCTCGGCGATGCCCGCGTTGGCGATCACCACGGAGGGTTTTCCGAACGTCCCGCGTACGTCGCGGGCTACACCGGTCATGCCGGCGTCGTCGGTGATGTCGACCTCCCAGGCAGCCGCAGGGGTGGGCAGTTCGGCCGCCAGGGCCTCCAGTGCCGGTTTCTCGTGCCCCAGGAGCGCCAGGCGGGCGCCTCGACGGGACAGGTCCCGTGCCAGGGCGGCGCCCACACCCCGGGCTGCCCCGGTCACCACCACCGTTCGGCCACGCAGCGGATCGTGTTTCACGGGTCTCCCTTCGTGCGGGCTCTCGCCGGCTCCGAGCCGTTGGGGACGACTCCCGGTGGCGGCGGTATCCGGATGCGGGTGGGGTCGCCGCACGCTTCCATCGGACCACGATTCGGTGCGGTGCACACCGTGGGCCGCCTTGTCGGGTCGGGTGGCGGCTGCGGGCCGGCCGTGGCCGGTCGCGCTCCGCGCCCGCACGGGGCACACCGGCATCGTCAGAATCATTGACGTGTCCGGGGCTGGACTCTAACTTCTGATCGATCTCCCGAACTGTGTTCGAAATACCGACCCACGGCAGTCGCCGGGGCCCTTCGTCACGCCCGCATCCATTTGGAGACCACGATGAGCTCAAGACCCCGGCCGTCCCGACGCCTCTTCCTCGGCATGGCCGCCACCACCCCCCTGGCGGTGTCCGGCGCACTGACCCTCGGTGCCGGCACCGCCCACGCGGCGGACTCGGCCTACGTGATGTGCTACTTCACCGAGTCGACCAGCCTCGGCCTCGGCACCGACTACGGGCTACATCTCGCCGTCAGCACCGACTCGCTGAACTGGACACCGCTCAACCAGAACAACCCCCTGGTCACCCCCACGGCGGGCGCCCTCGGCCTGCGCGACCCGTTCCTCATGCGCAAGCAGGACGGCACCTTCGTCGTCATCGCCACCGACCTCAAGGGCACCGACTGGAGCTACAACAGCCAGTACATCCACGTCTGGGACTCCGCCGACCTGCGCACCTTCACCGGCTACCGCCGTCTCAAGCTGCACGACATGACCACGCACAGCTGGGCACCCGAGGCGTTCTGGGACGCCGGCCGGGGCCAGTACGCGGTCATCTACTCCTCGGTCAACTCCAGCGGCCACAACGTGATCATGGTCAACCACACCAGCGACTTCGTGACCGCGTCGGCTCCGCAGGTGTTCTTCGACCCCGGCTACGACGTCATCGACGGGAACATGGCCGTCGGCGTGAACGGCTACAACTACCTCTTCTTCAAGAAGAACCAGACACTGGTGGCGGCGAGGTCCACCTCCCTCGACCCTGGCAGCTTCACGGAGTTCAGCGCGGGGGTCGCACACGGCGGCACCGAGGCCCCGACCGTGTTCAAGTCGCTGACCAGCGCCAACTGGTATCTCTGGGGAGACACCTACACGCCGAACGGTGTCTTCTACGCCTGGCAGTCCAGCAACCTGGCCTCCGGCACCTGGACCGCGCTCGACCAGAGGACCTACACCCAGCCGGTCAACTCCAAGCACTGCGGCATAGCGACGATCACCACGACCGAGTACAACAACCTGCTCACCAAGTGGGGCGCCCCGGCCTGGAACCGGCTCAAGTCGTACAACTACCCGGACCGTTACGTCCGCCACGCCAACTACGTGGCCCGCGTCGACACCTATCCCTTCGACCTGTACACCGACGCCCAGTGGAAGCTCGTCCCGGGCCTCGCCGACAGCTCCGGCGTCTCCTTCCAGTCGGTGAACCACCCCACCCGCTATCTGCGGCACTACAACTACGCGCTGCAACTCGACGTCAACGACGGCACGTCGGCGTACGCGGGTGACGCGACCTTCTACCGCACGGCGGGCCTCGCCGACTCCTCCTGGGCGTCGTTCCGCTCGTACAACAACCCCACCCGCTACATCCGCCACTCGAACTACGTGCTGCGCGTCGATCCGGTCGCCACGGCCACGGAACAGCAGGACGCCACGTTCCGCGTCGGGTACTGACGACCGGGCGCATCGCGTACTGACGACAGGGCGCGTCGCGTACCGCGCCACCGTGATCGCCTATCTTGGCGCGTATGCAGTCATACACGATCGGCCAGGCGGCGCGTCTGCTCGGGGTGAGCCCGGACACCGCGCGGCGCTGGGCCGACGCGGGCCGGATGGTCACGCACCGGGACGAGGGCGGGCGGCGCCTGATCGACGGCAAGGAACTGGCCGCCTTCTCCGTCGAGCTCGCCAGGAGCGACGGCGAGGAGGACACCTCGTACACCTCCGTCCGTAATGCCTTTCCCGGCATCGTCACGGCCGTGAAGCTCGGTGATGTCGCCGCCCAGGTCGAGATCCAGGCCGGCCCGCACCGGCTGGTGTCGCTGCTGACGCGGGAGGCCGTGGAGGAGCTGGGCCTTGAGGTGGGGGTGGAGGCCACCGCCCGGGTCAAATCGACGAACGTGCACATCGACCGGGCCTGAGAGACCGTTCGACCCGGCTCACGCAAGGGGCCGGACCTCCCGGACGGCCGTACCCGTACCCATGCCCCGTGGAAACGCACATGCCAGCCATCCTGATCGCTGGTCCAGCTTGTGCGAAGCACCAGGAGACTTTCCCCTCGCATCTGCGGCAGTATCATGACGGCCGCAAGGACCACGGATGACGGTGTCCGTGAGGACCAGAGGGAGTGGACCCGTGATGACCCGTACCGCGCGCCGGACCCGTAGGACCCGTCGGACCCTCCGAGTGGCCGGTGCGGGCGCCGCCGCCCTGCTGACGCTGAGCGCCTGCTCGTCGTCCGACGACGACTCGTCCGACTCCTCGGCGGCGAAGTCGGACTCCTCGGCGGCGAAGTCGGACTCCTCGGCGGACAAACTGTCCGGCACGGTGACCGTGTTCGCCGCGGCCTCCCTCAAGGAGAGCTTCACGGCGCTGGGCGAGGAGTTCGAGAAGGAGCACCCGGGCACCAGGGTCACCTTCAGTTTCGGTGGCAGCGACTCGCTGGCCGCGAGCATCACGGGCGGCGCCCCGGCGGACGTGTTCGCCTCCGCCAGCCCCAAGACGATGAAGATCGTCACCGACGCCGGGAACGCGTCGGGGACGCCCGCCACCTTCGTGCGCAACGAGCTGGAGATCGCCACCCTGCCGGGCAACCCCGACAGGATCGCCTCCCTGAAGGACCTCACCGAGTCGGGTCTGAAGGTCGTGCTGTGCGACAAGGAGGTGCCCTGTGGCGCCGCCACCCAGAAGGCCCTGGACGCGAGCAAGCTGAAGCTCACCCCCGTCTCCTACGAGCAGGATGTGAAGGCGGCGCTGACGAAGGTCGAGCTGAAGGAGGCGGACGCGGCGGTCGTCTACAAGACCGATGTGCGCGCGGCGGATGACAAGGTGGAGGGCGTGGAGTTCCCCGAGTCCGACGACGCCGTCAACGACTACCCGATCGTCCCGCTCAAGGACGCGCAGAACACCGAGGGCGCCAAGGCGTTCATCGCGCTGGTGCGGTCCGCCGAGGGCCAGAAGGTCCTGACCGCGGCCGGGTTCCTCAAGCCGTGACCTTCCCTGTCGACAAGTCGGACGCCGCGACCGACACCCTCCGGGGTGGGCCGCGGCGTCGGCGCGTCCGGACGGGCGAAGGCGCCGGTGGCCGAGGCGTGCCCCTGCCGCTGCTGGTGCCCGCGCTGATCGGCCTGGCGTTCCTGATCCTCCCGCTGATCGCCCTGCTCGTACGTGCTCCGTGGCGGAGTCTGCCCGACCTGCTGACCAGCGCCGAGGTGTGGCAGGCGCTCCGGCTGTCCCTGGTCTGCGCCACCGCGGCCACCGCGGTGAGCCTGGTCATCGGCGTGCCACTGGCCTGGCTGCTGGCCCGCGTCGAGTTCCCCGGCCGCGGCCTCGTACGGGCCCTCGTGACGCTGCCGCTCGTGCTGCCACCAGTCGTCGGCGGTGTGGCCCTGCTGATGGCGCTCGGCCGCAACGGCATCGTCGGCAAGTGGCTGGACTCCTCGTTCGGGATCACGCTCCCCTTCACCACCACGGGGGTCGTCATCGCCGAGGCGTTCGTCGCCATGCCGTTCCTCGTGATCAGCGTCGAGGGCACCCTGCGCGCCGCCGACCCGCGCTACGAGGAGGCCGCCGCCACGCTCGGCGCCTCCCGCTTCACGGCGTTCCGCCGGGTCACGCTCCCGCTGATCGCGCCCGGTATCGCGGCGGGCGCGGTCCTGGCGTGGGCGCGGGCGCTCGGCGAGTTCGGCGCGACGATCACCTTCGCGGGCAACTTCCCCGGCCGTACCCAGACCATGCCGCTGGCCGTGTACCTGGCCCTGCAGAGCGACCCGGAGGCCGCCATCGCCCTCAGTCTGGTCCTGCTGGCCGTGTCCGTCGCCGTGCTGGCGGGCCTGCGCGACCGTTGGATGACAGCAGGATGACCGGACCCCGTGACGTCTCCGAGGCCGCCGATGCCACCTCTGGCGTACGCGCACCCACCTTTGACGAGGGCCTCGACGCCCATCTCGTCGTCGAGCGCGGCGCCTTCCGTCTCGACGTGGCGCTGCGCGTCGCGCCCGGCGAGGTCGTCGCCCTGCTCGGCCCGAACGGCGCCGGCAAGACCACCGCCCTGCGCGCCCTGGCCGGTCTGACACCGCTCACCGGCGGCCGGCTGCGGCTGGACGGCACGGCGTTGGAGCGTACGCCGCCGGAGTCCCGCCCGGTCGGCGTCGTCTTCCAGGACTACCTGCTCTTCCCTCACCTGACCGCCCTGGACAACGTGGCCTTCGGACCGCGCTGCCAGGGCGCGAGCAAGGCCGAGGCGCGTGCGCGGGCCGCGGAGTGGCTGGGCCGCCTGGGGCTCGCTGAGCACGTCGGCGCCAAGCCGCGCCGGCTCTCCGGTGGACAGGCCCAGCGGGTCGCCCTGGCCCGCGCGCTCGCCACCCGCCCCCGACTGCTCCTGCTGGACGAGCCACTGGCCGCCCTGGACGCCCGGACGCGTCTGGAGGTACGGGCCCAGTTGCGCCGCCACCTGGCCGACTTCGAGGCGGTCGCCGTGCTGGTCACGCACGATCCGCTGGACGCGATGGTGCTGGCCGACCGGCTGGTCGTGGTCGAGGACGGCCGGGTCGTCCAGGAGGGCGCCCCCGCCGACATCGCCCGGCGTCCCCGTACGGACTACATCGCCCAGTTGGTCGGTCTGAACCTCTACCGGGGCGAGGCCGACGGGCATGCGGTCCAGCTCGACGCCGGCCCGGCCATCACCACCACGGAGGCCCTGCGCGGCCCGGTCTTCGTGGCGTTCCCGCCCAGCTCGGTCACCCTCTACCGCGACCGGCCCACCGGGGTCAGCGCCCGTAACCTGTGGGCCTGCGAGGTCGCGGGTCTTGAGACGCACGGCGACCAGATCCGCGCCGACCTCACCGGAGAACTGCCCCTCGCCGCGGACCTGACCACGGTCGCCGCCGCCGAACTCGATCTGCACCCGGGCGCGGCGGTCTGGGCGACGGTGAAGGCCACGCAGACGCACGCGTACCCGGTCTGAGGGGCAGCACGGGACGCCTTCCCTGAGCACGCGGCTTCAGCGGCCTGCGCTGCTTGAGCGGCCTGCGCTGAGCGGCCTGCGCGGGCCGCTCAGCGCAGCCGGTCGATGGGCTCGGCATCGGCGCGGGTGTCCGCCGGAACCCGGGTGACCGCCAGGCCGGCGGGGATCTTGAGGCGTTCCTCGAAGGTGCTGCCGGGTTCGGCGGTGCAGACGGTCGGATCCGTGCACGGCCCGGGGGGAAAGGGGCAGGTCGAGGGAGTGTGACAGTTCAGCTCGACGACGCCGACCTCGGACTGTCGCAGGCGCTCGGCGCCGTCGTGACGGATACGGACGTCGTGAGCGACCCACCGGCCGAGGTCGCGGTGGCCACCGGTCCGGTAGGGCCTGTCCGTCCGCAACCAGCCCGCCCCGGTACGTCCGCGGCGCCCCTCGACAGCGCCCCGGCTCGCCGCCGAAGCCCCGGCGGAGGGCTGGGGTCCGGTCACCCGGGCGACGCGAGTCCCACTCGCGCCCCCGCCGGCACCGGCTTCGTGGGCCCGTCCAGAGACGGGCCGGTGCCCGTGGGCAGCCGCGCCCCTAGGGCGCGGAACCCCACTCGTGCGGTCGCCCGCCGCGCCATTCCACCCAGCCGGGATCGTCCAGCAGCTCGGCCGGGGAGGACAGTCCGGCGGCCTCCAGGAACACGATCAGATCGTTGTCGGAGTGGGCCAACCCCAGGATCTCGGCCCGGCCGTCCCGGTGCACGCTCACGCGTCGCCCGCCGCTCACGGCGGGCCGGTGCACAACGATCAGTGCGCGTGCCACGGGATCCAGGGTGTCACTCCCCCTCAGGTCGACGCCGCCCGGTCCGGGCACACGCGCGCTCTTCACGGCAAGGCGGGACGGGCGGCGGGAACGGTCAGCGGGCCCGGGGTGCCCCCCGTCGCCGCTGTGCCGGCGGGGGCGGAGGCGGCGAGAAGGTGTCCTCGTCCTCGTCCAGTGGCGGCAGTTCGATGGTGTACTGCGGCTGGAGAAACAGATCGTGGTGCTGGGGCACGGCGGACGAGGCCGCCGCGTCCTGAGCGGGACGTGCAGGGTCGCGATGCGAAGAGGCAGGCATCCAAAACCATCCGGAGTCGGGAGTCGCGCGGATCGGAGGCGGAGCTGTCGACCGATGAACATCGGTACCTGCTACCTCGCGCGCTACTGCCCATTAGATCCTATCGGCGCCCGGAGAACGAAAGGGCGCGGGGCGCGGAGTGGTTTGGATGGGTGATCCGTGTCTCCGGGAGACTGCTCGCGGCCGAGGCCGCAGGTCGTCGAAAGCCCCTACGGACCACCCGCCGGAGCGACCTCCCCAGCCCCATTCCTGCGGCTCCGGGCCGGGTTCAGGCCGGGTCCGGGCCAGGTCCGGGCGGCCGGGTTCGGGCCAGGTCCGGGCCAGGTCCGGGCCGGGTTCGGGCCAGGTCCGGGCCAGGTCCGGGCCGGGTTCGGGCCAGGTCCGGGCCGGGTTCGGGCCAGGTCCGGGCCAGGTCCGGGCCGGGTTCGGGCCGGGTCCGGGCCGGGTTCGGGCGGCCGGCTCCGGGCCGGATTCGCGCCGGGTTCGGGCCGACCGGTGCCGGAGGGGGCGAGCCGACCGGCGCAAGCGGTGTCCCCCTGCGTGCGGCCGTCGGACTCCGGGGAGCCCAGCCCCTTCGGACCGAGTTCTACGCCACCACGTCCGCCGCGGAACTCTGCCCGAAGGCCCCGGAATCGGCCGAACCGGCACCGCTATAGGCTGCGCCCGTGGAGCGGATCTTGGTGGTGGGTGTCACGGGTGCGGGCAAGTCCACGCTCGCCCGGGCGGTGGGCGAGCGCCTGGGCATGCCCTGTCACGAGATGGACGCGCTGTATTTCACGGGCCCCGGCTGGGCCGTCAACGACACCTTGACCGAGGAGGTCTCGCGCCTCACCTCCGAACCCCGCTGGATCGTCGACTCGCTCGGTAGTCCCGAAGTCCGGGATCTGCTCTGGGACCGGGCCGACACCGTCCTGTGGCTCGACTACAGGAAGCGTGTCGTCATGCCCCGGGTCCTTCGCCGCTCCGTCAGGCGGACCGTCACCCGCGAGAGTCTCTTCGGCGGCAACCGGGAGACCTGGGCGGGCTGGCTGAGCAAGGAGCACCCGGCCCGGTGGGCCTGGTCCCAACACGCGGGCCGACGCCGGGAGATCGAACGCCGGACACGCGATCCCCGTTTCGCGCCCCTCGACGCGCTCCGGTTCTCCCACCCCCGCGACACCGCGGCCTGGCTGGCGTCCGTGTGACGTGACCTGACCTGACCGGAACGGCCCGGCGCGGAACCACGAAACCCACCCGGCCGACCCTCCACCGGTTCCGGCCCCGCCTCCGCCGCTTTCCGATCCGGCCTCGCCACTGCTTCGACGCGGCTTTCGACACGCCGGTGGGCAGCACCGCACCCGGGGCTCCTCCCGGCTCACCGACCGCTCACAGAATCACCTCCGCACCACCGCGCGCAACCACCGCGACAGCATCGAAACAGCACCGGTCGATTGAAACCGTTCAATCGCCGACACCCCGGCTACACCGGGCCTCTCCGCAGCGGCGACCGCATCCGACGCCCCGTCAAGAATGTGTTGCACGCTCATTGACCCTCGCCCCGCACGCCCCTACGTTCACCCGCAGTGAATCGATTCATCATTCCTACCTGAGGAGCCGCAGTGATCAGCAGGAGGAACATTCTGGCGGGTACGGCGGCGGCGATGGCTGTCACGGCGACCGCCGCCGGCACCGGATCAGCCATGGCCGCGCCCGCGTCCGCACCTGCCGGGGCAGGCGCCCGCCGCAGCGCCCTGCGCGTCACCGCGCCGACCGTCGAGTACGTGCGACGCCCCCTGGGCATCGACGCACAACACCCCCGGCTGAGCTGGCCGATGGCCTCGGACGAGCCGGGCGCGCGCCAGAGCGGCTACCGGATACGCGTGGCCTCCAGCGCCTCGCGGCTGCCGGAGCCGGATGTCTGGGACAGCGGGAAGGTCGTGTCCGACGAGTCCGTCCTGGTCCCGTACGCGGGCCCGCAACTCAAGCCGCGCACCCGGTACTTCTGGTCCGTGCGCGTATGGGACGCGGACGGCGGTGCCTCGGAGTGGAGCGAGCCGTCGTGGTGGGAGACCGGACTTCTGGACGCCGCGCAGTGGACCGCGAAGTGGATCTCCGCTCCCCCGGTCCTCACCGACGCGCCGACGCTCGAAGGCAGCTCCTGGATCTGGTTCCCCGAAGGTGATCCGGCCAACAGCGCCCCGGCGGTCACCCGTTGGTTCCGCCGTACCCTCGACCTGCCCGACGCGGTCACGGCCGCGACGCTGGCCATCAGCGCGGACAACGTCTACACCGTCTCCGTCAACGGCACCGAAGTGGCCCGCACCGATCTTGAGACGGACCGCGACGGCTGGCGCCGCCCGGCCGTGGTCGAGGTCCTCGCCCAGCTGCGTACGGGCAGGAACGTCCTCGCGGTCTCGGCCGCCAACGCGTCCGAGGGGCCCGCCGGCCTGGTCGCCACCCTCACGCTTCACACGGCCTCCGGCGAACAGCGCGTCGTCACCGACGACTCCTGGAGATCGACCGACAAGGAGCCTGCCGCCGGCTGGCGCGGGACCGGCTTCGACGACAGTGCCTGGCCCGCTGCGAAGGAGGCGGCGGCGTGGGGCGCCGGGCCGTGGGGCAAGGTCGTCCCCGCGTCGTACGCGGCCAACCAGCTGCGGCACGAGTTCCGGCTCCCGCGCAAGAAAGTGGCACGCGCCCGGCTGTACGCCACGGCCCTCGGCGTCTACGAGGCCCACCTCAACGGCCGCCGCGTGGGCCGCGACCAGCTCGCTCCGGGCTGGACCGACTACCGCGAACGCGTCCACTACCAGACCTACGACGTCACCTCGCTGGTGCGGTCCGGCGCCAACGCCATCGGCGCGTATGTGGCACCGGGCTGGTACGCGGGCAACGTCGGCATGTTCGGGCCGCATCAGTACGGCGAACGCCCTGCGCTGCTGGCCCAGTTGGAGGTCGAGTACACCGACGGGACGCGCGAGAGCGTCACCTCGGACAGCGACTGGCGGGCCGCGTCCGGGCCGATCGTCTCCGCCGACCTCCTGAGCGGCGAGACGTACGACGCGCGCAAGGAGACCGCCGGCTGGACCTCACCCGGCTTCGACGACGGGGCGTGGCTCGACGCGGTGCGCACCGCCGCCGACGCCGCTCCACCCCGGATCGAGGCCCAGGTGGACGGCGCGGTCCGGGTGGCCAAGGAGCTCCCGGTCAAGAAGGTGACTCAGCCCGAGCCTGGTGTGTTCGTCTTCGACCTGGGCCAGAACATGGTCGGTTCGGTACGGCTGCGGGTCTCGGGCGCGGCCGGCACGACCGTCCGTCTCAGGCATGCCGAGGTACTCAACCCGGACGGCACCCTGTACACGGCGAACCTGCGTACCGCCGCGGCGACCGACACGTACACGCTCAAGGGCGGTGGGCGGGAGACGTACGAGCCGCGGTTCACCTTCCACGGTTTCCGCTATGTCGAGGTGACCGGGTATCCCGGCACCCCCGCGGCGGGAGACCTCACCGGTCGTGTGATGCACACGTCCGCCCCCTTCACGTTCGACTTCGAGACCGATGTCCCGATGCTCAACACACTGCACAGCAACATCACCTGGGGGCAGCGCGGCAACTTCCTCTCCATCCCGACGGACACGCCCGCGCGTGACGAACGCCTGGGCTGGACGGGAGACATCAACGTCTTCGCGCCGACGGCCGCCTACACGATGGAGTCCGCCCGGTTCCTCACCAAGTGGCTCGTGGACCTGCGGGACGGGCAGACCGCGGAGGGCGCCTTCACCGATGTGGCACCCATGGTGGGCACGGTCGGCAACGGCGTGGCGGGCTGGGGCGACGCGGGCGTCACCGTCCCCTGGTCGCTGTACCAGGCGTACGGCGACCTGCAGGTCCTGGAGGACGCCTGGTCCTCCGTACAGGCCTGGCTCAAGTACCTGGAGAGGAACAGCAGCGGGCTGCTGAGGCCGGCCGCCGGCTACGGCGACTGGCTGAACGTCGAGGACGAGACGCCGAAGGACGTCATCGCCACCGCCTACTTCGCCCACAGCGCCGACCTCGCGGCCCGTATCGCGAAGGAGATCGGTAAGGACCCCGCCCCCTACGCCGATCTCTTCGGGCGCGTACGCGCGGCGTTCCAGAAGGCCTATGTCACCGCCGAGGGCAGGGTGAAGGGCGACACCCAGACGGCGTATGTGCTCGCCCTGTCCATGGATCTGCTTCCCAGCGAGCTGCGCAAGGCGGCGGCCGACCGGCTGGTCGCGCTCATCGAGGCCAGGGACTGGCATCTGTCGACGGGCTTCCTCGGTACGCCCCGGCTGCTGCCCGTCCTCACCGAGACCGGGCACACCGACGTCGCCCACCGGCTGCTCGCACAGCGTTCCTACCCCAGCTGGGGCTATCAGATCGACAAGGGCTCCACCACGATGTGGGAGCACTGGGACTCCATCCGGCCCGACGGCAGCTTCGAGGACCCGGGCATGAACTCCTTCAACCACTACGCCTACGGGTCGGTGGGCGAGTGGATGTACACCAACATCGCCGGTATCGCGGCGGGCCGGCCCGGCTACCGCGAGATCGTCGTCCGGCCGCGGCCGGGCGGGGGCGTCACCTCCGCCCGCGCCACGTTCGCCTCCGTCCGCGGCCCCGTCTCCACCCGGTGGCGGCAGCGGTCCGGCAAGTTCGTCCTCACGTGCTCCGTACCGCCCAACACCACCGCCGAGGTGTGGATCCCCGCGGACGCCCCGGACGAGGTCACCCACACCGCCGCGGCCTTCCTGCGCAGCGAGGACGGCTGCGCGGTGTACCGGGTCGGTTCCGGCACCCACCGCTTCAGCGCGTAGCACCGCCGTCACGCAGCGGCGTCCAACGCGCCTTGGGCGCCGCCGCGTTGGCGGGGCTCCGCGGAAGCGCGGTGGCCTGCCCATAAGGTGCTCGCATGTCTGCCTCGTTGAGTTCCGCCAGATCCCGCGCCGCGCTGCGCGCGTCGGCGCGTATTTCCGTCGAGTTGCTGCTGGTTCTGGTGATGACCGCGGTGGCTCTCTGGCTCCTGGGCCGGATGTGGTCCGTGGTCTGGCCCCTCATAGTGGGCCTCCTGCTGACCACACTGACCTGGCCCATGGCCCGCTTCCTGCGTCGGCACGGGTGGCGTCCCGCTCTGGCGGCCTCCTTGGTGACCGTGCTGTTCCTGGTGCTCGCCTCGGCCGTGGTCGCGCTGATCGCGGTTCCGGTGGCCGCCCAGTCCGGGGAGTTGACCGATGGTGTCGTGGACGGCATGCACAAGGTCCGTGACTGGGCCGCCGGGCCGCCGCTGAACATCGAGGACGCCCAGATCTCGGGTGCCGTGGACAGTGCGGTCGAGCGTCTCCAGAAGAGCGCCGGCAGCATCACCACCACGGTCGTCACGGGCGTGAGCACCGTGGTCAACGGTCTGGTCACCGCCGTCCTGGCGATCTTCCTGATGTTCTTCTTCCTCAAGGACGGCCCGCGGTTCCTGCCGTGGCTCGCCCGTCAGCTGCCCGGCCGGCTCGCCGTCGACGTGCCGACCGTGGCCGCCCGCACCTGGGACACCCTGGGGTCGTTCGTACGGTCGCAGGCGGCCGTTGGACTGCTCGACGCCGTCTTCATCGGCATCGGCCTGTGGATCGTGGACGTGCCGCTGGTGCTCCCGCTGGCGGTGCTGACCTTCGTCTCCGCCTTCGTGCCGATCGTGGGCGCCCTGTTCGCCGGCCTCGTCGCGGTGCTCATCGCCCTGGTGTCGAACGGTCTGACGGACGCGCTGATCGTGCTGGCGATCATCGTCGCCGTGCAGCAGCTGGAGGGCAACGTCTTCCAGCCCATGATCCAGAGCCGCGGGCTCGGACTGCACGCGGCGGTGATCCTGCTGGCGGTGACGCTCGGCGGCAGTCTGGCGGGTGTGGTGGGCAGTCTGCTCGCCGTCCCGGTCGCCGCGATGGTCGCCGTGTTCTGGAACTACCTGCGCGAGCAGCTCAGCGAGCCGCCGCAGGAACCGGACACCGGGGAGCCGCAGACCGCGGGCGCCGTCCCCTCCTGAGGGTGCCGGCAGGGCGGCTTGGCCACGGTCCTACTCCCCCACCGCGATGTACCGGGGTTCGTCCTCCTCGGCCTCCTCCTGGCCGTCGAGGTTGACCTTCACTCCGAACGGCTCCAGGGCCTCACGCATCCGCCGCATCATCGGGTCGGAGAGGAAGTGGTGGTAGAGGTCCAGCTCCTGAAGGCGGGTGAGGGGCCGGCCGCCGAGGAGTGCCTCGGCACCGGCATCGCTCAGGGTGCCGAGGCTGAGGTGCAGCGAGGTGAGCCGGGCCACGACGGGAGCACCGGCGACGGCGGCGGCGACCTCGTCGTGCATCTCGCAGTTCTGCAGCCCGAGGTGCCGCGGGGCGGGCAGTCGGTCGCCGTCGAGCAGGGGGGCCAGGCCGGCGAGGGTGGTGGTGCGGCCGTACTCCTCCTCGCCGGGCCACAGGTCCAGGTGCCGCAGACCGGGCAGGTCGCTCGCGGCCAGGCCGCGGGCCACCTCGCCTGGCAGACCCCTGTTCTCCAGGCGGAGGACGCGCAGGTGTTCGTGGCGCAGGGGGCCCAGTCGCAGTCCCGGCGCGCCTTCGGAACCTCCGCCCGAGCCGCGTACGCCGAGCTCCCGCAGGTAGGGGTAGGGGTAGGCGGACAGGATCGGGGTCACATCGTCCTGGACGATCCAGGACAGCTCGCCCTCTCCGTGCCCGAGGTCGGCGAGGTAGAGGGCTTCGAGCCCGGTGAGACGGTCGGCGGCGGCCACGAGACGGCCGGCCGTCTCGGCCGGACCCTCCCCGTCCCCGTCCGAGCCGGTGCCGTAGGCGCCCGCGCCCAGGACCAGGGCCCGAACCCGTGCGGAGTCCACGGTGTCCAGGAAACGGTGCCAGCAGGTCTCGAAGGACTCCGCGTCACCGAGCGGTTGATTGCGGGCGAGTCTCCAGGCGACCTCGCCCGGCGGGGGCAACGGCCCGCTCCCCTCGTCCACCTCCGGGAAGTCGTGGACGGGCAGACCATGCAGCGTGGTCAGGTAGCCGATGGTCACGGCGCAAGCCTCCCAGAGCACTTGAGCGTCCCACTTCCCTTCGCGGGCCAGCAGAGCCAAGAGGGCATCCTGGTGCCTGACGGGGACGGGGCAACGACCCTGCTCCGGGACCTGTCGTCCTACGGGTGCAGTACGACCTTGCCCGCGACCGTGCCGGATTCGGCCAGGCGCAGGGCCTCGGCGGCCCGGACGAGCGGGAGTCGGGCGGCGATCCGGGCCGTGACCTCCCCGCGTCGGGTACCTCCACCACGTCCGCCGCGTCGACAAGCACGTGAGTGGACCAGCCGCCGACCTTCAGCAGGGCCGCCACCCGGCTGCCGGCCAGGCCCGGCTCGACGCCCTCGCCCGTGGTCAGCACCGTCCCGACCAGGTCATAGCCGGGCACGAAGGGGAACGGCGGCTGGTCGTAGTAGCGGCCCCGGCGCATCTGCTGTTACGTCCTCGTCCACGGCACGCCCGCCCGTACCCGGCTACCACGCGCCCGACGACATCACCGGGGTCGTGCGCGGGATCATGGCGACCCTGCTCGACGCCTGCGCCGCGCTGCCCTCGGAGACCCCCGCGACACCGTTCGGGTCGCACCTCGAAGAGCACCGGCGGTGGGCCGGCGACCACCCCGCCGAACCCGCGGCCCTGCACCGCGCGCTGACCTCCTGGACCCGGCTGCACGGCGCGTTGTCCCTGGCACTCGCGGGTCACTTCACCGGGATGGACTTCGACCCCGCGCTGTTCTTCGCGGCCGAACTCGACGAGCTGACCAAGGCGTCGGAACTCTGACCCCGTGAGGTCTGCCCGTTCGGGCAGACTCCTGTGCCTCTGTGCCTCGTGATACCCGCGGAGCGGCACGTTAGCGTCGTGCGCGTGAGCACCATGACCATGACGATTGCCGCGGAACCCAGTGCGGTGCAGGGGGAGTTCGCCGGTGATTGACGGCCGGTTGGACGAAACGGGGACGACCGACTCCCGAACGGCGTCGGCCGACGGGAGCGAAGTCGAAGAAGCAGCAGTCGAAGAAACGGTCGGGGAAGCAGCCGCGGCAGGAGCCGAAGAGCCGGTCGAGGAAGCACGCGAACGGAGCCCGAAGCGCGCCCGCCGCGGCCCGGGACCGTTCACCCTGCTCGTGCTGCCGGGGCTGGTCGCCCTGATGGGGGTGGCCGGCTTCCTGGCCTACAACGGCGGTCTCGCCGACGCCTGGCCGCAGGGTTCCGACCCCGACCCGACCGCCACGACCCGCGTGGACGCCTCGTACATCCCCTGGCTCCGCAAGGCGGTCTCGGACTGCACGGTCATCAAGCCGTCGGTGCTCGCCGCCCAGATCGACCGGCTGTCCGGCTGGAGCAACGACGCGGGAGCGCTGTCGGGCGAGAAGGGCATCGCCGCGTTCACGGACGCCCGGTGGAAGAAGTGGGGCAAGGACGACGACGGCAACGGCCGCTCCTCCCCCCGCGATCCGGCGGACGCCATGATGGCGCTCGGCCGGCAGGACTGCTCCCTCGCGGAGAAGGTGACCGACCTCAGGACCGAGGGAATCGTCACCGGAGACCTGGTCAACCTCACCCTCGCCGCGTACGCGTCGGGTACGGATGCCGTGGTGAAGGCCGGACGCGTACCCAGCGACGCGGAGGCCTACATCGACGAGGTGAAGTCGCTGTCCGCGCGCTACGAGTCGGTCGACCGGGAGAGTACCGGCGGCGCCGTGAACCAGGTGCCGGGCGCCGTCCTGGCCGGGCCGGTCGGCGACCTCACCGTCACCTCGCCCTACGGATCGCGCGAACACCCGCTGACCGGGGTGACGAAACTGCACACCGGGGTCGACTTCGCCTCGCCCCAGGGGGCCCAGGTCTCCGCCGCGTCGAAGGGCCAGGTCGTGTTCGCGGCGATGACCAAGGCGTACGGCAACCGCGTGGTGATCGACCACGGCACCATCGACGGCAAGCGGCTGGAGACGACGTACAGCCATCTGCTGGCCCTCCAGGTTTCCGTCGGCCAGGCGGTGGACGCCGGGACGCCGGTCGGGCTGGTCGGCTCGACGGGCCTGTCCACCGGCCCCCACCTGCACTTCGAGGTGGTTCTCGACGGGTACTACACCGATCCCCTGCCGTGGCTCACCCCCAGCACGTGAGCCGCGTTCGCCCTCGGCCCGCTCCAGCGGTCCGTACGCACCCGTCCACGGGGCAGGTCCGCCCGCCTCCGCGCCCGAACCGGGCCCGGAGGCGGGCGGCCCCGGCGCCTCACTCGGCGGCCGGGCGCCCGCCGAACCGCCAGTCGTGGATCTCGACGCTCCGGTACAGCCCGCCCCGGGCGTACGGTTCGTTCGCCATCATGGCCTCGGCGGCGTCCCGGTCCGGCAGTTCGACCAGCAGGGCCGTGCCCATCCAGTCGGTGCCGTCCTGGGAGAGCAACGGGCCGTACGCGATGAGGCGTTCGCGGTGTTCGCGGTCGAGATGACGGTGGTGGGCCGCCTCCAGGGCATCGCGCGCCGCGGTCGCGCCGGGCACCCCGTGCGCGATGACAAGGAAGCGCCGGTATCCGGCCGCCCCCCTCTCGTACTGCCACATCGTGCGGCCGAGGGTGTTCTTCCAGCGGCGTATCAGGACATCGGCGTAGACACCGGCCCTGTAGTTGGGTTCGTCGAACGCGAACCCGTGCGCGGCGGCCGCGTCGGGGAGGTCGACGATGTGCATGCTGCCGGTCGCCGTCTCGCCGTCGGCGCCGAGCGTGGGACCGCGCGCGATCATGGCCTCGGCGTACCGGTCCATGAACGCCCAGTGCGCCTCGCTCAGCTCCCACCGCAACGGCATCGATCCGGGTCGGTCACGGCAGTAGAAGAAGTACTCCATCCCGCTCCCGCACCTCCCCCTCCACAAGCCCGCCCGCATGGCCGCGCCGGGCGGCAACGGATCGTACCGTGCCCCTCGGGACCCTCGTTGCATGTTCATGCGAAGTGATGCATACTCTTCCTATGTCTAAGGTCCTCACCTCCCTTCCCGCCGGCGAGCGCGTCGGTATCGCCTTCTCCGGCGGACTCGACACCTCGGTCGCGGTCGCGTGGATGCGCGACAAGGGCGCCGTTCCGTGCACCTACACCGCCGACATCGGCCAGTACGACGAGCCCGACATCGCCTCGGTGCCCGGCCGCGCCAAGGCCTACGGTGCCGAACTCGCGCGCCTGGTCGACTGCCGTGCCGCGCTGGTCGAGGAGGGGCTCGCCGCGCTCACCTGCGGGGCGTTCCACATCCGCTCGGGCGGGCGTGCCTACTTCAACACCACGCCTCTGGGCCGTGCCGTCACCGGCACCCTGCTGGTGCGGGCGATGATTGAGGACGACGTCCAGATCTGGGGCGACGGCTCGACCTTCAAGGGCAACGACATCGAGCGGTTCTACCGGTACGGGCTGCTCGCCAACCCGCATCTGCGGATCTACAAGCCCTGGCTGGACGCGGACTTCGTGACCGAGCTCGGTGGCCGCAAGGAGATGTCGGAGTGGCTGGTCGCGCACGACCTGCCCTACCGCGACAGCACGGAGAAGGCGTACTCCACCGACGCCAACATCTGGGGTGCCACCCACGAGGCCAAGACCCTGGAGCACCTGGACACGGGCGTCGAGACCGTGGAGCCGATCATGGGCGTCCGGTTCTGGGACCCCGAGGTCGAGATCGCCACCGAGGACGTCACGATCGGCTTCGACCAGGGCCGCCCGGTCACCGTCAACGGCAAGGAGTTCGCCTCCGCCGTCGATCTGGTGATGGAGGCCAACGCCATCGGCGGCCGGCACGGCATGGGCATGTCGGACCAGATCGAGAACCGGATCATCGAGGCCAAGAGCCGCGGTATCTACGAGGCGCCCGGCATGGCACTGCTGCACGCCGCGTACGAGCGCCTGGTCAACGCGATCCACAACGAGGACACCATCGCCCAGTACTACAACGAGGGACGGCGCCTCGGCCGGCTGATGTACGAGGGGCGCTGGCTGGACCCGCAGGCCCTGATGGTGCGCGAGTCGCTGCAGCGCTGGGTCGGCGCGGCCGTCACCGGCGAGGTGACCCTGCGGCTGCGGCGCGGCGAGGACTACTCGATCCTCGACACCCGCGGCCCGGCGTTCAGCTACCACCCGGACAAGCTGTCCATGGAGCGCACCGAGGACTCGGCGTTCGGCCCGGTGGACCGGATCGGCCAGCTCACCATGCGCAACCTCGACATCGCCGACTCGCGCGCCAAGCTGGAGCAGTACGCCGGGCTCGGCCTGATCGGCACCGGCAGCCCCTCCATCGGTGCCGCCCAGGCGGCCTCGACCGGCCTGATCGGCAGCATGCCGGACATGCCGCAGGGCGGCGCCGAGGCCATCGCCTCCCGCGGCGAGGTCTCCGAGGACGACGAGCTGCTGGACCGCGCGGCGATGGAGTTCGGCACGGACTGATGTCCCGCCGCAGCGGGACGAACGAGTGATGGGCGGGCTTGGAGCTGTTGGCTCCGGGCCCGCCCATCACTCGGTTCGGGTCGGTTGATCGGTTGGGCCCCTTCGATCGGTTCGGGTCGGTCGATCGGTAGGGGCCGGCCCGTTGGTTCGGGCCGGTTCATTCGCTCGGCGGACTGTTCATTCGCTCGGCGGCCGGCTCAGCGGACGGCCTCCGCGATCCGGATGCCGTGGCTGTCGCCGTCGGACAGGAACACGGCCAGCGCCTCCCCCTCGTCGGCCACGGCGGCGCGGTCGGTGCGGGAGAAGCCGCGCAACGGGGTGACCGTCACGCTGCCGTCCTTGCCGACGGTCCAGGTCGCGGCGACCCGGCCGTCGACCAGGACGACACGCTCACCGGCGACCGAAAGACCGCGGTGTGCGTCGTCGATGATCCGGCCGCGGTCGTGGTAGCCGAGGATCACGTTGTCGAACGCCGGCAGAAACCGCACCGGGGCCCGCGTGTCCGGGTCGGGGCGAGGTGCGTCGGGCAGGTCCAGCAGCTCGCGGCCCCGCTCGTCACGGAAGGCGACCAGCTCCCCGCGTACGGCCGTGACCGCGGCGGGCAGACCCGCGAGGCCGCACCAGGCGCGCAGGTCGGCCGAGGCGGCGGGGCCGAACGCGGCCAGATAGCGCCGGACCAGCGCCTGGCCCACCGGATCGGAGCCGTTCCGGTCCGACGCATCGGAGCCCTCGCGGTACGGCGGGTCGGAGCCTTCGCGGTACGGCGGGTCGATCTCGCGCCCCAGCCAGGAGGAGAGCGTCACGTTGCGTACCCCCGCTCTCGTCCGCCAGAGCCCGCGCGGCGGAAGCTGCGCCATCGGGACGAGAGCGGCGATCAGCATTTCCCCCAACGCCCTCGGCCCCGGTTCCGGCCAGCGCTCGGCGAGGGCCCGGGCGAGTTCGGTCATCGTGCGGGGCTCGCCGTCGGCCATGACGGCCCGGCCCGCCGCCGCCAGCTCGTCGAGATCCACCCCGGCGAGCTCCCGGCGGTAGGTCCCGAGCACACGTTGACGCAGCATCGCCGTGTGGCGGCCCCGCCAGGCCAGAGCGTCGTCGGCGGTGACGAGGTGGACGGTCCGGCGCATGAGGTGGGTGCGCACCACCTTCCGCCCGGCCAGCAGGTCCGAGAGCGCCACCGGGTCGAACGCGGACAGCCTGGACCAGAGCCCGACGAACGGTTCCTGCGGCTCCTGTGCCTGCAGACCGCCGAGGTGGGCGACGGCGTCGAGGACCGGCAGATCGGCACGGTCGAGCAGCAACTGCCGGGCCAGCGTCGCGCGGTTGAGCGCCCGGGTGCCGAGAACGGTCGAAGTGCCCACCGCTCAGGTCGACTTCTGGCCGTCGAGCGACTCGCGCAGGATGTCCGCGTGGCCGGCGTGCTGGGCGGTCTCCGCGATGACGTGCATCAGCACCCGGCGAGCGCTGCGCACCGCCCCCGGCTCGTTCCAGGGCGCCTCGGACAGCGGGTGCGTCACGGACAGGTCGGGCAGACCTGCGACGACCTCTTCGGTCCGGGCGGCGACCTGCTCGTACCGTTCGATGATCCCGGCCAGCGTCTCGCCGGGCAGCGTCCGGAAGTTGTTCTGGTGGTCGATCGCCCACTGCGGGAACTCGCGTGCGGTTCCGGAGGCGAGGTCGGCCCAGGTGACGCCGTCCGGCAGGTCGTAGCGCATCGCCGACGGGCCCTCGACCACGAAGCGCAGCCAGCTCTCCTCGACGGCCGCGACGTGCTTGATCAGCCCGCCCAGGGACAGTGTGCTGACCGTCGGGCTCTGGCCTGCCTGTTCGTCACTGAGACCTCGTGTCGTGGCCGTCAGAGCGGAACGGGCGGTCGCGAGTTCGGCGAGCAGCTCGCTCCGCTCGGGGTCGAGGGCGGGGCGTGAGGCGGTCGTGGTGGTCACGTCGGTCATGGTGATCGGGTCCTTCTTGTCGTAGATGTTCGTGCTGTGGCCGGGACGGTCGAGGGGGCGGGGGCCGTCGCTTCCGCTGTCGCTGTCCGGCACAAGAAGACAGTCCCAGGGGAAGCGGTCAGGGTGTGTCCGCTACTCCGTGCACCATGGAGTTATGCCGAAAACATCAGCGCGACTGCTGTCCCTGCTCTCGCTGCTCCAGGCGCGCCGGGACTGGCCCGGGGCGCTGCTGGCCGAGCGGCTGGAGATCAGCCCCCGCACCGTGCGCCGCGATGTCGACCGCCTGCGCGAACTCGGTTATCCCATCGTGGCTTTCAAGGGACCCGACGGCGGGTACCGCCTCGACGCCGGTACGGAGCTGCCGCCGCTGCTGTTCGACGACGAGCAGGCCGTGGCCCTCGCCGTCGCGCTCCGGATCGCGACCGCCTCCGGTGCCGGTATCGGGGAGGCGGCGGTGCGCGCGTTGGCCACCGTGCGGCAGGTCATGCCCCCGCGACTGCGCCGCCGGATCGACACCCTTCAGGTCACCGCCGTCGAGCGGCCCGCGTCGCGGCCTGCGCCGCGGGTCGACAGCGGCGTTCTTCTGACGCTCGGTGCCACCGTCCACGCCTGCGAGGTACTGCGCTTCGACTACACCACGGCGGTCGCGACGGCTCCGGCGTCTCCGGTGCCGCCACGCAGGGTCGAGCCCCATCACCTCGTCACCTGGGGCGGACGCTGGTACCTCGTCTCCTGGGACCTGGACCGCGAGGACTGGCGGACCTTCCGCGCCGACCGGATCACCCCGCGCATCCCTGCCGGTCCCCGCTTCGTCCCGCGCGAGCTCCCCGGCGGTGACGTGGCCCGCTTCGTGGCCGCCAGGTTCCGCGGCTCCGACGGCTCCGGTGACTGGCCCTGCCGCGGCGAGGTGATCCTCGCCAGTTCCGCCGCCGACGTGGCCCAGTACACGCATGACGGAGTCGTCGAGGCCCTCGGGCCGGCGCGCTGCCGTCTCACTCTGGGCTCGTGGTCCTGGGTCGGCCTGGCCGCCTCCATCGGCCGCTTCGACGCCGACATCGAGGTCGTCGGCCCGGTCGAACTCAAGGACGCGTTCGCACGACTGTCCTGCCGCTACGCCGACGCCGCGTCCACACCCGACCGGGACGAGACAGTGCCGGGGGACCTCGGATGACGCCGACCTCTTACGGACCGGTGACGTGAGGCGCGTACCCCTGCTCCGGGACATGGGAGCGGATCTAGGGTTCGGCGCATGCGTGTACTGGTCACCGGCGGTGCCGGGTTCATCGGGTCCCATGTCGTCGAGGCGCTGCGGGCGGGCGGACACGAGCCCGTGGTGTTCGACATACGCGCCGCGGCGGAAGCGGGAGACGCACGAGGAGCGGCGGCCGGCGACGTGCGCGATCGCGAGGCGGTGTCGGCGGCCGTCGCCGGGGTCGACGCGGTCTGTCACCAGGCGGCGATGGTCGGCCTGGGCAAGGGGGTCGCGGACGCGGCCGAGTACGTCTCCCACAACGACCTCGGCACCGCCGTGCTGCTGGCGGCGATGGCCGAGGCCGGGGTGCGGCGGCTCGTCCTCGCCGGGTCGATGGTCGTGTACGGGGAGGGCCGGTACTCCTGTGCGCGGCACGGCGGGGTGCGGCCCGGCCCGCGGTCGGCCACCCATCTGACCGCGGGCCGGTTCGAGCCGCGGTGCCCGTCCTGCGACGCCGACCTGATGCCCGGTCTCGTCGGCGAGGACGCCCCGGCCGACCCCCGCAACGTGTACGCGACGACCAAGCTCGCGCAGGAACACCTGGCCGCCGCGTGGGCGCGGTCGACGGACGGTACGGCGGTCTCGCTGCGGTACCACAACGTCTACGGGCCCGGGATGCCGCGCGACACCCCGTACGCCGGTGTCGCGTCCTTCTTCCGTTCCGCGCTGGCCCGTGGCGAGGCCCCTCGTGTCTTCGAGGACGGCGGTCAGCGGCGGGACTTCGTACACGTACGGGACGTGGCGGCGGCCAACGTGACGGCGCTGGAGGCGGATACGGCGGGCGGCGCGCTGACGGCGTACAACGTCGGGAGCGGGGAGCCGCACACGGTCGGCGAGATGGCGCGGGCGCTGGCCGACGCGTACGGCGGGCCCGAGCCCGTGGTGACCGGCGAATTCCGGCTGGGGGACGTACGGCACATCACCGCGGACTCGTCCCGGCTGCGGACCGGGCTCGGCTGGCGGCCCGGGGTCGGATTCGCCGAGGGCATGCGGGAGTTCGCAGTGGCGCGCCTGCGTGGTGAGTGAGTCCGTTGTGCGAATGGTTGTTCGGGCGGGTCGGGTGAGTCGCTGCTCGCTCTCAGGTTCCGGACGCCGCCGGCAGGGTCACCTCGAAGCGGCAGCCGCCGGAGATGTTGTGCACGGTGGCGCGGCCCTGGTGGGCCTCGACGATGCCCTGGACGATGGCGAGTCCGAGGCCGGCTCCGGCCGGGGGTGTGCGTGCGTCGGAGCCTCGCCAGCCCGTGTCGAAGACGCGCGGGAGGTCCTGCTCGGGGATTCCGCCGCAGCCGTCGCTGACGGACAGGACGACACCGTCGGCCGAGCGGGCGGCGGCCACCGCGACCGTGCCGTCGGCCGGGGTGCGCCGGATCGCGTTGACCAGGAGGTTGCCGAGGACCCGGCTCATCTCCTTGCCGTCCACCTCGACCGGCACCGGCTCGACGAGGTCGCCCACCAGCCGTACCCCGTGCCGGCGGGCGAGCGGGTCCGCTCCGGCGAGGGCGTCGCTGACCAGGTCGTACAGCGACATACGGGACAGGGACAGCGGGAGCGTTCCGGCGTGGATGCGGGAGAGTTCGAAAAGATCGCCGACCATGTCGTTGAGGTGGTCGACCTCGGTACGGATCTGGCGCAGATAGCGCTGGGGGTCGGCTGCCACGCCGTCCTCCAGCGCCTCCGACATCGCGCGCAGCCCGGCGAGCGGGGTGCGCAGGTCGTGTGAGATCCAGGCGACGAGCTCGCGGCGGGAGGACTCCAGTGCCCGCTCACGCATCCGGGACTCGGCGAGTCTGGCGCTGGTGGCCGCCAGTTCACGGCTGACCGCGGCGAGTTCGGCGGTCGCCGGAGCGTCGGGGACGGTGAAGTCGCCGCCGTCGCCGAACACCCGGGCCGCCACAGCGAGTTCGCGGCTGCGGGCGACGACCCACCGGCCGAGCAGCAGTGCGGTGGCCATGGAGACGACGGCCGCCATCGCGACGACCGTGGTGACCACGCTCAGATCGTGCGCGGACAGGAACATCGCCTGCGCCACGGCCAGCGTTCCGGCGAGCATCGCGGTCACCGCCACGGCGGCCACCACGGCGAGGGACACCGTGAGCGAACGGCGCCGGATCAGACGCAGCGCACCCGCTCCGGCCAGCCCCGCAGCCGCGGCGCCCGCGAAGGCGTACAGGGCGATCAGCAGCATGTCACGCATGGTCGGCCTCTTCCTCTCGGCCGTCGTCGTCGGCGGTGGGGACCGGGGCGTTTTCGCGGGTGATGGGGAGGAGGGCGCCTCCAGCGGGACCGAGGGCGTCGCCGGTGGGACGGGGGGCGTCGCCGGTGGGGTCGAAGCGGTAGCCGACGCCCCATACGGTCTGGATCAGCCGGGGCCGCGCCGGATCGTCCTCGACCTTGCCGCGCAACCGCCGGACGTGGACGGTCACGGTCGACAGGTCCCCGAAGTCCCACCCCCACACCTCGCGCATCAGATCCTCCCGGGCGAACGCGCGGCCCGGGTGGCGCAGGAGGAAGGACAGCAGGTCGAACTCCCGCAGGGTGAGGGCGAGTTCCGTGCCCTGCTTGGTGGCGCGGCGCGCGGCGGGATCGACGGTCAGCCCGGCCGCGCTCAGTGGCCGTGCGGCGACGGCGGGCCGGGTGCGGCGCAGCACCGACTCCACCCGCAGCACCAGTTCGCGCGGGCTGAACGGCTTGGTGACGTAGTCGTCCGCGCCCACTTCGAGGCCCATGATGCGGTCGTCCTCGTCGCCGCGGGCGGTGAGCATGATGACGGGCACCGGTCCGCGGTCGCGCAGCCGTCGGCACACCTCCAGGCCGTCCATGCCGGGCAGCATCAGATCCAGGACCACGAGGTCGGGCCAGTGCGCGGCAGCGCGGGCGAGCGCGTCGGGGCCGTCGCCGGCCCGGTCGACGCCGTATCCGGCTCGGACGAGGTATCCGGAGACGACCTCGGCGACGGTGGGGTCGTCGTCGACCACCAGGATCCGGGCGCCACCGGCGGAACGGGATGCGCCGTGCGGGGCGGCCTGCGAGGCGGCCTGGGGAGCGGTTTGAGGAGCGGTCCGAGGAGCGGCGCGAGAAGCCGGTGTCGGTTCGTGCGGCTGGTGCATGCGCCAAGCCTCGCACCGCGCTGTCCGCCATGCCGCTCCCGGACCCCGACGTCCCTGTTTCGTAAGGACCCGATGCCTGAAATGCGCATTTTGCGTTCGTAGGGTGAAAGGCGTGACAACCCCTCCCGCCGCACCTCCCGTCGACGTGATCCTCCCGTGCCTGAACGAGGCCGAGGCCCTGCCCTGGGTCCTCGGCCGGATCCCGCCCGGCTGGCGGGCCCTCGTCGTGGACAACGGTTCCACCGACGGCTCGGCCGACATCGCCCGCGCTCTCGGCGCGAGCGTCGTCCACGAGCCGCGCCGCGGCTTCGGGGCCGCCTGCCACGCGGGGCTCGCCGCCGCCACCGCCGACATCGTCTGCTTCTGCGACTGCGACGCCTCACTCGATCCGTCGCTCCTCATCCCCTTCGTACATCAAGTGCAGTCAGGCGAGGCCGACTTGGTGCTGGGCAGACGCCGCCCGGAAGGCCGGTCCGCCTGGCCCGCCCACGCCAGGGCCGGCAACCTCGCGCTCGCCCGGCTGCTGCGCCGCCGCACCGGGCTCCGGCTGCACGACCTCGGTCCGCTGCGCGCCGCCCGCCGCGCGCCGCTGCTGGCCCTCGGGCTCACCGACCGGCGCAGCGGCTATCCGTTGCAGATGGTCGTCCGCGCGGCCGACGCGGGCTGGCGGATCGCCGAGGACGACGTGCCCTATCTGCCCCGTACGGGCTCCTCCAAGGTGACCGGCACCTGGCTCGGCACCTGGCAGGCCGTCCGGGACATGAGCCGAGTACTGGCCGAACCCGCTTCCCCCACCCCCGCCGCCACCCTGGCCCCGGCCCCGGCCCCGGTCGAAGCCCAGGCCTCGGCCTCAGCCGCCCAAGGAGGAACCCCCTGATGACCACGCTGCTCGTCATCGCCAAGGAGCCGCTGCCGGGGCGGGTCAAGACCCGGCTCACTCCGCCGTTCACCCCGGCGGAGGCCGCCGCCCTCGCCGAGGCGGCACTCGCCGACACCCTGAGCGCCGTGGCCGCCACACCCGCAACCCGCCGGGTCCTCGTCCTGGAAGGGGCGCCGGGCCCATGGTTGCCGCCCGGCTTCGACGTCGTACCGCAGTGCGATGGGGGTCTCGACGAGCGGCTGGCCGCGGCCTTCGCCGGCTGTGACGGACCGGCCCTGCTCATCGGGATGGACACGCCCCAGGTGACACCGGCCCTGCTCACCGTGGATCTCACCCGCTGCGACGCCGTCTTCGGCCCGGCCGAGGACGGCGGTTTCTGGGCACTGGGGCTGGCCGAACCCGACCCGCGGCTGCTGCGCGGAGTGCCGATGTCGACGCCCACCACCGGGGCCGTGCAGCGGGGGCGGCTCATCGCCGCCGGGCTGCGCGTACGCGACCTGCCGCCGTTGCGGGACATCGACACGGCCGCCGACGCCGAGGCGGTCGCCGCGCTCGCGCCCCGGAGCCGCTTCGCCGCCCGGCTCGACGGACTCACGGCGGTCGCCGGCCGATGAACCGACCTGTGGACCAGCCTGTGTACCGACTGGTGGACCGATCTGTGGACCGACCTGTGGACCAGACTATGAACCGTCCGACGAGCCATCCGATGAGCCGACCCATGGACCGACTGGACCGACTGGACCGACCCGTGAACCGGACCACGAGCGAATCCGCCGTAAGCGACCTCGCCCCGCCGCCCGCCCAGCCCGCGTGGGCCGGCGCCGACCCGTACACCCGCGCGCTGCGCACCGGCCACGGACCCCTCTTCCTTCGCCGGGCCGACGGCTGGCTGCTGCCGTTGGAAGTGGAACGCTGGTGTGCCCGCGCCGACGCGGTGGACCTGGAGATCCTGGGCCGGTGCGAAGGTTCCGTGCTCGACATCGGCTGCGGCCCGGGCCGGCTCGTCGCGGAGCTCGCCGGGCAGGGACGGCGTGTCCTCGGCATCGACGTCAGCGCGGCGGCCGTCAGCCGGACCGAGCGGCTCGGCGGCCCCGCCCTGCGCCGGTCCGTCTTCGAGCCGCTCCCCGCCGAGGGCCGGTGGGACACCGCGCTCCTGGTCGACGGCAACGTCGGCATCGGCGGTGATCCGCGCGCTCTCCTCGCCAGGCTGAGCGACCTGCTGGTCCCGGCCGGACTGCTGATCGCCGAAACCGTGCCGATGGACGTCGACGAGCGCCTCCGTGTGCACATCACGGACACGCACGACGCGGACACGCACGGCACAGACCCGCACGACGCGGACCCGCCCGGCACGGACACGCACGGCACAGACCCGCAGGACGCCGGCACGCCCGGCCCTCCCGCCGCACCGTCTACACCCTTCCCCTGGGCTCGCATCGGGACACGCGCCCTGGTCCGGTACGCGACGCGCGCGGGCTGGACCGCCGTCGATCAGTGGACGACCGGCGGACGGTCCTTCGTCACCCTGCGCAGCCGCAGCCTCAGCCTCAGGCGCAGCAGCAGGAGGAGCGCCGACCCGGCGAAGAGGACGGCCGTGATCAGCAGCCAGCGGCCGAGGAAGCCGTCCGCCGGCAGCCCGGTCGCCATCCGGTACCGCCGGTCCACCTGACCGCTGATCAGCGGGAACCAGACCAGCAGGAGCAGCGCGGACAGGGCCGCCGGGACACGGACGTACATCGTCCGCTCCCGGTGGCCGGCCGCGCCGAACACGCGGACGACCCCGCGGTCCGCCGCCGCGTACACCGGCAGCAGCACCAGATCGTGCAGCAGGGCCGCCCCCACGAACCACAGGGTCACCCCGACCCGGTCGCCGGCGAGCAGCCGTACACCGGCATAGCCCGCGAGCGCGAACGAACAGGCGAGCAGCAGGAGTTGCACGGTTCCCCTGGGGAGCTTCCTCATCACAGGTCTCCGAACGTCATGCGGGCCACCCATTTCGTGTTCAGCACACCGGGCGCGGCGGGCACGACGACCCGTGCCGGGTGACCGTGATCCGGGCTCAGGTCCTCACCGTTGACCCGCAGGGCGAGCAGGGAGCGCGGGTCCGCCACCTGGTTGGCGCGCAGGGCCGCGTGGCGGAAGGCGCCGTGCCGCTGGAGGGACTCGACGAGGACGTCCGGCGGATCGTCGTCGTGGCCGACGAGCGCCGCGAGGTCACGCAGCCGCACACCACGCCACCACTGGTCCGAGGTCGACCAGCCTTCGACACACGCGATGGGCAGCGCCGCACTGTGCTGGGGCAGGTGCAGCAGCTCGGCCCGGCTCAACCGGACCGTGCCCGTCCGCCCGCTGACGACGAGCCGCCACGCGTCCTCGCCCGTCTCCGCCTCGTCGATACCCGCGTAGGCGGCCGTCTTGTTGATCTGGAAGCCGTTCGGGCCGCTGCCCGGGTCGGCTCCGCCGTGCGGCGCGAGGAGGGCCGTGCGCCGCAGCGGCCCGTCGAAACTCCGCCCCGCCGTCGTCCCGAACAACAGCAGGGACCCACCGCCGACGAACCACAGCGCCCCGCGCCGGGAGACGGTCGCGGAATCATGATCGGGAGTGAGAGCGGGAGTGAGAGCGGGCTCGGGATCGGGATCGGGATCGGGATCGGAGCCGGAATCGGAGCCGGAATCGGAGCCGGGCTCGGGTCGGGGAGAGGCCAACTCCCCTTCGCTCGGCGCCTCCTGGCCACCCCGCATGCGGCGTACGTTCCGTACGGCGGCCGGCGTCTTCAGTACGGCGTGGGCGACGAACGCGGCGAAGAACACCCACGCGCCATAGAAGTGGAGCGGGTAGAAGGACCCTGGGAAGAGATAGTCGAGCTGGACGTTGAGCACGCCGGTCACGAACTCGAACAGCGCGCCCCCGACCAGCAGCAGCAACGAGATCCGCTCCAGCGCGTGGGCGGGCGAACGGGCCGGCGGCAGCGCGAACAGCTTCGGCACCACCGACCACAGTTTGGCGAGCAGAACGGGGATCAGGGCGACGCCGAGCGTGACGTGAACGCCTTGCGTGAGGCGGTAGAGCCAGTGCGGGCCGGTGGGCCACGCGAAGAGATAGAAGCCGAGGATCCCCTTGTCCGGGGTCTTGTCGTTCACCGGCGAAAGGCCGGGGTTGTAGGCGGCGTACGACAACAGGCCTGTCACGAACAGCACGGTGATGCCGACGAGCAGGACGAGGCCGAGTACCGAGGTGAACCAGGGACCGCGCAGCGGACTGCGCCAGAACCCGGGTGAGGTGGGAAGCCGTGGGGAGTGGTCGCGCATGGCCCGACCGTAGGCAGGAAAGGGCCCCCGGCAGGGCCCGCCAACCATGACGAAACGCTGACGTCCGCATGGTCGGCGGCTCGGAACGGCGTCTGCCGCCCTAGCGTTCCCGTGTGATCCGCTCCCCCCTGCGCGACCCGACTTCGCGCGACCTCGCTCCCCGCGACCTGACTCCGCTCAGCCTGACTCGTCGCAGCCTGATTCCTCGCGGCCTGATTCCTCGCGGCCAGACCCTGCGCGACCTGGTCGCGGCGTCGGCCGCCGTGCTCCTCGTCCTCGCCGCCGTGCTGATCGGCCACCACATCGAGGAGACCGACCACACCCTGTTCGCGAACTGGCCACCACTGTGGGCGGCATGGGATCCGCATGTCGGCCCGGGCACTCCGGCCGCTGTGACGGTCGCGCTCGGGGTCGTGGCCTACGGTCCCGCCCTCGCGGCGCGCCTGCCCTGGCGTGCACTGCTCGGCGCCGCCTGGGCGGGCGCCATGGCCTGGATCTGGTCGCTGGCCCTGATCGACGGATGGCACCGGGGCGTGGCCGTCCGGCTCACCACCCGTTACGAGTACCTCCAGGTCATCGACCGCTTCCACGACATCCCGGCGGCTTTGCGGGACTTCACCCACCACATCCCGCTCGGCTCGCCGGACCACTGGCCGCCCCATGTGGCGGGACATCCGCCCGCCGCCTCCCTCACCTTCGTCCTGCTCGACCGGATCGGGCTGAGCGGCGGCGGCTGGGCCGGGGCCTGGTGCATCACGGTCGGCGCCACCGCCTGTGTCGCCGTACTGATGACCGTGCGCAGGCTCGCCGACGAGGAGTCGGCGCGGCGCGCGGCACCGTTCCTGGTGCTCGCGCCGGCGGCGGTGTGGATGGGCACGTCGGCGGACGCGTACTTCGCCGCGGTCGCCGCCTGGTCGATCGCGGCGCTCGCGCTCGCCGTGACCGCGCCGAAGGGCCCCCGAAGCCGAGTCACCGCCTTCACCTCCGGCCTCCTGTTCGGCCTGACCTGCTACCTCTCGTACGGGCTCACGCTCATCGCGGTGATCGGTGCGGGCGTGGTGTTCCTCGGGCGGAGCCGTGTGCGGGTGCTCCCCTGCCTCGTCTCCCGCGTCGTCTTCCTCGTCGCCGGTCTCGCCGTCGTCCCCACGGCGTTCACCCTCGCCGGGTTCGACTGGTGGGAGGGGTACCAGGTCCTGGTCGAGCGCTACTACGACGGCGCGGGCGGTATACGGCCCTACAGCTACTGGGTATGGGCGAACCTCGCGTGCACGGTCCTCATCACGGGTTTCGCGACGGCGGCCGGGCTCCGGCGGGCGGCCGCCGCACTGGTCCGAGGGCGCCACGGGCTTCTGCCCCACCGCGAGACCCGGGGGCCGGGGATCGTACGTCGAATGCCGGGGATGGCACGTCGAGTGCCAGGGGTCGTACGTCGAGTGCCTGGCGCAGAGTCTCCGGAGGCGGAGGCGGAGGCGGAGGCGGGGGCCCGGGCCCGGCTCGCCCTGCTCGTCCTGTGCGGTCTGCTCGCCCTGCTCGCCGCCGACCTGTCCGGGATGAGCAAGGCCGAGACGGAACGCATCTGGCTGCCCTTCGCGATGTGGCTGCTCCCGGCATGCGCGCTGCTCAGCCGCCCCCGGGCCTGGCTCGGCGCCCAGGCCGTACTCGCCCTGCTCCTTAACCATCTGCTGCTGACCGGTTGGTGACCACCCTTGGGGCCGTCCTGGGGACACATCACCATTCTTTTGCTCGCCCGCCGCCCGAAGAGCCGCATTTTCACGCGCCGGTGTGGCAAGTTGTACCTCAGCCGGTCCCGTCACTTCCCCCCGTAGTGGCGGGCCCGGCGTTTTCGCGTCCGGCCGGTCCCGCTCACGACCCCGCCCCGCTCGTCGTCACTTCTCGTCGGGATCCAGCGTGGGAGGCCAGGTGGGGCGATGGGCCTCGGGGAGCTCCAGCAGGGCCAGCCCGACCGTGCGGCGGACGGGCAACAGCTCCGTACTGCCCGTCAGTACGAGCAGCTCCGAGAGCCTGCGGCCCGCTCCGGCCAGGATGAGCCTGCCGTCCAGGCGTTTCAGCAGCCATCTGATCGCGAGCAGGCAGTTCAGCCCACGTGAATCGCAGAAGACGAGAGCTGTCACATCGAGCACCAGGTGCCGTCGCCCCGCGTCGACGATGGCGGCGAGGGTGCCCAGGAAGTACTCCTCACAGCTCTGGTCGAGTTCGCCGCTGATCCGCAGGACCGCGCAGTGCTCGCAGTCGGTTATCTGGGTGATGGTCAGGCGGTGGGTCTGCGTGGACATCACACCTCCCGGTTCCGGTGCCACGGACGCCCTGGGGCACGACACCCGTACGCCTGCGTGTGCCCCGCATTCGAACGGGCAACGGCGCGAGGCGAAACTCTCTCCGCGCTCTCTCCGCGCTCTCCCCGTACTCTCTCCGCGCGGCGGATCACGATTTCCGCGGGGGCTGCTTCCGTGGCGTTCTCGGTGTTCTCTTCCGTGGCGCTCCGACGACGCCGGCCGCCGCGGCCCGCAGGAGGCGGCGGAAGGTGGGGCATTCGACGTGGCTCGGCGCGGGGCAGGCCGCCGCGTGCCGCAGCGAGTCCCGCAGCACACCGAGCTCCTGGATCGTCCGGTCCAGTTCGTCCGCCCGGGCGAGCAGCATCCGCCGGTCGATGCGCGGCTGCCCGTCCGGCGTGAACATGCGTGCGATCTCTTCGAGCGAGAACCCGGCGGTGCGGCCCAGCGCGATCAGCGACAGGCGCTCCAGCACGGCGGGATCGTACTGACGCCGCAGACCTCGTCGGCCGGTCGGGGTGATCAGGCCCTTCTCCTCGTAGAACCGCAGCGTCGAGGCGGGCACCCCGGCGCGGTGCGCCACCTCGGCGATGTCCAGTTCCGGCATTCTCTTGACCTCAAGTCGACTTGAAGTAGCACGGTGTCATCTCCATCCGGACGAGGCAAGCACAGGAGACACCATGGACAGGGGCATCGACATCACACACGGGAACGACGACGAGCAGACGGCCCGTTGGAACGGGACCGCCGGGCACGCGTGGGTCGAGAGCCGGACAGTGCTCGACGAGATGTTCCGGCCCTTCGAGGACCTTCTCGTCGAAGCGGCTGTCGCCGAACAGGCGGACCGGGTGCTCGACGTCGGCTGCGGTACCGGCGGCACCACGCTGGCCGTCGCGCGGCGGCTCGGCGCGCGGGGGCACTGCGTCGGCGTCGACCTCTCCGAGCCGATGATCACGGTCGCCAGGGAGCGCGCGGGGCAGGAGGGCGGGCAGGAGGGCACGCGGGCCTCGTTCGTGCTCGACAACGCGCAGGATCACGCGTTCGAGCCCGGTACCTTCGACTTGGTGATCTCTCGCTTCGGAGTCATGTTCTTCGACGACTCCGTCAAGGCCTTCACCAATCTGCGCGGTGCCGTGCGCGACGGCGCCGGGCTCAGGTTCATCACCTGGCGCGGCCCCGCGGACAATCCGTTCATGACGACGGCCGAACGTGCCGCGGCACCGTTCATGCCGAACCTGCCCGCCCGCCGTGATGACGAGCCCGGACAGTTCGCCTTCGCGGACCCCGACAGGGTCCGCGGCATCCTGGAGGAGAGCGGCTGGACCGGGGTCGACATCCAACCGCTCGACGTCGTCTGCGCCCTGCCCGAGAGCGAACTCGTCCCGTACTTCACCCGGCTCGGACCGCTCGGCCTGGTCCTGCGCGAGGCGGACGAACGGACCCGTGCGGGCCTCGTCGAAACGGTCCGCGCCGCGTTCGACCCGTACGTCCAGGGTGCGGAGGTCCGCTTCACCGCGGCCTGCTGGACGGTCGGCGCGCGGGCGTAGGCCCTTGCTCCCACCGGGTTCCAAGGACAAGCCGCACCGGCGGATCACCGCGGGCACCACGTCCCGCGATCAGGCGTCCTTCGCGACGACGGGCGCGTAGGTGCCGCGTTCGGCGGTCCAGGTGACGTGCGGGGGTACGACCCGTGCGCACAGGGGGCCGCCCTGGGGGTCGGTCAGGCCCAGGCGTGCCACCAGTACGCCCTCGCCGGCGGCCTCCGCGAGTACGTCCACGGGGATCATGTCGAGCATGAGCTTGGCGCGCCGGAACATCGAGAAGACGCCCTCCTCGTCGACCGTGCCCCAGGACAGGTAGACGAAGCGGCGGCCCAGACGGTCCTGCACGTAGGGACCCTTCACATCGGTGCCGGTCGGCGTCGCCGTGGCCGTGCACTCCAGCGTCCAGGTCGCCGACTTCGCGTCCCCGGGGTGGGGGTCGAGCAGTTCGCCCGGCCGGTCACGGCGTTGCACGGCGACGTAGAGGTCGCGGAGCTCCTCCGGGCCGTTGCGGCTGGTGGGGACGGGGTGGGTGGGGCCGGGGAGGTCGACGGCCTCGATCCGGATGCGCAGAGCGGTCATGGAGTCATCATGCCGCCGTGGAGAACTGCGGGTTCGTCGGGGCTGGGCACGCAGGCACCCCCGCCCCTTGGGGTGTCCGAAGGGGGCCGCCGGGTCGGAGACGAGACCGGTGTTGACGCCGACCATACCGACCTCAAGCCGTTCGCTGACCCGGAGGGCGCGGTCCAGGCCCTCGGTCGAGGACGAGGCGATCCGCCGCGCCAACGACACCCCGTGCGGCTGGTCGGCTACGTCTTCAAGGCCAGGGTCGCGGCCACCGGACCGAAGATCTCCGTGTCCGTCAGACGGCTGCCGGCGTCGACGTCGACGTCGGCGTCGGCGAGCACGGTCGGCGGATGGAAGCATCCCGGGCCCGCGGGCGTACGGCCGCCGACGAGCACCCGGGCGCCGCGTTCCACCGCGTCCGCGACGAGGTACTCCACCTTGGCGCGTCCCTTCGCGTCGATCAGCGGGCCCACGTCGACTCCGGCACGCGTACCAGGGCCCACGACGAGCGCCCCCATCCGCCGGGCGAGCCGCTGTCCGAACTCCTCCGCCACCGACCGGTGCACGAAGAAGCGGTTGGCGGCGGTGCACGCCTCCCCCATGTCGCGCATCTTCGCGGTCAGCGCGCCGTCCACGGCCCTGTCGAGGTCCGCGTCGCCGAAGACGACGAAGGGCGCGTTGCCGCCCAGCTCCATCGAGGTGCGCACGACAGCGTCCGCGCACTGCGCCAGCAGCAGCCGTCCGACCTTGTGTCAACCGGTCGCAGGTCAGCCACGCTTGTCACGGTGTCCGGGCGGGCAGGCACGCACCATGAGCGAGTACGCCGAAACGCCCCGGACGCCGGTGGCCGGTGGCCGGGCACAGTTCCCGCGGGCCGCGCGCTCACCGTGGCCGACGTCCTGGCCCTGCCCGTCCTGGTGGCGGGGCAGCCGGAGGTGGTGGCCGGGGCGGGATGCCTCGACCGGCCGGTCCGCTGGGTCCACATCACCGAACTCACGGACCCCGCCTCCTTCCTCAAGGGCGGCGAACTCGTCCTGACCACCGGCATGCCGCTGCCCGAGGACCCGGCGGGCGTACGCCGCTATGTCGACGAACTGGCCGACGTCGGGGCCTCGGCCCTGGTCATCGAACTCGTACGGCGCCACCACCGCCCGCCCGCGCCGCTCGTCCGGGCGTGCCGCGGACGTGGTCTGCCCCTCGTCACGCTGGCCGAGGACGTCAACTTCCTTGAGGTCACCCAGGTCGTCCACACCCTCATCCTCGGCAGCCGGGCGGACGCCGTGCGCCGGACCCAGCGGGCTGTCCCGGAAGACCGTCTACCAGCGCCTGCGCACCATCGAGCGCCTGCTCGACTGCGACCTCGAATCCGGTGAGCGGCGTACCGGACTGCATGTGGCTCTCACGGCCCTCGACGTCCTGCGGGACAGCGGAGAGGCGACCTGAGACCCGGGGTCGCGGCTCCGCCGTCCCGCACGGCCGGGCTCTACTTGGCGCCGCGCAGGCGTGCGCGCAGCAGGTTGGGGTCGGTGGCCGTGGCGTAGGCGGCGCTGAGCACGTACACCTCCTTGCCGCGCAGCGCCACGGAGCTGGGGTTCTGGAGTCCGTCGGCGGTGTCCAGGACGGTGGTCCGGGAGCCGTCGGACCTGATGTGCACCACCGTGTTGGGGGTGTTGAGCGTGGCCAGGATGTCGTCGCCGTGTCCGGTGAAGGCGAAGTCGTCGATGCCGACCAGGTCGGACGCCTTGACCTGCGGGGTGCCCGCGCGGTTTCCCGGGCGGATCGGAATGCGCAGGAGGGTGCCCCGGTCGAGGTTGGTCACCCAGAGCGCGCCGTCGTGCACCTTGGCTCCGTTGACTCCGAGGAAGCCGGTGGGGGCGAGTTCGGGTGCGGTGGACCAGGCGGTGGGGGTGCCGCCGGTGACGGGGACGGTCCACACCGTGCCGAGCACCGAGTCGGTGATGTAGAGGCGCTTACCGCGTTCGTCCAGGGCCAGTCCGTTGGGCAGGCCGTCCGCGGGCAGTGCGGCGATCCGCTGCGGGGACCGCCCGGGGCGCAGCCGCCACAGCCCCGTCAGGTCGGCGGTTCCGGTCGCGTAGAGCACGTACAGGGTGCCGTCCGAGGTGCGGGCGATTCCGGTGGCCAGCGGGAAGCCGAGGGCGGGGGTGTCGACTCCGCCGTCGGCGGGTGCGGGCAGTGTCGCCAGCACGCGGGTCGCGCCCTGCGGGCTCACCTCGGCCACCTGACGGCTCGCCGCGAAGGTGACCGCCGCGGTGCCGTCGGGCAACAGGGCGAGGTTCTCCGGCAGTTGTCCGGCGGACACGTCGAAGTGGGTGGCGATCCGCACGTCGGTCAGCGGCTCACGGGTGGGACGGGTGGGCGTGGCGTCGGCCGGCAGCGCCGAGGCGAGGGTGGCCGCGGCCACCGCGACGGCGGCCATGAGCGTCTTGATACGGCGGCCCGGCCTGGGGTTCGACATGGGATTCGGCGTGGGGTGCGACATGGTTCCTTCTCCGGTTTCGGGCATGCGGCAGCCGCGGTGCGGCGCCGTGGTCGAGGGGCGCCTCGGTGAGAGGGCGTCAGGGTGTGGCCGGCCCGCGAAGGGCGCGGGTCAGGCGGTGTGGATCAGCGGATCAGCGGATCAGAAGGTGTGGGTTTCGGCGCCTCGGTGCGGCCGGTCCGCCGCCCCGGGCGCGGTGGCATGGGCGAGCAGCGCCAGGGCCGCCGCGGACGGGGAACCGGGGTCGGCGGTGGCCACCACCAGGGACGGTCCGTCTCCCCGCGGGCTCCGCAGTGTCTGCTGGGTGACGGTCACCGTCCCGACCAGCGGATGACGCATCCCGTAGTCGGCGACATCGCAGGCGAGCACCCGGTGGTCGGCCCACATCGTGGCGAACTCCCGGCTCTGCATCGTCAGTTCACCGATCAGCGCGGCCAGCAGCGGGTCGTCCGGGTGCCGTCCGGCCGTCAGCCGCAGATTGCCCACGACGGCCCTGGCCTTGGCGGGCCAGTCGATGTACAGGTCGCGGGTGTGCGCGTCCAGGAACACCAGCCTGGCCATGTTCGGCCGTCGCCCCGGATCGGCCGCGCTGCCGGGATCGTCCGGGCTGTCCGGATCGAGGTGCCCCGCGAACAGCCCGTGCCCCGGGCGGTTCCAGGCCAGGACGTCGCTGCGGCGGCCGATCACGACGGCGGGCGTGCCGTCGACGGCCGCCAGCAGAGCACGTGTGGCGGGAGTGAGGCGTTCGGGACGCGGCCTCGCGCCGGGCCCGCGCCGCCGCGGTGCACTGGCCAGGGTGTGCAGATGGGCCCGCTCGGAGTCGTCCAGCCGCAGGGCGCTCGCCACGGCGTCGAGCACCTCGCGCGAGGCGTTGCGTGACTGGCCCTGTTCCAGGCGGGTGTAGTAGGGGGCGCTGATGCCCGCGAGCATCGCGAGTTCCTCCCGGCGCAGCCCCGGCACGCGGCGCCGCTCGCCGTAGGTCCGCAAACCCACGTCCTCGGGGCGCAGTCGGCTCCGGCGTGCCTGGAGGAACTCGGCGAGGTGCCCGTGCTTGTTCATGACACCGAGTATGCGGACCGCCGCCGGTCCGTGCCTCACCCCGCGAGGGTAGGGATCACCAGGGCCCGGCCGTCCCGGTACTGCCTGCCGCGCCCTGCCCGGCGGCGCCGTCGGCCGCTTCCGCGAGCACCCGGTCCGGGGTCAGGGGGAGTTCGCGGTGGCGGACGCCCGTGGCGTGGTGGACGGCGTTGCCGATGGCGGCGGCCGTGCCGACGATGCCGATCTCACCGATGCCCTTGCTGCCCATCGGGTTGAGATGGGGGTCGTCCTCGTCGATCCAGTGCGCCTCGATGTCCGGCACGTCGGCGTGGACCGGGACGTGGTAGGAGGCGAGATCGGACTCCACGAAGTCGCCGGACGCGGCGTCCAGGGTGCTGCCCTCGGTCAGCGCCATGCCCAGCCCCATGGTCATGGCGCCGATGAACTGGGAGCGGGCGGTGCGGGCGTTGAGGATGCGTCCGGCGGCGTACACGCCCAGCAGGCGGCGTACCCGGACCTCTCCGGTCACCGTGTCGACCGTGACCTCGGCGAAGTGGGCGCCGAACGCGTGCCGGGAGTAGGGGCTGTCGGCGTCGGCGGTGCCCGCCGTGTCGGCGTGTGTCCGCAGTCCCGCGTCCGGCAGGGGGCCCGGGTGTTCGGCCAGGGTCGAGGCCAGGCGCGTACACGCCTCGTGGACGGCCCAGCCCCAGGACGCCGTGCCCGACGAGCCGCCGGCCAGCGGCGCGGACGGCAGGTCGCTGTTGCCCACTTCGGCGTGTACGCGGTCCAGCGGGACGCCGAGCGCGTCGGCGGCGACCTGGGCGAGGACGGTACGGGCGCCGGTGCCGATGTCGGTGGCGTTGATGCGGACGACGAAGCCGCCGTCGGGCCGTGCGTGTGCCTCCGCCTGTGCCGGACTGGCCATCACCGGATAGGTGGCGGAGGCCACTCCCGTGCCGACGAGGAGCGGGCCCTCGGAACGGGACCGGGGGCGGGGGTCGCGTGCCGCCCAGTCGAAGCGCCTCGCGCCCTCCCGCAGGCACTCGACGAGGTGGCGGCTGCTGAACGGCTTGCCGCTGTCGGGCTCGGTGTCCGGCTCGTTGGTGATGCGCAGTTCCACGGGGTCCAGGCCCGCCGCGACGGCGAGTTCGTCCATGGCGGACTCCAGGACGTACATGCCGGGTGCCTCGCCGGGTGCGCGCATCCAGGACGGGCTGGGCACGTCCAGCGCGACCACCCGGTGGGAGCTGAGCCGGTGGGGTGCCGCGTACATGATCCGGCTGGGTACGGCGGCCTGCTCCACGAACTCCTTGACGCGGGAGGTGTGGGTGGTGACCTCGTGGAGGGACGAGGTGAGGGTGCCGTCCGCGGTGGCGCCCAGGCGCAGCCGGTGCAGGGTCGGCGCTCGGTGGCCGACGATCGCGGGCAGGAAGCGCCGGGGCAGTGCGACGGTCACGGGACGTCCGGTTTCTCGCGCCGCCATCACGGCGAGCACCACATGGGGACGCGGGGTGCCCTTGGATCCGAACCCGCCGCCGACGTGTTCGCTGATGACGGTGACGTCGTCCTCGGAGAGCGCGAACAGCGATGCCAGGGTGGCGCGTACGGTCGTGGCGCCCTGGCTGGAGTCGTGCACGACGAGTCTGCCGTCGTCCCAGCGGGCGGTGGCCGCGTGCGGCTCCATGGGGTGGTTGTGCAGCGGCGGGACACGGTAGTGGGCGTCGACGCGGATCTCGGAGGCCGCGAACGCGCTCTCGGGGTCGCCCTGTTCGCGGCGCGCGGGGAATCCGCCGTTGGCGTCTTCGGGCGTGTAGGCCCCGGGGTGGTCGTCGGTCAGGGTGATGTCGTGTTCCTCGACGTCGTACTCGACCCGGACCGCGGCGGCGCCGGCGCGGGCCGCCTCCAGGGTCTCGCCGACGACCAGGGCGACGAACCAGCCGTGGTGCGGTACGCGCGGGTCCTGCAGGACGAAGAGCGTGGGATCGTCGGCGGGGGCGAGCCGGGGCGCGTTCTCGTGGGTGAGGACGGCGAGGACCCCGGGCAGTGCCAGAGCGGCCCCGGCGTCGACGGTACGGACCGTGCCGCGGGCGATCCCGGCGATCACCGGCCAGGCATGGACCCGGCCGGGGTCGGTCTGTTCCGCGGCGTAACGAGCGCTGCCGGTGACCTTGTCCCGGCCCTCCCGGCGCTCGGCGGGCGCGCCCAGCGCGGTGCCGGTGTCGGCCATGACTGCTCCTTCTGCTGGTTTCCGGTCAGGTGCTGGTGGGCGGCGCGAGCCGTCGCAGGGCGTCCACCGCGAGACTGCGGGCCAGCCGGACCTTGTAGCCGTTGTCGCGCAGCGGCCGGGCGGCGGCGAGTTCGAGGTCCGCGGCCCGCTCGAACGCCGCTGTCGTCGGGGCGGCGCCCAGTAGCGCCTCTTCCGCGATCCGGGCCCGCCAGGGACGGTGGGCCACTCCCCCGAAGGCGAGGCCGGCCTGCCGGACGACCCCGCCCTCCACGTGCAGCACCGCGGCGACGGAGGCGAGGGCGAAGGCGTACGAGGCCCGGTCGCGGGCCTTGCGGTACAGCGAGGGCAGCCCGGCCGTGGTTGGCGGCAGGACCACACCGGTGATCAGTTCGCCGGGGCGGATCACCGTGTCCTGTTCGGGGTGGTCCCCGGGCAGCCGGTGGAACTCCGCGACGGGAACGGTCCGCGGCCCGTCGGTCCCGTGCAGTTCGACACCCGCGTCCAGGGCGGCGAGCGCCACGGCCATGTCCGACGGATGCGTGGCGATGCACTGCGGAGAGTGCCCGAGCACCGCGTGATCACGGTGTACGCCGTCCAGGGCGCCACAACCGGAGCCGGGAGCACGCTTGTTGCAGGGTTTGCCGGTGTCCTGGAAGTACGGGCAGCGGGTGCGCTGGAGCAGATTGCCGCCGGTGGTGGCCGCGTTGCGGAGCTGCCCGGAGGCCCCGGCCAGGAGTGCCTGGGAGAGTGCCGGATAGCGGTCGCGGACCTTGGGGTGGGCGGCGAGGTCGCTGTTGCGGACGGTGGCGCCGATCCGCACCGACCCGTCGGGCAGTTCGTCCACCGTGTCGAGGGGCAGCCTGCTGACGTCGACCAGCGTGGAGGGTTGCTCCACACCGAGTTTCATCAGGTCCACCAGGTTGGTGCCGCCGCCGAGATAGCGGGCGCCGGGGTGGGCCGCGTACAGCTCGGCGGCCTCCTCGACACTGCCGGCGCGCGCGTATGCGAAGGGTTTCACCGGATCACGTCCTCGACGGCCCGCACGATGTTCGGATAGGCGCCGCACCGGCAGAGGTTGCCGCTGAGCCGCTCGCGGATCTCGTCAGGGCCGAGCGGCACAGGCTCCCCGGACGGGGTTCCGGGGTCCGTCACGTGTGAGGGGTGACCGGACTCGGCCTCGGCGATCGCGCCGACGGCGCTGCAGAGCTGTCCCGGTGTGCAGTAGCCGCACTGGAAGGCGTCGCGGTCGATGAAGGCTTGCTGCAGCGGGTGCAGCACGCCGTCCACCGGTTGTTCTTCGCCGTCGCCGCCGGCGAGTCCTTCGACCGTCGTGATGTCGCAGCCGTCCTGGGCCACCGCGGGCAGCAGGCAGCTGTTGACGCGGCGGCCGTCCACCAGGACGGTGCAGGCGCCGCACTGGCCGTGGTCGCAGCCCTTCTTGGCGCCGGTGAGGTGGAGCTGCTCGCGCAGCACGTCCAGCAGGACGGAGCGATGGTCGACGACGAGCGTGCGCGGCCTGCCGTTCACCCGCAACGTCACCTCGGAGTGGTGGCGATCGGGTGACGAGGGGATGCGCTCCCCCCGAGTGGCGGCCTCCGGACTCCCCGGGCGGCCGGCCCCGTCGTCCCCGGCCGGGCCGTTCGTCGGACTGCCGCTCGGGCTGTTTTTCGGGCTGTTCCTCGGGCTGTTTCTCGGGCTGTTTCTCGGGCTGCCCATGCTGTTCATGACCTTCCGACGGCACTGAGGACCTCGCAGCTCACCTGTCCAGGCTGCGGCCCTCCACACGTTCGCGCACGCCGGAGCCGTGCGGGGATCTCCGGCGGGCGGCCCCTCGTCAGCCGCCGGCGGCGGCCGTGACCGTCGCCGGGTCCTCGCCGGTCAGCTCCACGATGCGGTGCGGCGGCAGGCCCGCGGCCAGCGCCCGTCCGATCAGCTCGTCACGGCCGTCCGTGATGTCACGGTAGGACAGCAACTGCTCCTCGACCCGCGTGATCGCCTCCGGGCCGGTCCGTCCGCGCACCCTGCTCAGTTCCTCGTCACTCAGCGGCACCGGCAGCCGTTCCGCGCCCTCGGGAACGGAGCCCGTCTCCTCCGGGGGCAGCAGACGCAGTTCCGGCGCGGTCGCTGTCGTTCCCTGGGCGTCCAGCCATGCTCGTACCGCGGGAGTCTCCATGCAGGCGAGCTCACCGACGGCGGCCGGGGGCACGCCGAGCCGCACGGCCGCGTCGTCGAGCAGGAACAGGTAGGCGTCGTCGGTCATCCTCGGCTCCTTCTCAGCGGGGACCGGTCGACACCCCTGTACCCCGCCGCCTGCGGATTACCGCCCTGTCCGACCGGCCGGTGATCACAAGCTGTGCCCGCGCGGGAGAAGTTGAAAGCACGACCGAATAACTCAAAGAGAACTTCTATGAATAAGTTCGGGCATAACGGTCACCCGTACCTTCGTGAACCGAGAAGAACATGTCTCTCGCGAAGGGGATGGTGGTATGTCTTCCACCGAGTTTCTGACCGCCGAGCTCACCGAGGTCCAGAGCGTGGACGTCGAAGCGGCTCTTGACCCGGTCGAGGCCGACGGCTCGTACCGCGACAGCCGCGAGTGCGCGGCGCTCGCGCTGACGTCCGGGGCGACATCACTCCTGCTGTCGCCTCCGACTCCGCGGCCGAAGAAGGGCTGACGGGAAGACACATGGAACAGTCAGGCACTTCGACCCGCCTGGCGGACGCAGTGCAGGGCCTGACGTCAGAACTGGTCTCCGCTCTTCGGAGCGGAGGCCCGTTCGGGCTGGCCGGCAGCGTCCGCGGAGCCGACGGACCGGAGGCCGACGGACTGGCCCTCGCCGCCGTACGGGTGGTGGGGGCCGACGCCGTCCTGCCGAGCGTTCTGCGCCGCACCCCTGCCGACCCGGACGACCTCGCCGTGTTCAGCGGGGCCGTGCACGCCTATCCGCCCCCCGCCGACGCCTCGCCCACCTCCGCGTGGAGCCACTGGGCCATGAGACGAACACTTCTGCGACTGGACGCGTCCGCCGAGGACACCTCGGGGCCGGACACAGAACCCGGAGCGGCCTGGCTCGACGACGCCTCATGGCAGTCGCTGACCCACCAACTCGCCGTACTGGCCCCGCTCGCGGTGCCCGGCGGGGACTGCGCGGTGACGCGCGTGGCCCGTGGCCGCCCCGTCGACGTCTCCCGGGGATTCGTCCGGGCGGTCCGCCGCCGCGACTGGCTCCAGGCGGCAGGGGCGGGCCGCTGGCTGGCCCTCCTCGACGGAGTGCCGGACACCCTCGGGCTGGAGGCCGGCCTCGCGTTCGTGGCACAGATGGGCTGCGCCGATCCGCGTGTCGCGCTCCAGGTCGAGGCGGCGCGACTGATGCGAACCGGGGCTCCGGTGTGACGGCGCGCGATGTCCGAGGGCTCGGCGAGGCCGCCATGGCGTGGGTGTCCGCGCACCGCGGCGAGTTCGCACTCGGCGACGACGCGCTCGCCGAGCACGCCAACGTGAACTACACCTGGAAACCCCTGGGTGAACTGGCCCAGGTGTGCGTCAGCATCCGCAGGCACACCGCGACCACCGACCCGCTGCACGAGGCCGCTCGTGACCTGCTGGACTTCGCCTGGCGGCAGACCGGGCAGGGCGCCCTCTTCCTCGAACTGCAGCGCCTCGAACCCTTCGCCACGTACCCGGTCGAGATCTACGCGGCCTTCGCGTCGGCCGGACTGCGCCACACCGAGTACGAGAAGGCCACCGCGACCGTGGCCCGTACCCGCGGCTGGCAGGTGACCGAGCAGGAACCCAACCGGCGGCTGAGCGTCCTCAACTCCGAGCGCCGCAGCGGCATCCCGCTCCACGCCGACATGGAGCGGGCGCTACGACGCACCTGGCTGGGCGGTCTGCCGGAGCCCTGGACGTTCGAACGGGCCGCCGGGTACACGCTCACCCATGTGGTCTTCCACCTCACCGACTGGGGCCTGACCCCACAGGGCGTTCCTCCACGGGTCGCCGACTACCTCCGGCACTGGCTGCCGCCCTGGCTGGACACCTGTCTTGAGGACGAGCAGTGGGACCTGAGCTGCGAACTGCTGGCCGTGGCCGGCAGCCTGCCGGGCCCACCGGACCTCACCCTGCTGCGGGAGGCCTGGGCGAAGCTCGGCCGGGCCCAGGACGCGTCCGGCGCCGTCCCGGAAGTGGGCTCCGGGCGAGAGGGCCATCCGGTCGCGCACGACTTCCTCGGCTGCTACCACTCGACCCTGATGACAGCCTTCGCCGCCGCGCTGACCACCGACCGCCTGCGTGCGCACGCCACGGCCGCGGCGACGGGCACAGGCACAGCCGATGACGACAACGTGGCGACGGGGAAGGTACGCGTCTTCGAGCACGCGGCCCGGCCGGGGCACGGTGGCCAAGGAGCATCGAGATGACCAGCACCCGCCTCATCCACACCGTCGGGACCGGCGCCCTGGAATGGCTGCACGCCCACCGGGACGGATTCCGTCTTGAGCAGGACGTCGACCCGGAGGTCGGCTTCCTGGAACGCTTCAAACCGGTCGGCGAACTGGCCCTCATCTGCAAGGTGTTGTTCCGCGAAGGCGTGGCCGGCTCCCGACAGGCCCAGCTGGCACGGCAGTTGCTCGACCACGCCTGGCGCGACACGCTGGACGGCGGCCGGATGCTGGTCCGCGGCCAGCGCATCGAGCCCCTCTCCCCCATCCCCTTCGAGGTCTATCTCCCGTTCAAGGAACTGGGCTACAGCCACCCCGAGGCCGAACAGGCCTTCCGGCTGAACCAGCGGCTGGAGAGCTTCCACGCCTTCGAGCTGCCGCCGACGCGCCGACTGGGCCTTTCCGCGTTCCAACGCCGTTTCGGGCTCCCGGCCCGGCCGCCGGAGTCCGAGGTCGTCGCCACGACATGGCTCGGGCGCACCCCCGAACCCTGGACCGTCGAGGGGCACATCGCCTACGACATCACGCACACCGTCTTCCACCTCACCGACTGGGGCGAGAACCCCGGCGGCATCCCGGCTCCGCTCGCCGACTACCTGGCCACCTGGCTGCCGGTCTGGCTGGACGACTGGCTCGACCTGGCACGCTGGGACCTGCTCGGCGAGCTGCTCGTCGTCGACGCCTGTCTGCCGCGCCCCACCCTGGACGAGCGGGCCTGGGAAGGCTTCGCCGCCGCCCAGCAGCCCGACGGGGCGATGCCCGCCGTGCGCACGATGCCCGAGGGCGATCCCGAGGAGCTGTTCGACCTCGTCTACCACCCGACGCTCGTCGCCGCGTTCGCCTCCGTGCTGGCCACCTCCCGCGCCCTGGCGCAGTTGGCGCACGCGCCGGCATGACACCACGACCCGAACCCTGGCCGGGCGTTCCGCCCGGCCCCATCGGCGCACACCCGCCGCACCGTCCCGCGCGGGAGCGACACCACGACGGCGAGACGGTACGGGACCCGCTCGGCGACGCCGTCGACGCCGTCGACGCGCCCGATGTCGTCTTCGCCCTCTCCCGGGACGGCCACCGCACGGTGCGCTGCGGGGGCACCGGGCCGCCCCCGCCCGTTCCCCGCGATCAGCTGCGCTACGAGATCGGCTCGGCCACCAAGACGTTCACCGGACTGCTCCTGGCCCGGCTGACGCAGTCGGGCGCCCTGTCCGCCGGAGAGCCGGCCGCCACCTGTCTGGACCCGACCCGGCGCGTCGGCCGGGACCCCGTCACCCTCGCGCACCTGATCACACACACCTCCGGGCTGCCCGCCCTGCCCGCCGACTTCTTCCTCCGGGCCCTGCCCACCTGGCGCACCGACCCGTACGCCGCCTATCCGGACCGGCGGGTGGTCGACGCCTTTCTGCGCCACCGGCAGCACCGGCGGCCCGGCACCCGCTGGCACTACTCCAACTTCGGTGTCGCCGTGCTCGGTCACGCCCTCGCCGCGGCCACCGCGACACCCTGGAACGACCTGCTCGGCACTCAGGTGCTGCGGCCCCTCGGGCTGGGCGGCACCGCGCTGCGGCCCGGCGGGCCGGACACCGACGCCACGGGACACCGCAGGGACGGCACAACACCCGTGCCCCCGCTGGCCGTCGGCGGCTTCCAGTCGGCAGGCGCCGTCCGGGCCACCCCGCCCGACCTGCTGACGTTCCTCGAAGCACACCTGGAACCGGCGGGCCCGGATCCCGCCGACGGCACCCTGGCCGATGCCCTGCGCGCGGTACGCCGTCCGGTCCTCCGGCGCGGGTGGGGGCACCGGCATGCGCACACGGTCGCCTGGTTCCAGCACCCCACCGACCATGGCCCGATGTACTTCCACTGCGGGGCCACCCTCGGCCAGCAGGCCTTCCTCGGATTCAGACCCGACACCGCAACGGCGCTGGCCGCCGTGTGCACCCGCCGCTTCCGGGCCCGCGACACCTTCGTGGCGACGGCGTACGCGCTGCTGGCCGGGGTGTGAGACACGGCCGGACCCGCTGGGCACAGGGGAAGGCGCGAGGGCCCTGTCCGGGGACGGGCACCTCGCGCCGCCGCGCGACCCTGCGGCCGAGTGCCCGTCAGAGGCGCTGCCACAGCGCCGGTGTGAGGCGGGGCTGCCACACTCCCTGCGCCTGGTGCGTCTGCAGACACTGGTACGAGACGCCGTCGTAGGTCACCCGGGTCCCGACCTCGTACACCCGGCCCGTGGTCCAGCCGACCGTCCGGCCGTCCTCCGGGGCGGGTGTGCCGCTCTGGCCCGTGGCGGTCTTGAGCGTCAGACCGTACGTGGTGAGCAGCGGGTTGATCGGCTGGTGGAAGGTGACGCCGCCGGCCTTGCAGTCGCCGCTGCCTCCGGAGGTGACGCCCTGGGCCTGGGTGCCGGACATGTAGGCGCCGCCGGAGTCACCCGGCTCCGCGCACACGGTCGTGCGGGTGACTCCGTTGATGTCGCCCTCCGCGTAGCTCACGGTGGTGTCGTGCTGCTCGATCGTGCCGCAGTGCCAGCCGGTGGTGGAGCCGGAGCGGCAGATCGCCGCGCCCACCAGCGCCTGTACGGAGCCTGCGACCTGCACGTTCGTGTCGCCCTCGCCCTTGACGGCGGGCGTGGCGGTCCACTCGCTGTTGACGCTCACCCAGGACATGTCCTGGCCGGGGAAGACCGAGGCCTCGAAGGCGCCCTGGGCGATCTTGTTGAAGCCGGTGGTCTTGGCGCCCGCCTTCCCGCAGTGCCCGGCGCTGGCGAACCCCTGTTGCTCCCCCTTGGTCACGGAGAAGCCCACCGAACAGCGGGCCTTCTCGTCGATGTAGTACGCGTCACCGCCCCGCACGTCGTGCAGGGCGCGCGGCCGGTCCGCCGACACCTTGACGTCCACGAGCCGCCGGTCGATCCCGGCGGCGGCGATGAGCTTGTCGGCAGCGGCACGGCTCGTCGCCTGCACCGTCACACGGTTGGTCCGTACGTCGACGTACCGGACCGGCGTGTCGAGGGCCTTGCCCACCGCGGCGGTGTCCAGCTTCGTCTTGGCGGTGTTCAGGTCCTTCAGCGCGTTCTTGACGACCTTCGCCTGCGCCCCGTCGGCCTTGATGGCGGCGACACCGGAGGCGTCGGTGGTGGCGACGGTCAGCCCGGCGGAGGTCGTGCCGTGCACCCAGGCGCCCGCGAAGTGCTTGCCCAGCACGTTCTGGAGCCGGCCGGCGCGGGTGCCCGCCTCGGCCTCGTTCACCAGCCGCGCCCTGGCCTGGGCGCCCGTCAGCCGCAGGTCGCGCTGCATCGCGCGCACGACGGCGGCCGAGGGCCGGTCGGCGCCGAGCGTCTGCGCGGAGGAGGGCCCCGGCGCGGGAGGCTCGGCGGCCGTGGCCACGGCCGCGGGCAGCCCGGTGAGCGCGAGTGCGCCGAGCACGGTCAGGGCGGTCCGGGCGGCTTGGCCGGCGTGTCTGGGGACCATCGGGTGACTCCTCGTTCTCGGGGATCTAGACCTTGCCGACATGGGCGCAGAAAATGTCCGGTTTCTTGTGGTTCGGCGCTTCGGACGACACGAAGGACCCGCCCGGCGGAGTACCGGATGCCGAGGGGCCGCCTCACCGGGTACTGATGTCCCGCGACCGTCCGGGACCGTCCGGGACCGTCCGCGGGAGCAACGTCAGCGAGGCGGACGGCTCTCGTCACACGGGTTTGAGGCCCGGATCGCCCGCCTCGGTCACGAAGGACGCGGCCGTGGTGACCGGCGCGCCGGGCGTCGTCACCGCGGAGACGGTCCGGTAGTCGGCCCGGGCCTTCGCGCGGTCCAGGGAGACCCGCACATAGCCGCGCCGCCCGTTGTAGAACTTCAGGTGCGGGTTGGCCTTGTGGTACGTGTCCCAGTTGCCGGGCTTGTCCGCGCCGTCCTTGCCGCTCGCGACCGAGGTGGCGACGATCTCCGTGCCCAGCGTCTTCGACGCCGGGTCGTCGAAGTCCTCCTTGATGTCGAAGGCGTACCCGACGTGCACGTCCCCCGTCATGACGACCAGGTTGTCGACCTCTGCGGAGTCCGCGCCGTCGAGGACGCGCCGGCGCGAGGCGCGGTAGCCGTCCCAGGCGTCCATGGACGTCCTCGCCTCGGCGCCGAGATCGAACTTGCGCTGCGAGAAGCACACCTGTTGTGCCATGACGTTCCACAGGTTCCGCGAGGCACGCCAGCCGTCGATCAGCCACTTCTCCTGCGCCGCCCCCGTGATGGAGCGTTCCGGGTCGTCCGTCTCGGGACCGGGAGCGTGCAGCGTGTCCCCGTACGCCTGGTCGGAGCGGTACTGGCGGGTGTCGAGGACGTCGAACTGGGCGAGGGTGCCCCACTGGAGCCGGCGGTAGAGCTGTGCGTCCGGGCCGTTGGGCATCTGGGCGTTGCGCAGGGGCTGGTTCTCCCAGTGCGCCCGGTAGGCCGCCGCGCGCCGCAGCAGGAACTCCTGCGGCGGGTCGTTGTTCTCGCTGATCGCGCCCGCGTAGTTGTTCTCGGTCTCGTGGTCGTCCCAGGTGACGACGAAGGGATGCGTCGCGTGGGCCGCCCGCAGGTCAGGATCGCTCTTGTAGAGGGCGTAGCGCAGCCGGTAGTCGTCGAGGGTCTTGGTCTCACGGTTGTAGAGGTCCGGCAGCTTCCGGTCCGTGTAGTCGCGCGCGCCGCCCACGGAGTTGACGGCGTACTCGTAGAGGTAGTCGCCGAGGTGGAGGACCACGTCGACGTCGTCCTGGGCGAGATGGCGGTGCACGGTGAAGTACCCGTCGTGGTACGCCTGGCAGGCCACGGCCGCGTAGGTGAGCTTCGCGACGGCGGCCGTGGTGGCGGGCGCCGTGCGGGTACGGCCGGTGTCGCTGATCCAGGTCCCGGTCCTGAACCGGTAGTAGTAGACCCGGCCGGCTTCGAGACCCTCGACCTCCACGTGCAGGCTGTGGTTGTACTCGGGGAAGGCGACGGCGATGCCGTTGCGGACGACCAGGGCGAAGAGCTCGTCGGTGGCCACCTCCCACTCGACGGCCACGTACTGCCCGGGCAGACCGCCGCCCGGCTCGTACGGGGAGGGCGCGAGGCGGGTCCACAGCAGCACGGAGCTGGGCAGCGGGTCTCCGGAGGCGACGCCGAGCGTGAACGGATCAGTGGGGATCCTCGCCGCGTCCAGCTCCCCGGCGCCTGCCGCCCCGCGAGCCGGCAGGTTGGTGCCGAAGGCGAGGGCGGCGGCCGCGGCGGTGACCGTGAGGAAACGACGCCGCCCGAAATGCCGGGCGGCGGCGCGCAGTTCGGGGTCGTGTCGCGACGAGGTGTCCTGCGTCAGCGCTCTGCGACGGCCTGCCGGGGCCATGGAGGCCTCCTCTCGCGGTTGACGACACGCACAACGGACCCACCGGCTGCGTGCGACCGGGTCACGGGGCCGCAGGAAGTGGATCACCGCATGTTAAACAGATAAAGCTCACAAATACGGCAGGCGCGGGACGCGCGGAGCATTCGGGGCGGGTGCGTGAGGGCGCGTCCTGACCTCCGGAGCGTCAACGTCCGCTTGTCATGCCCGACTTGACCGGTTGCGGGCCCCGACACGGGGTACGCGAAAACCCCGTACGAACACGGGTGAACGTGGAAGGGAAGACGAGTCATGGCACTGCGAGGCAGCGCGACACCGCCATCCGAGCTGGGCACCCTGGAGCCCGGTACCAGGCAACGCGGGCAGCTGCGGGTGCGCCTCATGGACATCGCATGGACCGCGCTCTGCACCGTCCTGGCCCTGTGGGCCGTATGGAGCGTCTTCGGCGTGGCGAACGGGGCGACCGACTGGGCCTACTGCGCCGTGGCCTGGGTCCTCCTCGCCATCGCCCTGTCCCTGCGTGTCGCGACCGTCCGTCGGCGGACCCGGCTCTGACCGGGACCGACCCGAAACCAAGGAGTGCCGGACCATGGAACGCGTCAACACCCTGCTCGGCAAACACGTCTGGCTGCAGTTCGTCCTGTCGGTCCTCGTCGGCAGCGCCCTGATAGTGCTTCTGTTCCCAGGGCCCTCCGTGCTCTCCGTCGTGATCCGCACGACCGTCATCTCGGTCGGAGGCATCGCCGCCGTACTCGTCGCCCGGCGCAAGGAGAAGCGGGCCGCCGGCAGCACGGACAGTCTCGTCGTGCTGGACCGGAAGCTGCGCAAGGGTGATGTCCCCACCGATCCGGCGGAACGCGATGCCATGCGCGCACTGGTCGCGCAGCGCCTGCACCGCACCCGTCACCGCGTGCCGGCCCTGGTCCTCCTCACGGTCCTCTTCTGCTCGGTCACCCTCCTGACGGCCGCGACCGGCGGGCAGCGCCAGACCATCGGCGTCGCACTGCTCACCGTGGTCTTCGTCGGCTGGGGCATCTCCAACAGCTCCCTGCAGCAGCACCGCCTGCGCGCCATGGACGCGGCCCTGAGGAGCGAGGGCGCCGCACAGCGGTCCGACTGCTCGCCGGCCCAGGTCCAGGCTTAGCCCTTGGCCTTGTCCGAGCCCGGCGCCGCGGTCTCAAGGGCGTCGACGCTGCCGGACATGATGGTCCGGACATGCTCGCTGATGTGCTCGGCGGGCCAGTCCCACCAGGCGAGAGCCAGCAGCCGGGCGATGTCCTCGTCGGCGTACCGGCGCCGCAGGAGTCCGGCCGGGTTGCCGCCGACGATGCCGTAGTCGGGCACGTCGTCGACCACGACGGCCCCGGAGGCGATGATCGCCCCGTGACCGATACGGACCCCGGGCATCACCATGGTCCGGTACCCGAACCAGACGTCGTTGCCGACCACGGTGTCACCCCTGCCGGGCAGGCCGGTGATCAGGTCGAAGTGCTCGGCCCAGTCGCCTCCCATGATGGGGAAGGGGAACGTCGAGGGGCCGTCCATCCGGTGATTGGCGCCGTTCATGATGAACCGCACGCCTTCGCCCAGTGCGCAGTACTTACCGATCACCAGTTTCTCCGGCCCGTAGTGGTACAGCACGTTGCGGGTCTCGAAAGCCGTCGGATCGTCCGGATCGTCGTAGTAGGAGTACTCCCCCACCTCGATCAACGGCGAGGTGACCAGGGGGCGCAGCAGCACCACGCGGGGCTGCTCGGGCATCGGATGCACCACGTTCGGATCGGCGGGAACGGCCGGCATCACGGATCAACTCCTCGTATGTCGATGACGGGTCCCATGATCGCAAGCAAGCACGAGGCTGTGGGCCGGCAGGATCCGACCACCGGTACTCTCAGTCGGCTTCGGCCGCGTCCAGCAGTTTCCGCGCGGCGGCCCGGACCTCGGCCGAGGAGGTCTCGTCCGCCAGGCGGCGGAGGGCGGGGAGGGCCTCGTCGAGGCCGTCGAGGGCGTTGCATGTGCGCCAGGTCGCGTCCCTGCCGGAGGCGAGATGGGTGGTGAGCGCGTCCGCCACGGGACGGCGTTCCCAGAAGCGGAGGCCGTCGTGGACGAGTTCGCCCAGGCCCTCGACCGCTCCCGCACGCACCTCGGCTCCGGGATCACCGAGAAGCGGGATCAGCAGCCACACCGCGTCCCGTCCTCCCGCCCTGCCGACCGCCACCGCGGCGGCTCCCCTGGTGCTCGCAGGCAGCGCCGCGTCGGTGAGTGCTCCGCGGAGATGCTCCCCGGCGGTGTTGGTACCGATGTGTCCCAGAGCGGTGGCGGCCCACCGTCCGGCCCGGGGGTCGCCGAGCCACCGCACCGCGAGGCCGGTCACCCGCCGCTCGCCCCGCCACCCGAGTCCGCTCAGCAGCAGGCTCGCGACCTCCGGGTCCCGCTCCGTCCGCAGGGCCTCGACCAGGTCGTCCCGCAGCGAGGGCCTTTCCAGGTTCAGCAGCCGCGAGGCCACCGCGTACCGCACCTCGGGGGACGGGTCGCGCAGTCCGGTGAGCAGCGAATCGAGCAACCGCTCGCCGCAGCGCCTCGGCAGCATCTCCAGGGCCCGCGCCCGGGCCGCGCCCTCGCCCTCCCGGGCCGTGCGGATCACCTGCGCGCGGACGGCCGGGTCGTCGCGGAACCGGTACAGCAGCGTCCGGGCGCGTCCCCACACCGCGCCCCGCGGATCGTCGAGCAGCCGTGACACTGCCGCGGCATCGCCCGTCACGCCCAGCGCGTACAGGCCGACCAGGGCGTTGATCCGCAGGTGGTGGTCCGGATCGTCGAGCAGGCCCACGAATGCCTCCGTGACCGTGCGGCCCGTCAGCTTCAGCCGGATCGCGGCGACCGAGGCCCGGCGCCGCACCCATGGGCCCGTGTCACGCATCAGCCCCGGCAGCACTGTGCCGCCCGCTTCCGGGACTCCGAGCCGGCCGAGTCCGAGGGCCGCTGCCGCGCGCACCGCCGGTACGGGGTCGTCGGCCGCCTCGGCGAGGGCCCCGGCGTGCTCGGGCCGGCCGATCCTGCCGAGGCCTTTCGCCGCCGCCGCGCGTCGCCCCGGGTCCGCGTGCGGGCCGGTGTTCGCCAACTCTCGTAGAAAGTACGTGATTTGCTGTTCCGTTCCCATGGCACCCCCTGCAGGGGAGACTCATGAGACGCCGTGGGGTTGCGCTTCCACCGCCGGGCCCAGTGTTGCAGTGGCCGCGGAACGCCTCTTCGAGCCACCAGGCCCCGTGGTCCCGGGTCACTTTCGCGTCGATGAGCAGACGCTGCTCGGGGACCCGGCGCTGGACGACGTCCCCGCGACCACCGTGGACAAGGGCGCGGCCGACCTGTTCCGGTACACGCTGCGCTTCGACGGCCGTACGGTCGTCACGGACCGCTCCGCCGAGCGGCCGCCGCTCGACCGGCTCATCGACGCCCTCGGCACATGGCTGCCGACCTGACGGCCTGACGGGTCACGCCGGTGAGTCGCCGGACGCGCCGCGGACCGCACCGATCCGGTGCAGCTCCTTGAGCGGGTACGGCGTGTGCTTGCTCTCGTCCCTGAGCCTGCGGATGAAGTCCGCCATCACCGCGGCGAGCGGCGCGTCGCGGCTGAGGACTGCCGCGATCCCCGCCGGGACTCCGGCGGGACGCTCGCCGTCGGCATACGCCCGCACCTGCGCCGCACGCCTGTCTCTCCCGTAGAGGGCGGCGACCAGCCAGTTCACCAGATAGCCGACCGAGTAGCAGCGGTCGTAGCCGCGATGCCGGTCGAAGAAGGCGCGCTCCTCCCGCGACAGCTCGAACATGGAGGAGAGGGCGAGGCCGTAGTCCGCGAAGTAGAGACGCTCGCCGTCCGTGAGGATGTTCTCGAAGTGGGTGTCGAAGTGCAGCAGGCCTCGGCTGTTCATGAAGGAGGTGCCTGCTTCCAGGCCGCTCTCCACCATGGCACAGGCCCGGTCGGCGCTCTCGTCACCGGCGGCCAGTCGCCGCCCCAGCCACTGGTGCAGGTTCTGCGGGACGTACTCCAGGAACAGCGCGATGCTCGCCGAAGACCGGCGCAGGGCGTCGATCCGTCGGCGTACCGCCGCTCCGCCGCTGTCCCAGCTCGCGGTGGCCCGTTCCATGTCGGCCAGTTCCCCGAACAGGGGCGCCGAGTCCGGCAGGACCCGCCAGTGGTGCATCAGGGGGAAGCCGTCGTACTCGCCCCCGAGCACCCAGTTCGTCGTCATCGTGTGCACGGCGAGTTCCCTCCAGGCCCCGAACCCCGGCCCGCCGACGCCGTACTGGCTGAAGAGCGGCAGCTCGAACAGGTTCGCCGTGGATCGTATGTTCCCCGGCTGCTGTTCGAGGTCGGTGAGGGGCACCCGCTTCACGAAGACCCGCGTTCCGCCGACCTCCAGCAGGGTCGTCCTGCCTCCGATGCCGACACCGGTCGTCCCGGCGGCGTTCAGGAGCTCCTGGAGCGCCCGGTCACTGTGCAGGGCCAGGGCCGTGGAGACGGCTCCATGGGCCGTGAGCCGCGCACTCCGGCCCGTACCGCCACGCTTCACCGCTGACTCCTCTGCCGCACCGTGCCATCTCCATCGCGCACGACGGAACACGGCTGAACCTGGCTGAACCTTGCTGGACACCGGTCTTGACACACCTTGCGGGCTCCTCGCCGGGGGTACGACCGCCCGCGCGCGCCGGGGGTTGTACGCGGGGTGGCGAGCGCGTAAATCGAGGGCCTCTGTGCACACCCCCAGAGCTCGGACATGTGTTCGAGAATGCCCTCATGATGAATCACCGTAAGTGAGGTCGAAGAAACTCGGGGCAGAAGGAACGGAATCCGATGGGAGGTCGTCGTGGATGGTGGAGATCTGGAATTGGGTGAGCTGCTGGCCTCTGCGGAGGCCGCGCCGCCCGGGGAGTCGGTCGACGTGGTCGCACGCAACCTGCAGAAGCGGTTCGGTGCGGAGCACGTGTCGTTCCTGTTCGTCGACCTCATCGGCCATCGGCTCGTACGGCTGACCGCGGCCTTCCAGGACGATGTCGCGGAGCTGACCGAGCCGATCGATCTGCGGGGCAGCGTGCACGGCATGGTGCTGCGCAGCCAGCGCCAGCACGTGGAGGCGGACGGTCAGGGCAACCGGCGCATCATCACGCCCGTGTCCAACCGCGGGGACTGCATCGGCGTACTCGAAGTCACCCTGCAGTACGCGGACGACACCGTGCTGAGACAGATCCGGGAAGCGGCACACGCGCTGGCCTACATCATCGTCACGGACCGCCGCTTCACCGACCTGTACCACCTGCGTCGGCGCACCACCGACGCCAGCCTGGCCGCCGAGATCCAGCACCAGTTGCTTCCCACGGCGTCCAGTTGCGAGTCGTCGCAGTTCACGCTCGCCGCGGGGCTGGTCCCGGCCGACGACATCGGTGGCGACACCTACGACTACACCCTGGACCGCGACACCCTGCATCTGTCGATCACCGACGCCATGGGCCACGACACCGATTCCGCTCTGCTGGCCACCTTGCTGCTCGGTGCGCTGCGTGGGGCCCGCCGCAGCGGCTGCGACCCGGTCAAACAGGCGCAGCGGGCCCACCAGGCCCTGCTGAAGCACCGCCGAGGTCTGGCCACCGGGCAACTGCTGTGCATCGACCTCGCGTCAGGTGTCTGCCGACTGGTCAACGCCGGCCATCCCTGGCCGATGCGGCTGCGCGACGGCACGGTCGAAGAGATCGAACTCGCCGTCAATCTGCCGTTCGGCGTACCGGCGCCGATCCCCTACCGCGAGCAGAAACTGCACCTGCGGGCCGGAGACCGGCTGATACTGCTCACCGACGGCATGCAGGACCGCGGTGCCGCCGCCGTCGATCTGGCGGGGATCGTCCACGACACCCGCGCGCTGCATCCCCGGGAGGCCGTCCGGACCCTGACGGCCACGGTCACGGAGGCCTGCCGGGGCAACCTCAGCGACGACGCCACGGTCCTGATCCTGGACTGGCACGGCAACCGTGCTCCGGCACGGGAAACAGCCGCGGCGAGCTGACGCCGCACGACCGCGGACGGCCTCTCCTCGCCCGCCACCCGTGCCACCCGTGTACTAGGGCGTGTTTCGAAAGTCCCGTCTGCCCGGCGACGCCATGCACGCACTCTCACCGCACCGGGCGCAGACCCAAGTACGATCCAGTACGAGGGTCTGCGCCCGGCACGCCGAGAGCACGCACCTGACGCCGCCGGGCCCGCCCTCCGGGCGGACGACGCTACTTTCGAAACACGCCCTAGCCCCTTCCCAAGGGCGCCTGCGGAATGCGCCGGTGGCCGTCCAGCAACGCGCCTCCGAGCGTGGTGGCGCTGTGGTGAACGCTCTGTCCGCGGCGCTGCGTGACGATCAGGCCCGAGTCGCGCAGCGCCGCGGCGTGCTGCGAGACCGACGCCGGGGAGATCACGAGCCGCCGGGCCAGATCACTGGTCGACCCGCCGTGGTCCGCGACGGCCGCCAGCACGTCGGCGCGGGTCCTCCCCAGCAGGGTGCCCAGCGCCTCGCGGGCGTCACGGCCCGCGCCGTCATAGGCCTGCGACCACCCGAGATCGTGGGCGACCGGGTAGACGACCACGGGAGGGAGGTCGGGATCGCGCAGCGTGATGGGCGCCCGCCAGCAGAAGAAGGAGGGCAGTAACAGCAGACCGCGGCCGTCGAGACGGATGTCGCGATCGTAGGCGCTGGCCACGGTGAGGACACCGGGCTGCCAGCGCAGGGAGGGGTGCAGGGTGGACAGCATGCCCTCGGTGCCCCCGTCCAGGAGCGCCCGCACCCGGACAGCGCGATCCGCTTCGATCGAGTTCCGCACCTCGGCCCAGTACGGCCGCAGCGCGACGTCGAAGTAGCCGCGCATGGCCGCACCGAGGCTGCGCATCGCGTCGGAGCCCGCCTCGGCCAGCGACAGGGTTCGCGCCCCGAGGTTCCGGGCCGCGGCGAGACGTGCGATGTCACGCCTGAGCCCACCGCGCGGGGTGGACAGAACGGCGTCGATACCCGTTTCGAGTTCCCCCCGGTCAGGCACCGGAGTGAGGAAGTCGGCTGAATACCCACGGGGCGGCGTCAGATCGAACAGCAGGCGGGTGCTGCCGGGCAAGCGGTGGCGGATGCGCCGTTTCCACGCCCCGAAGACGACCGATCCGTCGTTCCCGCCGAGCACATGCAGGCTGAGCAACAGCTCCCACAGGGGATCCGGGCCGCCCGCCATCCGGATACGGGCCATATCTGCGTCCGTGAAGTGGAACTTGAGCATGGTTCCCCCGTGTGCGTTCCTCACTTGAGTCGTCCCGTACCCACTTAAGAGCCGTCAGGCGAGGGGGGAGTTGCACGAGGGCCGGGAACCGGGCGCGCAATGGCCGGATCCGTTCGGCCCGTCGTCAGGGGGCGCACGGCCCGTGGAGATGGGTCCCGCCGTGATGGAGCGCGGCGTCGGGGTACTGGGCAGATGACATCCGGGACGGGCGGCCTTGACCGTTCCGCACGGCGCCGGACACTCGGTCGCACGCCATTTCGACGGAGGCGGGACTCATACGCCGGTCCGTCGGCGGGCGCGGCTGCCCCGGCTACGAAGGGACCACATGTGGCTGACCCTCTGAACGCACCCGCCTCCGTCGGCGGAGACGAATCGTCCGTCGAGACGGAGTTGCTGGCCGGGCTGCTGGTGAACGAGGAGCGACCCGAGCAGCCTGTCCTCCTGGACGGCGAGGGCAAACCCCTCGACACCTGGCGCGAGAACTACCCGTACGAGAAGAAGTTGCGCCGTCAGTCCTACGAGCGGCAGAAGCGGATCCTGCAGATCGAGCTCCTCAAGCTGCAGAAGTGGGTGCGGGACACCGGCCGGCGGATCGTCGTGGTGTGCGAGGGACGCGACGCGGCGGGCAAGGGCGGCACCATCAAGCGGTTCACCGAACGTCTGAACCCGCGCAGTGCCCACGTGGTGGCGCTGGACAAGCCCACCGAGAAGGAAGCCGGGCAGTGGTACTTCCAGCGTTACGTCCCCCATCTCCCGGGGGCCGGCGAAATAGTCTTCTTCGACCGGTCCTGGTACAACCGGGCCGGGGTCGAACGCGTCATGGGCTTCTGCACCCCGGCCGAGTACCGGCTCTTCCACACTCAGGCGCCCGTCTTCGAGAAGATGCTCACCGACGAGGGCATCACGCTGGTCAAGTTCTGGTTCTCGGTGTCGCGCGGTGAACAGCGCACCCGGTTCGCCATCCGCCAGGTCGACCCCGTCCGGCAGTGGAAACTGTCCCCCACCGACCTGGCCTCCCTCGACCTGTGGGACGCCTACACGGAGGCGAAGGTCGACATGTTCCGTGCGACGGACACCCCGTACGCGCCGTGGACCGTGGTGAAGAGCAACGACAAGCGCCGTGCCCGCCTCGAAGCCATGCGTCATGTGCTCCTGCTCTGCGACTACACGGCGAAGGACGAGGAGGCCGTCGGCACGGCCGATCCACGGATCATCGGCTCCGCGAACACGCTGCTGGAGAGCGGCGAGGAACCGACGGACCTCTCCCCCACCCCACTGTCTCCCCACACCGAGGGCCCCGGCCGCCACCCCTAGGAGCGATCGCGCCGCTCTGGGAGCCGCCGAACAGCGGAAGACCGTCAACTCGCACAGGTTCTTCGCAAAGAGCCCTTCGCAAACAAGTCTTGGCGAAGAACTCTTTGCGGTCTACACGGCCGTTCTGGACGCCAAGGGGCTACGGGCCCTCGCGCACCCGGTCCGGGTGCAGTTGCTGGGGTTGCTGCGAAAGCACGGCGCGTCGACGGCCACCGAACGCGGCAACGCTGGTGGCGGTCGGCGCACAGCAGGACGTGGTTCAACGACCACGATCTGGTCGAGCGGGAGCCGGAGGCGACCCTGGCTTATCTGCAGTCCGTCGCCGCCGTCCACACCGCGCGCACGGAGCGGGCACTGGGCGAGCTCCAGACCATGCCCCGGGCGTGGCGGGACACCTTCGACATGAGCGACTGGGTCCTGCGGCTGACCCCCGAGGAAGCCTCCGGTCTCTACGAGGAGTTGCGGGGTGTCGTCGGCCGCTATCGCCAGGACACGCCCGAGGCCGCGGCGTCGGCGCCCGAGGGAGCCGAACGGTTCTCCGTGATCACCCACCTGCTGCCGGAGCCGGGTACGTCCGAGGCGGACCCGAACCCGGACAAGTCGTGACGGACACCGCCCCGGACACGGACCACTTATCCGGAAAGGGCGCGTTACGGAGGGTGCCGTACTTGTCGTCTTCGCTGTGAGCGGGTTCGGCGCGGGCTTCATCAACCCGGTCATCGGCGCCGTCTTCTTCGAGCGCATTCCACGCCCCCTGCTGGGCCGGGTCAACGCGCTCGGTGATTCGCTGGCCTGGTCCGGCATCCCCCTCGGCGGGCTGATCGCGGGAGCGGCCGTGGCCGCCGTCGGACTGGCACCGGTGCTGTCGGCCGGCGGCATCGCGTACCTCCTCACCACGAGCCTGACCGGACTGCGACCCGAATGGCACGCCATGGATCACACCCGCGGAGGCACGGGCGGACGCACAGGCGAGCACACACGCGGTCCGACGGAAAGCTGATCGGGGGGACCGATCAGTCCGGCAGCCCACGGAAGGTCGCCAGGAAAGTCCTCAACGCCTGCTGGTTGCCCGCGTTTCCCCAGTCGGCGGCCGGTGTCGCCCAGCGGATCGAGAAACCCTCGCCGCCCCCGAGGAGAAACCCACGGCCGAAGGTACGCACCCGGGTGCCCTCGGACTCGTCGACCCACTCCATGTCCGCGGCCTCGCGCCCCTGGTACGTCGTCGCGCGGATCGCGCCCAACCGGTCGTAGCCGGACTCCTTTCGCAGCGATGGCTCGACGGTGTCCCGCCACACGGCCACCGGGTCGGAGCCGACCCGCGTGCTGTAGGTGACGGCCAGGTCCCGCGGATCGCCGTCGGCGCCGAAGACGACCCGGTAGGAGCCGTCCCCTGCGCGGTTCGTGCCGAGTCGCTTCCAGCCCTTGGGAAGGGCGACGGCGAAGCCCTCCGACGCCGTGAAGACGCGGAAACCTGCCGGGAGCTTCCCCGCACCTGAGGAAGAGGACGCGGACGAGGAAGAGGGCGAAGGGGAGGAGGAAGCGGATGCGGTGGAGGACGCGGAGGGCGAGGGGGAGGTCGTGGGGGACGCGGTACCGGACGGTGGCGTACCCGCTCCGTTCCCGTCGCCGGTCGGGACGGGGCCGGTGCGCGAGGCCGTCGCGTCGGACGCCGAGACGTCGTCCCCCGAACCGTCGCCGGTCGCGGCGAGAGCGGTCATCGTCACGGCGACGACAGCGGCCACCGCGGTCCCGATGAGCGCCGCACGGCCGAGGTGTTTTCCGCCCCGGGCCATGCTCAGCACGCGGTGAGCCGAGGGCCGTGACTCCGGAAGCGACGCCTCCGCGGCGGCGGGATCCTCGTTCACGATACGGACGAGGGCGTCGCGGACCACGGGCCCCGTGAGGCGTTCGCGGGAGTCCTTGCGGAGCAGTCCCTGCATGATCCGGGCGAGCGGGCCGGCGTGCCGCGGGCTGCGCAGCGGCAACCTCACGATCGCCTTGAGGGTCGCATCGGACTGGCCGCGGTCACGGAAGGGCGGGCGCCCCTCGGTCATCGTGTAGAGCAGCGCACCGAGCGCCCACAGGTCGGCCGACGAGCCGTAGGACCCGCCACGGGCCTGCTCCGGGGCCGCGTACGCCGGGGCGCCGATCCGTGCCGTGGGACCGGCGCCCGCCAGACCGTACCCGGAGACGACCACGCCGCCGTGGTCGCGAACGAACACCTGGCCCAGGCTCAACTCGCCGTGCACGAGGCCCTCGCCGTGCCCCGACTCCAGCACGTCCAGGACGTCGAGCCCGATACGGGCGGCCCGCGCGTGGTCGAGCGGCCCGTACTGGTCGAGGAACTCGCCCAGGGGCATCCCGTCGATCCATTCGACGACCGTCCAGAGGCTGCCGGACTCCTCGACGACGTCGATGACGCTCGCCACCCCGCCCGGACACCGCAGTCCCATGACCTCGGACGCGTGTCTGATCCGTGCGGCGGCAGGCCCGGCCCAATTCTCCACCGGATCGGGCGGCAGCTGCGTCTGTGTCAGCAGCCGCGGACGCGCGTACTCGATGTCCTCCCCGTACCAGCAGACGCAGCCCACCTCGTGGTGGACGACCTCTTGAAGCCGGTACCTTCCGGCGACCCACTCATTTGCAGCGGCACCCGCGTTGCCCATGTCCATCCCTCGCTGAAGCCTTGCTCCCGGTCACCAGGGATACGCAGGGAGCCATGTCCCGCGTTCAAAGGATCCGCGATCGCTGATGGTCGATGTGCCTGCCTGCCGAACCTTGTTCCGGGGCGTGCCAGGAACAGCCGCAAGGCGAAGAACGGGCTCGCGAGAACGGCGGGAAAGCGGGACGTGCGACCTCCCCAGGCTCCACGTCCCGCTTTCCCGCGACATGGGGCCACTACCCGCGCTCTTCGGGCTTACTCCCACCGGTATGCGCGGCGGATCTTCCGTTTCCGCCTGGAAGTCCTCGCCGGATCACCCGGTCGAATTTCGCCGACAGCGGATGCGTAGGTCGCGAAAGAGGGGGTACATGCGGGCGAGCACCGGGTGAGGACGGACTGCATGGAATCTTTGATCAAGGGCGGAGGCCGTATGGCGCCGCAGCGTGGCCGTATAGAGACCACTGTTGCTCTGGAAGGCGATTCGCTCTGCATCGCCGAGGCCCGTCATCTCGCGGCCGACTTCCTGTCACAGGCCCAGGCCGAACACGGCGTGCCGGTCACGGCCCGGGCGATGGACCTGACCCAGCTGGTGGTGAGCGAACTGGTCACCAACGCCCTGAAATACGCGCCGGGGCCGGTCCTGCTCGCTCTGCGGATCGTCGGCGGCCTGCTTGAGGTGGCCGTCTGGGACAGCGATCCGGTACTGCCGGTGGCCAGGGCGGCGGACCCTGGACGGGTGGGGCAGCACGGCCTGGAGATCGTCATGGCCGTCTGTGAGGGCTTCGAGGTCCGAAGAGAGCCGGTCGGCAAACACATCACGGCCCGGATCGGGCTGCTCGCCGACACCCACGCCGACGTCGACACCCACTGACAGGCGTACCGGGGCAGACCTGGACTTCGGATCGGGCGCGTACGCCCCGGAACGCCACATGCGTTCCGGGGCGTACGGGCGTACGGCTCCCTGCGAGTCGCGAGTCGGTGCTTGGTGCCTAATGCCTGGTGCCTGGTGCTCGGCGACTCGGTGACTCGGCGCGCGTCGAGTCAGTCCACGATCATGACGCCGACCGGTACCGCTCCGCCCGTCCGCGTGAGTTCACCGCCGAAGTTGCCCTCGACCTCGGCCTTCTCCGCCGCGTTCGGGTAGGGGTTCGTGCACGCGGTTCCCGCGCTGGAACCGGACATCAGACTCGAACACGGGCCCGGCTTACGGTCCGGCAGACCGAGGATGTGCCCCAGTTCGTGGGCGGAGATGCGGATCGTGTTGTAACCCTGATCGACTGCCTGCCGCCCGATGTAGACGGTTCCGTTGCCGAGCGAGGTGGTCTGGGCGCGGGGCCAGCCGTTGTCCGCCAGGACCCGTATGTTGGCGCGTTGTCCGGACGCGGCGGGCTGCAGTTCGACGGCGTCGACGCTTTCGTTCCAGATCGCGGCACCTCGGTCCACCGCGGTCCTGAACTCCGCGGAACCGCTCGCGTCGTAGGTCAGGACCCGGGCGGCGGCGATGTGGTCCGCGACCGGGGCCGGGGCGGCCACGGCCTGGCCACCCAGCAGGGAAAAGGTCACCGCCAGGACGGCGGCGAGTCCACTGGTCAGTTTACGGACGTGCATGGTCGACCTCCTTGTGGGGGGAAGGTAGTCGTGCACATGACATGACATGACATTCCCTGGCTCCCTGCCCAGCGAGGACGGACGCCAATCCGTCAATCCGGCCGCGTGCGACCGAGGCGATGAGATCGACCGTGACACGGACAGGGCCCGGCCCCCCTTTTTTGGGGGGCCGGGCCCAGCCGCGTGCCGCGTCGCGTCAGCCCTGACGGGCCTTGAAACGCGGATCCTTCTTGTTGATCACGAAGACCACGCCCCGCCGGCGCACCACCTGCGCTCCGGGCTTGGACTTCAGCGAACGCAACGACTTGCGCACCTTCATGACCGCGTTCTCCTCCCGCCGGGACTCCGGCCGGTCGTCATCGACTCATCGGGGCGTCGGGGCGTCGACTCATCGGGCGTGGACTCATCGGGGTATCGACGCCGTGCGGCCGTAACGCCGTTCGAACCGCTCCACCCGGCCCGCGCTGTCGACGACCCGCGCGGTCCCCGTGTAGAAGGGGTGACTGGCCGACGAGACCTCCACGTCGATCAGCGGATAGGTGTTGCCGTCCTCCCACTCGGTCGTCGTCGCCGAGGGCGCGGTCGAACGGGTGAGGAACGTGGCGTCCGAGGCGCGGTCGCGGAAGACGACCGGGCGGGACACGGGATGAATACCGAGCTTCATGGGGTTTCCTTCCTTGCAGCCGTACGCCGAAGGGCAACGGCCTGGTTCATCGCTCCTCGCGGAAGAGAACGTGCTCCCCCGCCACCCGGTCGTACTTGCGCAGGACCAGTCGGTCGGGGTCGTTCAGACGACTCTTCCGCGTCACATAGGTCGCACCGGTCCCGGCAGTGGACATCAACGTCACCACCGGACGCGTACCTCTGGCAGCCATGAACGTCTCCTTTCACACCCCTGGACACCCACCTCAATTGATGGGGCCATGTCATTCATGTGCGGTACAACCGGGCCTCCGATGGAAGTATTCCCCCACTCCGCCGAGGGCCCGGCCCGCCCGCTATCCGGCCGACGTGAGCCGGATCAGCGGTACACCGGGCGTACGCGGCAGCGTGACCCGCACTCCCCCGCCCTCCCCGCTCTCGGCGTCCTGCTCGGGCTCAACGGCCGTTCGTTCGGACCGGCGATCTGGCATCGGAGTCGGCCGCGCGTCCGAGCTTCCACCGGAGGCCTGCCCGAGAAGCAAGGTTTCGTTCGAGGTCGGAGCGTTAAGGTTCGCCATATGAACGCGCGGCTGGATCTTCTCCACACGGTGGCCCCCGGTGCCACGGAAAGCGAGGTCTTCCGGCTGGCGCTTGAGCACGCGATGGGAGAGCTGGGCGCACTGGGTGGAGCGATCCACCTGCGCGGGCCCATGTCCGCCCTGAGACTGGTGTCGGCGGCCGGCCTGCCGTCCGCCCTCACCCGTTCATGGGAGATCGTCGACCAGGAGGGGCCGTCCGCCCCGGCCCTGGCACTCCACCAGGGCAACGGCGTGTGGGTCCCGCTGAGCTCCAACGACACCTTCCGGTCCGGGTCCGGCCTCGCCGCCCTGCCGGTGTCCAGCGAGGACCGCCGCATCGGCGCGCTCACCCTCCTGACGGGAGACCGGGGCGAACCCACCCCCGAGCAGTGGGACTTCCTGCGGGCCGTCGTCGTCTGGGCCGAGGAACGCATCCTCCAGGCGCCGATGCCGTCCGGGCCCGTACACACCGAACTGCACGGTGAACGTCTGCGGCAGGCGCTCAAGGAGGTCAGCGTCGGATCGTGGGACTGGGACATCCGCAGCGGTGAGCTGATCTGGGACGAGGCGGCCCTGGAGCTCTACGGCACCAGCGCCGCCGACTTCACCGGGCGGATCGAGAACTGGATGCGGATCGTCCACCCCCACGACCTGCCCCCCGCACTGGCGGCGGCACAGCGGGCGATCCGCGACCACACCGTGTTCGAGGCCGAGTACCGGGTGCGGCGACTGGACGGCTCGTACGGCTGGACGCGAGCCCGCGGCCGGGCGACGTACGACGACCGGGGCGAGGCCCTGCGGATGATCGGCGTGGGCTGGGAGAGCAGCGAGTCCCGCAGCGCCCGTGACGCCCTCAGCCGCGCCCTGCGCCATATGAGCGACGGCTTCCTGTCCGTGGACGAGCAGTGGCGGATCACCTTCGCCAACCTGGAGGCCGAACGCATCCTGGGCTTCTCCGAGGAGGAGCTGTTCGGGCGCGTCCTGTGGGACCTGCCCTCCGCGCGACGTGTCCCCGGCCTGGAGGAGCGCTGCCGGGAGGCCGCGGCCCAGGAGAAACCCGTCGGTTTCGACGTGCCCACGCCCGACACCGGGCTCCTGTACCACCTGCGGCTGGTTCCAGGACCGGACAGCCGCACCCTCTACTTCACCGACGTGACCGACATGCGGCGCCAGGCCGAGGAACGCCGGACGGCCGAGCTCGCCACGGCCGAGCGGGCGGCCCGGATGACCGAGCTGACCACGGATCTCGCCAAGGCGACGACCACCCGGGACGTGGTGGAGGCGGTCGCCCGACGCGTACTGCCGCCGTTCGACGCCACCGGGCTGCTGATGCAGGTCGTCGAGGGCGACCGGCTCCACCACGTCGGCTCCGTCGGCTACCCGCAGGAGTTCCTGGACCTGCTCGACCGCCGCCCGCGGGGTCCCGAAGACCCGGACTGGGAGCCGATCGTGTCGGGCACTCCACTGTTCCTGTCCTCCGTGGCGGAGTTCGCCGCGCACTCGCCGACCCACGTCGACATGCCGGCTCGGGCCGGCAAACAGGCCTGGGCGTTCCTGCCGCTGGCCGCGTCCGGGCACACGTTCGGCGTATGCGTCGTCGCGTTCGACCGGCCGCGCCTGCTCACCGACGAGGAACGCACCCTGCTGAGCACGATCAGCGCCCTCGTCGCCCAGGCCCTGGAACGGGCCCGGCTGTACGACGCCGAGCACGCCCGGTCCCGCGAGCTCCAGCGCAGCCTGCTCCCCCAGGGGCTGCCCGAACTGGCCGCGTGCACGGCCGCCGCCCGCTATCTCCCCGCGGGCCAGGGCATGGACGTGGGCGGCGACTGGTACGACATCATCCCGCTCTCCGGCGGCCAGGTCGCCCTCGTCGTCGGCGATGTCATGGGGCACGGGCTGCCGGAGGCCGCCGCCATGGGCCGACTGCGCACCGCCGTGCACACCCTGGCCGACCTCGAACTGCCCCCCGACGAGATCATGAGCCACCTCAACGACATCGTCGGCGGCATGAACGAGGAGTCGTACGCCACCTGCCTGTACGCGCTCTACGACTCCACCACCCGGACCTGCTCCATCGCCCGTGCGGGCCATCCGCCGCCTGCCCTGGTCCACCCCGACGGCAGCGTCCACTTCCCGGAGCCGGCCGCCGATCCGCCGCTGGGCGCGGCGAAGCCGCCGTTCGAGACGGTCGAGATCACGGTGCCCGAGGGCAGTCTGCTGGTGCTCTACACCGACGGTCTGGTCGAGTCGGCGAAGCGGGACATCGACGCGGGCATGGCCGACCTGGCCCGGCTCCTGCGCACCACGCACGAGGACGGCACCGACAAGGACCTGGAGCGCCTCTGCGACACCCTGACGGCCGGTCTGCTGCCGGCCGAGCAGCAGGCCGCCGACGACGCGGCGTTCCTCGTCGCCCGTCTGCACGCCCTGCCCGAGGACAGGATGGCGGCCTGGCCGCTCCCCAAGGACCCGAGGGCAGCCGGCCAGGCCCGCCGCCATGTCCGCGGACAACTGGCCGACTGGGGCCTGGACGACCTCGTTCCGTCCACTGAACTGCTGGTCAGCGAGCTGGTGGGCAATGTCGTACGCCATGCCAAGGGCCCTGTCCGGCTACGGCTGTTGTACGGCGCCGAGCTGATCTGCGAGGTCTTCGACGGCAGCCTGACGATGCCGCGTATCCGCCGCGCGTCGGAGAGCGACGAGGGAGGCCGCGGACTGCAACTGATCACGGCGCTCTCCGAGCGCTGGGGGGTGCGGTACACGCGGACGGGCAAATGCATCTGGACCGAGCAAGGGCTGCTCGGCCCGGACGGAGACAACGACCCGACGCCCGACGCCCAGGACCTGATGTTCGCCCCGGACATGTTCGCGGCGGACCTGGACTCCCTCCTGCCGAAGGATTCCGGCACCTCCGCGGAGTCCGGGGGCGCGGGCTCGTAGGGGCACGGGCGGCTGTCGGGGATTCCCTAGCGGCCGAGCTTCTCGCGCGGGCCGGGATCGGAGGCGAGGTCCCATACGGAGGGCAGCTCCCGTTCCCTGTTCTCCGCGCGGGCCTGCTCGGTGCCGTACAGCAGGCCCCAGGTGAAGCCGGCCTCGTCCGCGGTCTGGGCGGCGACGGCGAGGTCCCTGAGGGCGCCCCGGGCCACCACGCTGTCCTGGTGGTCGCCGAGCACCTTCTGCACCGACTTGACCCGCTTGCTCAGACTCTTGGCCGGTTTCCCGAGAGCCGGACGGGCCACCTCCGCCGCGTAGCGGACCTTCTTCGCCGCCTTGCGCGCCTCGTGCAGGGCCACATCGCGCTCAGGGCCGGGCGACAGCTCCAGGGCGTCGGTCATGCGTCCGGCCAGTCGCCCGTACTCCTTGAGGACGGCCTTGGCCATGACCTGGTCGGCGTCCTTGGCGGCCTTGGCCCGCAGCGGCGGGTGCTCCAGCAGCACGGCGAGGGAGTCGAGCAGGTCGAGGTAGCGTCGCGAGCCCAGCGCGTCGAGGCTGCGCAGATGGGACTCCGTGCTGTCGACGACGTTCCACACCCGTAGCCGTGCGGCGACGGGGCCGAGGACCAGTTCGCCCGGCAGTGCGTCGATCTCCCCGCTGAGCCGCTCCATCAGTACTTCCTGGTCGCGCTCGGCGCCCAGCTCGCCGGCCAGCCACTTCAGCTCGCCGCGGATCGTGTCGGTGGCCTCACGGTCGAGTACGGACCGGTAGGACCTCAGGCAGCTGCGCAGACGACGGCAGGCGACCCGCATCTTGTGCACCGAGTCGGGCCTGTTTCGTCGCACGGCCGGATCGAGGGCGGTCAGCGCGCGGATCTGCTCGTGCACGTATGCCAGGAGTTGGGCGCCCGCCTGATCGGGGTCCGAACCCCCGGTCCCGTCGGATGCGGCGAATGCGGCGGGTGCGGCGGGTGCGGCGGGTGCGGCGGCCCTGGTGGTCACAGTCTCGTCGAGAGCCCGGAGCAGCTTGGACGGGGAGTGCGCCCGCGCGATGCCCTTCTTGCGCAGCTTCTTCTCCACGGCGTCGAGGAGGGCGGGGTCGGCGTCCTCGGCCAGCTCGACCTCCAGCTCGTTCCACGCGGCATGCCTGCCGTCCCCGCGCAGGGACTCCGCGTGGACCGAGTCGACACACAGCTCGGCACGCATCGCGCCGTCGGCGTCAACGAGGTGGCGTATTTCGCGTGTTGAGCGGATACGGACCACCGGGGTCAGCCCCGCCCCGCGGGTGCGGGACCTGGTCAGGTCGAGCAGGGCGTCCGGGACGGTGTCGGTGAGGGCCGAGCGGATCTCCTCCCGGCTGTCGCCCGACAGCGGCAGCTTGAGATGCCACCCGGCATCGGCGCCACCGGTCCTGCGGCGCAGCACGACCGAGGAGCCGGCCAGGCGGAGATCGTCGGTGTCGTAGTAGACCGCGTCCAGCTCCTCGGGACCGCGCTCGACGACCGCGGCGACACCGTCCACCCGCTCCAACTCGGGCAGCCAGGAGGTATCCGCGGGTGAAGGGACCTCGTACTTTCGTTCTGTCTCGCGCATCGACTGGACCATGTACTACCGGTAGACACAATTCACCGAACGAAACACGACTGCGGACATTGCCGGTCTTTACGGGTGACAGGGAACAGCGTTCCCGAGCACCACGAGTACGTGCTACAGGGGCAGTTGCTCCGAAGCGGGCGCTGTCGCCCCGCCCTCAGCCGGTGCTCCGCCGCCGTACGGCTCCTGGCGCTGGAGGCGACGGAGTTGCTGGCCGGGCCGCTGGCCCAGCTCCGGCGGTGCCAGGGGCCGGGCTGCGGGTGGTTCTTCCTCGACCGCAGTCGCAGCCACACCAGGCAGTGGTGCCGGAGCGGCGACTGCGGCAACCGTGAGCGGGTACGGCGGCACTACGAACGCTCGCGCGGCTCCCGGGACTGAAGGCCCGCCGCCCGGCCGTCGTCGTCCCACCGGATCTCCAGGACACGCTCGACGGCGTCCCGGTTCACGGGACCGAACAGGTGGGGGAAGAGGATGCGCGCGCCGACGCCGGGCGGCGGGGTGGGATCCGCCGCTTCGAACTCCAGCCGTGCGGTGAGCCGGGCCTCGTCGAGGACCAGCGCGAGCAGCGGCCTCGGCGAGGACCGGTAGAAGGCGTTCACGACGGCCAGGGCGGTCTCCTCGTCGGGAGCGCAGTGAATGAAACCGTCCTGTGCGAGGGAAGCGGGCGCGTACGGGGCATGAGGGCGGGCAGTCCACTCACCGAGCGTCACTATGTGATAGATCATGATCCGGTTGTACAACAGCAAGTATTCACGCACCTGAATTTACTTGATCCGTAGCCAGGGGCCCCGTGGATTGGTCCGAAAAAGAAGTGTGCCGGATCGGGTGACCGACCAATCCGGGCGGCATTCAGGACCGGATTCCCCACGTGACGGACGACAGGAAGCAACCGCGAATTACCCGCAGCCCGGTGCGGTCGGCGCTCGGTGCGCTCAGCGGCCTGCTGGCTGGTTTCGCCGCGCTAGCCGTCGCCGAGCTGGTGGCCGTGGGGGTGCGTCCGCAAGCCGGTCCCGTCATCGCGGTCGGGGGTGCGGCGATCGACCGCACCCCCGCACCCGTGAAGAACTGGGCGATCCGGAATTTCGGCACCGACGACAAACTGGTCCTGCAGCTCGGCATTCTTGCCGCACTGGTGCTGTTCGCGATCGCCCTGGGTGTATTCGCCCTGCGATACCGGAGAATCGGGGCCGCCGGAGTTCTGCTTTTCGGTGTGGTCGGGGCCGCGGCGGCGCTCAGCCGGCCCGACTCGACGGGGCTCACCGACGCGCTGCCTTCCGTGGCGGGCGCGGTGGTCGCCGCGGCGCTGCTGTTCTTCCTGATCGGCAGGCTCCGGATCCGGGGCCCGGCGACCGACGACACCGTTTCGTCGCGGGACGACTCGTCCCGCGACACCGACTGGGACCGCCGGGGCTTCGTGATCCTGGCGACCGCTGCCGCCGCCGCGTCCGCCGGTACGGGACTTCTGGGCCGCGCCCTCAGCGGCTCGAAGAGCCGCGAAGCGGCGGCCTCACGGGCGGACGTCGTACTGCCCACCCCGGCCTCTCCCGCGGACGCGGTGCCCCGAGGAGCTCAGTTGCGGATCCGCGACGTGAGTCCCTTCACCACCCCGAACAAGGACTTCTACCGCGTGGACACCGCACTCGTGGTGCCCAAGGTGGACGCGACCACCTGGAAGCTGCGGATCCACGGCAAGGGGGTCACCCGGCCGGTCACCCTCACCTTCGACGACCTCCTGCGGCGCGAACTGATCGAGCGCGACATCACGCTCACCTGCGTGTCGAACGAGGTCGGCGGCCCGTACGTGGGCAACGCCCGCTGGACAGGCGTAAGGCTCGCCGACCTGCTGACCGAGTGCGGGGTGAAACCGCCCTCGAAGGACGGCCGCGCCGACCAGTTGGTGGCCCGTTCCGTCGACGGCATGACGATCGGCAGCCCGGTCGAGGACGTCATGGACGGCCGTGACGCCCTCCTCGCGGTAGGGATGAACGGGGAACCGCTCCCCTTCGCCCACGGCTTCCCGGTCCGGATGCTGGTGCCCGGCCTGTTCGGTTACGTCTCGGCCTGCAAGTGGATCAAGGACATCGAACTCACCTCGTTCGACGACTACGACGCCTACTGGGTCAAGCGGAAGTGGGCGCGGCAGGCGCCCGTCAAGACACAGTCCCGGATCGACACCCCGAAGCCGTTCGCCCGCCCCGAGGCCGGTTCGGTCATGGTCGCGGGGGTCGCCTGGGCGCAGCACCGAGGCATCGCGAAGGTCGAGGTCCGTGTCGACGACGGCGACTGGCAGGAGGCCCGGCTCGCCGCTGAGGACTCCCGCGACACCTGGCGTCAGTGGTCCTACGACTGGCGGGCCGCCAAGGGCGGTCACACCCTCACCGTCCGGGCCACGGACCGCACCGGCGCCGTGCAGACCGAGAAGCGCACCGGCACCGTCCCCGACGGCGCGAGCGGCCGGCACTCGGTCGTGGTGACCGTCGAGTGACACCAAGTGACACCACAAGCCAACTACCTCAAGCCATACGCCCCGAGCGACTTTTCCGACCCCCGCCCACCCCCGAACGAACGCGGCTGCGGCCGCGTCAACCCATAGGAGAAACACCATGAACACTCGCATCAGCCGTATCGCCGTGATCGTGGCCGCGGCCACCGTTCTCCCGCTGTCCCTCAGCGCCTGCTCCGACAGCGGCAGCGACTCCGCCACGTCGGACTCCTCCAGCAAGGCGTCGGCCGCCACCACCGGGTCCGACGACAGCATGGGCAGCTCCGGCGACACCGCTTCGAAGGACGAGCCGTTCGGCCCGGGCTGTGCGTCCGTGCCCAAGAGCGGTTCCGGTTCGTTCGACGGCATGGCCCAGGACCCGGTCGCCACGGCCGCCTCCAACAACCCGGCCCTTTCCACCCTGGTGACGGCCGTGAAGAAGGCCGGTCTGGTCGACACCCTGAACAACGCCGAGGACATCACGGTGTTCGCCCCGACCAACGACGCCTTCGCGAAGATCCCGAAGGCCGACCTGGACAAGGTCCTCGCCGACAAGGCCACGCTGACGAAGATCCTCACGTACCACGTCGTGGGTCAGAAGCTCGCTCCGAAGGACCTGGAGAACGGCTCCTTCCCGACGCTGGAGAAGTCGAAGCTGACGACCGCCGGCTCGGGCGAGTCCTACAAGGTCAACGACTCCGCGAAGGTCGTCTGCGGCAACGTGAAGACCGCCAACGCCAACGTCTACATCATCGACACCGTCCTGATGCCCACCAGCTGATGGACCTTCCTCGGCCGGCCGCCCACCGGGGGCGGCGGCCGGCGGCCGGGCTCCCGTGACGGGAAGGAGCAGGGGTGGCCGGGACCGTTCGGTCCCGGCCACCCCTTCCCGGTGCGATGCCCGGCGTGCTGCCGGTGTGACGACCCTTCCCGCGGATGCGGCACCCGCGGGTACGCTGCCCGCATGACGCAGGAGCGGTCTCCGGAAACCGGGTCAAGTGACGCCGTCGCGGCCCCGGCGCCCGGCGCGGAGATCACCACGACGGACTGCCGCCAGTGCGGGGCCCAGGTGAGCGGGCTCAACAACCGTTACGCCTGCTCGTACTGCGGCTGGGTCAACCACTGGGCGGAGGGCTCCAACATCCTGCCGTCGGCCGAGGACGACCGGGACCACCCGGGCCACTGAAGACCCCTGCGGGCGAGGCACAGTTCGCGTGTGCCGCACGGTCTATCGTGGGGCGTATGCACGCTCCCGAGCTGATCCGCATCGTCTCCCGCGACTCGCCCATGGCCCTGGCACAGGTGGCGCGTGTACGGGCCGAACTGGCCGCGCTCCATCCCGGAACGCGCACCGAGGTCGTCCCCGTGAAGACGACCGGCGACAAGTGGATGGGCGACCTCTCCCAGGTCGAGGGCAAGGGGGCGTTCACCAAGGAGGTCGACGCCGCGCTCCTGGCCGGTGTGGCCGATCTGGCGGTGCACTGCGTCAAGGACGTGCCCGCCGACCGGCCGCTCCCGGCGGGCACGATGTTCGCCGCGTTCCTCAAGCGGGACGACATCCGGGACGCGCTCATCCACCCGGGCGGGCTCTCCCTCGACGAGCTGCCGCCCGGCACCCGGATCGGGACCTCGTCCGTACGCCGCGTCGCGCAGTTGGCCGCCTCCCGTCCGCATCTGCAGTGCGTGCCGTTCCGGGGCAACGCGAACCGGCGCCTGGCGAAGCTCGCCGCCGGTGAGGCGGACGCGCTGCTGCTCGCGGTCTCGGGCCTTGAGCGCATCGAACGCACCGATGTGATCACCGAGATCCTCTCCCCCGAGACGATGATGCCGCCGATCGGCGCGGGCATTCTCGCCCTGCAGTGCCGTGAGGGCGACACCACGGTCATCGATGCCGTCAGTGCCCTCGGTGACCCGGCCACCCATCGCGAGGCCACCGCGGAACGCATGTTCCTGCACGTCCTCCAAGGCCACTGCAACTCGCCGATCGCCGGCTACGCGACAGCCGGGCGCAACGGTGAACTTTCCCTGCGCGCCTGCGTGTTCACCCCGGACGGCAAGACCCAGCTCAACGCCCACGAGTGGGCCGGCCGCCTGGACCCCGCCACCCTCGGCACATCCGTGGCCGTAGCACTCCTACGCCAGGGCGCCCGCGACCTGATCGACACCATCCCCCACTGACGCAGCGGCGGTCGCCCCCTGAGGCGCGCGGGGAACGGCGCAGCCTTTCGCTTCCAGGGGCGCGGGGAACGGCGCAATCTTTTGCTTACGGGGGCAAGGGAACCCACGCGCCCAGCCCCGGTCTTTCAGGGGCGCGGGGAACGGCACAATCTTCTGCTTACGGGGGCAAGGGAACCCACGCGCCCAGCCCCGGTCTTTCAGGGGCGCGGGGAACGGCGCAATCTTTGGCTTTCGGGGGCGCGGGGAACGGCGCACCCAGCCCCCACCGACCCGCACCCCGGAACGAAACCCCCCTTAAGGGCTCACCCATTTGCCTAAACCCTTTAGGCAAATGCATAATTGAGCCCTCCAAACGGGAGGAGCCCTCATGACCCGCGCAGGCCTGACGGCAGCACGCCTGGTCCAAGCAGGCGCAGAACTCGCGGACGACGTCGGCTTCGACCAGGTCACCGTCTCCGCCCTCGCCAGAAGATTCGACGTAAAGGTCGCAAGCCTCTACTCGCACCTGAAGAACTCCCAGGACCTCAGAACCGGCATCGCCCTGCTCGCCCTGGAGGAGCTCGCCGACCGAGGCGCCACCGCACTGGCCGGACGCGCCGGCAAGGACGCCCTGATCGCCCTGGCGAACGTCTACCGCGACTACGCGGGAGAGCATCCCGGCCGCTACGCCGCCGCCCAGCTCAAGCTCACCCCGGAGGCGGCCGCCGCCAGCGCCGGGAGCAGGCACGCGCAGATGACGCGAGCCATCCTGCGCGGCTACGACCTCACCGAACCGGACCAGACCCACGCGGTCCGCCTCCTGGGCAGCGTCTTCCACGGTTACGTCAGCCTGGAGCTGGGGGGCGGATTCAGCCACAGCGCCCCCGACTCCCAGGAGACCTGGGTCAGGATCCTCGACGCCCTCGACGCCCTCCTGCGGAACTGGCCCGCCCAGCAGTAGCCCCGCCCGCCCCTCTCTCCCAAAAAAGAAGAAACGACAAGGTCGAAGCCATGCGCAGCGAGAACACCTCAGCCGACGCGGCTGACAGCACAGTCAACTGGATCACCACACCCATCACCGCGGACCTCCTGCGGGGCGCCCTCGACCTGGAACGCACCGAGCACGGCGTACTGCCGCACCGCCTGCCCGCCTGGGTCCGCGCCCAGTACGCCGACGGTCAGCTGGCCATGGCCGAGTCCCAGCCCTCGGGCGTACGTCTGGCCTTCCGCACCCGGGCCACCACCGTCGAACTGGACACGCTGCCCACCAAGCGTGTCTACACGGGGGCCCCGCCCCGCCCGGACGGCCTCTACGAACTGCTCGTCGACGGCGTCCTGGCCGGCCGGGGCAGTGTGCGGGACGGCAACACCCTGACCATCGACATGACCACCGGGAGCGCCGAACTGCGGACCGGTCCGGTGGGCACCGTCCGCTTCACCGGCCTGCCCGAGGGCAACGGCGACGGCGGCAAGGACGTCGAGATCTGGCTGCCGCACAACGAGACCACCGAGCTCGTGGCCCTGCGCACCGACGCCCCGGTCGAGCCCGCGACCGATCGGGGGCGCAGGGTGTGGCTGCATCACGGCAGCTCCATCAGCCACGGTTCCGACGCCGCCGGGCCGACCGCCATCTGGCCCGCCCTCGCCGCCTCCCTCGGAGGTGTGGAGCTGATCAACCTGGGCCTCGGCGGCAGCGCGCTGCTCGACCCGTTCACCGCCCGCACCCTCCGGGACACCCCCGCCGACCTGATCAGCGTCAAGATCGGCATCAACGTGGTCAACGCCGACGCGATGCGCATGCGCGCGTTCACCCCGGCCGTCCACGGCTTCCTCGACACGATCCGCGAAGGGCACCCGCACACACCGCTGTTGGTCGTCTCGCCGATCCTGTGCCCCATCCACGAGGACACGCCCGGTCCGAGCGCCCCCGACCTCGCCCGCATGAACGAGGGCCGGCTGGAGTTCGTGGCCATGGGTGATCCGGCGGAGAAGGCGACCGGGAAACTGACGCTGCGCGTCATCCGGGACGAGCTGGCCCGGATCGTGGCCCAGCGGTCGAAGGAGGACCCGAACCTCCACCACCTCGACGGCCTCCGCCTCTACGGCGAGGCCGACTTCGCCGAACTGCCGCTGCCCGACCAGCTCCACCCGGACGCGGCCACCCATCGCCGTATCGGCGAACGCTTCGCGGAACAGGTCTTCACCGCCGAAGGCGCCTTCGCGGCCCGCGAAGCCTGACGGAGCCCACGGGCAGCCAGCGGCAGCGGACGCGGCAACGGACGCACAACGGCCGCCCGAGCGGACCTCAGCGGTTGTCTTGCGACCGGTCGTCCTGCGACCGGCCATCCCGTGAGTGGTCGTCCCGCGAACGGTCGCCCCACATGTGCTCGTCCCGCGCGTCGGAGCCGGCCGGGCGGAAGCAGGCCGTCACCACCTTGCCGTGCCGCTGGCAGCGCATCTCCCACTCGTCGGCGAGCATCCGTACGATCCCCACCCCGCGGCCGGACACCTCACCGGCCGCCGGGTCCCGCTGCCGCGGCAGCGTCGGGTCCTCGTCGTGGACGCTCACATGGAGGCAGTCGCCGTCCCAGGTGAGTACCAGATGCGCGTCACTGTGCGCGTGGACATGGGCGTTGGTCAGCAGCTCGGAGACGGCCAGCACGACGGCGTCCACCGTGTCCGGCTCGGCCTCGGTCCACGGCAGGGACTCCAGATGCTCGCGTGTCCACTCCCGTCCGGCGCGCACACCGCCCGACACCGGAAACGAATGCGCCCAGCCCATTGCCTTGACCCCCACCGGATCACTCCCGTTCCCGCCGTCCGTACCAGCATGTCCACGTACCAGGTACCCGGCAGGCGCGCACCCAGGCATCGACGAGCCGTGCGAGGGTGTCCGTCGGCGTTCAGCCGGGCTGCGGGGTGGTGCGGATGGCCGCGATGTCGAGCTGGAGGCGGACCTTGTCACTCACCATGGCGCCGCCCTCGGCCAGCCTGGTGTTGTAGGTCAGGCCCCACTCGGAGCGGTTGATGGTGGTGGTGCCGTCGAAGCCGACGCGCTCGTAGCCGAACGGGTCGGTGACATAGCCGATGTAGGTGAGTTCGAGGACGACGGGACGCGTCCTGTCCTTGATGGTGAGGTCGCCGGTCATCAGGTAGACGTCGGGGCCCGCCGGCTTCACGGCGGTGCTGAGGAAGCGCATGTGCGGATAGGCGCCGGAGTCCAGGAAGTCACGGCCGGAGAGATGGCTGTCGCGCTGATCCACACCCGTGTCGACACTGGCGGTGGACAGGATGATCTCGGCCCCCGAGCGGGACGGGTCACGGCCGTCGAAGAAGAGGCGGCTCTGGTAGTCCGTGAAGGCGCCCCGCACCGTCGTGACCATGGCGTGCCGGACGGAGAAGCCGATCCGGCTGTGCGCGGGGTCGATGACCCAGTTCCCGGTAAGGGTTCTCAGGTCCGGTTCCGACCGGCCGCCCTGGGGGAAATCGGGTGGGCCGTCGGGCCGTTGCGGTTCGACGAGTGTGGCCGAGCGACGGGGAGAGGCACCTCGATTGAAAAGATTCATGACTCACCTAGCTATTGCGCCATGGATATATCTGCAAGCCAAACCAAGATCCAATAGTTTACCGGATTCGTACCCGCCAATCGGCCCGGCATCCTCGCCCGGCCAATGGGTCACAGAATCCACACACCCGTCACCGGGCCCGCAGAAGGCACTGAGTGCCTGGCCCGCATGGATCCGACCCGGGATCAGCGCAATTCCGGCGCCCAGCGCATATCGCCCTTTCGGCTCGGGTCAGTAGCCGTACTTCGTCGTATACGCGCATTCGGTGTAGATGTAGCCGGACGACAGTTTGGCGGTGTCCGAGGCCGGGGAGTTTCCGAGACCGCTCTTGGATTTGTGCACGAAGTACGTCGTACCGACGGGCAGCCGGATGGTCCGCTGCGGGTAGTTCCTGCCACTGTCGCTGCACGGTTCGAAACCCAGCGTCACCGTGCTGGCGAGGGAGTAGGAGGTGCACTTCCCGCAGGCCTTGAGAGTGAAGCTGCCCGTCACCGGGCCCGTGTACAGCACCGTGATGTCGTCGGGGCTGTCGTTCTTGACGGTGACGGAGATGCCGCCGCCGGATGCCGTGGTCGGCAGGCGCTTGCCCGCGGCGGGCACGGTCTGGGCGACCTCGGCGGCAATGGCGATCTTCTTGGCGCGGGCCGCGTTCTTGTGCCCCCCGGCGTTCTTGACGAAGTCGTTCATGGTGCTGACGGCTTCGGCGAAGCTCTTCTCCTTGTACTGGTCCACTCCGCAGTCGTACGTACCCGACTCCGCGTTCCTCTCCGCCCGGTCGGCGTTCTTGTCGAGGGCCGGGGCCTGTCCGGCGTCCTCTCCCGGCAGTCCGACGATCTGGGTGTTGAGGGTTTCGAGGCGCTCGACGGCCTTGCAGGGGTTGTCTCCGCGCACGTCCTGCACGGCCTTGTCGACGGCCGCCTCGACCGAGGGTTCCACCTTCGCGGTCTGTTCGGACCGTGGGAAGGTCCGGAGCAGTTCGCCGTAGTGCGTCGCCCAGTCCGCGGATCCGCCGGACAGCGACTGCGTGCCGCACTCGTAGAGCGAGGTGGCCAGTCGGCCGTCGGGCCATTTCGCCAGCGCGCCGAGTTCCTTCTCGTCCATGGTGCGCGGGACCGTGCGCAGGTACTTCAGGGGCGCCACCGCGGTGCAGTAGTTCTTCTCCTCGTAGGCGGACGCGACGGTGGTGTAGAAGGACTTGAGCCGGTCGGGGACCCGATCGGCCGCCCGTGAGCCGGGATGGTCGCTGCGGAGCCCGCTGTAGGCGGTCAGCGCCCGGCGGTAGTCGGGCTCAGCCGTCGGGAACTGCTGCCTCCCGGCCGCCCGGACCAGCTTGTCCGTGCGTTCCAGGCGGTCCAGGAGCATCTGTTCGGTGGCTTCGTCGCGTGCGCCTCCGTACAGGGCGACACCTCCCGCGGGTACCGCCAGGAGCACGATGCCGAGGACGACGGCGATCCAGGCCGCCGGCGGCCACGTCAGCCGGGTCCGCAGACCCACGGCCGCGCCGTGGACGGCCGCGAGCGCGAGCAGGACGAGGTACGCGACGAGGGCTCCGCCGGGGACGCCGTCCGGGTCCGCGGGCAGCGCCACCAGGAGCAGTACCGCGGTCGCGACCCAACAGGCGGCCATCAGCCACCAGCGGCGCACCAGCGCGTAACCGAGGCCGAGGCCGCAGAGGTTCAGAAGCGCCACCCCGGCCGCTCTCCAGCCGTCCGCCGGTGCGGGCGGCGGCGCGGTCGGCATCGGCGGTATGACGAACCCGTCACGGAAGTCATTGTGGTCCCAGGACATGACGGCTCCCCCAGTCAATCACGTCCGAAGTTCTATGACTTGTCAGCGTACGGTCAGCCAGGAGACGGCGACAAGAGGGAACGGCGGCTCTTCAGCAACAACCGCTGCCGGGCGCCGAATCGGCGGGGACCGCGTCTAGGCGGCAGAAGCACGACGCCTCGATCGGTACGTCGGCCACGGCCGCGGCGATCTTCAGTTGCTGGGCCACGATCCGCGCCTCCCCGGCCCTGCCCAGCCGGACGAGGCACTCGTGGAACCCGTGCAGGGCCCAGACGTTGCCGGGGTGGTGCGAAGCACGGGGAAGCGTGTCGTCGAGTCCCAGGTCGGCCCGGTAGACCGCTTCCGCCTCGGCGACACGCCCCTGTGCAAGCAGCAGGGCGCCGTACGCGTGCCGGGTCGGCTGCATCCACCCCCAGGGCTCGTCGTAGGGAAGGCCGTCGTCCAGCTCGATGGACCGCTCCAGGGCGGCGAAGGCGGCCTCGTGGTTGCCCTTGCGGTACTCCAGTTCACCGTCCAGCATCGCCCGCGCGACCGCGAGGATGTCGGCGCAGGTGTTGTTGAACAGCATCCGGGTCTCCGGAACCCGCGCGACCGCTTCGCTGAACAGCGCGCGCTCGGTCTCGGCCCGGCCGATCCTGCCGGTGGCCGAGTACGCGACCCCGCGGGCGTAGTGGAGCATCGCGGTCGTCACGCAGTACAGCCGCGGGTCGGCGGGCAGCGGCAGTTCCAGGATGTCGGCCCAGCGGCCGAACCGGATCAGGACGTGGACCCGCATGGCGAGGAAGCCCTCCAGCCAGTCCGCCATGGGCGGGCTCTGCACCCGCAGCAGCTCCTCCGGGATGGCGGCCTCCAGCTGGGCGGCGGTCTCCAGGGCGGTCCTCGACTGCCCGAGGAACATGGCGCCGTAGATCCTGAAGTGGTAGTTGTGCGACCGGTACAGCGTGTAGAAGTTCATCGCCCCGGACCGCGCGAGGACCTTCTCGTCGGCGGCGATCGCCATGCCGTTGTCGGCCACCACGCGCCGGTAGTCGCCGCAGAGCACGTCCAGGTGGGTGGGCATGTGCTGGAGGTGGCCGGCGTCGGGCACCAGACCGCGCAGCCGGTCCGCCGCGGGCAGCGCGGTCTCGGGGGCCGAGGACATCTCCATCAGGTGGATGTACAGGTGAAGGAGCCCCGGGTGCCGCAGCCCGGCGTCGGTGGCGATCGCCCGCTCCAGCACCTTCTTGGCCGCCGCCGCACGCGAACCGTCGGCCGGCTCCCCCGTGCGCGGGTCCCACAGCTGCCAGGGGGTGAGGTTCATCAGCGCGTCGGCGTAGAGCGCGGCCACGTCCGGGTCGTCCGGGGCGAGTTCGTACACGGCGCGCATGCTGTCGGCGTAGGGCTCGTTCCACACCGAGCAGTCCTCGACGGCCTTCGCCTGCGGATAGCGGGCGCGCAGCGCGGCGATCAGGGCCCGCTCGACGGGGGTGGCGCCGGCCGCCTTCTCCTGGGCGAGCTCCGCGGCGGCGTGCGTACGGTCGACGGTACGGACCAGGTCCTCGCCGTCGAAGAACTCCCAGGGTTTGTTGTAGTTCGGGCCGAGGGCGTAGGCGATGCCCCAGTGGGCCATGGCGCAGTCGGGGTCGGCCGCGGCGGCGGCCTCGAAGCAGGCGACGGCCTCCTCGTGGTGGAAGGCGTACGACCAGACCAGCCCGCGGTCGAACCACAGCTGGGCCTCGGGTGACGCCGTGGTCACGGCACGGCCGTGGGTACCGAGGTCGTAGTAGTCCATCCGCAACTCCCGCGCGTGCACGGCCGTAGCCCCCGACGTATGTGTGCCTCAGAGCCTAGAGGTGCTGCGCGCGGGTTTGTCCCGCTTCCCGGCGAGTGCCACGGGCGGTCCGTCCCCCGTCGTGCCGGGGACGGACCGGAACCGGCTTCCCCGCCCTCAGAACTCGCCCTCAGAACTCGCGGTCGATGCCGGTCACGAAGGCCGGCCCCAGCGGAGCGTCCTTCTCGGGGAAACCGCTGTCGCGCAGGGCCCGCGAGATCAGCTGGACCGCTTCGGCCTCGGCGCTCGCCTGGTCCGATGCCTCGACCTCGATCCGGGCGGAGAACATGCCGCCCTCCTCGACCGTCAGCAGGCTCAGTTCCTCGCTCTCCCCCAGGTCCGTGTTCTTCGGGTCCCGGGGGCGGAGCCTGCGCTCGATGTCGGAGCGCGCGGCGTCCTCGACGCCGTTGACGAACGTGCCGGGAACGGTGATGACGTACGTGGTCATGGGACTCCTCACGATGCTGCGCCGGGTCGTCGAGGCCGGAACGGGCCGCACGGGACGAGGTCCGCGGTTGTCCTGATCCCATGCGGTGGCTCCCTCGACCGGATCCGCTCCGTGATCTGCTCCGCGAACTGTTCCGATCCGCCTCTCCCGGCTCGTATGTGATCCACGTTCCACGTTCCCCTCCTTCGGCGGTAAATGCGGGCCGGCCCGCGCGGTGGGTGGACCAGGCACCCGACCAGCCTCTTTTTCCCGTCCCGCATGCGCTCCGGTGCCATGGGCGGGTGAACCGGGGAACAGCGGTTCCCACCGGACGCCCACGGTTCGCGTACACCCCGGTAGCCTCATCGGATTCACGCGCGCAGTGCCTCTCCCGGGTGCAGGCGGGGGGCCTCGTGGCGCATTCTTGCTGTGTCAGCCACCCGGGCGGCGCACGGACGAGGTAGGGCCGATGACTGGGAGAGCCGAGCACGAGACCCGGATCCCCGGACGCCTGGACCCGCTGCTCACCGGGGTCACCACGGAGGCGATCAGCGCGGCCGGCGGCTTCGCGGGTGGTGTGTACCTGCGCTCCGGCACACCCGGGCTGTTACGGCTGGCTGTGCTCTCCGGGCTGCCCGGACCGCTGTTCCGCCCCTGGTGGCGGCTGCACGTGGACCGCAGGTTCCCCGTGGCGGACGCCTTCCGGCTGGGTGTCCAGGTGGTGCTCCCGGACGCGACAGAAACGATGCGCCGCTACCCCCAGTTCGCGGCCGGCCTGCCGTTCCAGTTCGGATCCCTGTACGTGCCGGTCGTGGGCAGGTCGACGACGTACGGCGTCCTGACCATTCTGCGGCCCTCGGCGTCGGACGCCACCGAGGTCCTGCCCGACCGTGACCGCATGGCGCAGCTGGCCGAGGACCTGGGACAGGCTCTGTGGAAGCTGGCGGAGGACGGCGAGACGGACATCGCCTGGGACGGCGAACCTCTCTGCGTACGGCCGCCGGCCACGCGTCCGCCCGCCGGGCGCATCGGACGGTTCACCTGGGATCCGGCGTCCGGCGTCGTGACCGCGGACAGCCGTCTGCACGCCCTGCTCGGCGTGGCACCGGGCAGACGCACGGACACCCCGCAGGAACTCGCGGAGGCCGTGGCCGCAGCCGACTCGCATCAGATCCTGACCGCCCTGCGGGAGACCGCGGCGGGAAGACCGCCGCCCCTTCCCCTGCCTGTGCACGCGTCCGACGGCAGTCTGCGGCTGCTGGAGCTGTGGAACACGCAGGACACGGCCGTGCCACCCGGGCCGTGTGCGGTCCGGGGCCTCGTCCTCGATCCGGACATCGGGTCGGCGGCGGACGGAGCGGCCGACCTGCTCCCCGAGGGTGTGTTCTGCCTCGACCGGCTGGGGCTCATCGTCTACGCGAACGAGCAGGCAGCCCGGCTGCTGGGCCGCCCGCGGACGCGGCTCCTGGGCCGCCCCCTGGGCGAGGAGGTGCCGTGGCTGGAGCGCTCCGCCTACGAGGACCACCTGCGCGAAGCCCTGCTGTCGCTGGAACCGGTGCACTTCCACGTCGTACGCCCCCTGCGGTACAGCGAGGACTCTCCGCGGGAGTTCCACGGGGGCGGTGACTGGCTCGCGGTCTCCGTCTATCCCGGACCCGACATCCTGACCTGCACCGTCGTGCCCGCCAACCGGATGGCCGAGCCGGCTCCCCGCCTCGCGCCGCCGACCGAGGGACCCTCGGCGGCCGGTGTGCGCCCGAGCGACGGGACGGCCGCCGACGTCACCTCCATGGCGCCGCTGTACCGGCCGATCGTCCTCGCGATCGCGCTGACCGAGGCGGTCACCGCGCGCCAGGTGTCCGCGGTCGTGATGCAGGAGCTGCTGCCCGCCTTCGGGGGCGGCCGGCTCGCCATCTATCTGCTCCAGGAGCGCCATCTCTACCTGGCCTGGGAGACGGGCTTCCCGCAGGGCTTCCTCGCGCCGTTCGAAGGCGTCGGCCTCGACGCGCGGATACCGGGAGTGGAGACCCTCACCAGTGGCCGCCCGCTCTTCTTCGAGTCGATGCAGCAGCTCGCGACCGCCTACCCGGGCGTCCCCCTCGACGCGACCGAGGGCTCCCGCGCCTTCCTGCCCCTGATCGCCTCCGGGCGTCCGGTCGGTTCCTGCATCCTGGGCTTCGACCGCCCCCGGGGCTTCAGCACCGAGGAACGCACGGTGCTCACGGCCCTCGCCGGGCTGATCGCGCACGCCATGGAGAAGGCCCGGCGCTACGACACCGAGGCCGCCCTCGCACGGGGACTTCAGCAGGCGCTTCTCCCCCGGCGCCTCTCCGCCCATCCGCGGGTGGAGACGGTCGGACGCTATCTGCCGGGCACACAGGGGATGGACGTGGGAGGGGACTGGTACGACGTCGTCGAGTCGGGTGACGGGCTCGCGCTGGTCATCGGCGACGTCCAGGGGCACGGCGTCCAGGCCGCCGCCACGATGGGCCAACTGCGCAGCGCCGTACGGGCCTTCGCGCTCGGTGACCGGCCGCCGGACGAGGTCATGAGCGGCACCAACCATCTTCTGATCGACCTCGACCCCGGTCTCTTCGCCAGCTGCTGTTACATCCGGCTCGATCCGCTCACCGGTCTGGCCCGGGTGGCCCGGGCCGGCCATCCGCCGCCGCTCCTCCGCTTCCCGGACGGCCGCACACATGTGCTGGAGATCCCCGGCGGTGTCGTCCTCGGGGTCGATCCGCACGCCCGGTACCCGGTGACGGAGCTGCGGCTGGACCCCGGCGCCATCCTCGCGCTCTACACGGACGGCCTGGTCGAGACGCCCGGCGTCGACATCGACGAGGGCATCACCGCGCTGCGCGTCGCCCTGGCCCGGGCCGGTTCCCCCGCCGGCCGCCCGGGGGGCCGTTCGCTCGCGGGGGTCGCCGACCGGCTCACCGCCAAGGCCCGACACGTGGCCGACCGCCCGGACGACATAGCGCTCCTGCTCGCCACCCGCCGCGCGCAGCCGGGCCGCTCCCGCTGACCGAACGGCCGGCCCCACGAGTGGACAGCCGACCTCGTACGGGTCTCGTCCGCACGGTTCTCAGCGGCGCGGAGGGCCCGTCATCGCGCGGCCGAGGCGGACGGGGACTCCTGGCGAGTACAGCACGCTCACCGGATCCCCTGTCGGCGCCGGCAGGCCGGCCGAGCTGATGAGGTTCTCCTCGCACCGGACCAGCGTCGCGCGGTGCAGCGGCCAGCGTGGATGGTCGTTCGGCAGGAATCCGGCGTCACCGAAGAACGGGTTGTGCATACCCCACCGGGCGGTCAGGAAGTGTTCGAGGCCGGTGGGTTCCGCTATCCGCTGCCCCGGCCTGACGACGAGACGGCTGTACGCGTCCCGTGGGCCCGGCAGGCGCCGCGCGCTGGTGTAGCCGACCGTGTCCTCGCCGGTCCGCAGGGACATGCGGGACCACACGTACGGCAGGCGGAAACCGAGGCGGCCCATGAGCACCGGTACGAGCCGGGACGCGTCCATGGACAGGAAGACCACACCGCGCCGCCCGTACTCGTCGACCGAGTACAGCCGCACGTTGGTCTCCGGGAAGGAGCCGAGGTAGGGCACACCCGGCAGCCGCGACCAGCCCACCCGGTGCATGCGGAAGGCGACCAGGCCGACGTAGGTGACGCCGTCCAGGGTGTCGGGGACGGTACCGGCCGGCAGCAGTCCCTCGACGGCCGCCGTGTCCACGGCCCAGTGCACGAAGGTCAGGTCCAGCCACTGCTGTGTGAGCAGCGGACGGCGGAGTACGACCGGGGCGTCGGGCGTGATGGGTTCCGGCAGGGACGAGGTGATCGACACGGGCGCCAGCATCGCAGGGCCGTGCCCCGGGCATGGTGGGAACCCGTGCCGTGTGACGCGTCTGGCACCGGTGGGGCGTCAGACGTCGGTGGGCAGTCCGCTCACCTCGGCGATGCCGCGCAGCTCCTCGTCCTGACGCTGGCGCTCACCGATGAAGTCGGCGATCTCCTGGCACCGGGCGGGATCGGCCGCGGTGCCCGAGTCCGTCACGACCCTGACGGGTCCGCCGCCCTCGGTCTCGATCTCGACGATCTGGTTGTCCATGCGCCCGGTGACGGCGACGGCCACGACGAGGGACGCCTCGTCACGGACCTCCTGCGAGACCTTGGAGCCCTCCTCACCGTCCAGGCTCAGCTCGATCGGTCCAGCGCGTTGCTCCTGCATCGCTTCGAGCACGGGTTCGACCATGCGCAGCAGCATCGCGTAGTCCGTCGGGGTCATTCGGACACGCAGCAGATCGAGGTAAAGGTCCACGGGGCGGCTTTCCGGCGGAAACTCTGATTCGGTCATGGGACTCGACTTCCCCAATGTGGGCAATGTGATCGCATCTGCTTCCAGAATGGTGGATCTCAGCGTTCACCGCCGCCCGGAGCGCCCGACACCCGTACTGACGTGCGACTACACATACGTGCGAGCTACGCGCCGCGGCGGATCCGGGCGGCCTTGCGGGCCTCCGCCGTCTGACGCGCCTCCGCCGTCCTGCGGGACTCACCACCGGCGCGGCCGGGGCGGGTGCCCATGCCCCGGAAGGGGGCGCCGCCGCGCTGGGGGCGCTCCGCGGTCTGGCCGCTCCCGGCGACGGGGACACCGGAAGGCCTCTGCGCGCCGGTGATGCGGCTCAGCTCGGCCTCGCCGGAGCGGACCTGGGTGACCTGCGGCCTGATACGGGCGTCGGACATCAGCCGGGTCATGTCCCGGCGCTGGTTGGGCATGACCAGTGTGACGACACTGCCGGACTCACCCGCCCGTGCCGTACGGCCGCCGCGGTGCAGGTAGTCCTTGTGGTCGCCGGGCGGGTCGACGTTGACCACGAGGTCGAGATCGTCGACGTGGATCCCTCGGGCCGCGACGTTGGTCGCCACCAGCACGGTGACCGCGCCGCTCTTGAACTGGGCCAGGGTGCGGTTGCGCTGCGGCTGCGACTTGCCGCCGTGCAGGGCCGCGGCCTTCACCCCGCTGCCGAGCAGGTGCTTGGTGAACTGGTCGACGGCGTGCTTGGTGTCGAGGAACATCAGCACGCGCCCGTCACGGGCCGCGATCTCCGTGGCGGTGGCGTACTTGTCGGCGCCGTGCACGTACAGCACGTGGTGCTCCATCGTCGTGACGGCGCCGGCCGACGGGTCGACCGAGTGGACCACCGGGTCGTGGAGGTAGCCGCGGACCAGGAGGTCGATGTTGCGGTCCAGGGTGGCCGAGAACAGCATCCGCTGGCCGTCGGGCTTCACCAGGTCGAGGAGCGCCGTCACCTGGGGCATGAAGCCCATGTCGGCCATCTGGTCCGCCTCGTCCAGGACCGTGATGCCGACCCGGTCCAGACGGCAGTCCCTGCGCTCGACCAGGTCCATGAGGCGGCCCGGGGTCGCGACGACGACCTCGGCGCCGGAACGCAGCGCACCGGCCTGCCGGCCGATCGACATACCGCCGACCACGGTGGCCATCCGCAGCTTGAGGGAGCGGGCGTACGGCGTGAGCGCGTCCGTGACCTGCTGGGCCAGCTCACGGGTGGGGACCAGGATCAGCGCCAGCGGCTTCTTCGGCTCGGCACGCCGTCCGGCCGTGCGGACGAGGAGCGCCAGGCCGAAGGCGAGCGTCTTGCCCGAACCGGTGCGGCCACGGCCCAGCACGTCGCGGCCCGCGAGCGAGTTGGGCAGCGTGGCGGCCTGGATCGGAAAGGGCTCCTCCACGCCGAGGCCGGTGAGCGTCTCCAGCAGCTCGGCGGGCAGGCCCAGTTCACCGAAGGTTTCCACCGCCGGGAGGGCGGGGGTGAGGGTGGTCGGCGGTGCGAACTCACCCTGCACCGCTGCGGGCCGCCGTCCGTTGCCGCCGGAGCGGCCGACGGTGCGACTCTGGCCCGGCGCATGGGACCGGCCGCCGCGGCCCGAGCCGCCGAAGCCGTCCTTGCGGTTGTTTGAGAAACGATCATTCGTACGAGCTGAGCGGTTCATGAAGAACCTTCCTCGATATGGCACGTATCGAGGAATTCTCGGCATGTACGAGCCGAACGAATTGCAAGAACGAGCCGGATGTAAGACGAAAGCAGGCCTGCCCAGCCGACTCGGCACACCGGGAAACGGTGTCGGGCGGCGGGAATCCCCGGAGTGGGAACGGGGCGGATCGAAGGACCCGGATCGGGGGCGCGGAGTGCACGTGAACCGGACCGGCCGTCGGTGGGCCCGCGGGGCGGTCCCGCCGACCTTTGAAAATGCAACAAGCTGGGGCCCCACCGCTAAGTGGGACCCCAGCTGCCGAGCGCGCTACAGCATCAGGCAGGAACGATGTTCTCCGCCTGCGGGCCCTTCTGGCCCTGCGTAACGTCGAAGGTCACCTTCTGGCCCTCCTGGAGCTCACGGAAGCCCTGGGTGGCGATGTTCGAGTAGTGGGCGAAGACGTCGGGGCCGCCGCCGTCCTGCTCGATAAAGCCGAAGCCCTTTTCCGAGTTGAACCACTTCACGGTTCCACTAGCCATGTCATATCCCTTTCGGGGCAGTACCCGGGGGCCCGCACTGTGTGGACCCCTGTGACGCCGCAATTGACCCCGTCCGGAATGGAACGCCGGAAATACAAAAGTGCCCGACGAATACGAATTCGCCTGCGGCACTTGAAGTGTGCGGGAACTACAACTGCAACTGGATCAAGACTATCACGGAGGGCCCGTCAGGCAACGGCACGGCCGCACCGCCGGAAAACCGTTACCTACGGACCGCCGCCCCTCCCGGGGTCCCTGCCGGGAGCGCTCCGGCGGGGACCCCGGGAGGGGCGTGCACGCCTATGGAAACTGACGACTCGTCAGGTTACGCTCCGCGCATGATTCCCACGGTGGTCTGGGGTACCGGCAATGTCGGCCGCGCCGCGATCCGTGCGGTCGAGGCGCATCCGGCGCTCGACCTCGCGGCCGTGCTCGTCCACAGCCCCGGCAAGGTCGGGCGCGACGCGGGCGAGCTCGGCGGTCTCGGCCGGGGCCTGGGCGTCACGGCGACCGACGACATCGACGCCGTACTGGCCGCGGCCCCCCGGGCCGTCGTGTACGCGGCCTCGGGCGACCTCCGGCCCGACGAGGCGCTGGCCGACCTGGGCAGGGCGATCCGCGCCGGTGCCGTGGTCGTCACCCCGTCGCTGTATCCGCTCTACGACCAGCGCAACGCCCCGCCCGAGTTCCGTGACCCCGTGCTGGCCGCCATCGCCGACGGCGGCGGGTCGCTGTTCGTCTCCGGCGTCGACCCAGGCTGGGGCAACGACGTACTGCCCCTGCTGATGAGCGGTCTCGGCACGGTCGTCGACACCATCCGCTGCCAGGAGATTTTCGACTACTCCACGTACGAGCAGGAGGAGTCGGTGCGGTTCCTGGTCGGGATGGGGCAGCCGATGGACTACGAGCCGCTGATGCTCGCCCCGTCGATCCCGACCATGGTGTGGGGCGGACAGATACGGCTGATGGCCAGGGCTCTGGGCGTCGAACTCGACGAGATCCGCGAGACCCTGCAGCGCCGCCCGCTCGACGCCACCGTGCGCACCCGGACGATGGGCGAGTTCGAGGCCGGCACCCAGGGCGCGGTGCGCTTCGAGGTGCAGGGTGTCGTCGGGGGCGAGCCCCGGATCGTGATCGAGCACGTCACCCGGATCCATCCGTCCTGCGCACCGGACTGGCCGGTGCCGCCGAACGGCGACGGGGCCCATCGCGTGATCATCGAGGGTCGCCCGCGCATCGAGATCACCGTCGAGGCGACCGACGAGGGCGAGAACCGGTCCGCTGGCGGGAACGCCACGGCGGTCGGCCGGCTGGTGGGCGCGATCGAGTGGCTCGTGGACGCGGAGCCGGGACTGTACGACACGCTCGACGTCCCGCTGCGGCCGGCGGTCGGAAGGCTCGGCAGGAAGTGACACGGCGCACGCGAAGGAGTCCCGGATGGACGTCGACATTCCCGAGGGCAGGAACGCGATCGAGTACGTGTGGGGCGAGATGGTCCCCGGTATCGGGCCCGCCGCCGCGAACTTCTCGCTGGCCGTGTACGCCCACACGACGCTGGGACTGCGCGAGTTCGAGGCCGCGCGGCTGCGGATCGCGCAGATCAACGGCTGTCTCTTCTGCCTCGACTGGCGGACCGAGCGGGACGGGCTCAAGGTCGAGGAGGAGTTCGCCGACGCGGTGGCGAAGTGGCGCACGACCGACGCCTTCGACGAGCGAACCCGGCTGGCCGCCGAGTACGCCGAGCGGTACGCCCTGGACCATCACGGCCTCGACGAGGAGTTCTGGGACCGGATGACCGCCTACTACGGCCAGGCCGAGATCGTCGAGCTGACGATGAGTCTCGGCTCGTGGCTGGCGTTCGGGCGGCTCAACCGGGTACTGGGGCTGGACGCCATGTGTGTGCTGCCGGGGCACTGACTACGGGCCCGCCGATCCGGGACCGTCCGGTGGTCCGGGCGGCCCCGGTTCCGTGTCCGAGTCCGTGTCCGTGTCCGTGTGCGCTACAGGTCCGCGGCGATGATCGCTTCGATGTTCCGTTCCGCGAGCGCCGTGATGGTGACGAACGGGTTGACGCTGGTGTTGCCCGGGATGAGCGCGCCGTCGATGACGTACAGACCCGGATGCCCGTGCAGGCGGCCGTAGTTGTCCGTCGCCTTGTTGAGCACCGCGCCCCCGAGGGGGTGGTACGTGAGGTGGTCGCCCCAGATCTTGTAGGTGCCGAACAGGTCGGTCCGGTAGATCGTGCCCTCCTTGGCGTTGATCTTGTCGAAGATCGTCTTGGCCATGTCGATGGACGGCTGCTTCCAGGCCGTCTGCCAGTCCAGGCCGACGTTGCCGGTGCCGGCGTTGTACGAGAACTGGGCGCGGTGGGGGTTCTTGGTGATCGACAGATAGAAGGAGGCGTAGGTCTCGATGCCGGTGGGCAGGGGGGCCACCTCGGCGAACGCGCCACCCGCGGCCCAGTTGTCGATGCCGGAGCACGGGATGGACGACTGCACGGCCCCCGTGGGGTCCCACAGATGGTTGGCGCGGCCGCACATCACGTTGCCGTTGTCCCCCCAGCCCTTGCCCACCTCGCTGTTGAGGCCGGGCAGTGCGCCGGTGGCCTTCAGCCTGACCAGGAGCTTGCTGGTGCCGACGCTGCCGGCCGCGAAGAACACCCGGTCCGCGGTGACGGTCTTGGTGGCCGTGGTGCCGCCGGTCGTGTTGAGCTGGTCGATGACGACCGTGTAGCCGCCGCCGGGGGCCGGGGCGACCGAAGTGACCTTGTGCAGTGGTGAGATCGAGACCCGTCCGGTCGCCTTCGCCCTGGCGAGATAGGTCTTCTGCAGGGACTTCTTGCCGTAGTTGTTGCCATAGAGGATCTCGCCCGCGAGTGCGGACTTCGGTACGGTCCCGGCGGCCTCCTGCTCCATGTAGTCCCAGTCGTACACGTCGGGCACGAAGACGAACGGGAAGCCCGAACGCTGGGCGTGCTTACGGCCGACCCGCGCGTACTGGTAGCAGTCGGCCGTCTCGAACCAGGCCGGGTCGACCGTGCCGACCCCCAGACCCGCGTTGGCGCGCGGGTAGTGGACGGAGTACATCTGTGCGGCGTCGACCGACGGCAGGACGGCGGCGAAGTTCTCCCGCTTCGGAGTGACCGCCATGCCTCCGTTGACCAGCGAACCGCCGCCCACGCCACGCCCCTGGTAGACGGTGATGCCGCCCATCTCCTCGGCGTCCAGGATCCCCGTGTAGCGCGGGACGTCCTTGTCGATGGGGAAGCCGAGGAAGTTGCTGAGCGGCTGCTTCGTCCTGGTGCGCAGCCAGTAGGACCGGTGGTCGGGACTCGTCGTGTTGGCGAAGATCTTGCCGTCCGAGCCGGGGGTGTCCCAGGCCATGCCCATCTCGACCATGTGCACGTCGACGCCCGCCTGGGCCAGGCGCAGAGCGGCCACCGAACCGCCGTATCCGGTGCCGATCACGAGGGCGGGCACGTGCGCCCCCGGTTCGATCACCGCCGCCGCGACCGCGGTGGCGGCATGCGCCGGGCCCATCTGCCCGGCGAGCGCGGCCGAGCCAAGAAAAGAACCAGTTCCAGTAATGAATTTTCGCCGGGTCACACCTCTCAGGCCTGTCCCACGTGGGGAATCGTCGTTCATGCGCGGCTCCTCACTCTCCATAGAGTGAAACGGGTTCTACTGGCACTCCCGTGAGAAGTCACGCCATACCCTGAGGTAACTTTCAGACGATCACATACGGGGCATCAGGCGTCGCGCAGCAGGCGCCGGGCGGTCAGCGCGAGGCTGAACTCGACCATGTCCGCCGGGCGGGCGAGCGACCGTCCGGTCAACTGCTCGCACCGCTTCAGCCGGTTGAGGACGGTGTTGCGATGGCAGTACAGCCGGACACTCGCCCGCTGCGCCGAGCCGTCGCAGTCGAGCCACGCAGATAGTGTGTCCAGCAGGATGTCGCGGTCGGACGGCTCCAGACGCAGCAGCGGCCCCAGGACCTTCTCGGCCAGCGCGCCGCCCAGCTCCGGGCACGACATCACGAGGGCGGCCGGCAACTGCTCGGTCAGCCGTACGGTGCCGCCGTCGTCGGCGCACATGCTCAGGGCCATGTCCGCCAGCCTGCGGGCGTCGCCCACCGCGGCGAGGCCCGCCACGACGGGCCCGACACCGACTCTCGTCCCCGCGGGCGCGCTCAGTCCCACCGTCGGCTCGTCCTGGTCACCGTCGTCGTCGCCGACGAGGACGATGCAGTGGTCGACCTCCACCCCTGTGTGCCAGTACACGCGCACACCGGCCGGGACGACGGCGCCGGGCACGGACGTGCGGCCCGCCTGGCGTCCGCCCGCGACGGCGATCACCGCGTACCGGCCCTGTTCCGGCAGGTCCAGGGCCTCCGCCGTCTCGGCGACGTCCGCGATCCGGCTCGTGCCGTCCAGCAGGGCGGCGGTCAGCAGGCGCACCCGGTGCTCCTGGCGCCAGGCGTGCTGCCGTTCCACCTTGCGGTAGACGTCCGCCACGAGGGTGCAGTGCTCGTCGACGAAGTTCCACACGTCGGCCGCCACGTGGACGAGCAGGCGGACGTCCTCGGGGGCGGTCCGCGAGGTCTCCTCGACCAGCGACTGCCAGATCAGGGACCCGCCGAGCCGGAAGGCGTGCAGCAACGCGTCCAGCGGCAGCCCCTGTTCGGCACGCGAGGCGCCGATCTTCCAGGAGCAACGCAGGGCGGCGTCCCGGGCGCTGCGCGGGTCGAGCAGCGAGCTGACACTGTGCCGGAGCGACCGGTGCGCCTCCTGCCAGGTGCCCGCGGGATCGCTCTCCAGGGTGCTGCGGTAGGCGGGTTCCTGTTGCCGCAGCGCCGCCACCAGCCGGTCGGTCAGCTCCGGAAGGTCGTTCAGGAGCACCCGTGCCGACCGGTGCAGCACACGAAGAGCGTCGGCGTCGATCAGCGAACGGACCTTCGGCGCATGCGACAGCGCGGCGGACGGCGGTCCGTGACCGAACTCGGTTCGGGACCGTAGGGCTTGCTGCATCGCGTTCTCCCGGGGCGTCGGCTCGTCTGCTCCGTGGCGGTGCGCTCACAGCGGTCCGTGCACGGCCGCCTGTCGGCCGCGGTTCCCTGCGATGGTCGGCACCTGTCTCGTCCTGCCCCGTAGAATGACATACCGTCCAGTCGGTCCCTAGGGTTCTGCGTCGTTCTTTTCCATCGGCTCGTGACAGGCGTCCTGCGTGCCCCCGGGTTTTGGGGGCATCCGGGAGCCGAACGGGAGGAGATGTGTCATGCATCTGGCACGTGGAAGCGGAGGGGACCCCGAAGGCTGGCTCTGGGCCCTGGGCGCCCTCGCTCTGTACGCGCTGATCAGCTACGCGCTGGCGTACCGGTCACGCGCCCGGCGCGGCTCGGGGCAGCCGGCCCACGACGCCCTGCACGACCTCAAGGACCGGGAGGAGCCGCAGAACCCCCGGCAGCGTTTCGTGAGCCGCACGATCATGCTGTGCGGAGGGGCCCTGACCGGTCTGGTCGCCTTCACCACCACGGGCGCGGTGCGCGTGGGGGCGGTCGCGGGCACCGCGGTCGTGGCGGTCGCCGTGTGGGCGTACTACGACCACCGGACCGAGAACCCCGCGGCTCGGCGGCGGTGACGTGCCGCCGGGCGCAGTCGCCGCGCAGGGGGCCCTTCGTCGTCCCGCGGGTCAGGGGCCGGAGCCCGGATCCGGTTCCACGGCGGCGGTGATGCCGGCACGCGCGGCTTCGAGCTGGGCGGCGAACGCGACTCCGAGGAAGAGCGCGACACCGGTGAGGTTGGCCCACAGCAGCAGGGCCACGAACGCGGTGAGGGGGCCGTAGACGGCACCGAACGACCCGCTCCTGGCGACGTAGAGCGCCAGGAGCCAGGTGGCCGCGACCCACAGCACCAGATGGACCGCCGAGCCGAAGGCCAGCCAGGTGTAGCCGGGCTGGTCCCGGCGCGGGGCCCAGCGGAAGATCACCGCGGAGGCGACCCACACCAGCACCACGCCCAGGGGCACTTCGAGCGGTCCCCACCAGTCGAGAGCGTCCCGGGACCAGCCGAAGGTCTCCACCACCGACTCCCCCACCGCGTCACCGGCGACGAGGACGACGAATCCCAGGACGAGGGGCATGCCCGCGGTGAGGGCGAGGAGCAGGGACCGGCCGTACTTGGTGAGGAACGGCCGGTCGCGTTCGATGCCGTAGATCCGGTTGGCGCCCCGCTCGACCTGGCCCATCGCCGAGGTCAGGTTGAGTACGGCGAAGGCCAGGCCCAGCCACATCGCGAGGGCGCCCCAGACACCGGACCCGGCGCTGCGGGCCGTCTTGTCCAGGGCCTCCTCGACCAGATCGGCGCTGGCACCGGGCACGATACGGCCGAGGGTGAGCTCGATGATCCGTCCGATGCTCTCGGTGTGGACGGTCGTGGCGACCCCCACCAGGGCGATGGTGAACGGCACCATGCCGAGGACCACCTGGAAGGCGAGGGAGCGCGCGTTGGTGAAGCCGTCGGCGTAGCGGAAGCGGGCGAACGCGTCCACCAGGAGGCGCCTGCCGCCGTAGCGGCGCAGCGCGGTGAGTGCCTCGTCGCCGGAGAGTTCCTCCCCGATCATGTCCCGTGTCTGCGGGACGTGCACGGCGGTACCCATCGCGTATGTCTCCTCATGTCGTTCGTCCGGCGACCGGAGCCGGGCGGGAGATGATCGCACACACATTCAGCCACGTCCGGCGCGGCCCGGATCCCGGTCGCCTCCGCCATCATGGGGCCGATGCCGTCCGGGCCGCGTATCGCACCCCCACCCCCCCCGGCTCCCGCGTTCCCGGCATGCCGCACGGCACGCCGGCGCACCCGGTACCCACACCACACCACAGCGGATTCGGACACGTATGGGAATGATCGACGCACCGCCGCACGCCCTCCCGGAGGCGGTCTCGTGAGCGCGGCCCGCATTCCCGGGCTGATCCTGCCCGTCGCCTTCCTCTGCGCCTTCGTCGCCGCCGGCTTCTGGTACTGGCGTCATCGCGGCGACTGAGACCGGCCGGGACCGGCGGATCAAGCGGCGTACCGGCGGATGTCGTGGAGCAGGTCGTCGATGCTCTGCGGGGTCGTCGCGAAGGAGGTGACGAAGCGGACGACGCCGGGCTCCCAGCGGTCGTGGTAGAAGGTGTAGCCGTCGGCCAGCAGCCCCTCGGTGACCCGCTGGGGCAGTCGGCAGAAGAGGATGTTGGCCTCGGCGGCGCCGAGGAGGTCGACCTCCGGTACGGCCTTGACGCCGTCCTGGAGGCGGGCTGCCATGGCGTTGGCGTGGGTCGCGTTGCGCAGCCACAGGTCGTCCGTCAGGTACGCGTCGAGCTGGGCGGCGTGGAAGCGCATCTTGGAGGCGAGCTGACCGGCCCGCTTGGCGCGGAAGCTCAGTTCGGCGGTGAGGGAGCGGTCGAAGACGACGATCGCCTCGGCGGTCATCGTGCCGTTCTTGGTGGCTCCGAACGACAGCAGGTCGACACCGGCCCGCCAGGTCAGCTCGGCCGGGGTGGCACCGAGGGCCGCGACGGCTCCGGCGAAACGGGCGCCGTCCATGTGGAACCGCAGGCCCGGCTCCTTGACGACGGAGCCGAGGGTGCGCAGCTCGTCGAGGGAGTAGACGGCACCGGTCTCGGTGGCCTGGGTGACGCTCACCACGGAGGGCTCCACGCTGTGCACGTCCCCGGCCTTGTTGCGGACGGCCGCGCGGAGTCCGTCCGCGTCGATCTTCGCGTCGTCACCGCCGAGGGGGACGAGCTTCGCGCCCGCGGTGTAGAACTCCGGTGCCCCGCACTCGTCGTTGTTGATGTGGCTGTCGCGGTGGCACAGGACGCTGCCCCAGGGCGGGGTGAGCGCGGCCAGGCTCAGGGCGTTCGCGGCGGAGCCGGTGGAGACGATCAGAATGTCGACGTCACGTTCGAAGATCTCGGACAGCTTGCCGCGGACACCGGCCGTGATGCCGTCCGACCCGTAGGGCGAGGCCGGTCCCGAGGCGGCCCGGACCACCGCTTCGACTATCTCCGGGGAGGCCCCGGCGGCGTTGTCGCTGCTGAACGTACGGGCGGCGGTGGGAGTGGCGGTCGTGCTGTTGCTCATGCCGTGGGTCCTGACTCTTCCGTGGAGTGGCGTGCGGGGGTGAGGGGCGTGGGTGGGGCGGCGGGAAGGGGATCGGCGGTCCGGGGGACCCGCGATGCGCTCACAGCGGCGGGCCGTCGCCGGTGGTCGGCGCCCGTGCCGGGTCGGCGGCGGTGACGAGCTGGCGCAGGGCTCCGTAGTAGACCTCGTGGTCGGTCAGGACGGGCAGGATCGCCGCCACGTCGCCGGTCAGCGCCGGGTAGTCCGCCGGGTCGAGCGAGGCCAGTGCGGTACGGGTGAGCGCCTGCGTGGCCCTGGGATCGCGGTGGTCCACGAAACTCGCGCTGCCGAGGGTGAGCAGGTAGATCCTCCGGTAGACGGTGATCGCCTCCTCGTGGCTCATCCCGGCCGCGAGGCTGTCGGCGAGCTGCGGCTCGACAAGCCGGGCCAGCAGGTTCGGACCGAGCCAGGGGCGGGAGCCCCGCAGCGCGACCAGGCCCGGATGCGCCGACAGCAGGCGGTACAGAGCGGTGAACCGCGTCTCGGTGGCTTCGGCCCAGCCTGTGCCCGGCTCGATCTCGGGCAGCCGGGCGGCCAGGTGGTCGGTGCACAGGTCCAGCAGTCCGGCCAGGTCGGTGCAGCGGCGCTGGAGGGAGGCGAGGGAGATGCCCAGCCGGGCGGCCAGCGCACGGAAGGTCAGCGCTTCGGGGCCGGCCTCGTCGACCAGCCGCAGGGCGGTCCTCGCGATCCGGTCGGGGGTCGCTCGGTCCAGGGACGGTGAGTTCCGTGGCATTCGTGTCAGTGTACGGTACGCCGTACCGGACGTGTGGAATGCCGTATCGGACGGGCGGGATGTCATATCGGACGCGAATGACCCGGTCGCTTCCCCGAAGGGGCGACCGGGTCACGCACGTTCGAGCGCCTGCGGTCCCGGCACGGGCCGCGGATCACCGCCGGTGCCGGGGCTCCTTCACAGGTTCCGTGGCGGCGTCGTGAACGACTCGTCGAAGTCGTCCTGCCGGACGACGCTCAGGGCCCAGATGATGAAGCCCGAGAAGGCGATCATCACGATGGACCAGACCGGGTAGTACGGCATGGAGAGGAAGTTGGCGATGATGACGAGGCCGGCGATGACCATGCCGGCCACCCTCGCCCAGGTCGACGCCTGGAAGAGTCCGATGCTGACGATCACGGCCGCGACGCCCAGGGCGAGATGGATCCAGCCCCATGAGGTGAGGTCGAACTCGAAGACGTAGTTGGCGGTGTTGACGAAGAGGTCGTCCTCGGCGATCGCCATGATTCCCCGGAGTATGTCGAGCACCCCCGCGATCATGAGCATGATGGCCGCGAAGACCGTCAGGCCTTCGGCCCAGTGCCGTTCGGCCGGGTTTGCGCGTGGGTGACCGGTGTGTGTGGCAGTCATACCGATGCCTCGTTTCAGTGTCGTGCGATGCCGTCAGCGACCGGCCGCCGCGTGCGCGGCGCCCGTCCGGGCCGAGGTGCCGGAGCCGCTGAGCACCAGCTCCTTGGCCCGGTGGAACTCCTCCTCCGTGATGTCGCCGCGAGACTTGATCTCGGACAGCCTGGCGAGTTCGTCGACGCTGCTGGGCCGGTCCGCGCCCCGGGCCGTGTCCCGGACGTACGACTCGAACGCCTCGTGCTGTGCGCGCGCCTGCGCGACCTCCCGGTGGCCCATGTTCTTGCCACGGGCGATCACGTAGACGAAGACCCCGAGGAACGGCAGGAGGATCACCAACGCCAGCCAGCCGGCCTTGCCCCAGCCGCTCATGTCGTCGTCCCGGAAGATGTCGACGACGATCCGGAACAACAGGACGAACCACATGATCCACAGGAAGAAGACCAACATGGACCAGAAGACACTCATGAGCGGATAGTCGTAGGCGAGGTACATGACTTTCCTCCGTCCTGGGCTTTCACCCAGCCGTTTTCCACCTTTTTCAGCGTGCCCGGGTCAAAGGGCCGTCGGCTCACCCGGAGAGGGTGAGAGAACCGGACGCGGGCCGCTCGGGACGGGACTTCAGGGCGTCCCGGCCACGGTTCAGGGAGCGACACGGCCGGAGGCCCTGCCGCCCTCGGGCGGGGCGGACACCGCGACGGCGACGAGCACCGCCACCGCGGCCAGTGCCACCAGGACCAGGGCAAGGACGAGCGCCACGGAGCCGACCGTCGGGTGGTTCCACAGCACGAGGGCCAGGGCACCCGCCCCGATGACGATGCCGGTGGCCCACGACCGGCGGGCGGCCAGCCGGCGTCCCACGGGGCCGACGCGCACACCCGCCCGGCTCAGCGCCCGCCCGGCCGCGCCCGCGCCACGCCGGGACGCGTTCCGCACGCCGACGGCCGCCCGCCCCGGACCGTACAGATACGCGGCCAGTGCCGTGACCAGCGCGACGACGAGCAGGGTGCGCGTGCTGTCGCGCAGGAAGCGTACGAAGGTGTCGAAGATCGCCGCGGCGGCGTCCGGAGGCAGCGTGACGGCCGGGACCGTGTCCAGGTACGCCCGGCGCAGGACCGCCAGCGCGATGAGCAGCGCCACCATCATCACGCCGGTGCCGAGAGCCGTGATCAACAGCATCAACCGGTGTCGGGGGGCGGTCCACACCGCCAGGGCCGCGAGGGCGACGGTGAGCACGGGCAGCCACGTACCGACGATGTCCAGCACCCGCATCGTGTCCTGCGCCCTGGCCAGTTCCTCGGTGCGGAACAGGGTGACGGTCCGGTCGCTGTCCGGGATGGCGGCGGCCTTCTCGAAGCCCTGGTCGACGAGGCGTTGGCGCACCTGGTCGACCACCGCGCCGATGTCCAGTTCGACGGCGTCGTCCGTGGCGCGGACGGCGCCGTGCCGTTCCCCGGTGAGCATGCCCACCACGGCGGCGTGCGCCCGCCGGTTCGATCCCTCCCACGCCTGCTGGAAGAGGTCGCTCGTGACCACTCGGTCGACGTTGCGCCGTACGACGGTCTGTACCGCGGAGGTCAGCGGCCCGGTCAGGGCCTCGGAGCCGGCCACCACGCGCGGCGGCGCCCCGGCGTCCGCGAGCACCTTCGTGAGCGAGGCCGTCACCGCCTCGACGTCCACCTGCCGCACCACACGGTCGGTCAGCCGGTCGGTCACCACCTTCCGCACGGCGGGGTCGGAGGCCAGCGGCGCGACGGTCGCGACGTACCGGTCGGTGTCGGAGACCGTGTCGTGCACCCAGGCCGCGACGACCGCCAGGGGCGCGAGCAGGAGGGCCGCCAGGAGAAGGACCGACGCGCCCAGCCTGCGTACCCGCCGGTGGCGCAGGGTCGCGGCCCGGCGCAGCCGCTCGTACTCCGAGCGTTCCTCGGGGCGCAGGACACGACCGGTGTCCTCGGCCCCGCCGGAGTGGGACGGTACGGCGTTGCTGTCCGGGACGTCCGGGACCATGGCTCCTCCTGGGAGGGGTGCACCCCGGCAGCGGCGCGCTGCCGGGGTATTGCGGGGGCTGCGGCGGTCCGGCGACGAAGGAGGTCGGGGAGGTGTCAGTCGGTCCCGGCGGGTTTAGCGGGGCTCGCGGGGTCCGGGTGGCTCGTGGGCCCGGTGGGGTTCGCCGGCTCGGACCGGCCGGCCGGGGCTCGTGGACTCGTGGCGCGCCCCTTGCCGAACGTGGCTCGCCAGGCGAAGGCGATCGCCACCTCCACCAGTCCCAGCAGGACCATCCACAGGCCGAGCAGCCGGGTCAACGCCTGGGCCGACTCGGTCGGCAGCGCCAGCACCACGATCCCGGCGAGGATGCCGATCACCGCCGCGCCGAAGAGGAAGCCGCGGTGGGGCAGGCCCTTGGCGACGATGGCCGTGTAGAGGGTGAGGATGCCGGACACCAGCCAGACGACCCCGACGATCAGCGAGAGCGCGGCGATCGTCTGCAGCGGGTTCCGCAGGCAGAGCACCCCCGCGAGGACGTACAGCACCGCCAGGAGCAGTCCGGGCAGCCGTTCGCCGAGGTCGTCGCGGGCGAAGGACGAGACGAACCGGAAGCCACCGGTCACCAGCAGGTACAGCCCGATCAGGACCGCGAGGACGTGCAGCGTCTCGTCCGGCCAGACCAGTACGAGGATGCCCGGCACAAGGGTGGCCACCGCCGAACCGAGGATCCAGGTCCAGGAGTGACCGAGCTTCGCCAGCACCTCCGCCGGATCGGCCGACGACCCCTCGGCCGCCCCGGCGGAGCGGTACGCCTGTCCGGAACGCGGTGCCGCCTTACCAGACACGGTCATGGCTCCTCCTCGCGCGGTCGAAGAGCACCGCGGACGGACCGCCACCCGGCCGGTGTGCGGTGACTTGGACCGTCAGCGTCGCGCCCTGCCGGTGGGGGGGGGTCACCCCCCGCGGGGGTTCCCCCCCCCCCCGAGGGGCGCGGAGGTGGAGAACGCAGACGTGCGCCCGCACCCGGCGGCACGGACCGCACCGCAGCCCCG
>NZ_JBIUVD010000021.1:0-66435 GCF_044742785.1 Streptomyces sp. NPDC087844 | reverse complement strand
GCGGGCGCACCACCCCCCCCCGGCCGCCCCCCCCCCCGGGCGGGGGGGGGCACCCTGCCCCGCCCCGCGCCCCCCCCGGGGGGGGGGCCGCGCCCCCCCCCGGGGGGCCCCCCCCCCCCACCGGAGGGACGATGAGGTGGAGAACGCAGACGTGCGCCGGCACGCGGCGGAACGGACGGCACGGCTGCCCGGTACAGGCGCTTCGGTACAGGTGCGCGTGGCCCGGGTGCATGTGCGTACCGTCCGGACGGTTCAGGAGGTTCGCGCCATGGCCATACCGATCGCCTTCACCGCCTCCCTGCCCCCCGCCGAGAGGGCGGCGTACGGCAGGGACGCGCGCAAGCGGGCCTCCCGATCGTGTCACGGCTGGTTCGAGGCGGAGCAGGAGCGGCCCGACCCCGTCGAGGTGGTGGAGCGCCAGTCGCGGTCACGGCTGCCGGAGTTGGTGCCGATCCGCTACGGACGCATGCTGGAGTCGCCGTTCCGCTTCTACCGGGGCGCCGCGTCGATCATGGCCGCGGACCTCGGGCCCCTCCCGAACTCCGGCCTGACGGTGCAGCTCTGCGGAGACGCCCACCTGCTGAACTTCCGGTTGCTGGCCTCGCCGGAACGGCACCTGGTCTTCGACATCAACGACTTCGACGAGACCTCGGCCGGACCTTTCGAATGGGATGTCAAGCGACTGGCGGCCAGCTTCGCGATCGCCGCCCGGGCCAACGGTTTCCCGGTCAAGGATCAGGACAGCGCGGTACGGGCCTGTGTGCGGGCCTACCGGCACCGGATGCACCGGTTCGCCGGCATGGGCACGCTCGACATCTGGTACGCGCAGGACGACGTCGACCGGATGCGGGAACTGCTGGCCTCGTCGATGGACAGACGGGCCAGGCGCCGTACCGCCGACGCGTCGGCGCGGGCCATGACACGCACACACCTCCAGGCCTTCGAGAAGCTCACCCGGGTCACGGCCGAGGGCCGGCGGATCACTCCGGACCCACCGCTGATCACTCCGCTGCGGGACCTGCTCACGGACACCTCCGAGCACGACGAGGAGAAGGAGCTGCGGACCGTCGTGGACGACTACGCGCGGACCCTGTCCTCCGAGCGCCGGCACCTGCTGCGTCGCTACCGTCTCGTGGACATGGCCCGGAAGGTGGTCGGCGTCGGAAGCGTCGGAACACGCTGCTGGATCCTGCTGATGCTCGGCAGGGACGACGGGGATCCCCTGCTGCTGCAGGCCAAGGAGGCGCAGGAGTCGGTCCTCGCCGCGCACACGGGCGGCGACCCCTACGACAACCAGGGCCGCCGTGTGGTGGCGGGACAGCGGTTGATCCAGACGACCAGTGACATCTTCCTGGGCTGGACGAACGTCGTGGGGTTCGACGGCCGGGGCCGGGACTTCTACGTACGGCAGCTGCGGGACTGGAAGGGCATCGCCCAACCGGAGACCATGGACCCCCGGTTGCTGAGCCTGTTCGGGCAGCTGTGCGGGGCCTGTCTGGCGCGGGCGCACGCCCGTTCCGGTGACCCGGTGGCCATCGCCGCCTATCTGGGCGGGAGCGATCGCTTCGACCGCGCGCTCACCGGGTTCGCGCAGGCCTACGCCGACCGGAACGAGCGGGACTTCGAGGCGCTGGGAGCCGCTGTCCGCTCCGGCAGGGTCCGCGCCGAGAGTCTTTGAGACAACGCCGAGAGTCTTTGAGACAGGACAACACGGAGTCCGGCCGGTCCGGCCGGGAGTCCGCGCGCCGCTTCACTCGGGGAGCTGGCGCATCTCCAGGACCCGCAGGCCCAGTGACCGGCAGCGGGCCAGCAGCCCGAACAGCTGGGCCTCGTCGATCACGGGCCCGAACAGGACGGTCTGGCCGGACATCAGCACGTGCTCCAGTTCCGGGAAGGAACTGATCATCGTCTGCGACATGTTTCCGTCGACTCGGATCTCGTAGCGCATGAGCTGCTTCTCCCCGGGTGACCTGGGTGACCTGGGACAGGCGGGCCGCGCCCCTCATCCACGATCCTCCGCCTCGCCGGCACCGCCCGGCCTCACCCCGCGGAGGTGATACTCCGCCGACAACGCGCCCCACCTGCGGCAGTGCCCCACGGGGGCCGGTTCGTCGGGGAGGCCGGTCAGTGCGTCAGGAAGAGTTTGAACGAGATGATCAGCAGGCCGAGGAACAGGTTCACCGCGGCGGTGACGGCCATCAGACGCCGGGAGGCGCCGCCCCGTCGTGCCGCGGCTGTCGACCAGCCCACCTGACCGGCCACGGCGACGCCGAGCGCACACCACAGGGTGCTCTCGATGCCAAGGCCCAGCAAGGGGCTGACGGCCACGACGACGGCCGGCGGGAGGGCCGCCTTGACGATCGGCCACTCGGCGCGGCACGCGCTCATCACGGACCCGCGGTCCAGCCTCTGCTGCACCAGACGCGCGCCGAACACCTGGGCGTGCACGTGTGCGATCCAGAACGCCACGCCGGTGAGCAACAGCAGCAGCACCAGCTCAAGGCGTGGGAACGAGCCCAGCGTGCCGGCCCCGATGATCACAGAGGCGGCGAGCATGGATCCGTAGACGCCACCGGCGTAGTCGGCCCGGGCCCGGCGCTCCGCGTTGCGCACCGCCCTGGGTGTGGCATGCCCGGTATCGGACATCTCGATCTCCCTTCGGGCAAACGGCGTCCGCCGGGGTGTCCGTACCGACACTCCTGTCCCCATGGCACGCCCGGATCCCGCACGGCGGCTCACCCTTCACGGGCGACCCGACGAGCCGCAGCCGCAGGTGATCACAGCAGCCGCAGCTCGCGCCCGCGGCGGACCGCGTCGCCGCGCCGGTTCACCGCCAGCTTCCGGTAGACGCTTTTGAGGTGGGTCTTGACCGTGTTCACCGACACATACAGATCGGCGGCGATCTCCTCCGTCGACATCATCTGGGCCAGCCGCTGGAGTACATCGCGCTCGCGTCCACTCAGTTCCTCGACGACCAGCGGCGCGGGCGGGCCCTCGGACCGGGCCGGCTCGACGTGCCGCGGCGGATGAGGAGTCAGCCAGCCCGCGGCCAGCACCCGCAGGGGCCCCATGTCCAGGCAGGGCCTGATCCACGGTCCGGCTTCGAGGAAGGGACGCCGCAGCCGCTCACGGCGTGCCTCCCGCAGCGCCAGCGCGACGAGTCCGCGCGAGGCCGCGAAGTCGCCCGCCCTGTCCGCGGCCTCCGCTCTCACCAACATGGCCCGTACGGTCACCGCGGGGCCGGCGCGGTCCTCGGGGCGCACTCTGTCGAGCAGTTCGATCGCCGCGTCGGGCCTGCCCGCGGCGAGCTGGGCGCGCGCGGCCCCCACGGCGCAGGCGCCCTCGGCGTCGGGAACCGTCTCCAGCAGTTCGACGGCTGTCTCGGGGCGGCCTTCGGCCAGGTGAGCGGCGGAGGCGATCAGGGCCGCGTGCCCCTGCGCCCAGGGCGAGACGACGTCGGCGCGGACGGCGGTCTCCGCCGCCGCGAGTGCGGCCGCCGGTCTGCCGCGGGCCAGGAGCAGACGCGCGGTGACGATCGTGCGGCCCGCTTCCGTCACCGGGTCGCGCAGTCCGCAGTCCGGGCCGTTCGCCGCGTCGAGGAGTGCCTGGGCCAGGCTCAGCTCGTTGCGGTCCACGGCCACGGCTGCCAGGACGAGTCGCCCGATGCCGGAGCCGGGCAGCCGCGCCGAATCGAACGGATTCGCGGGGCCGGTCGGAGCCGTGGGACCGGACCGCTCCGTCCCGGCTGTCGCCGCCAGCGCCGTGTGCTCCGCCCTGCCGAGCCAGCCGTCCAGGTAGTCGATCAGGGCCAGCCCGCCCAGCGAGTCCTCGTGCGCCGTCACAGCCGCGCCGGAGCAGTCGGTCACCGTGGACAGCGCCGCGCGCGCGTCCTCGTAACGCCCGGCCCACAGCCGTGTGGAGCCCAGATGCGTCTGCAGGAGGGCACTGACCTCGGGATGCCTGTCCATGAGAGGGGCGGGGACCTCGTCCTGAAGTCGCCCGGCTGCCCGCGCGGCCGTTTCCGCCCGCCCCGGTGCTCCGGTCAGCCGTGCCGCCAGGGCTTCCAGCAACGCGCAGCTCAGCCGGGCGGCCGCCGGTGCGGGCACCTCGCCGGGCGGGCGGTCCTCCCCCTCCAGGCTCCGCCGGGCCCGCCGCAGGTGGGGCAGGCCGCGTTCCAGGTCGCACCGGGCCAGTTCCCGGGCCGCGCGTACGAGGTGCGCGGCGGGGCTCGTCGCCTCGGGTCCCATCCGGGCGAACAACCCGTCGAGGTCGTCGGAGCGAAGGCCGGAGAACAGCTCACCGATGGCGAGGTCGTCGACGAGCGCTCCGGCCGTGAAGTCCCAGTCGCCGGCGGCGGCACCGTGGCCGAGCGTCTCGGCGAGGGATCCGGAGCCCCGCAGCCATACCGCCGCGCGCCGATGGAGTTCGGGCTCAAGCCCTGGTGAGCGCATGCGCAGATGGGCGCGGAGGATCTCGCCGAACAGCGGGTGGAGGCGGTACCAGGTGTGTCCGAGGTCCTCGACGAAGGCGTTCTCGCGGTGCAGCCCCGCCAGGATGGGTTCGGCGTCGTCGCGTTCCGTCAGGGCGTTCGCCAGGGCGGGACTGAAGCGATCGAGGACACTCACCCTCAGCAGGAGGTCCTGGGTCTCGGGCGGCTGCCGCTTGAGCACCTCCGCCAGGAGGAAGTCGGCGACCGCTGAACGGTCCGCCTCGAACTCCTTCAGATACCGCTCCGGGTTCGGGCTCTTCCGGGCGGCCAGGGCACACAGGCGCAGACCCGCGGCCCATCCCCGGGTGCGCTCCACGAGTGCGCTCGCGGCATGGACGGGAACACGCAGTCCGTGTGTCTCCAGGAGTACGGCCGCCTCCTGCGGGGTGAAGGCCAGCTCCGCGTCCCTGATCTCGGTCATCTCGCCGGCCGCCCGGTAGCGGTGCAGCGGCAGCAGCGGTTCGGTGCGGGTGACGAGGACGAGGCACAGGCCCCGGCCCGCGTGGTGCAGGACGAACTCCAGCTGCTCGGCGATCTCCGGGTCGGTGACTCGGTCGTACTGGTCGAGCACCACGGTCACCGGCAGGTCCCGGCCGCTCAGTTCGACGGCCAGCCGGGCCAGGAGCGGGTGGTCCACGCGGCCGGCGTCGGCGGGCAGGCCCAGTTCGGCGGAGAGCGGCACACCCGAGTCGCGCAGGGCCTGGAGGAAGTAGGCCCAGAACATTCCGGGCTGCTGGTCCGTCGCCTCGGTGGTCAACCAGGCCAGGGGCTCGGTCCGCCCCGTGGCCCAGTCGGCGACCAGCAGGGTCTTACCGGCTCCGGCGGCTCCGTTGACCAGGGTCAGTGGTGTCAGCAGGGACTGGTCGAGGTGCCGGACCAGCCGCTCGCGCCGGAGCAGCATCGCCGGGCGTCCGGGTACGACGAATCTGGTGTGCAGAAAGGGATCGCCCCGGGGATCGGCATACGGTGCTGTCGGTGCCGAACCGTTCTTCTGGAACCCGGCCATGGCGCTCACCACCACTGTTCTGTTCGTCAGACCACACGGGCAGCGCTTCCTCCTCAGCATCCCAGGGTTCCCCCGTACCTGCTCGCCGCGCGGTCACCCCCGGGCGCGGACCGGCCCCGTACTCAGCCGAGGGCGTCCATCTCCTTGTCGAGCGAGAGGGCTGCCGTGATGAGCGCCAAGTGTGTGAACGCCTGCGGGAAGTTTCCGAGTTGCTCCCCGGTCGAGCCGATCTCCTCCGCGAACAGGCCCACGGGGTTGGCGTAGGTGAGCATCTTGTCGAAGGCGTACCTGGCCGGCCCGAGCTGTCCCGCCTGCGCCAGCGCGTCGACGTACAGGAAGCTGCACAGGGAGAACGTGCCCTCGCTGCCGCGCAGTCCGTCCGGGGACGCCTGCGTGTCGTAGCGCTGGACGAGGCTGTCGGAGACGAGTTCGCGCTCCATCGCGTCGAGGGTCGACAGCCAGCGCGGATCCTTCGGCGCGATGAAGCCCACGGAGGGCATGAGCAGCAGGGACGCGTCGAGGGTGGTGTCCTCGTAGTTCTGGACGAACGCCTGGCGCCGAGTGCTCCAGCCGCGCTCCATCACCTGGCGCAGGATGTCGTCCCGTGCCATGGTCCACGCCGGGATGTCGGCGGGCCGGGCGAAGTCACGGGCCATCCGGATGCCCCGGTCGAAGGCGACCCAGCACATGAGACGGCTGTAGGTGAAGTCCTTCTGCCCGCCCCGCGTCTCCCAGATCCCCTCGTCGGGCCGGTCCCAGGCCTTGACCAGCCAGTCCAGCACTCCGGACAGTGCCTGCCAGCCGTCGTACGGCGGTGCGTTGCCGGCCCCCTGCACCGTCTGCGAGAGGGCGAACACCGCTTCTCCGTAGATGTCGAGCTGGAGTTGGCCCGCGGCGCCGTTGCCCGCGTACACCGGCGCCGATCCGCGGTAGCCCTCGAAGTGGTCGAGGGGCACTTCCGTGAGTTCGGGGTCGCCGTCGACGCGGTACATGATCTGCAGGGGTTCTCCGCTGACCGTGCGGCCCGCCTTCAGCCGGTCGCCGAGCCAGCTGCGGAACGCGTGCGCCTCCTCCACGTGGCCGAGGCCCAGCAGAGCACCGACCGACATCGATCCGTCCCGCACCCAGGTGTAGCGGTAGTCCCAGTTGCGTCCTCCGCCGATCTGTTCGGGCAGTCCCATGGTGGGTGCCGCGACGGGCGCCCCGGTCGGTGCGTAGGTGAGCAGTTTCAGGGTGATGGCCGCCCTGTTCACCATGTCCTGCCAGCGTCCGCGGTAGTGGCTGCGGCGTACCCACGCGTGCCAGAAGTCCCGGGTGCTCTCGAACAGCGCCATGACGTCCGGGGGTGCCAGCGGCGGTAGCGGGGTGTCGTCGGCGTCGCCCACCGTCAGGACGAGTGCGGCGAAGTCCCCCTCTTTCATGGTGAGTTCGCTGCGGATGTCGTCGCCGTCCCCGCTCCACCGCATCGGGCCTACGGTCTGCACCACGGCCTGGGCGCCGGGGGCGTCGAACCGCACGGCGTCCTCGCCGAGGTCGACGCGGTGCCCGGCGCGGCCGTAGTCGAAGCGGGGCCTGCACTCCAGCGAGAAGCGGACCCGGCCGCGGGTCACCCGCAGGATCCTGACGAGGCGGTGCCGGCCCGTCGCGCGCTCGGGGCGCTCCACCGGCATGAAGTCGACCACTTCGCCCACGCCCGACTCCGTGAGGAAGCGGGTCACCAGGATCGCGGTGTCCTGGAGGTAGATCTGCACCGGTGGCCGCTCGGTGTCGGCGGACACGGTGAAGTGACCACCGCGCTCGTGGTCGAGGAGCGAGGCGAACACGCTGGGCGAGTCGAACCTGGGCGCGCACAGCCAGTCCACCGTGCCGTCGGAGGAGACCAGTGCGGCGGTCTGCAGGTCGCCGACCAGTCCGTGGTCGGCGATGGGGGGATAGCGTCGCATGGTTGGTGCTCCCTTCGGCCGGAGCGCCCCGAGCACCGCATGTCCGGGCACCGTGTCACGCCCCTCGGCTGCCAACATCGCCGCGCGACGCCGCGCACGCCTCCCCCGCGACGGGTGAGCTCTCTCGCGACACCAAGGGCACGGGCCCGCACACCTGGCCGCCGCCCCCCGAGGCTCTTCAGGAGCGCGAGCCGTACACCTGACCGCCGCACCCGAGGCTCTTCAGGGGCGCGGGGAACTGCGCACCGGGGGTCAGGGGGCGGAGCCCTCAGGGCGGTGACGGGACCCCCACGAGGCCGGCGCACCCGACCAACGCGATCCGGCACCCGCCGGACGCCAAGGCCATCACCGCTCAGGAGAACAGAACATCCAGATCCGGCTTCTCGTCGCCGAAGAGCCCGTCCCGCTCTCCGAGGGAAGCCAGCTTCTCCAGGGACGCCATGTCCACGTCCGGCGGCCAGCCGGGCAGCGTGAGCTTCGCCAGGACATCGCCGTCGATCCTGGTGTACGTGGTGAGGACCTGCCGGGCCTCGTCGGGGTGGTCGGTGGCGTACTGGAGCGACTCGGTCATCGCCTCGGTGAACTTCTTCACCAGACCCGGGTCCTCTTTCACCAGTTCGGCCGAGGTGAAGTACGTGGCCACGGTGAGCTTCGGGTCCGTCTCGGCGAACGGGGACGCCACGACGCGGGCACCCTGCGCCTTGGCGATCGTCATCGCGGGCTCGCCCATCCACGCGGCGTCCACACGTCCGTCGTCCAGTGCGGCCGGCATCTGGTCGAACGGTATCTCCACGAACTCGACCTCGGACGGGTCTCCGCCGGCCGCGCGGACCGATTCACGCACCGTGGTGTCCCCGATGTTCTGCAGGGTGTTCACCGCGACCGTGCGTCCGGCGAGGTCTTCGGCCGACTTGATGGGGCTGTCCTTGCTGACGCCCACACCGGTGACGTCACCCCCGACCTTGCCGTTGGACGCCGCGCCGTTCACCACGGATCTGACCGGGACTCCCTTGACCTGGGCGACCATCAGCGAAGTGGTGTTGCTGAACCCGAACTGGAACTGGCCGCTCACCACTCCGGGGATGATCGCCGCGCCACCCTGGGCACTGACCATGTCGAGCTCGATGCCGCGGCTGCCGAAGAAGCCCTTCTTCTGACCCAGATAGAGCGGGGCCACATCGACGATCGGAATGATGCCGACCTTGACCCGTGCGGTCTTGTTCCCACCCGAGGACGACGAACCGTCGGCCTCCGGGTCGGAAGAGCCGCAACCGGCCGCGGCGACGATCGTGGTCAGCACGGCGACAAGCCCGAGAACGCGCCTTCGCATGGGCTCCTCCTGCAGCTCGGTGCTACGGCTCGGCCTATGTTGTGCATTTTCGTGACGGCAGGAATCTACAGGCCTAGTTTCGAGCTGTCAGCACTCAGGACAAGGGCAGTCGCCTACGCCGACGGGACGGCAGGCGCCGAAGATCTTTTACGCGCTCCCTTCGATTTCACGCGATCACCGCGTTTTGATTTCGCTATCCACTTCTTTCCGTGCGAATGATCCGGCCGTTCGGAGGAACGCCTTCGAATTCTCGAACGGCCGCGTTTGGACCGGCTCTCTCCGGTCAGCCGTAACAGTAGATCGCACGGACCAAGCACAAGTGAGGACGTGAACCGCAGTGGCCGAGAACGAGAAGGCGAAGGCGAAGACCGAGCAGGCCAAGGGCAAGGTCAAGGAGACCCTGGGCAAGACTGTCGGCAACGAGCGCCTGACTGCCGAGGGCAAGGCGGAGCAGACCAAGGGAGACGCCCGCCAGGCCAAGGAAAAGACCAAGGACGCATTCCGGCATTGAGGATCACCTAATGCGGAGGGCCCGTCGCACACTCTTGCGGCGGGCCTGCTTCTTTTTCAGGCGAAGGAGCAAGAAATGCTCAGGGAGCACCGGACGTCCGTCACCGGCGCGTCGACCGTCCCGTCCCGGCCCACCCCCTCCCCCTCCGGACCCCGCAGTCCGGCCGAGGTGCGCGAAGAGGTGAGGTACGCGCTCGCTCAGGCCCGTCGGTCCCGGCGGCGCGAGGCCCTCGGCGGTGACGACATCATCGGCGACGCCCTGCTCGTCGCCTCGGAACTGACGACCAACGCGATGCTGCACGGCGGCGGTGTCACCGGCTTCGAGGTGACGCTGGACGACCAGGAGGTACGCCTGTCGGTGAGCGACCACAGCCAGGAGTTCCCCAGGCCGGCGCAGCACGCCGACGAGCGGGGGTTCATGCGGCCCGGGGGGCATGGCTGGCCGATCGTCTGCCGTCTCGCCCGCGACATCACCATCTCGGAACTCCGGACCGGCGGTAAGCGCATCACGGCCGTGGTGCCGCTCACCCGCCGGTAGGGCCTCCGCCGACCCCGTCGGGCATAACAGCCCAGCCTGTCCGGGCCTGTCCGGCACACGCGTCGGACCGGCCCGCAACCGCGGGTGCGAGCCGGTCCTCGGATGCGGGCGGGAAGCCGTCCACAGGGGCATCCGCGCGATCGAATGCCGACGGGTAGCCGTCCGCAGGAGTCACTTCTTCACGATGCCGCGCACGTTGTCGACAGATCCGCAGCCGGACTTCAGCCGGTGCGCCCGCTCCTTGAGAAAGTCCGCGCCGAGCTCTTCGCGGCGCTCCATGGCGACGTTCTCCCGCGCCCCGTTGAGGATGGTCCGCTCCTCCTCGTCGGTGTGGTGCGCGATGGCCTCCACGAGCTCTTCGAGCTTCTCGTCCCAGTCGTCCGAGCCGATCTCGTCGACCTCAAGGAGGGCGAGCAGCGCCTTGTTGCCCTCCTCGTGCTCCTCCTCGCCGTGCTCCACTTCCTCGTCGTCGATGTCCTTGTAACGCTTGAGGGCGGGGTAGACCTTGGTCTCCTCCGCGAGCGCGTGGGCGATCAGGAGGTCGGCGAACTCCTTCAGCGCGGACGCCCGGTCCGCCTCGACACTGCGCATCTGCCGGAAGAGGTCCTCCATCCTCCGGTGGTCCGCGAGTATCAGTTCGACGACATCTCGTGTCTCAGGCATGGGTGCGGTGGGCCTTTCTCGCTGGAAATACGGTCCAGCGACACATGTGCCCCCGCGATCGAGGAAGAAAAGCACCGGCGGAAAAGCGCCCTGACAGGCGCACCCGGCGTCAGGCGGTGAGAGCTTGCCGGGGCGCGTCCGCCACCGTCGCCAAGCCCCGCACCTCGGGACGCACCTCGGGACGCGCCGCGGGACGCGCCGCGGGACGCGCCGCGGGACGCGCCGCGGTGCGTTCCGCGGGACGCACCGGGTACGTCGTCTTCGAGGGGTCGATCACCGGGTCACCCAGCACGAGCCGGCCCGCCGCGTGCAGCGCGTCGCACTCGTCCGTGGGCAGGGCCACGTAACAGCCTGCGAACCCGGAGCCGGCCGTGGCCGCCTGCCAGTAGCCGTACCGGCGGCGGCCGTTGGCGTGCACGGTCAGACAGACGGGGACGCGCTGCACCGTGATCAGCCGCAGCACCTCGGAACCGCCGGCGCCGAGCGGCGCGGGTGCGGGCGTGCGCGGGACGGCTCGCAGCAAGGTCAGCGGCGCTCCGTCCGAGGTTCGCGGCACGGCACGGCGGTGGGGAGTAGTGGGCGTCATGTGCGGGCGGCCTTTCGACGGACGGGTTCGATCGCGTATCGCCTGGGGCGATGACGTTCTCGCTGCTCGGCATTCTTCCTCAGGGCACTGACATCGCGGGTCACAGCCGCTCCGGGCCACTCCCGCGGGCCACCCCTCACCGGCGGCCGGGCGGCGGGGGCGCATGATGTGCGCGGCCTTCCAGCTCGCCCTGGACGAAGGGGTCGTCGGCGCTGTCGTACGCCCCGTCGTGATCGAAGAGTGCTTCGGTGATGCGCTCCCATTCCTCGATCTCCGCCTGCGCGATCTCTGCGTCCCGGCCGGTGCGCGAGCCCTTCTCTGCCGCCTTGCGGGCGTCCTCCCACGCGGCCTTCGCCTCGTGGTGCCGCATTCCCTGCGCCGATCGCCGCACCCGCTCCCAGGCGTCACGCTCGTCCTCGGACGGCTCCGTCACCTCGTCGCTCGTGTCGTCGACGAGACCGGGCGCTCGGTCCTGCTGCGGGCCCACTGCTCCACCTCGCTGGGTACGGCGCGGAAAACTGCCTTCAGCAGTCCCGTCTGCCCCCGTCGCGGGGGCCAACACCTGTCAGTGGTGACGAGCCGTTACCCCAGTGGTACCCCCCAGTCCCGGGCGGTGAGGGTTGCGTGGCGTGCACCACGCACCGCACCACGCACCACGGACATCACCCGCGCACCGCCCGCGCTACGCGGTGTTGTCGCGGGATGTGCGGCTGCGGATGCGTCGCCGCAGGGTGCGTCGTTCGGCCTCGCTCCTGCCGCCCCAGACACCGATGCTCTGACCCGTGTCGAGCGCCCAGTTCAGACACTCCTCGCGCACGGGGCAGCGCCGGCAGACGGACTTCGCGTCCTCGATCTGCACAAGCGCGGGGCCTGTACTACCGATGGGGAAGAAGAGGTCGGGATCGACGGTGCGGCATTCCGCGTATTCGCGCCAGCCCTCCATGGGGGGCCTCCTTCGGTCGCAATGGTGTTGTTCACGGGGTTCGGTCCCCCTTCGGGTCACCCCGGACCGCCCCGGTGAAACAGGAAGTCCTGTGGGACAGTGCGGCTCGGACCTCCGAGCGACGCCGGCGATCACGTACTGGACGTACCGAAAGGCCTGGCCCGGCACGGCCCGGACACCCGGATGGCAAGATGGGCCTTCACGAGGCGTCCCGGGATGCTTCACCAAAAGATCAGGTGACACATGTCTGAGGTGCCGGGCGAACTCTGGGAGCAGTTCGCGATCTCCGTGGCGGAGATGGCAAGGGATCTACTGGCGCAGGACTCCGCCCAGGGCACCCTGGACCGCGTCGTGGAGCATGCGAAGGTCCTGATCAACGGGTGTGACGAGGCCGGCATTCTCACGGTGCGCCAGGGCGAGGTGCACGCACTGGCGGCCACGAGCGACCTGGTACGCCGGTCGGACCGGATCCAGCAGGACCTGCAGCAAGGCCCCTGTTTCGACGCGGTGACCGACCGTCAGCAGATCTACGCCATCGAGGACCTGCGGGAGCCGAGCAAGCAGTGGCCCCGCCTCGCCCCCGAGCTGAGGAAGCTGGGCATGGGAAGCATGATGGGCTTCCTCCTCTTCACCGAGGACGACAACCTCGGCGCCCTGAACGTGTACTCCTACAAAGCGGGCACCTTCGACGAGACCGCCCGGCGCGCCGGCTGGATCCTCGCCTCCCACGCGGCCGTGGCCTTCTCCGCGGCCCGTACGCATCAGCAGCTGAGCCACGCCATGGAGACCCGGCACGAGATCGGCGAGGCCATGGGCATCCTGATGGAGCGCTACGGACTGACCGAGGACACGGCTTTCAAGGTACTCAAGAAGACGTCGCAGGACCGCAACGTCAAGCTGCGCGAGATCGCCCGCCAGATCTGCCGGACCGGCGAGAAGCCCGCCTGAACCCCGGCCGATCCGGCCGATCCGACCGATCCGGTCGATCCGGTCGATCCGGTCGAACCGGTCGAACCGGTCGAACCGGTCGAACCGTCCGTCACAGGAAGCGGCGGATGGGGATGACGGCCGCCTCCCGGGCCCGCTGCACGACGGAACGCCGTTTCCAGCGGCCCTTCTCGATCAGGGTACTGGCGGTCAGGTCCTCGTCGAAGTGGGCGTCGAGCGTCGACGTGAACTCCTCGTCCAGCACGGCGAGCATGATCTCCTCGTCGTGGTCGAGCGAGCGGCGGTTGAAGTTGGTCGAGCCGACCAGCGAGGCGACCTTGTCCACGGTGATGACCTTGGCGTGCATCATCGTCGGCTGGTACTGGTGGATCTTCACACCGCAGGCGGTGAGGTCCTCGTAGTAGTGCTGGCCGGCCAGCTGACAGACCCGCTTGTCCGTGTGCGGGCCGGGCAGCAGGATCTCCACCTCCACGCCCCGGCGGGCCGCGGCACACAGCAGCTCGATGAAGAACGCGTCCGGTGAGAAGTAGGCGGTGGCCAGCCGGAAGCGTTCCTCGGCCGACTCCAGCATCACCCGGAGCAGGGTCTGCATGTCCTGCCAGCCGAAGCTGGCCGAACCGCGCACCACCTGCACCACGGCCCCGCCCTCGGGGGTGTGCGCGACGAACCGGTCACGGTCGTCGAAGAGTTCCTTGTGGCACTCGGCCCAGTTCTGTGCGAACGCGGCGGCGATACCGTCCACGGCCGGTCCGCGGACCTCGGCATGGGTGTCGCGCCACTCCTGCTCGTTGCGCGCGTCGCCGCACCACTCCTCCGCGATGCCCACCCCGCCGGTGAACGCGGTCCGTTCGTCGACGACGAGAACCTTGCGGTGACAGCGGTGATTCTGCTTGAGCGGCGAGAGGGCGAGCGGTTTGCGGAACCACGCCACCTGCACCCCGGCCTGTTCCATGGCCGCCAGCAGGTCCTTCTCGATCAGCCTGCTGCCGAAGCCGTCCAGCAGCAGCCGTACCCGCACACCGTCCCGGGCCCGCTCCGCGAGTGCCTGCGCGAACTCGCGGGCGATGTCGCCCTTCCAGTACACGAAGGTCATCATGTCCACGGTGTGCTCGGCGGACCGGATGCCCGCCAGCATGGCGGCGAAGATCTCGTCGCCGTTGCGCAGAGCGGTGAGGGAGTTGCCCTCGGTCGCCGCGATGCCGATGAGTCTTTCCAGTCGGCGCCGTATCCGTTCCGCGCGTCGCGCGTACTGCGGCGACGACCATGTCCCGGAAGGGCGGGGCGTCTTCTCGGGCTGGTCCCGCGTATCCGGCTGGTTCTGCGTCTTCGGCTGGTCCCGCGTGTCCGGCTGGTCCTGCGTACTGGTCATGGCCTCACCCGGCCGGCACAGAGAGGAGACAGGAGGAAGCGCGCTGCCCGGTCCGGCACGGGCGCGGCGAGCAGACTGTACTCCGGCCTCCTGGGTGCCCATGGACGGCCGCCTTCGTAATTGACCGGGGTTGAGCAGACATGCTCTTGGAGAAGCCGGGCAGGAGACGACCAACTTGCTTTCTAGTTAAGGCGGCACCGTGACTACCTCCGTGAACACCCGCGAGGCGTCTGACTGCAGCACGGGCGTGCAGGAGGCCGCGGGCGACCTGCCGTGGATCGAGGACGGGGGCAAGGTAGCTCCCAAGGACGCGCGGGTGCTGTCCCGGCTCTTCCTCGACCGGCTGCAGGAGCTGGAGGAGGGCACCCACGAATACCAGTACGCCCGCAACACACTGATCGAGATGAACCTGTCCCTGGTCAGCTTCGCGGCCCGCCGGTTCCGCAACCGGGGCAGCGGTGACATGGAGGACGTCATCCAGGTCGGCACCATCGGCCTCATAAAGGCGATCGACCGCTTCGACCTGTCGCGCGAGGTCGAGTTCACCTCCTTCGCGATCCCCTACATCGTCGGCGAGATCAAGCGCTTCTTCCGGGACACCACCTGGGCCGTGCACGTCCCGCGGCGCCTGCAGGAGTTGCGCGTCTCCCTCGCCAAGAGCAAGGAAACCCTCGCCGCCACGCTGAACCGCCCGCCGACGGTCAAGGAGCTCGCCGTCCACCTGGACCTGAGCGAGGAAGAGGTCATAGAGGGCCTGGTCGCCGCCAACGGTTACGTGGCCGGCTCCATCGACACCCCCGGTGGCGACGACGACTCCAGCGACGGCGGGCCGAAGTACGCGGACACCCTGGGCGAGGAAGACCCGGCGATGGACCTGTTCGAGGACCTGCACACGCTCGCGCCCCTCCTGCGCCAGCTCGACGACCGGGAGCGGACCATCATCGAGATGCGCTTCGGCCGGGAGATGACCCAGGCGGAGATCGGCCGCGAGCTGGACCTCTCCCAGATGCACATCTCCCGTCTGCTGACGCGCACCCTGAGTCGGCTCCGCGCCGGACTGCTGGCCGCGTGACGGCCGCTGCCTCGCCGGAACCACGGGCTGTCGCACGTGTGACGGGACCGACACGTGTGACGGATCGAAAGGACAAGCAAGGCCGTGAGTGACGAGCAGGACCCGCTCCGGGAGTCGGCCGCGCCGATCGTGACCGAGACAGTGCCTGATCTCCAGCTGCAGATGCTGGTACGGCTGGTCGGCCAGGACCCGCAGGCAGCGCTGCCGATCACCTTGCTCCTCGGGGGCAATCTCCTCTACGGCGACCTCATCTCCCACAAGGCCTGGAAGGCCGACTGGGCGCGCAGCCTCCGCGGTGTCGACGGACCCGGCGCACAGTTGCTGGAACGGTTCCCCGAGCAGGTGGACGAGGCGGTCTCCGACAAGCAGGGGCGTCCTGTCCCCCAGCGGCTGCCGCAGTGGATCCACCTGCGCGACGCCACCAGTGTCGTCGGGACGGGCGGCCCTGTGGTGATGCCCCTGTGGCGGGGGCGGCTCACGGACGTCTCCGGATGGTCCCTGGGCAAGCCCGACAGCTCCCTCGGTGAGACAGAGGACAGCCGCCTCTGACGTACGGGGGACGAACAGAGCGGTCCCCGGCTTCGGTCGACGCTCCTTCGCAGGCCGTTCGAGCCGGCGGTACGCAGCGCGCCGACCGTCTTCAGCAGCCGCTCCGCGGGCTCCCTGAGCTTCGGACGGGCCAGAACCGTGTTCCGCGGGCCGCGCACCGGTCCGCGCCACAGCCGGTGTGCCGTCGCCACCGGGCGGGGAACGAGTCGCGAAACCCTCCGCCACCCTGAGGTGCATGATCAGCCCGGGTGAGTAGTAGCGCAGTTCCGATTCGTACGCGGTGAACCAGGCCGCGAACACCGTGCGCTAGCTGGGACCCAAGTGTGCGGCCACCGGCCGGTCACTGCGGCGTACACACGGAGAGGATGCCGGTGAAGTGCTCCTCACGGGCCTGGGACAGGTGCTCCACCGCGTGCGCGATCCAGGGGCGCGCGAAACGGTCCATCCGTGAAGCCCTGCGGTACTGGGCGGACTTCCAGTCCATGTCCGCATAACTGCCGCCACCGCCCTTCAGGTGCACCACCGGAAGCCGTTCACGCTGCGAGTCGGGTGCACCGGTCGGTCGGTCTTTAAAGTCACCTTGAAGGTTGAATTCGAGACATGGCTTCGCGCGCGTGGTCAGGTGTCCCTCGCACACGTCGCCGCCTGCGCCTTTGCGGCCCGCGGCGGTGTGTCAGGGGTCGTGGAACCGCGGGGACGGTCCTGACAACTTCGGGATCATGGCCTGATGATGCGAGTAGCATCCGGCTCCAGCACCACACGATGACGAGGAAGGGTAACTGCCATGTCCGAAGTCGAATCGGCCGCCACGGAACTCAAGACCCAGTACGCCGCTCAGGTGGCTGCGGACCTCGAACGCAACACCAAGGAGCAGGAACGTATCGGCGCCGAAGTGGAGTCGTTGCAGGAGCAGTTGAGTGCCCTGCAGCACGACCAGACCCTGCTGGCCGAGCTGCAGCGGGCGTTGGGTGGTGACAAGGCCGCCGCGAACGCCAAGGGCGGCTCCGTGCCCGCGCCTTCGGTGCCGCGGCAGGCCACGGCCACGGCGGGCGGGCGGAAGAAGGCCACCACCACGAAGTCGGCCGCCACGAAGGCCACCGGCAAGTCGGCCTCGAAGGCCGGTGTTCCGAAGTCCGCCGTCGCAAAGCCCGCGACTGCGAAGCCCGCCGCCTCGAAGACCGAAGCCAAGCCCGCCGCGGCCGAGTCCGGTGACGCGAAGCCGGCCGCCGCGAAGCCCACGCTCGTCGAGCTCATCCGCGAACACCTCGGTCGGCAGTCCGAGCCGCGCTCGTCCGCCGAGGTCGCCACGGCGCTCGCGGAGGCCCACCCCGAGCGCGAGATCAAGCCCAAGGTCGTACGCACCACGGTGGAAGGGCTCGTCGCCAAGGGCCAGGTCCAGCGCACCAAGCAGGGGTCGTCCGTCTTCTACACGACGTCCAGGGCCGCTGCGGCCGACACCCCCGCGGAGCAGGACACCGCCCCGGACACCACCGCCTGACCACCCGGCGCCCGACCGGCCGACGGGGCGCGATGACCCCGCCGGCCAGTTCCTACCAGTTGACGGCCGCCGGTTGATGACTGCCAGTCAGCTGGCGGCGCAGGTGGTGCCGTTCAGGGTGAACACGGTCGGAGCGGTGTTCAAGGCGCCCTTGTTGGCGGTGAAGCCGACGGCGACCGAACCGCTCGCGGGAATGGTGGAGGTGTACGAGGCGGGGGCGACACTCACCGTCGTACCGCTCTGGGTCGGGGTGCCTCCCCACATGTTGGAGACCGTCTGGCCGTTGGCGAAGGCGAAGACCAGTTTCCAGCCGTTGACCGCGGCGGTTCCCGTGTTGCGGATGGTGATCTCGCCCTGGAAGCCGCCCGGCCAGTCGCCGCTGACGCGGTAGCCGACGGAGCAGCTCGTGCCGGGTGTGCTGCCGCCGTCGGCGGTGGTGACGTTCACCGTGGCCGAGCGGGCCGAGCGGTTCCCGGCCGCGTCACGTGCGTAGACGGCGAAGGTGTACGCCGTGTTCGCGGTGAGCCCGGTCACGGTGGTGGTGTTGGTGGTGGACGCGGCGACCGTTGTCTCGCTGCTTCCACCGACCCGCACGATGTCGTAGGCGGTGACGCCCACATTGTCGGTGGCGGCGGTCCAGGTGAGGGTCACCGAGGTGGCCGCCACGGCGGAGGCACCCGGGGTACCCGGAGCGGTCGGGGCCTGGGTGTCGCCCGGGGTGCCGCCGCCGTAGATCGTGGCCTCCTCGGAGGTCTGGGCGATGCCGTTGGCGCCGTTGAAGATGCGTTGGCCCCAGGAGCTGAGCTGTGTGGGGTCGAAGCCGATCGTGAGGTCCAGGATCGGGTCGGTGTTACCGCTCCAGGACCAGGCGAGGTAACCGAGGCGCAGCTGCTGCGCCGTGGCCATCATGGTGTCCTCGTCCGGGTCGCCGTACTGGTCGGCCGGACCGCCGAACTCACCTATGAGGATGGGTAGTTTCGCGGTGACGAACGCGTTCAGGTAGTCGGTGATCTCCGCCGCGGTGTCGAAGACGCTGTACATGTGGATCGAGAAGATCAGGTTGCCGGTGGTGTCGGCGTCGTAGACGGCCTGGGCGTTGGCCCGCATGACTCCTTGCCAGTCCTGGCCCCAGTTGGGCGCGTCCACCATGATGGTGTGCTCGAACCCGGCGGCGCGCAGCTTCTTGACTGCGGCGATCGTCGGATCGGTCCAGCCCGCGGGGTCGGTGTTGCCCCAGGGCTCGTTGCCGATGTTGACGATGACGTAGTTCTCCTGGCCGGTGAGCACGCTCTTGAGGCCGATCCAGTAGTCGGCCGCGTGGTCGAGCGTGCCGGCCGCGGCATCCTCGCCGTAGCCGGTGGTGTCGTGCACCTCCAGTACACAGATCAGCCGGTTGGCCTTGCACTGGGCGATGACGGCGGCCACGTCCTCGGGGCTGTTCCTGCTCCAGCGGTGACCGTCGGAGAGGACGACGCGGACGGAGTTGGCGCCGAGCGCCTTGATGTCGGCCAGCGACTGCGTCTCGCCCGGATACCAGGTGTGGGCGTGGTTGACGCCGCGCATGACGAAATCGTTGCCGTTGCCTTCGAGCAGGCGGCCGTTGTCGATATGGAGACCGGTCGCGAGGACGCCCGGGGACGCGCCGGACGACTCACCAGGCAACTGGGCATGTGCGGCGGTCGGTACGAGCGCGCCGAGAACGACGAGCCCGAGGAAGGCGGCCAGTGCGGCGAGCAACGCGCTGACAGGGTTTTTCCGTGTCGTGCTTCTTGTTCTTCTCACTGCGACTCCAGGGAGTGAGCGCCAAGAAACTCGGGTTTCGGGTTTCGGGAAAGTGGGAGCGCTCCCATAGAGGCATCTCGCCAGGAGCACGTCAAGACTTGGCGCATGCTCGGGCGCGTAACGGATGTGCTGGAGGGGCCTCCAGCCAGGCCCCTCCAGGGCTCATTCAGGACCCGGCGGCTCCGGGGACCGTGCTGTCGAGGGCCACGGACGTGTGCTGATGGACGATCAGCCAGCGGTCGCCCGTCAGTCGGTAACCGGTGGTCACCCGCGCCGTGGTGTCCAGCGCGTCGCCGCCTACCGGCGTGACGCGCATCCGCACGAGCGCGTGGCTGAAGGCGATGCTCTCGTCGGCCCGCACGCGGAATTCGAGCACCTCGCGTTCCACCGGCCCGGACAAGGTCGAGAACCACACCTCCTCGGCCTTGCGGAGCGCCTCGACCCCGCGCTGCTCCAGGCCGCTCACCGGGTGGAACACCTCCGCGTCGGGTGCGTAACAAGCCATCGCCCGGTCGAAGTCCCGCTCGCGCCCGGCGGCCGTCAGTTCCGCGTCGAGCCGGCGGATGTCCCCCTCGGTGTCCTCGTCGTCCCAGAACGCGCGCACCTCCATGGCCCCGATGGTCGCCACCGGATGCCGCGCGGCCGCCTCCAGGGCCTCCTCCAGACTGTCGCACTCAAGGATGTCGTACCCGGCGACGTACTCCTTCGTCTCCGCGAACGGCCCGTCGGTGCGCAGCACTTCACCGTCGCGTACGCGCACGGTCACCGCGTCGGCCGGGGGCCGCAGCCGATGGCCGTGCAGCAGTACACCGCGCCGCGCGCTCAACTCCTCCACCCATGGCTCGACCGGTGCCATACCCGAGGCGTCGGCGGTGTCGTCGCCGCAGACCAGCAGCATGTACTTCATGGTTCCTCCCGGTGTTCCTGAGACCTTGTACCTCACCGACGAACCGTGGCGAGCCGAATCGACGCCCCCGCAGCACCTCTTGTGTACCGGCGCCGCAGAAGGCGGCGCCCGACAGGGCGGTGTGGCCTGTTCCGGGAACCCCAGGGGCGCATGCCGTACGTACTCGGGTGACAGGCCGCAAAGGAGCGGTCCCTTGCGGGGTTCCCGTCGCCCCGGCCGAGGAGCGGACAGCCCGCGCCGGGGACCACGTGGTGCCCCACTTCGAGCGTCAGGCGGCCAAGCACGAACACGGCCTCGGGCCCGACCACCCGGACACCCTGAGATCGCGCGAGCACCTCGCGGGCGCCTGTCCGCAGGCAGGACACCTCAAACAGGCCGTGACATCGCCCGAGCGAAACCTGGCCGACAGCGAACGCGTCCTGGGCGCCGACCACCCCGACACCGTGCTCTCCCGCTGCGACCTGTCCCACGCCCACCATGAGGCGGGAAATCCCCCGCGGTACCGACTTGTTCACGCACGCCCTGGCCGACAGCGAGCGCAGCCTCGGCCCCGGCCACCCCACGAGCACCGCGACGGTCACGGTGAACCCCAACGACTCCGACAACTTCACGTTCGACAGGCTTCCTCTTCGGATGGCATCAGCGGTCCGACGGGGCTCGCCCTCACCGTCGTGCGCAACCGCTTCGAAGCGGTACAGACCGAGGTCCGACCAAGCTCCCGATCCGACAGAAAAAGGCCCCTGACCATTGTGTTCCCTGGTCAGGCGCCCGAGGGCCGCTTGTCACCACCCCTGTACGCGCACTACTGTCACGACGCCTTGGTGCTCGGGAAATCGGTGTGATGCCGGTGCGGCCCTCGCCACTGTGATCGGGAAGTCCGGCTCCGGCCCTTACGGGCAGCCACTGGGTCCTTGGACCCGGGAAGGCGGAGCACGGGCGGTGTTACCCGTAAGCCAGGAGACCGGCCAAGGCACGTCAACCATCCACGAGGTGCTGGAGAGGGTCTGCTGAGCCATGCACATAGCCGAGGGTTTCCTTCCTCCGGCGCACGCGGTCGCCTGGGGCGTCGCGTCGGCGCCGTTCGTCGTCCACGGAGTCCGGTCGCTCACCCGTGAGGTCAGAGAACATCCCGAGAGCACGCTCCTCATCGGCGCGTCGGGGGCCTTCACCTTCGTTCTCTCCGCACTGAAACTGCCGTCGGTGACCGGCAGTTGTTCCCATCCCACCGGCACCGGCCTCGGCGCCATCCTGTTCCGGCCACCGATCATGGCGGTCCTGGGCACCATCACCCTGCTCTTCCAGGCGCTGCTGCTCGCCCACGGCGGACTGACCACGCTGGGCGCCAACGTCTTCTCGATGGCGATCGTCGGCCCGTGGGCCGGCTACGCCGTGTACCGGCTGCTCCGACGGTTCGACGTGCCGCTGATGGTCGCGGTGTTCTTCGCCGCGTTCGTCGCCGACCTGTCCACCTACTGCGTCACCAGCGTGCAGCTCGCGCTCGCGTTCCCCGACCCGAGCAGCGGATTCCCGGGCGCGCTCGGCAAGTTCGGCTCGATCTTCGCCGTCACCCAGATCCCGCTCGCGGTGAGCGAGGGGCTGCTCACCGTGCTCGTGATGCGGCTGCTGGTGCAGTCGAGCAAGGGCGAACTGACCCGGCTCGGCGTGTTCCTGGCCGGCGGGCGGTCCCGGTCCGAGAACTCCGGAACAACCGGAACAACCGAGACGCCAGGGACGCCCGGGACGCCCGGGACGCCCGAGACGCCCGAGACGCCCGGGACGAATGAGACGACCGGGACGACCGGGACGGTGGCCCGATGAGCCGTAACGCGAAGATCAACGCCCTGCTGCTGCTCGTCGTGGCCGCGCTCGCCGTCCTGCCGCTGGCCTTCGGCATGGGCGACCACAAGGAGGAGCCGTTCGCGGGCGCCGACGCGGAGGCGGAGACCGCGATCACCGAGATCGAGCCGGACTACGAGCCGTGGTTCTCGCCCCTGTACGAGCCGCCGTCCGACGAGATCGAGTCGGCGCTGTTCGCCCTCCAGGCCGCCCTCGGCGCGGGAGTCCTCGCCTACTACTTCGGCCTGCGCCGAGGCAGGCGCCAGGGCGAACTGCGGGTCCTGGCACAGCGGGAGGGCGCCCAGGACGCGACGGCAAGGGTGCCCGGCGGCGCCGGTGAGTCCCCGGCCGGACCGAACCGGCCGACCGAACGGACCTGAGCCTTCGTGCTGCCCATCGACGCGGCGGCGCACAGCAGTCGCTGGCGCCACCGCCACCCCGTGGACAAGGCCGTGCTCGGTCTCGGCCTGACCGTCCTGGCGATCTCTCTCCCGCCCTGGCCGGGCGCCGCCCTGGTCCTGGTGACCGCCCTCGCCGTGCTGCTGGGCCCGGCCGCGGTACCCGGCCGCCGGCTCTGGCGCGCCTACCGGGTGCCGCTGGGCTTCTGCGTGACCGGTGCGCTCCCTCTGCTGCTCCAGGTCGGCGGCCCGGACGGGTTCGTGACCCTGGCGGAGGGCGGCCCGGTGCGCGCCGGGGAACTCCTGCTGCGTACCTCGGCCGCCTCCCTCGGCGTGCTCCTGTTCGCGTTCACCACTCCCCTGTCCGACCTGCTGCCACGGCTGGTGAACGCCGGGGTGCCCGCGCCGGTCGTCGACGTGGCCCTGGTGACGTACCGGATGAGCTTCCTGCTCCTCGACTCCGTACGCCGGATCAGGGAGGCGCAGGCCGCCCGGCTCGGGCACACCACGCGGGCCGCCTCCTGGCGTTCGCTGGCCGGGCTCGGCGCCACCGCCTTCGTCCGGGCCTTCGACCGGGCGACCCGCCTGCAGGCCGGGCTCGCGGGCCGCGGTTACGACGGCACCCTGCGCGTACTGGTACCCGAGGCCCGGATCTCCGCGCGCTTCACACTCGCCGCCGTCGCGCTGCTCGCGGCGGTGGCCGCACTCACCTTCGTACTGGAAAGGCCGCTGCGATGAGCGAGCCCGTGCTGGTCGCCCTGCGGGGCGCGTCCTACGCGTACGAGGACGGCCCCACCGTGCTCAGCGGCCTCGACTTCGAGGTGCGCGCGGGGCGGGCGCTCGCCCTGCTCGGCCGCAACGGCAGCGGAAAGACCACCCTGATGCGGTTGCTCAGCGGTGGACTGCGCCCGCACACCGGGCAGTTGACCGTGGAGGACCGGCCGGTCCGGTACGACCGCAAGGGCCTGACCCTGCTGCGCACGACCGTCCAGCTGGTGGTCCAGGACCCGGACGACCAGCTCTTCGCCGCGTCCGTCGGCCAGGACGTGTCGTTCGGGCCGCTGAACCTCGGCCTGCCCGACACCGAGGTACGGGCCCGGGTGGACGAGGCGCTCGCCGCGCTGGACATCTCGGCCCTGGCCGAACGCCCCACCCATCTGCTCTCGTACGGACAGCGCAAGCGGACCGCGATCGCGGGCGCCGTGGCGATGCGGCCACGGGTGCTGATCCTCGACGAACCGACCGCGGGGCTGGACCCGGACGGTCAGGAGCGGCTGCTCGCGACCCTCGACGGGCTGCGCGCGAGCGGCACCACCGTGGTGATGGCGACGCACGACGTGGACCTCGCCCTGCGCTGGGCCGACGACGCGGCACTCCTCACTCCGTCCGGAGCGGTCACCGGGCCCGCGGACGCGACGCTGGCCCGTACGGACCTCCTGGAGCAGGCGGGACTTCGGCTGCCCTGGGGGGTCGCGGTGGCCGAACTGCTGCGCACGCGGGGTTTGCTGGCCTCTCAGTCCGCCGGCCCGCGCACCGCGGAGGAGCTGGCCGCGATGACGTCACGGCACTCCGCTCCCCCGGTGCCGGCAGACAGCTGACCGCCGTCAGTCGGCAGGTGTCACCCTGGTCACCTTGCCGCGGGCGTCGGCCTGCAGATAGCCGCTCCTGTTGTACTCGTCCGCGAGGTAGACGAGCATCTCGGCGCTCCGGTCGAACAGGTCGTTCGGTGATTTGACCACGAGGTAGCGGGTCGTGGCGTCGTCGACGTTCAGCTTCTTCTCCGCCTCGGCGAGCAGGGCGGGGAGCCTGTCCCAGTCGAGGCCGTCCAATGTCATCGGCTGGGCCCCGCCGGCCAACTGCGCCTTGATCGGGCTCTCCTGGACGCCCCGGCCCACGTAGTAGGTGTACTGCTCGTAACTGGTCCGGCTGCCCTCGACCATCACCTGCGCGGAGACGTAGTCGGGGTAGACCGTCACGTTGCCGTACCGGTCGCGGCCCGTCTCCTTCTCCAAGGCCCTGAACGCGGTGCGGATGCCGTCCGGTGTCAGCAGGTCGGTGGGCGTCTTCTGTTCCGTCCGCCGGGGCGTGGGGCTCTCGTCGGCCGTACCGGTCCTGTCCGTCGAGGAGGACCTGGCCGACGGATTCGCCGTCGCGCTGTTCGTCGAGTCGCCCGACGCCGACGATCCCGAGCCCTCTCCGTCGGGCAGCAGTGTCCACGCCAGCACGCCCACCAGCACCGTTCCGACGGCGGACAGGGCGACCGTGGCCCGGCGTCCGCGCCCAGCGGGTCCTACGGGTGTCGGGCCGCCCGGCCGTGGCACGGCGTCCCGCGGAGGCGTCAGCCGGTAGGAGGTGGCTTCCGTACGGTCTTCGTCGGTACGGGCCTCATCCGTACGGGTCTCATTCGTACGGGCCTCATTCGTACGGGCCTCCGGTGCGGCGCCGGCCGCCTCCTCGCTCGTGGCCGCGGCTACACCGACGCCGACAGCCACGGCCGTCAGCATGCGGTCGAGTGTCCCGGCGTCGGGACGCGCCTCCGGGTCCCTCACCAGCACCCGCATCAGCGCGTCCGCCAGCGGCCCCGCCTTCCGGGGCGGCGGCACATCCTCGTACAGGACGGCCGCCAGGGTGGCCATCGTCGTGCCTCTGCGCAGCGGATGGCGGCCCTCGACGGCGGCGTACAGCATCATCGCCAGCGACCACAGGTCCGACGCCGGCCCGCCGTCGTTGCCCGCGATGCGCTCGGGTGCCATGTAGTCGGGCGTACCGATGATCGAACCGGTGGCGGTGAGGGCCGTCGACTCGCGGATCGCCGCGATCCCGAAGTCCGTGAGCACGGGGCGGCCGTCGGGGCGCAGCAGGACGTTGGCGGGCTTGACGTCCCGGTGCTGGATGCCGGCGGCGTGCGCGGCCCGCAGCGCGGCCAGTACCTCCCGCCCGATCCGGGCCGTCTCCACGAGGTCCGTCGGGCCCCGCTCCAGCCGGTCGGCGAGCGAGCCGCCGCCGACCAGTTCCATCACGATCCACGGATACGTTCCCTCGCCGCCGTCCACGATGTGATGGATCGTCACGACGTTCGGGTGGTCGATCCTCGCGAGTGCCCTGGCCTCGCGCAGCACCCGTTCCCGCAGCAGCCGCGCGCCCCGCGGGTCGTACTCGGCGAGGTCGATGTCCGGAGGCCGGACCTCTTTGACGGCCACGTTCCGGTGCAGGGCGAGGTCCGTGGCCCGCCAGACCGTACCCATCCCGCCGCCCCCGAGCCGCGCCTCCAGCCGGAACCGCCCGTCGATGACCCGTCTGCCGGAGTCCGCCTCGCTCATGCGCGGGAGCTTAGAGGACGGGTACGACAGGCCTTCTCCCGGGCGGGTGCTGTCTCACGGAGTATCCACGGTCGTCGGCCTGCCGAGGTAGGTGAGCGGGCCGGGGTCGGGTACGGGGATCTCGTGGAAGCCGAGTCGGTCGTAGAACGCCCGCGCGGCGACATTCGCGGTGACCATGCCCAGGTGGACCGCCGGGACGCCACGGTCGTGCAGGGCGGCGAGGAACGTCCGCATCAGCCCTCGTCCGAAGCCCCGCCGCTGCCAGTCCGGCAGAAGGTCTATGTGCAGATGTGCGGGATACGCGGCCAGGTCAGGGAGGACCATCCGCTCGGGCGTGTACAGGAGGGCGATCATCTCCTCGCTGGGTGTCCGGGGTTCCGCGGTGGGCTCGGGATAGCGTCCGGCGATCCGCGGAATCCATTTCGTGCGGAAGGTCCTGACGAACCGTTGGGTGTCGGCGGTGCCGATGACGTAGCCGACCGCCCGGCCCGATCCGTCGTCCAGGACGAAGGCGAGTTCCGGCTCCAGGTGGCAGTACGGCGCGGCGAAAACGGACGGCATCAACTCCTCGTCGGGATAACGCTCACGCGAATCCCCTCCGTCGAGCGCGGTTCTCACACAGATGTCGGCGACGGCGGCACGGTCGGCGGGCCTGTAGGAGCGAATACTCGGCTGGGGGCGCATGACGAGCATCCTGACGCTCACGGGAGCGCTCCCACAACCGAGTTCGCGTGGGAACCTTCCTGCGGTCGGCACCGGTTTCATGCCCGACGTCAGGCCCCGGCACCCGCCGCGATGCCCCGTGCCGGGCGCCACCGGACCCTGCGGCCGCTCCCGGCGAGCGGGCCTTGCACAGGCAATCGTCACCTGTCAGGATGGTGACGTGAATGTGGATCATGCCTTCGTGTGCGGAGACCCGGCCCTGGACTTCGCCGCGACACTCCGCGCCCGCCACACACTGCGCTTCGAGATGCTCGCGTCACCGGAGCGGCTGGACGCCTGGTACCTGGAGGCGGGGATCGTCGACATCGTCACCCCCAGCGGGGACACCGACCTCGCGCGGGCGGTCGCCGTACGAGAGGCCGTCTACGAGCTGGTCACCGCCCGGCGCCTCGGAGAGCCCTACGACGGCAAGGCGCTCGCCACGGTGAACGGCGCGGCGCGCAGGCCTCCGGCGGCACCGCAGCTCACCGCGACGGGGCGGCGGACGAGCGCGACACCGGAAGAAGCGCTGTCCACGGTGGCGCGGCACGCCGTCGAGGTGCTCAGCGGACCGGACGTACCGCTGCTCAAGGAGTGCGGCAATCCCGACTGCACCCGTGTCTACATCGACCGGTCCCGCGGAGTGCGCCGGCAGTGGTGCGGCATGGAGTCCTGCGGGAACAAGCTCAAGGCGGCGGCGTACCGGGCCCGCAAGAAGCAGGCGCGGGCGCCCGCCGCACAGACCGGCACCCGCGCCCATTGACGCCCGCACTCGCTGACGCGCACGCCCACTGACGCGCGGACGTCAGATGCACGTCCGAACGAGCCACTCGTCGTCGTTGTACGCGTTTCGCGCGGGGTCCAGGACCGTGGCCGGCCTCTCCTCGACGGTGTCCGCGAGACGGACCCTCCCCGGCAGTGAACCGAAGCGCGCACGGCGTGCCACCTCGGCGACGTCCGGAACCCGAACCTTCTCACCCTGCGCCATCCCGGCCTCCTGTGTCGCGGAGTTGCTCGACGCCGCCCACACGGCGTCACCTGTTTGACTGGTGACGAATTCTCCCAGAGGGGTCGTCACCAGTCAAGGGAGTGACGGTGGACGGAGGAGGAGCTCAGGAGGTGGTGGCGGCCCCGCGCTCGCGGTCCGTCAGCGGCGGGCCCCCGAGGTGCGGCTTCTTGCGGCCGAGGCAGACCAGGGCGAGCATGTCGGGCATCAGGAGCCGGGAGGGCGGCTTCTCCATGCTCATCACGTCCAGCAGGATGCGCAGGGCGCGAGGATTCCTCGATCCGGCGTCGACCGCCCTGTCCACAAAGGCGGCCAGAGCCCTTTCCAGCCGGGTGGGGGGCTCGTCACTGGCGCCCGGGTAGAAGATGTCCTGGCCCACGGCCAGGCTCCAGGCGTTCTCGACCGGACGCGCCGCGCTCTTCTGGACGCGCCGGGCCGTGCCGGGCGTGCGGAGGTCCTGGCGTTCCAGGATGCGGCGCAGCGCGACGACGCTCTGCGCGGCGGCGCTCAGCCCGTGACCGTAGACGGGGTTGTAGCCGGCGACCGCCTCACCGAGCACGGCGAAGCCGTCGGGCCAGCGCGCGGCCTTCTCGTAGTAGCGCCGCCGGTTGGCCGTGCTGCGGGTGGTGACGACGTCCGTCTCGGGCTCGGCACCGGCGAGGAGTTCACCGATGACGGGGTGCGGCAGACCGAGCGCGAAGGGCACGAACTCCGCGTTGTCGGCGCTCGGCCGGCCACCCCTGGTTCCGGCGAGCGTCACCAGCCAACGGCCGCCCTCGATGGGGGTGATGATGCCGCCCCTGCCGGGGTGCCTGCGGGGGTCCGCCTGGACGTTGACGATCGGGAAGCCGTCGGCGGTCGTGCCGGGGGCACGGTAGATCCGGCTGGCGTAACCGAAGCCGGCGTCGACCGTGCGTTCCGGCACCGGCGGGAGCCCCAGGTCCCGCAGCCAGTTGGGGGCCCGGCTGCCCCGGCCACTGGCGTCGATCACCAGGTCGGCCGGGAGCGTGCTTTCGGTGTCCGCCGCACGTATTCGGACGCCGGACACACGGCGGGCGCCGCCTTCCAGGGACAGCAGTTCGGTCTCCTGGCGCAGGGTGACCCGGTGGTCCGTCAGCACTCGGTCGCGGATCACCGCGTCCAGCAGGTCACGGCTGCACAGAAGGCTGATGTGGCCGCCATGGGTGAAACGGCGGAACCACTGCCCCGAGGGAGCCTTGGACACCAGGTCGGCCATGACGGGTGTTCTCCGGGCGCCACGGTCGACGAGCTGGTCGATGATGCCCGGCAGGAGCTCATCGAGGGCCTTGACGCCACCGGACCACAGGACGTGTGCGTGCCGGGCCTGTGGCAGGCCCTTGCGTGGCCGTGGGCCGTCCGGCAGAAGGTCCCGTTCGATGATCGTGACGTCCGCGTGGTGGGCGAGCACCGACGCGGCGAGCATGCCCGTCATGCCCCCTCCGACGACGATCGCGCCGCGCCGGGGGGTGGACTTCGTGTCGGACATGGGTGTGGGCCCTCTCTGTTGACCGGCGTCGGCGCATGACTGCGGCACGCGGGGCGCGCGGGTACGGGTGATCGCTGTGCGGAGCGCGGGAACCGGGGTGTCCTCCGGTCCGGCCGCCCGTTGATCGAACCATGAGCGGGCCGACCGGCCACCTCGGACCCGTCAGGCCCTGTCGTGGTCGTGATCGCGGTTGTGATCGCGGTCTCGGTCTCGGTCTCGGTCGTCGTGGCCCTGGCGTGCTTTCTGCCGGGACGCCCGCTGCCGGGCCTCGGCGACGACGGGCGAGGACGACAGGGCCCGGGCCAGCTGCACCATCAGATGAGGCTGCGCCACCGACCGCAGCCGGCCCACGTCCGAGGGGAGTTCGGCGTCGGGGCCCACGGAGACATGCACCCTGGCCGCCGCGAGCATGGCCGCCTCGGCCACGATCTCCGCGTGTTCCAGCGCCACCGCCCTGCGGACCTCGTTGTCGAGGTAGGGCGAGCACACCAGCACTCCGTCCAGGATCGTGATCTCCTGCTGCACCAGGCGCACCACGGGAAGGTCCCACCAGTGGGTGTCGGCCACCGGTGTCCGCAGGTCGCGCAGCTCAAGCCAGAGCGGCCGGAGCAGCCGATACCGCCGCCAGGCGCGGAAGTTGTCCGCGGTAGAGGGGCCGACGCGCGGCAGCGCGAAGCCGGCGGCGACGGTGACGCCCGCGACCGCCACGAGGGGCGGTGAGAGGCTCGTGGAGAGGAAGTCCCAGTCGAGGCCGCCCCAACGGGCGCCGATGGCGAGGTACTTGGCGATCTGGTACGACAGGTCGAAGAGCACGCCGACGACGATCAGCGTCAGGCCCTTGCGCGTGAGGTCCCGCACCTTCCGCAGCCAGGCCAGGCACATGCCCGCGAGGGCGGCGGTCGCCGCGGTGTGGGCCACCAGGTACAGCAGGATCATCTCCCGCATGTACGGCGTCCTGGCGTAGTACGTGTCCAGGTCCCTGGTCCGTTCCACGGGTACGTCGGCCAGGGCGAAGAGCGTGACGATCCCGATGATCACGAGTCCGTAGACGCACACCACGAGAAGGGACGCGCGGGCGACGCGCTCGGGCTCTCCGCCCCTCCAGGCGATCATCAGGACGAGGTAGCAGGCACTGAGCGCGGACATCCCCGAATAGACCAGCGGTGCGGAGAAGTTGGCGATGCCGGTGAGGTCGTTGACGACACCGATGGTGGGAGGCGCGGACAGGATGCACACGAGCGCGCCGATGAGCAGGACCGAGATGCTCGCGGCCATCAGGGGGTCGCGCCAGGCTCCCCGCATGGCCGGCAGATTGAGTACGGCCGTGACGAGAAGGATCACGCCAGGGATGTAGAAGACGACGTCCACGACTTCACCGGCCTTCCGCGGCCACGGAGGGCTGTGCTTGTACGTGCATGTGTACATGTATGTGTATGTGTATGTGGGTCATGTGGGTCATGTGGGGGACTTCTCACCGTCCTCTGCCGGGACGGCGGTTCCGCTCTCCCGGGCCGCCGCGACGATCGGGGACGAACGCAGCGCCACCGACACGCCCAGGGGCGCGGTACGCACCGCGCTGATCTCGGAGTGGTCGGGGAGGACACAGGAGCCGACGGGCAGGCCCCGGCCGGCCGCGCGGACCGCGGCGGCGACCATCGCCGCATGGCCGATACGGGCGGCCTCGTCGTCGGTGTGGCCCGCGGCGACCGCCGCGGCCCGCGCGCGCGTACGGACCCCGGTGTCGAACCACGGCGCCACGAGGCTCAGCCCGTCCTGGATGCCCGCCTCACGCCGGGTGAGGCGGACCTGGGGAGACGAGTACCACGGGATGGGACCGGCGAGCGGTGTACGGGGCGAGGCGCGTCCGAGTTCGCGCCACAGGGAGCGGAGCTCGCGGTAGGTCTTCGCCGCCCGCCAGTTGGCGACCGCCCAGGGGCCCACGAGGGGCACCAGGAATCCGACGGTGGCGCAGGGCGCGGACAGCGCGGAGAGGAGCGGCGCCAGGGTCGTGCTGAGGGCTCCCCAGTCCTGGCCGGCCCAGCGCGCCGCCACCGCGGCCATCTTGAAGCCGCTGAAGGCCAGGTTCAGCAGCCAGCCGAGGACGAGGATCCACAGACCGGCCCGCAGCCATCCGCTCACCTGGAGCGCCCAGCGCCAGCACAGCACCGTCGTGACGAGCGCGGCGGTCATGTGGGCGACCAGGTAGAGCACGATCATCTCGCGGATGAACGGGGTCGTCGCGTAGTAGGTGTCGAAGTCCGTGTGCCGGTCCACCGGAGCGTCGCCGAGGGCGAAGAGGACGACCAGCATGACGACGACCAGGGTGTACCCGGCCTGCCAGCGCCGCGAGACACTGCGTACGTGTTCGGGCGGGCCCCCGCGCCAGTGGACGATGAGCAGCAGACAGGCCGCGCTGAAGGCGCTGATGATGCCGTACACCAGCGGGCTGGAGAAGTTGGCCGTGCCGGTGGTCTCGTTGACGGCGGTGATCGTGGGCGGGGCGGCGAAGAAGAAGCCGGCGCCGCCGAGAGCGATCACGAGGCAGACGGACCGTACGAGCGGGTCGCGCCAGTCCTTGACCAGGCCCGGCAGTTTGACGGCGAGACCGATCAGCGTGGCGACGGCCGGTATGTAGTAGTCCGAGGAATCCACTGCTCAGACCTGTGGCCGGCGCTGTCCAAGCGACGCACCGATCCGGCCGGCGATCTTGCCGCGGTCCATGGCGGCGCTGTCGGATTCGCCCTCCAGCCAGACACGGAAGCGGGTGACCGCCAGTAGTCCGAACCGCTCGGCGTCCGCCTCCTCGCGCCGGTCGAACTCGGTGCGGGCGGCCACCTTGCGTACCGGCTCCTGCAGTTCGGGGAGTTCGGCGCCGGTCGAGACCATGTGGGCCGCCACCGCCTTGCCCACGACGTGGTTGCCGCAGTCCCCCTTGAGCATGTGCCACACCTCGTGGAAGAAGATCGCCAGCTGGTGCAGGGGCGTCGCCCGCCTGTCCACCACGATGAGGTCGTAGGCGGGGAGGTCGAGCCACAGTCCGCTGGCGGTCTGGTGCGGGAACTCCTCCTTCACCAGCCGGACCTCACGGCCTCTCAGCTCGCTCACGGCCTCGACCAGCGCGGCGAACAGGACGTCGGGGTCCGTGGGCACGGGCAGTGTCAGCCCGTCGACCAGCTGACCGATCAGATTCCGCATCTCTCTGGCTTTGCCTGTGCGCACTGCTCTCCCCGCGAACCTCAGCACGGGCACCGTCGCACGGCGTCCGCCGAATCCCACCCTGCCTGCCGTACATCCGGTCGAAGGCGTTCGGCGGTCGTGCGGAGGACGGGCCCGGGGCGACGCCCTCGGTACTGACCACCGGCACGGGCTCCAGCGCACCCAACTCGGTAGGCAAATATGTCAAACGAGAGCCGTGTCGGCCACACCGAGCCGGAAGAAGTACGCGCAAGGCAGCGATCTGAAATACCGAACAAACCCGACATGCACTGGTCTGGCCCTGGCGCATCCGTTGCGCTCACCGCGCCCTCCCTTCCGGCAGCGGAACGTCGGCCGCCCGCCGCGCCCGCCGGGCCGCCCGGCACGGCCGCCCTGCTCGGCCGGCATCGTCCCTGCTCGCAGGGGGTGTTCTCCGGCTGTACGCGATGCGTCGCGAGTGCTGTCCGTCCCCCGGCCCTGTGCGGTTCACACTTCCTCGCCCTTCGGGAAGGTCTTGATCCAGTCACTCGTCGCCGCGTGTGCCGCAGCTCACGGAGCGCACGGCCCCGGCTGGTCTCCCCCGTCCAGCCGGGGCTTTTCGCTGTGCACGCTCAGGCCGCGGCCCACGCCGTATGCCGCACGCACGGAGGGCGGTCGGACCCGCCTGCGCAGGTCCGACCGCCCTCCGTGAGGTGTGTGCGACAGTGCCGCTACCTCGACCTGCTGCTGATGCGGCGCAGCAGCACGAAGCCGGCGATCACCAGCAGACCTCCGGCCGCGGCCGGCCACAGGCTCGTACCGGTTTCCGCGAGTCCGCCCGTGACCGTCTGCGGGGCGGCCACGCCGCCCGCGTCCTCGGGTTCGGGGCCGGGCACGGCGCCGCCGGTGTCCGCGCCGTCGGCGGCCTCGCTCCGGGTCGCCGACGGTGACGTGGCCGCCTTGGGCTCGGCGTCGCCCTTGCCCTGGTCGTTCTTGCCCTTGTCGGCGCCGCCCGCGGCCCCGGTCGCCCCGGTGTTGCCGGCCGACGGCTTCGCGGTGTTCTCGCCGCCGTTGTCCGCGGGGGCCTCGCTCTGGCCGTCGTCCCCGGGCTCGTCGTCGCCCGGCTGCTCGGTACCGGGCTGCTCGGTGCCCGGCTCGTCGTCGCCCGGCTGCTCGTTGCCCTCGGTCGGGTCCGGGGCCGGAGTGGTCGCCGGCGGGTCGGTCGGCTCCTCGCCGCCACCGCCGTTACCGCCGCCTCCGTTACCGCCACCATTGCCGCCGCCGTTACCGCCGCCGTTGCCGCCGTCATCGGCGCCGTCGCACTTACGGCCCTCGTTGATGCAGTCCACCATCTCCCCCATCAGCGCCTCGTCGAAGACGTTGATGAAGTCGCCGTGGTCGGTGACCGGCTTGTGGAGCTGCTCGGGGAAGGAGTCCACCGCGAAGAACGGCTTCGCCTTGCCGCCGTCGGCCACGCTGGGCGCGTCGACGTCGTAGACGATGCGTTGCACCAGCTGCGGAATGGCCTTGAAGTCGTTCGCGCAGCTGCCGTCGGCGGCCGCGAAGGCCACGTGCGTGCGGTGGTTGGCGCTGTCGATGTTCCGGCCGTCCCAGCAGCTCTGGAACTTGAAGGTGCGCACCACGTCACTGCCCTGCGGGCAGAGGGGGTACTTGTCCTTCAGTTGCCGGTCCTCGAAGCCGGTACAGCTCCACGACGCGTTGGCGTTGGTGGGGCCGTTGACGAACGCCTTGGCGTCACCGGTGATGATGCGCAGCAGCTTCGGCATGGCCGTGACCTCGCCGCGCGGGCTGCCCTCGAACGACATCGTGGCCGCCTTGGGCCTGATGATCTCGCCGGCGTTGCCCTCGATGCCACCGCCCGGAGAGGCGGCGTCCTTCTCCTCGGCGCCGTTCTGCAGCCGCAGCACGGGCCAGAAGTACGAGGACTTGTCGCCCTCGTCCTCGCAGGACGTCTCGGCGTTCGCCAGGTCCTCGTCGCTCGCGAAGGCGTCGTTGGACTGGTTGCCGACGTAGTCGTGGAAGTGGTGGGCGCCGTTGCTGACACCGGGGGCCACGATCACGTTGTCCGAGTTGAACAGCCCGTTCTCGTTCACCCCGCACTTGGTGACGAAGGAGCCCTTGGAGGCGTTGCCCTGGGCGGCCGGCTTCGACACGTTCGGCTGGACGGTGGAGATGTCCACGAAGTCGGCTGCCACGGGACCGTTTCCGGCCTGGCCGCCGTTGCCGGGAGGCTGCTCACCCTGCCCCTGCTCGCCGCCCTGGTCCTGACCCTGGTCCTGGTCCTGACCGTCGCCCTGACCCTGGTCCTGGCCGTCCTGACCGGCGCCGTCATCGGCATCGCCGTCCTGGGCGTCGCCGTTCTCTTCGCCGTCCTGCCCGTTCTCCTGCTCGTCCTGGTTGCCGGAGGCGCGGAGTATGCAGGGCGCGAAGGCGTCCAGCCCCTCGGGGCGGTCCCCCACGGCGTCGATGGCCGCCACGATGCGCTCGATGGTCGCCGCTCGCTTGTCCTTGAGCGGGTTCATGATCGAGTTCTGCGCGAAGGCGGCGTCCTGCTTGATCGCGTCCGCGGAACTCTGCAGCCGCTGATAGGCCTCGGCGATCTGCTTGTCCAGGAGGGCGAGTTGCTTGTCGACCTCCGTCTTGGATCCGTCCGGCACCGCGGCCAGCTCACTGCCGACATCCGGGCAGTCGATCGTGGCGGCACCCGAGGCAAGGACCTGGTCGGTCTGGCCCGAGGTGCTCTCGGAGGCAGTGGCGTAGACGTTCGCCGCTACCAGCCCACCTCCTCCCAGCATCAGCGCGACCGCCCCGATGGTCGCGCGTCGTGCGCCTGTTGGGCGTCTGCGCGTGTTGCGTCCCAAGGATCTACTCCTACGCTTCGTTGCCGACCGGCATGGCAATCCCCCGCTTCATACGGAGATGAAGCTCCGAGTGTTCAGACACATCTCGGATTCATAGAAACCTCTCATGAACCAGACGTTTGCGAGACCAGTGTCCGGGCAATCACGTTTTCCTGCGGTCTGGTTGGGGAAGGGCGTTCCGATGCGCTCCGCGAGGGCGCGCATGACAGCGTTTCCACCGGTTTGCGCCGGTCAAGTCGTCACTCGTGGCGGGTCTTTCCGACGGCCACGAAGGGGATACACCCTCACCTGCGGCGGCTTGCGCCGCTGTTGACGCGGGCGGGGTCCCGGCCCGCACCGGCCGCCGCGAACCTGATCGGGCGCCGTGCGCCGGTGTCGCGCGGGGGCCACGGCATCACGCGCAGGCGCCGCGTACACGACGCCACGTACAAGCGCCGCATCCCGGCCATCCCGGCATCTCGCGCGAGTGCCGCGCACCCCCGGGGCGCGCACTTGCACAGGGCGCTGGGCCCACAGCCCCCGTACATGCACACGACAGCCCCGCCGGTCGGGCGGGACCGGCAGGGGCGCGCACCGCGGCCGGTGCCCGACGCGGGCGGCCGGAGTCACGGACGCTCTGCCGACGACGGGATCCGGACGCATCATGGAAGTGGACGCGTTCGACCAGATCTGCGGCTAGAGCGTGCACGGAGGCCGTCATGCAAACCCCGGACCGCTACCGGCTGACCTTCGACCATGGGCGATCGGGCGGCGAGGCCGTCACGGACGAGGTGGTCGTGGAACGGACCACCTCCCTCGGACCGGGCGGCAACCCGGTCTACTGCGACCCCACCGGCATCCTGCGCGCCGAGATCAGCCGGGCGGGAGAAGTGCGGATGCTCGCCAGCGGCGGCTACCAGGCACCGCTGCCGCCCTCCGCCGAGCCGCTGCCCTGAGCGTCCCGGCCGCGCGCCGGAAGGGACGGCCCGAAGGGACGACCGGAAAGGACGGCCGGAAAGGGCGGCCGGGGGCGGAACGGGGCGTGTCGCCGACGCGGGCCCTTCGCCGGGTTTCCGCCAGAGGTCTGGGCCACCGGGCGCCGACCCCGCACCCGTCACCCCAAGGGCGCCCCTCGCCTCCTGGCCCCCGGCAGTGTAGACATGAGCATATGGTCCGATTCTTGGGTCGATCCTGGGCCCGGTCGACCTCCCGCCTCAGCAGCGGCCTGCGCGCGCGACGCGGGCGTGACCGCCCCGGCCGAGCACACGGGCGGCGGACAGCACAGGCGCCGCACCGGCCGCCCGGTCGGCAGGGAGCACGGAAGAACGGGTACCCGCCCGCGTCAGCGGGAGCACGGTCGGGGCTGGGCGGACGCAGCGTCGCCGGCCAGGTCTTCCTGCTGCAGGTGGCGATCGTGCTGCTGCTGGTCGTGGCCGCGGCCGGCGCCCTGGTGCTGCAGGTGCGCCACGACAGCACGACAGAGGCGCGGAACCGCTCCCTGGCCGTCGCCGAGACCTTCGCCAACGCTCCGGGCACCCGCGAGGCGCTGAGCGCCCCCGACCCCACGGCCGTGCTCCAGCCGCGTGCGGAGGCCGCCCGCGTGGGGTCCGAGGTCGACTTCGTCGTGGTCATGAACACCGACGGCATCCGCTACACCCACCCCAAGCCGGACCGGATCGGAAGGAAGTTCGTCGGCACCCTCGGTCCCGCGCTGGCAGGCAGATCCTTCACCGAGGAGATCACTGGGACCCTCGGCCCCCTGGTACAGGCCGTGGTGCCCATCAAGGCGGACGACGGCTCGGTCGTGGGTCTGGTGTCGGCGGGCATCACGACCGAGAACGTGGGAGGGGCCGGGGAGCGCCAGTTGCCCCTCCTCCTGACCGCCGCGGCCGCGGCCCTGGCACTGGCCCTGGGCGGCACGGCGCTGGTGAGCAGACGGCTGCTGCGCCAGACCCACGGCCTGGGACCGTTCGAGATGACCCGGATGTACGAGCACCACGACGCGGTGCTGCACGCCGTCCGGGAGGGCGTGCTCATCGTCGGCGGAGAGGGCCGGCTGCTGCTCGCCAACGACGAGGCGCACCGCCTGCTCGATCTCCCGGAGAACGCCGAGGGACGTCATGTCCTCGAACTCGGCCTGGACGCGGGCACCGGCGCCCTGCTGGCCTCGGGGCACGTCGTCACGGACGAGGTGCGCCTGGTCGGTGACCGGCTGCTGGCCATCAACCAGCGGCCCACGGACCTCAAGGGCGGCCCGGCGGGCAGTGTGGCCACGCTCCGCGACTCGACCGAGCTGCGCGCGCTGTCCGGCCGGGCCGAGGTGGCCCGGGAACACCTCGCGTTCCTGTACGACGCCGGGGTGGGCATCGGTACGACCCTGGACGTGACCCGTACCGCCGAGGAACTGGCGGAGGTGGCCGTCCCGCGGTTCGCGGACTTCGCCACGGTGGATCTGGCCGAGGCCGTGCTGAGCGGCGAGGAACCGGACGCGGGCACCTCGCTTCGCCGTACGGCGTTCAGCGGGATCCGCAAGGACGCCCCTCTGTATCCGGTGGGCGAGCGGATCGGATTCGTCGCCTCCACACCGCAGGCGCACAGCCTCGGCACCGGCGAGGCCGTGGTCGCGCCCGCGCTCAGGGAGGCGCACGGCTGGCTCGCCCAGGACCTGGAGCGCACCGCGCAGGTCGTGGAGTACGGGATCCACTCGCTGATCACGGTCCCCCTGCGGGCGGGACACCTGGTGATGGGGGTGGCGAACTTCTGGCGCTCGGAGAAACCCGAGCCGTTCGACGAGGAGGAGCTGGCCCTCGCCGAGGAGCTGGTCGCCCGGGCCGCGGTCTCCATCGACAACGCGCGCCGCTACACCCGCGAGCACACCATGGCCGAGGCCCTGCAGCGCAGCCTGCTGCCCCGCAATCTGCCCGAGCAGAGCGCCCTGGACATCTCCTACCGCTACCTTCCCGCCCAGGCGGGGGTGGGCGGCGACTGGTTCGACGTGCTGCCGCTGTCCGGCGCCCGGGTCGCGCTGGTCGTCGGCGACGTCGTGGGCCATGGCCTGCACGCGGCGGCCACCATGGGACGACTGCGCACGGCAGTGCACAACTTCTCCGCGCTGGACCTGCCGCCCGACGAACTGCTGGGTCTCCTCGACGAACTGGTCGGCCGGATCGACCAGGACGAGGCGACGGAGGACGGCAGCGCCGCGATCACCGGAGCCACCTGCCTGTACGCCGTCTACGACCCGACCACCCGGCAGTGCGCCGTGGCCCGGGCCGGCCACCCGCCGCCCGCGGTGGTCCGCCCGGACGGCGGTGTCGACTTCCCCGAGGTGCCCGCCGGACCGCCGCTCGGTGTCGGCGGTCTCCCCTTCGAGACGGCCGAGCTCAAACTGGAGGAGGGCAGCAGGCTCGTCCTGTACACGGACGGGCTCGTCGAGGACCGGGAACGGGACATCGACGTCGGCCTCGAACTCCTGCGGACCGCCCTGACCGGGGCCGACCGCTCCCCGGAGGACACCTGTCAGGCCGTCCTCGACGCCCTGCTACCGCCCCGCCCCAGCGACGACATCGCCCTGATCGTCGCGGGCACCCGGGCCCTCGGCGCCGACCGCATCGCCGCATGGCGGGTGCCGTCCGAGCCGGCGGCCGTCGGCGAGGTACGTGCCTCGGTCACCCGGCAGCTGGCGGAGTGGGACCTGGACGACCTGGCGTTCACGACGGAGCTGATCCTCAGCGAGCTGGTCACCAACGCGATCCGGTACGGCAACGGCCCCATCGAGGTCCGTATGCTCCTCGACCGCAGCCTGATCTGCGAGGTCTTCGACGGCAGCAACACCTCACCGCATCTGCGGTACGCGGCCTCGACGGACGAAGGCGGACGCGGTCTGTTCCTCGTCGCCCAGCTCACCGAGCGCTGGGGCACCCGCTACACCCCCGCGGGCAAGGTCATCTGGACGGAACAACCGCTCCCCTGAGCCGGACTCCTCCCGTGCCGTCGAGAAGCCGAACGAACTGCGGATGTGCAGGGAGGGCGATGTTCACGATGGTGATGCGGCGACGCCCGGGACGGCCGTTGGGATGCGGGCTCTCACGATGGCGCGTGGTGCCCGCCTCGCTCAGTCCTCGCCCCTGACGATGTTCCCCTCCGGCTCCGCCGAAGTGCGGCGGGTGTCCCTGTCGACTGTCGCCGGAAGGCAGAAACGTACGCCTCCCACCCGGCGGCGACGGGCCTGCGCCCAACCGGTCTCGGGGCGACGGACGGTTTCCTGTGTGCTGCCGTACGCGGTCACGACTCCTCACATTCCTTCCGCACCCCCTGTCCCCCTGGGGGCCGGGTCTGCGTCATGTCGCTGCCTTTTGTCCTCTACTGGTGCCGGGTCCCCCGCAGCGGTGCCCGGAAACCCGGCCGCATCCCGTTCGCGCCCGGCGTCGTGCTGCTCCAGCAGCGACAGCAGACCCGCGACCGACAGGCCTGCGTCGGCAGGGTGTCGCAGGATCGTCCCCGGCTCGATGCGGTATTCGTTGGTGCGCCCCTGCCGGGTGTGGGTGAGATAGCCCCCCTGCTCCAGATCAGAAATGATCTTCTGTACGGCACGCTCGGTCAGTCGGCAGCGCGCCGCGATGTCCCGGATGCGGGTGCTCTGGTTCTCGGAGATCGCGGCCAGCACCCGGGCGTGGTTGGTGAGGAACGTCCAGCCGGAATGTGTCTCAGCTACTTCACCCATGGACCACAGCATACGTCCTGCGATTCACGCATACCAAAGGGCGAAAGAATTTTCATGTATCTATTGACGTGTGAAAGTTGGGAGCGGAATCTGGAGGAGACAGTGACGGTGGATGCCCCGGGAGCGGCTGCCATGGCGGGATCAACGCTTTCCGCACAGGTCGGCGGTTCGTACACAGCCTTCCGCGGAGGGCCGCCCGGCCCCGCGCGAGAGCACGCCCCGACATCCCTGAAGATCGAGACGCACCGCGCCGGTGAGTGGATGACCGTGGTGGCGGCCGGCGAGATCGACATGGACACCTGCACGGCGCTGCGGCACTCCCTGTGCGAGGCCCTCGCCGACTCGGTGCGCGGTGTGCGCCTCGACCTGGCCGGGGTCGACTTCTGCGACTGCTCCGGGCTCGACGTCCTGCTGCTCGTCCGGCGGTTCGCGTCGGCGGACGGCAAGGCGGTCGTCATGCGGTGCGCGAGTCGCGCCGTCGAGCGGCTGCTCGCCCTCACGGACACCGCGTCACTGTTCAGGCCCGTGAGCGACGCCGACCGTGACATCGCCCACGGGTACGGGAGCCCGCGTAACGGCACGAAGCACAGCACCATGGAGGAGAGATCGTTGTCCGGTGACACCACGGACGCCCTTGACATCGTCGACACCACCGACGCCGAGCACAGTCTGCGCGTCGAAGTCGTCCAGTTGAAGCGCGCCATGCAGACGCGGCCGGTCATCGATCTGGCCCGCGGAGTCCTGATGGCATCGTTCGGGCTGAGTCCCGAGGACGCGTGGAGCGTACTGGTCACGGTCTCTCAGAACGCCAACATCAAGCTGCACCACCTCGCCGAGGACACGGTGGCCGCCGTCACGGGCGAGCCCCTGCCCGAGGCCCTGCGCCGGCAACTGTCCGTGGCGGTGGCCGAGCTCGCGGCACACCGCTCGGCGACCCGGGAATCGGAGCCGTGAACTCGGGAGACGTCTCGGCAGCCGTCCGGGCAGGCGCTTCGGCGGGCACCCGGTCGCCTCGAAGCGCCGTCAGCACCTCTGCCCCACAGTCGGTGCGGACGGCGCGCAGGGCGGGCGTCGGCCAGTTCGCCGGCAGGAGTTGGGGCGGTACCGGGTCGGTGACCATATGCCGTCGATGACCAGGTGCCGTACGACGGCCGCGAACGCGGCGAAACGGTCCGCCGGGTGTGCGGCGCGGGCCACGTGCGCCGGCAGGGAGTCGGCTGCCTCGGCCCAACCGTCGAGCGGCCGGAGCACCGCGGTGCCTGGGGGTGCGGCGCTGATCGTCGTGGCGGCCTCCGACTCCAGCGCGAGGTCGGCCAGTGCGTTGCGCGGGAACGGCTGCCCAAGGACCAACTGCGCGACCCGGCTCGACGGCGACCGTGGGCACTCCTTCGGCACCCTTCCCGCCGACGCCGACGCCGACCTGACCGCCGACCTGGACCGCGTCCCGACACGGCCGCACGGGGTGAGGAACGAACGCGCCTCCGCCGCGCGGGGATCATGCTGAACGCCCCTGTCGGCGGGCGCGTATGACTTCCCAAAACCGCTCCCACCGCAGGGGCGGCAGGTGCGAGCGCGCCGGGAAGAGACGAGGGATCGATGACCGAACAGCGTTACCACGTCATGGGTATGACCTGCGGCCGCTGCGCCGACAAGCTCGGGTCCGAGGTCGGCGGAGTCCTCGGTGTGAACGGCGTGCGCGTCGACATCGACACCGGGTCGGTGACCGTGACGGGTGAGGCGTTCGACGGCGCGAAGGTCTGCGCGGCCATCGCGGGAGCCGGTTTCGAGGTCGCCGCCGTGCTCTGACCCATGACTACCGCACGCACAGTGCGCCCTGTCCAGCTGAAAAGATGCCTTTCATCCTAACGAAGGGTATCTCCGCACGGACCGCACGAGCCGGGCTCCGCGTCCACTACCTTCCCTTCCCTGCGCACGCGCCCGCACATCAGGGCGTGTCAGGGACAGAGGAGCGACGTGGCCGGAGTGAGCCTCCCGGAACATCCGTACAACCGCACGGAGGCGACCCGGCTGCTGTGTGCCGGCACGTACCAGGACGCCGCCTTCCGCCGGCGGGTCATCGACGAACTGGTCGTGCACCAGGAGCGTCCCGTGGCCCCGCCGCTGGGGGTCGACGTGCTTCCCGTGCTGGCGCATGCGCTGCGGATCGCGCGGCAGGAGTGCCGCACCGCGGGGCTGATGCTGGCCGCCTGGCTGGGGTTCCTGCTGTCCGACGTGGTGATGTTCTGGGACAGCGTCGCCGACCGCTGGGGCGTCGGGGCCGAGGTCGGCCTCGGTGACGTGTTCACCGCGTTCTACGCGGGCGACGACCGGCTGACCGCCGGAATGCGCATGCCGTGGTCGCAGTTCTACGCGTTCGTGGCCCTCGGCCTCTGGTTCGCCCACTCCGTGCGCGCGCAGGGCGCCGACGGCCGCCAGGCGGGCCTGCCCGCTCCGGTGGCGAAGGCCGCCGCCGGTCTCGGCCTCGCGGTGACCCTGTGCGCCGTTCTGTTCGCCCTCTTCTACTGGTGCTGGTTCGTGGCCGGGGTGCTGGGCGGTGACGTACAGACGCCCTACCCGCTGCTCTTTCCGCTGCTCATCGCCCTGATCGCCTGGTGGCACGAGACGACTCAGCGCAGGGCCCTGTGCCGCTGGCTGTCCCGCTGGACGTTCCGGACGACGGCTCAACCGGACCTGCCCGCGGGCCCGTTGTACGAGGACCTGGTCGACAGCATCCGCCGCGAGCAGACAGCCGCGTTGACCCTGTACGAGCCGGACAGTCCCTTAGTCGGGATGGGCGCGCGCCGCCAGGCCTGGTCCTTCGCGATGGAACTGCGCAAGCGCCCCGGTCCGCCGAACGGGTCCGACGCCCCGGACACCGGCTCCCACTCCCCCGACGGCTCTCTGATTCCGCGCCAGGACCACGGCCCGCTCACCGCCGAGAGCGCACTCGCCATGATCGAGCCGCAGTTGGTGCGGCTGCGCGAGTCCGCCGCGCTCACCGGGAAGGACCGGCTGCGCGAGCTGGAGATCGACCGCTTCGTCTGTCTGCCCGGTGGTGTCGGCCGCGACGAACCGCTGCACCTGGGCGGCACCTCCGACGTGCACGCCGTACAGGCGGCCGGCCGGCGGAACGGTGACGGCCTGTCCGTCTACGACCCCGCCCAGGTCGCCGCCCACCTCGCGGAGGCCGTCGACGAGGGCGGCGAGGGGCGGCGCGTCTTCCTCCGTGTCCGCATCGGCGCCTGGCACGAGCAGGTCGTGGTGACCGTCCTGGTCCGTGTGCACACCCAGGGCGGCATGCTCGTGATGGAGGTCGTCCCGTACGTACTCGGCCCCGTCCGCAAGGACTTCAGGAGTGTGGACGCCCTCGTGGACCGGCTGCCCGAGAGCTGGGCGGGCGGTGCCGTACGCGCTCTCGGACACGGGCCCGCGACCGGTGTGAGCACCGCTCTCGGCGCGCTGAGGACCCTCGCCAGGGAGGTCGGCAGCAGCTGGTCCGACCGGGAGACGGACCCCGACGTGCCCCGTGTCTCGCTGCGCCAGCTGGCCGGCACGACCGGTCTCTCGCCGTATCAGGAGATGGACGTCACCCGGTACATCAAGACGGTCCAGGAGCGCATCGTGAACGGTATGCGTGAGGCGCTGCAGTCCCACGGCTACCGGACCGACCAGTTCGAACAGCACGTGTACCAGGTCAGTGGCGGAAGCGTCTTCGTCCAGGACATGTCCGGCGGCGCCGTCGCCACGGGCAGCCACGGCAACGCGACCGCGCACAACAACGCCCCCGCCGCGCCGAACGGCACGCCGCCGCGCACCGGCGTCTAGACACCGAACCCCGAACCCCGGCCCCGAGGAACCAGCACATGGACGACACAGGACGCCCCAACGGCGGCCGGCCCGCGCAGGACAGCGGATCCGGCAGCGTGCACATCGGCTCCATGAGCGGCGGTTCGATCGCCACCGGCAGCCACGGGCACGCGACGTCCGTCAACCGCACCGCGGCCGAGGCCGCCCTGCCGCACGAGGAGTTGCTCCGGGCCATTCGCGCCCTACGCGAGGCCCTGCCCGTCCGGGAGCGCAGCGCCGAGGACATGTCACTCGACGGTGAACTGGCGGACGCGGAGAGCGAGATCGTCCGCACCGGAGCGGCTCCCCCGGAGCGCCTCACCCGGCTGCTGGTGGGCGTACGGGGCTGGCTCGGATCACAGGCCGCGGCCGCGGGGGCCGTCGCCTCGGCCACGGCCGTCGTCCAGGGCATCGCCCAGCTCCTCGGATGACCGGCGCGACGGCGACAGGGAGGACCGCGGCATGAGGGTGTTCGACATCGAGCGGCAGGAGTGGGCCGGGTCCCGGCGCGAACGCCTCTTCCACACCGACCAGTACCTCGACGTACGACGGCAGAAGGTCGTCCGGCAGAAGACGGCGATCGTCCTCGCGGTGGCGGGCCTCACCTTCGGTGTCTGGGCCCTGGCCTGGAAGGACGAGCCGGAGCCCTACCGCGCCTTCACCGCCGCCCGGTCCGACACCCCGAAGGAGACCTCGGACGGGCCCGTGGACGGGTCCGAGGACGGCGCGCCGCCCGCTCAGCCCTCCGCCTCCCTGCCCGCGGGCTATGAGCCCTGGCAGGACGCGGAGGGGTTCCGGGTCGCGCTTCCGACGGGCTGGGAGCGCGACGCCCGGTCGTCGCAGTACGGCATCGACGTGATCGACTACCGCAGCCCGGACGGCACCCGACGGCTCCAGGTGTTCCAGCTGATGGAGACCTCCCCGTACGAGTCCTTGCAGGTCGCGCAGGTGGAGGCGCAGAAGCTCGACGGGTACGAGGCGCTCTCCCTCGCGGAGGTCACCGGTGGCGAGGAGCAGGCCGCCGAGCACGAGTACCGTACGGACGAGATCGCGGGCGAGCAGGGCGGCGGGACCCGGCACGTGATCGACCACCGCTTCGAGGCCGCCGACGGCGAGCGGTACGCGCTGGTCGCGTACGGCTCGGACGCCGACGGGCCGGACGACGAGCGGGAACTCGTGGACAACGCGCTGCGGTGGTTCTGCCCGCCGGGCACGCAGTGCGACACCCCTGCCGGCTGACGGACCGCCGCTCCTCGCCCCCAGCGGGTCGGCGAAGGCCTCAGGAGGGCGCCGCGGTCGTACCCCGCACTTCGAGGACGGGCGGGCTGAGGACGACCTGGCCGGGGCGGGCGGGGTCGGCGATCCGGTCGAGCAGGCACTGCGCGGCGCGGCGGCCGACGTCGTGGCCCGCGCTGTCCACGGTGGTGAGCCAGAGGTGCCGCAGCCGGGCGAGGTAGGTGTTGTCGTAGCCCACGAGTGAGAGGTCCCGGGGCACCTGGAGGCCGAGTTCCTCGGCGGCGGACAGCGCGCCGACGCAGGCGATGTCGTTGAAGGCGAACACGGCGGTGGGCCGCCGTTCGGCGCTGAGCAGCCGGACCGTGGCCCGGTAGCCGCCCTCCTCGGTGAGGTCGCCCTGTTCCACGACGGCCGTGTCGCCCAGCCCGTGCTCGCGCATGACGGTTGCGAAGCCGCGGCGGCGCAGTTCACCGACCATCCCCTGCCCGGCGATGTGGGCGATGCGGCGGTGGCCGAGCCCGATGAGGTGTTCGGTGGCCAGGCGGGCGCCGTACTCGTCGTCGTTGGCGACGATGTCCGCGCGGGGCAGCACCGGCTCACGGGCGCCCGCGACGACGGTCGGCAGCCGCCCGGCCGCCGTACGCAGCATCTCCGGATTGGGCAGTGTCCCGACCGCGATGAGCCCGTCGACCCGCAGGTCCGTGAACATCCGCGTGAGGTCCTCGCCGAGCCGCCGGTTCAGATGGCCGTCGGCCAGCAGCATGTGCAGGCCGTGGGCGTCCAGCAGGGAGTTGAGGCCTTCGAGCAGTTCCACGAACCAGGGGTTGCGCATGTCGTTCAGGAGCACGCCCACCATGGGGGTTCCCCCCGACCGGGCGTGGTCGAGGGCCTGCGGGTGGGCACGCCGCTCGCTGAGGCTGCGCGCGGCGGCGTTGGGCCGGTAGCCGAGCTCCTCGACGGCGGCCAGGACGGCTTTCCGCTTCTCGGGGCGCACCCGGTCGGAGCCGCGCAGCACGAGCGAGACCAGGGATTTCGACACTCCGGCCCGTTCGGCCACATCGCGGATCGTCGGAGGTCTCATGACTTGGACCGTTCCATAGGCGCCGACGAAAAGTCAAAGGGGTTGACACCTGCTGTTACGAACTCCAGTGTGATCGGAAACCAATCTGGACCGATCCAACGTAGGGAAAGTCATGGGGAGTACGCTCGGCGTCGCCGTCGTGGGGTTCGGCTGGATGGGGCGGGTGCACACCCAGGCGTACGCGCGCGTGCCGCACCACTTCCCGGAGCTGTCCCTGCGGCCGGAACTGATCGCGGTCGCCGACGAGGTGCCCGGCCGGGCCGAGGAGGCCGCCGCGCGGTACGGGTTCGCCACGGCGGCCCGGGACTGGCGGGAGATCGCCGCCGATCCCCGGGTCCGGGCGGTGAGTGTCGCCGCTCCGAACTTCCTGCACCGCGAGATCGGCGTAGCCATGGCCGAGGCGGGCAAGCACCTCTGGATCGAGAAGCCGGTCGGTCTCACCGCCGACGACGCGCGGGCCGTGGCGGGCGCCGTCGCCAAGGCGGGCGTCCAGGGCACGGTCGGCTTCAACTACCGCAACGCGCCTGCCGTCGCGGCCGCCCGCGAGCTGATCGCCTCCGGCGAGATCGGCACCGTCACGCACGTCCGTATCCGCCTCTTCAGCGACTACGCCGCCCATCCCGACTCCGCCCTGACCTGGCGGTACGAGCGTGAGCGCGGCGGCAGCGGAGTACTCGGCGACCTCGCCTCGCACGGCGTGGACCTGGCCCGCTTCCTGCTGGGCGAGATCGCGTCGCTGACCGCAGACACGGCCGTCTTCGTCCCTGAGCGGGCCCGTCCCACCGGCGCCACCGCCGGCCACACCCGTTCCACCGGCGGCGAGTCGGGGCCGGTGGAGAACGAGGACTACGTGTCCTGTCTGCTGCGCTTCGCCTCCGGCGCCCGCGGTGTCCTGGAGGCCTGCCGGGTCTCGGTCGGCGAGCAGAACAACTACGGCTTCGAGATCCACGGCACCAAGGGCGCGGTCTCCTGGGACTTCCGTCGTATGGGTGAACTGAGTGTCAGCCGCGGCACCTCGTTCCAGGACCAGCCGGTCAGCACCTTGTACGTCGGTCCGGGGCACGGCGAGTACGCCGCGTTCCAGCCGGGCTCGGCCAACAGCATGGGCTACGACGATCTCAAGGTCGTCGAGGCGTACAACTTCCTGCGCTCCGTCGCCGAGGGCACCCCGTACGGCGCCACGCTGGACGACGCCGTCCACAGCGCAACAGCCCTGGACGCCATGGTCCGTTCCGCCGAGCACGGCACCTGGATGAGTCCAGGGGACTGAGTCTGGCATAAGCCCGCGGTACGTGCGCCCACGCGCCGTGGGCCCACCGGATCGTCAGTAGGATTGCCTGTTCATGGACACACGCCAGGTGTACGAGATGATCGCTGTCCCGCCGGGGCAGGTCACACTGTCGGACCGGCGGACGCGGCGCAGTTGGTCCGTCGAGCTCGCGCCCTACCGGCTCGGGGCCTTCCCGGTCACGCAGGCGCTGTACGGGCGGGTCTCGGGCAGGTGGCCGAGCAGCGCCGACGGGGACCGACTGCCCGTCGAGGGCGTCTCGTGGTGGGACGCGGTCCGGTTCTGCAACGCCCTGTCGCTGCGGGAGGGGCTCACCCCGGCCTACGCCTTCCGAGCCGACCGGGCGGGCGTCGACCGGGACGTCGACTGGGACAGGGCCGCCGACGGCTACCGCCTGCCCACGGAGGCCGAGTGGGAGCACGGCTGCCGTGCGGGTACGCCGGGGCCCCGGTACGGGCCGCTCGACGAGATCGCCTGGTACCGCGACAACTCCCAGGAGCGCGTCCACGACGTGGGCGGCAAACGGCCCAACCAGTGGGGCCTGCACGACATGCTGGGCAACGTCTGGGACTGGTGCTGGGACGTCTACGACGCCGAGGTCTACGGCGGGTACCGGGTGTTGCGCGGGGGCGGGTGGTTCGACGAGCACTGGAGTGTGCGCGCCAGCGCGCGGCGCCGCAGTCATCCGAGCTACCAGGTCGACGACGTGGGCTTCCGGGTCGCCCGGTCGGTGACGCACTGAGCCTCCGGCGGGCGGAGGTCGTATGTACGCTGCGGGCCCGCGGTACAAACACAACCCCACCCCCTCTCCCCCGCCCGGAGGGCAACTCACCCTTTCGGGGGACAGCCCCGGCTGACAGACTCTGCTGGTGCGCGACTTCGACTTCCTCGTCATCGGATCCGGCCCGGGCGGCCAGAAGGCCGCCATCGCCGCGGCAAAGCTCGGCCGCCGGGTCGCCGTCGTAGACCGCCCCGACATGGTCGGAGGGGTCTCCATCCACACCGGAACCATCCCCTCCAAGACTTTGCGCGAGGCGGTCCTCTATCTCACCGGTCTCACCCAACGGGACCTGTACGGCCAGAGCTACCGGCTGAAGGAGGACATCACCGTCGCCGACCTGACCGCGCGCACCCAGCACGTGGTCGGCCGCGAGGTCGACGTCATCCGCAACCAGCTGTCCCGCAACCACGTCTCCCTGTTCGCCGGCACCGGCCGCTTCGTGGACGACCACACCGTCGCCCTGCGCGAAGTGACCGGCAACGAGAAGCTGTTGACGGCGGACAACATCGTCATCGCGACCGGGACCAGGCCTGCCAGGCCCGCGACCGTCGAGTTCGACGAGCTGACGGTCCTGGACTCCGACAACGTTCTCAACCTGGAGCGGGTACCCCGTTCCATGGTCATCGTCGGGGCCGGCGTGATCGGCATGGAGTACGCCTCCATGTTCGCCGCCCTCGGCAGCAAGATCACCGTGGTCGAACAGCGCCCCGGGATGCTCGACTTCTGCGACGTCGAGGTGATCGAGTCGCTCAAGTACCACCTCAGGGACCTGGCCGTCACCTTCCGCTTCGGCGAGACGGTCGCCGCGGTCGAGCGCCACGCGCGGGGCACGCTCACCGTCCTGGAGAGCGGCAAGAAGATCCCCGCGGACGCCGTGATGTACTCCGCGGGCCGGCAGGGCCTCACCGACGACCTCGACCTGGACAAGGCAGGTCTGTCCGCCGACAGGCGCGGCCGGATCAAGGTGGACGAGCACTACCGCACCGAGGTGCCGCACATCTACGCGGTCGGCGATGTCATCGGCTTCCCGGCACTGGCGGCGACCTCGATGGAACAGGGGCGTACGGCGGCGTACCACGCGTGCGGCGAGCCGGTGGCCCGGATGCACGACCTCCAGCCGATCGGCATCTACACGATCCCGGAGATCAGCTTCATCGGGAAGACCGAGGACCAGCTCACCGAGGACCGCGTGCCGTTCGAGGTCGGCGTCTCCCGCTACCGCGAACTGGCCCGCGGACAGATCATCGGCGACTCGCACGGCATGCTCAAGCTGCTCGTCTCCCCCGACGACCGGAAGCTGCTCGGCGTGCACTGCTTCGGTACGGGTGCCACGGAGCTGATTCACATCGGGCAGTCGGTGATGGGCTGCGGCGGGACGGTCGACTATCTGGTCGACGCCGTCTTCAACTACCCGACGCTCGCGGAGTCCTACAAGGTCGCCGCGCTCGACGCCACGAACAAGATCCGGCAGCTCGATCGGCTCAGGGACTGATCGGGCGCGGACGCCTTCGCGGTGTACGGCACCGGGTGCGGTCGTGCGCCCGGTGCCGGCCCGTGGGGGTTGGTCGCGCCCCGCGGCGGAGCCGCACATGTCACAGCCCCGCGGCCCTGAAAAGCGGGCCTGCGTCGTCGGCGGGGGCCGTGGGCATAAGCTCGACGCGTGGCAAAGTACTTCGATGTTCATCCCGAGAACCCTCAAGCGCGGACCATCACCCAGGTCGCCGACTCCATTCGCGCGGGTGCGCTCGTCGTCTACCCCACGGACTCCTGCTTCGCGCTGGGGTGCCAGCTGGGCAGTCGTGACGGTATCGACCGGATCCGCTCCATCCGCCGGCTCGACGACCGCCACCACTTCACGCTGGTGTGCCAGAACTTCGCGCAGCTCGGCCAGTTCGTGCAGGTCGACAACGACGTGTTCCGTGCCGTCAAGGCTTCGACGCCCGGCAGTTACACCTTCATCCTCCCCGCGACCAGGGAGGTCCCGCGCAAGCTGCTCCACCCGAAGAAGAAGACGGTCGGGGTCCGCATCCCCGACCATGTGGTCGCCCAGGCCCTGCTCGCCGAGCTCGGTGAGCCGCTTCTGTCCAGCACCCTCCTCCTGCCCGACGAGGAGGAGCCGATGACCCAGGGCTGGGAGATCAAGGAGCGCCTCGACCACTCCGTCGACGCGGTCGTCGACTCCGGCGACTGCGGCACCGAGCCGACCACGGTCATCGACTTCTCCAGCGGCGAGGCCGAGATCGTCCGCAGGGGAGCCGGCGACGTCTCGCGGTTCGAGTGACCCGCGGCCCGGCCGCGGCGCGGCGCCGCCGCGGATCATGGTGCGGCGCCCGCCGAACTGTCAGCCGCCCGGTGTCGGCCTCATGACCAGCGGTGTGCGGCGAGGCCTCGCGTGACGCCGTGGGAGGCCGTCGCGGTGTTCGCGGCGGGCGTGGGTGCGGGCGGGGTCAACACCGTGGTCGGTTCCGGCACCCTGATCACCTTTCCCGTGCTGCTCGCCACCGGGCTGCCGCCCGTCACCGCGACGGTCTCGAACGCGCTCGGCCTGGTCCCCGGCGCCGTCAGCGGAGCCTTCGGCTACCGGCAGGAGCTGCGCGGTCAGCGGCGGCGCATCCTCAGGCTGAGCGTCGGTGCCCTGCTGGGCGGCTTCACGGGTGCCGTGCTGCTGCTGGCCCTGCCCGCGACGGCGTTCGAGAAGATCGTGCCGGTCGTGGTGGGTCTGGCTCTCGTCCTGGTCGCCTTCCAGCCGCTGATCACCAAACGGCTGCGCCGCCGCCGGGAGAACCCTTCCCCGTCCGCGGGTCCGCGGTGGCCGGTCGCGCGGTTCCCCGCGCCCCTGAGAGGACGCCGCCGGACAGCGGCGGCCACCGACGCGCCCGTCGGCAAGGCCCACCGGGACGGCGGCCCGCTGCTGTTCGTCGGCCTGGCCCTCGCGAGCGTCTACGGCGGCTACTTCGCGGCGGCGCAGGGGATCATCTACATGTCGTTGATGGGGGTGCTCCTGGACGAGACGATGCAACGCCTCACCGCCGTCAAGAACGTCCTCGTCGCCGTCGTCAACAGTGTCGCCGCGACCTTCTTCCTCTTCGTCGCGGACTTCGACTGGACGGCTGTCGCGCTGATCGCCGTCGGCTCCGCGATCGGCGGGCAGCTCGGCGCCGCCGTCGGCCGCCGCTTCAGCCCCGTGGTCCTGCGCGTCCTCATCGTGACGATCGGCACGGTCGCCCTCGTCCAACTGCTGCTGCGCTGACCGGTGGCGCACGACCGCCGCCCGCCCGACGGGGGGCCTACTTGCTGAACGGCCCTTCCAGCGCCGCCCACTGCAACAGCATGATGGTCTTGGCGTCGGCGATCCCGCCGGTACGGATCATGCCCAGGGCCTCCCTGAAGGGCAGTTCGACGGTCTCGATGTCCTCGCCCTCCTCGTCCAGTCCGCCGCCCTCGTGGGTGCGGGTGGCCGGTCCGTAGGAGGCGGCGTAGAAGGTGACGCGCTCGGTGACCGAGCCAGGGCTCATATAGACGTCGAAGACCCGCTCGACCTCGCCGACCGTGTGCCCGGTCTCCTCGATGACCTCGCGTCGTACGGCGACCTCGGGGTGCTCGTCGTCATCGTCGAGCAGACCGCCCGGTGTCTCCACGAGCATGCCGTCGGGGTGTCCGTTGACGTACACGGGATAGCGGAACTGCCGGGTCAGCAGCACGGTCTCGCGTTCCGTGTCGTAGAGCAGGATCGTGGCGCCGTTGCCGCGGTCGTGCGTCTCGCGCTCCTGGGTGGACCAGGTGCCGTCGGCGAGCTGGAGGTCGAACGTCGTGGTGCGCTCCACGTACCAGTGGCAGGACAGCAGGGTCACGTCCCGCACCTTGACCCGGGGGTTCCCGGTCAGGTCGAGGCCGACCCGGTCGAGTCCGGTACGGCCCCTGCGGTCCGGGGTGTCGATGCCCGCGGTCATCGTGCGCCGGCCGGGGAGGATGTGCGGAGGGACGAAGTACAGGTGGAACACATGGTCATGTACTGCTTCTACCATCCCGGTCCCGCCCCTGTCAGGCGTGTTGTTGATCAGCGGAGGCACCGGTGGCCTGCCGGACCACCGCCCCGCCAGTGCGGGTCGATGTCCGTGGGCGAGGTGCGCTCGGCGCGGAGCACGACGCCCGGGGCCGCGCCCGCCGTGCGGAGGCGTCGCAGGCCGACAGCGCCGGTCCGAGAAGCAGGGCAAGGGTCAGGACCAGGGCTGCCGGCGCCGCGCCGCGTACGGGACGTGCATGCGCTCGCTGCTACTTGCGCCAGAAGTGGACGATGCTTCACACGACGGTGGCCGGGCCGTTGCCGCTGTACGTGCGGGCAGGTGGCGGCTGGGCGCGCAGTTCCCGGCGCCCCCGGAAGGCCCTACGGGCCATCAGGTCATCCGTCCCGGTCCCTTGACTCTCCTTGCGGCAGTCGGGATTCTCGTTCCACGCGTTTGCAGGAGTCATGACAAGCAGCGTGCCGCCGACCGAAGACGTGGGTGATGATCATGACCCGACAGCCTCTCCACCGGCGAAGGCCCCTCACGGTCCTGTCGCTGCTGTTCGTCGTGATGGCCCTGGCGCTCGGCCCCACGCCCAGTTCCGCCGCCGGGACGGACTGGTGGGACCCGACCTCGCGGCCCGCGCCCGACTCGCAGATCAACGTCACCGGGGAGCCCTTCAAGGGCACCGACTCGCAGGGCGAGGTACGCGGGTTCGTCGACGCGCACAACCACATCATGGCCAACGAGGCCTTCGGCGGACGGCTCATCTGTGGCAAGCCCTTCTCGAAGGCGGGGGTCGCCGACGCCCTCAAGGACTGCCCCGAGCACTACCCCGACGGCTCGCTGGCGATCTTCGACTTCATCACCAACGGCGGTGACGGCAAGCACGACCCCGACGGCTGGCCCACGTTCAAGGACTGGCCGGCCCATGACTCGCTGACCCACCAGCAGAACTACTACGCCTGGGTCGAGCGGGCCTGGCGCGGCGGCCAGCGCGTACTCGTCAACGACCTCGTCACCAACGGCGTGATCTGCTCGGTCTACCCCTTCAAGGACCGCGGCTGCGACGAGATGACCTCGATCCGGCTGCAGGCGAAGCTGACGTACGACATGCAGGACTACATCGACGCGATGTACGGCGGCCCCGGCAAGGGCTGGTTCAGGATCGTCACCGACAGCGCGCAGGCCCGCGAGGTCGCCCAGCAGGGCAGACTCGCCGTCGTCCTGGGCGTGGAGACGTCCGAGCCGTTCGGCTGCAAGCAGATCCTGGACATCGCGCAGTGCGACAAGGCCGACATCGACGCCGGCCTGGACGAGTTGTACGACCTCGGCGTGCGCAGCATGTTCCTGTGCCACAAGTTCGACAACGCCCTGTGCGGAGTCAGGTTCGACGAGGGCGGCCTCGGTACGGCGATCAACGTCGGCCAGTTCCTGTCGACGGGCACCTTCTGGCAGACGGAGAAGTGCACGGGCCCGCAGCACGACAACCCCATCGGGGGTGCGGCGGCGCCGGGCGCCGAGAAGGAACTGCCCGCGGGCGTCGACGTACCGTCGTACGACGAGGACGCGCAGTGCAACAAGCGCGGGCTCAGCGATCTCGGCGAGTACGCCGTGCGCGGGCTGATGAAGCGCAAGATGATGCTGGAGATCGACCACATGGGCGTCAAGGCCACCGGCCGCGCCCTCGACATCTTCGAGGCGGAGTCCTACCCCGGGGTGATCTCCTCGCACAGCTGGATGGACCTGAACTGGACCGAGCGGGTCTACCGCCTCGGCGGCTTCATCGCCCAGTACATGCACGGCTCCGAGGAGTTCGGCGCGGAGGCCGCGCGGACGAAGGCCCTGCGCGACAAGTACGACGTGGGTTACGGCTACGGCACCGACATGAACGGCGTCGGCGGCTGGCCCGCCCCGCGTGGCGCCGATGCCCCGAACCCCGTGCGGTACCCGTTCCGCAGCACCGACGGCACCGCCGTGCTGGACCGGCAGACCGCCGGGCAGCGCACCTGGGACATCAACACCGACGGGGCCGCCCACTACGGTCTCGTCCCGGACTGGATCGAGGACATCCGGCTGGTCGCGGGCCAGGGCGTCGTGGACGACCTGTTCCGGGGCGCCGAGTCCTACCTCGACACCTGGGGCGCGTCGGAGCGGCACAAGGCAGGGGTGAACCTCGCCGAGGGCGCGCCCGCGTCGGCCAGTTCGTCGGAGTCGAACCCGTTCACCAGCTACGCGCCCGGCCGGGCCGTGGACGGTGACACGGGCACCCGCTGGGCCAGCGACTGGAGCGACGACCAGTGGCTGCGGGTCGACCTGGGCTCCACGAGCACGGTCAGGCGGGTCACCCTCGGCTGGGAGCGCGCCTACGCGAAGTCGTACCGCGTGGAGGTCTCCACCAACGGCACGGACTGGCAGTCCGTCTGGTCCACGACCACCGGGGACGGCGGCCTGGACACGGCCCAGTTCTCCGGCGTACCCGCCCGCTACATACGGGTTCACGGACTGGATCGCGGTACGGACTGGGGCTACTCGCTGTACGAGGTGGGCGTCCACAGCAGTTGACGCCCACCGGGAACGAGCAGGCGCGAAAGGGACCTCATGGCACGGATGCCGTCGGCCGAGCGGCGCCGTCAGCTCACCGAGGCGGCCATCCGCGCGATGACCCGGGACGGCGTCCCCAGGACGACGACCCGGTCCATCGCGGCCGAGGCGGGCGTGTCACTGAGCGTCTTCCACTACTGCTTCGACTCCAAGCAGGCACTGATCGAGTCCGTCATCGAGACGATCACCAGCCACTCCGTCACAGTGGTGCGCGAGGCGATCCGGCCGAAGGCGACCCTGCGGGAGACCGTCGCGGCCGGCTTCCAGGCCTACTGGGACCATGTGTCCGCCCACCCGGGCGAGCACATGCTCACCTACGAACTGACGCAGTACGCCCTGCGCCAGCCGGGGTTCGAGCATCTGGCACGGCGGCAGTACGAGTTGTACTCCGACACCTATGCGGAACTGGTCGAACAGCTCAGCCGTGACATGGACTTCGTGCTGCGTGTGCCCGTGCCGGTGCTGGCCCGCTATCTGGCCGCCATGACCGACGGACTCACTCTCAACTTCCTCGTGCTCGGCGACGACTCGGCGTGGGCCGACATCCTCGACACGATCACCGACCATGTGGCCGGCCTCGTACGCGACACGGACGAGATCTAGGACCGGCCGCGGCGGGGCTTGCCTCTCTTGGCCCCGGCTGCCTTGCTGCCCTTCGCGCCGCCGGAGCCCGGGCGGGGGCTCTTGGCGCCGGCCGTCCTGCCCGCGGCGGGCTTGCGTCGGGGGGCGGACTTGTCGGTGCGGGCGGCCTTCGGCTCGGCGGGCGGTTGCGTACGGCCGCGGGAACTGTTGACGGTACGGCCCCGGACGATGCCGATGAAGTCCTCCACCAGGTCGGTGGTCCGGTCCTGTGGCCACGACAGCGCGACCCGCGACTCGGGGGCGTCCGTCACCGGCCGGTACGTGAGGTCCTTGCGGTGATGGAGACGGGCGATCGACTGCGGAACGACGAGGAGTCCCACTCCCGCCGCCACCAGGTCGACCGCGTCGGCCGTCGTGGCGGGGCGCTCGATCGCGGGGCGGCCCGGCAGGCGCTCCCAGTCGAGGGTGTCGTCGAGGGGGTGCAGCACGATGTCGTCCGCCAGGTCCTCGGCACTCACCTCGTCCACCGCGGCCACGACGTGGTCCTTGGGGACGACGACCACGGTCGTCTCGGCGTAGAGGGGGATCGCGCTGAGGTCCGTACCGTCGACCGGCAGCCGGACCAGACCCGCGTCGGCGTCGCCGCCCCGCAGCGCGTCGAATGCCTCGCCGACGGACATCGCGCGGAGCGTCAGGGGGACGTCGGGCAGCCGCTCGTTCCAGATCCGCACCCACTTGCTGGGCGTCACTCCCGGGACATACGCCAGCCGGAACGAAGGGGATTCTTCCGAGCCTGTCACCTGGCCAGGTTACCCGTCGTGGTCGGCGCTGGTTCACATGCTCGATACCCTTGCCGTTATGACGTCGCACGAGAACACCCAGACGATGAAGCCCGCGACCGCGGCGAAGAAGCTGGGTGTGTACCTAGAGGCCACACCCGCCGAGTTCCAGGAAGGTGTCGTCTCGCGCTCCGAGCTCACCGCACTCCAGGCCGATCCGCCCGAGTGGCTGCAGGAGCTGCGGCGCACCGGCCCGCACCCCCGGCCGGTGGTCGCCGCCAAGCTCGGTATCTCCATCTCCGGGCTCGCCCGCGGCGGGGTGACGGACGCCCTCACCACGGACGAGATCGAGGCGCTGAAGAAGGACTCCCCGGAGTGGCTCCAGAAGGAGCGGGCCACCCAGGCCGAGGTCCGCAAGGAGACGGCACGCATCAAGGACCTCAAGGACAAGAAGGCCGAGGGGTAGCAGCCGGGCCGTAGCAGTGCAGTAGCAGTGCAGTGCAGTAGCAGAAGAACTCGTGCGACCGCTGGAGGAGCCCCGTGCCGCTGCGCACACGACCGTTGCGGAAGCTGGGCTTCCTGACCATCGGCCTGTTCGACGGGGCCGATCCCCGCGCGGGCCACGAGTCCACGCTGGAGATCATCGAACTCGGCGAGCGGCTGGGCTTCGACAGCGCGTGGCTGCGCCACCGTCATCTCCAGTACGGGATCTCCTCCCCCGTGGCCGTCCTCGCCGCGGCCTCGCAGCGCACCACCCGGATCGAGCTGGGCACCGCGGTCATCCCGCTGGGCTGGGAGAACCCGCTGCGGCTGGCCGAGGACCTGGCCACGGTCGACCTGCTGTCCGGGGGCCGTCTCAATCCGGGCGTCAGCGTCGGCCCGCCGATGCACTTCGACCAGGTCAAGGACGCGCTGTATCCGGACACCGCGGACGCCGAGGACTTCGGCTACGACCGGGTGAGCCGCCTGCTGGACTTCGTACGCGGCAGACCGGCGACCGACTTCAGCGGGGTCGAGGGGTTCGAGGTGTTCTCCGACCGCGTCCAGCCGCACGCCGCCGGTCTGGGCGGCCGGCTCTGGTACGGCGGCGGCAGCCTGGGGTCGGCCCGGTGGGCGGGTGAGCACGGCATGAACTTCCTGACCAGCAGTGTCGTGAAGGCGGAGGAGTCCGAGGACTTCGCCGAGATCCAGCTGTCCCACGTACGCGCCTTCCGCGCCCGGCACCCCGACGGCGAGCGCGCCCGCGTCTCCCAGGGGCTCGTCGTCATCCCCACCGACAGTGCCACTCCCGAACAGCGCGCGAAGTACGAGGCGTACGCCGAGAAGCGGACCCCTCGTACCGCGATGCCCCATGGCCCCGCGCGCCTGATGTTCGCGCCCGATCTCGTCGGGACCTCCGCCGAGATCGCCGAACGGCTGTACGCCCAAGCCGCGTTCCGGGAGATCGACGAGGTCGCGTTCGCGCTGCCCTTCACCTTCGAGCACGCGGACTACGTACAGATCCTCACCGACATCGCCACCGGGCTCGGCCCGGCACTGGGCTGGCAGCCGTCGGCCCACCGGGGATAGCGGGCCCTTCCTCCGGTATGCCTCAGTCGCTGACCTTGCTGCGCGCCTGGTACAGCAGGTCGCCGTACTCGGGGTGGCGGGCGATCCAGCCGGCGTAGAAGGGGCAGGTGGCCAGCACCCGCAGGCCGGCCGCGCGCGCCTCGTCGAGGGAGACCCGGACCAGCGCGGAGCCGACGCCCTTGCCCTCGCACTCCGGGCTCACCTCGGTGTGCACGAACGCGATGAGCTCCGTCGTGCGGATGTAGTCCGCGTATCCGGCGACCTCGGACGCTCCGTCGAGCCGGGCCTCGTAGCGCCGCGCCTCGGGCGCGTCGCTCACCTCCACCGCCATGTTTCCTCCTGGTGTGCGCAGGGTCGAGCAAGGTCACGACCCTAACCCACGCGTTGTTCGAATTCGTCCGGCGCACCCCCGTTGACCTGCCCGTACACGGGCGGGCAGGGGCGGTCGTTCCTCGGGGCGCCCACGTTTGGGTGATGAATGCTCGCCGACAGCGCTCCCCGCCCCAAGCATGGCTGTAGGAGCGGCGAGGTCGCGCGATCGCGTGGCCGGATCTCCCGCTCATCCGTCCATCCTTTCTCCATCAGGGAGCAACCATGCGCGTGCGTACCATCCTTGCCGCCGGCGTCTTCGCCGCCACCGCGATCCTGGGCAGCGCCGGCGCGGCCATCGCCGACGACGGCGACGAGCGCCACAACGATGGCCGCAACGACAGCCGCTACGAGGGCGACTTCCGCGCGTGCGGCATGTTGTCGGGCGCCGGTGACGGCCACGCCTACTACGGCAACGGCTGCGCGGAGGCCCACTGGGAGGGCGAGAACCACAGCTCTCAGTACGACGGCGATCACCGCTTCGGTCGCTGACAGGCCGTAGCGCCGCCACTCGGGGAACGGTCGTCACGACCGTTCCCCGACGTTTCGTAGCGACACAACGAGCGGGCGACAGTGGGGCCGGGTGGTGACAGTTGCGTCCACATCTCACGCTGATCGACGACGACACCGACTTCGCAGTATGTGCCGTTCCTGTCTGGAGCGTGAGGGCTTCACGGTCACCTGGGCCATGGACGCCCGGGCCGGGCAGCCGGCCGTCCTGATCGTCGAGGACAACACGGATCTCGCCGCGACCTACCGCACGCTGCCGGACCGCCAGGGGCATCACGTCACGGCCGTCCGCACTGGCGCGGACGCCGTCACCGCGACCGACAGCCGCCTCTTCGACGTCGTCGTGTGCGATCTCGGGCTGCCCGACATGGACGGCTACGCCGTGGCCCGTACCGTGCGCTCGCGCCCGCAGGGTGCCTCGCTGCGTCTCATCGCGGTCTCCGGCTTCAGCCGCGGCACCGACCGTACGCTGTCCCGCGAGGCCGGATTCGACGCCCACCTGGTGAAACCTCTGCCGCTCGCGGACCTGTTGGACCTCCTGGAAGCCTGACTGTCCCGGGCGCCGGAGTGCCTGGGTCGAAAGGACGTGCGTGGGTACCCGTATCTCATGACTGACGTGGTGGACTCCGACGAACTCCTGCGCCGCATCCAGCGGGCCCGCTCCTGGGCCGGCCGGGAGGAGCAGACATGGAAGGCGCGAAGCGAGGAGCTCAAAACCGGCGATCCGGACAGCTCACGCGATGCCGAGCTGCGCGGACACACCTATGAGGCCGTGCGCAAGGCGCTGGACGAGATAGTCAGGCCGGGTATGCACGACGCGGACAGCTGAACCTTCTGCACCGGTCCGTTTCGCCGATCCGCGCATGACCCGCTCGGCCCATGGAACCCGATGTTGTCATGAGCACCCCGCAGGCCCCGTGCGCCGAACCCGTCACCACGGTCCTCACCTGGCAGGTACGTCCCGGCCGTGAAGCCGAATTCGAGGAGTGGACCCGGGGCGTCGCCGACTGCGTCTCGCGGTTTCCCGGCAGCCAGGGTGTGTCGTGGCTGCGCCCGGAGCCCGGGCACCGGTTCCACGCGGTGCTCCGCTTCGCCGACCCGCAGCGGCTCACCGACTGGCTGATCTCTTCCGAGCGCGCGGAGTGGCACGCGCGGATCGAGGGCATCGCCACCGAGGTCCGTGACGAACGCCAGTCGACCACCGGGATGGAGAGCTGGTTCCGGCTCCCCGGCACCACCGTGAAGGCCCCGCCGCGCTGGAAGATGGTCCTGACGACGTTCCTCGGCGCCTATCCGATGACGTTCCTCGTCCAGTGGCTGGTGGCACCCGGTACGGCCGCGTGGCCCCTGCCGCTGCGCGCCGCCGTCTTCCCCCTCGTGCTGCTGCCGGTGCTCACGTATCTGATCATGCCGGGGCTCAGCCGACTGCTGCGGTTGTGGCTGTACGGCACGCCCGACGACTGACGTCGTGAGCGGTCCGGCTCCGGTCCGCGTCACACGTACGCCTCATCCCGTTGGCGGCGTTTGGCGGGGGCGCTTAGAAAGGTCGCACAGCAACTCTCGGGCCGCACCCCCGGGCCACGACAGCGACTGCACCCTTCGTAGGGAGCCGAGTATGACAACCCGTTCGCCTTTCGACGCCGATCGACCTGGCATATCTCCGGAGAGCGTGGTCGACGCCACCATCCCGCCGCTACCCGTCTCCGCCCCCTGGCACGCCGTGCCGGACGAGGCGCCGGACAGGGCGGCACGCAGAGCCGAGCGCCGGTACACCGACGCGGCCGACGCCGACAAGGACCGGTACGCCGACCCCGCCGAGGAGACCGACCACCGGTACCCCGAGCCGGTCGACGCGGCCGAGCAGCGGTACGCGGACCCGGCCGACGCCGACCAGGACCGGTACGCCGACCCCGCCGACGACATCGACCACCGGTACGCCGACCCGGTCGCCCATCGGTATCCCGACGCGGCCGACAGGGCGCCCCGCCGCTACACCGCCCCGGCCGAACGGGATGACGGGGCCGGCCCGGACGGTCGGGACCGCCGGGACGAGCCGGACGAGCGCCGCTACGCGGGGCCCGCCGCCGCGGCCGACCGCCCGTACACGGAAGCGGCCGACGAGTCCCGCCACCCGCGCCCCACCTCCACCGCCCCCGCCCCGGTGGCCCAGGTCGACCCGCGGTCCTCCGACTCGGCCGCCGAGTTCGACAGGAAGTATCCCGACCAGGCCGAGATCGAGGCCGATCCCGCGTACATCAACCCGGTCGACGGACTGGTGCACGCCGCGGTGGCCGACCGGCCGCTGGAAGAGGTGATCGAGCTCATCGAGCTGCTGGAGCGGTCACCGGAGTACGCGAGGGCCACGGTCGACGCGCTGCGGGCGGTCGGCACGGACCGGTCCGTGGAGGACGTGAGCCGGCTGGTGGCCCTGCTGACCCGGCCGCCGCGGAACGCCGACAGCGCCGACGAGGCGATCCGCGCGGCGGCCGAGGGCCGCCCCGTGGAGGACGTCACCAGGCTGATGGCACTGCTGCACCGGCCCCCGCTGGAACCCCACTGCGGCGAGGCCGCGGTGCGGGCCGCCGCCACCAGCCGGCCGGTCGAGGAACTCGTGGAACTGATCGGCCGCATGGCCCACGAGCAGGGCGTGCGCGAGGGCCGGCAGCAGGAGAAGCCGGTGAGGCGCGAGGAGAAGAAGGCGGCCGAGGACGCGCGCGCGGCCTCGGCCGATAACGGGCCCCCCTCCGGGGACCGGCTGCTCGCCGAGGGCGGCACGGTCGCCATCGGCCGTACGGCCCGGGCACGCCGGAACCGGCCCGCGAAGACCGTCGACCCGCCCGCCTGGCCTCGTCTGGCCGCGGCCCTGATGCTCGTGGTGTGCGGGCTGGCCCACTTCCCGCCGCACCGCGACGGCGCCTCTCTCACCGCCTACGGGTTCGTCGTCGGCGCCTGCGGTCTGTGCGTCCTGCTGGGGCTGGCGCTGCTCCGCCGGAGCGTGATGCCCGTGCTGGCCCTGGGGATCATCGTTCCCGCGGCGCTCGCCGTCGCCCAGCTCCTGGAAGGCCGTATCCAGTCGCGGGGCCTGTCCCGGGCCCTGGATCTGACGCTCGCGCCGCCGTGGCTCGCCGGTCTCGCGGCCGTGCTCGCCGCACTGGCGGCCCTGACGGCGCTGGTCTCGCTGCTCGCCTCGTCGAGGCCCCGCCCGCGGCCCGACGTACGGCAACTGGCCGGACAGCCGGCCGGATCGGACCGGGCGGCGGCAGGCTGACCCGACGGGACGACGAACGGCGGCTGTCCGACACCCTCGGGTGTCGGACAGCCGCCGTTCGTCGTCCCGTTCGTCGTCGCGGCGTGCGTCTGTTGTCACGATGCCGCGCGTCGGCCGCCCGTTCGCGAGGGCCCCTCCCGGCCTCCCCGGCACGGGCCCTCAAAAAAGCAGATCTCTCCCGTGGGCAGGACCGCGGATCCTGGTGCCCGGACCACCGGTCGACGGGCACAGCCTTCAGCGTCTGAGTGCGGCCCCGTCGCCCATGACGATCACCGGGTGGCGGGCGGGGTCGACCGCACGGAGCAGGGCCTTCATATGGTCCTCGCGCAGACTGACGCAGCCCTGGGTGGGGCCGCCGTGGTCGACGTGCACCCAGATGCCGCCGCCCCTGCCCGCCCCCAGGGGCCGCGTCCAGTCCAGCGGTGAGGTGCCGGGCTCGCGGTTGTAGTCGATGGCGATCACATAGTCGAAGGAGCCGGCCAGGGGCTCGCCCTCGAAGCCGGTTCCGTCCACGGAGAAGCCACCGGAGTGGTCGTACGGGAGACGGGTGCCGGGATTGCCGCGCAGGCCGCCCGCGTCCGTGAGCGTGTACACGCCGACAGGTGAGCGGAGATCGCCGACCACGTGATGGCGGGTCCAGCCCTTGAAGGCGTTGTGCGCGGGCCAGACGGTCCCGGCATGCCAGCCCGACGCCGTGCGTTCGTACAGCACCGCGGTGGACACGGCGGAGTCGCGCCCCCGGCCGGTGACCATGAGCACCTGACTCGTCTTCGGGGAGATCTCGGCCGACGTCCTCGGGCCCAGGCCCGGCAGTTGCCGCGGTGCCACGTCCAGGGAGATCCGGGGCGCGGGGGCGGGCGCGGCCCCGCCGGCCCTGGTCGGGTGCGCCCCCGGTGCGCGCTCCGTCGTCCTCGCCTTTCCGGCGCCGCAGCCGACGAGGACGGCGAGGAGGAGGGCGGCGGCCAGGGCGACGGCGGAACGGCGTCCGGCGCCGCGTGTGCTCGTGATCATGCGTCGACCCTGACCGACACATATGAGGAACTTGTCAGGCGCGCTGGATCACTCACCCATCACGCTCGCACATCCCGTTCTTCGAAACATTCGACCCACCTGGCGATTATTCAGGGGAACATAGGCGCGCCGGGCCGGTGAGGCAAGAGGATCCGGGCGGCACGCGGGGCGGCCCGACCAACTTGAGCCAACCGAAATACGGTGCGGTACAGCCCGTTGACGGTCCGCACGACCGGCCGTAGGGTCTGCGCAGCAATTCGGAAACATGCTCGAAACTTTCGATATCGCAGAAGGGGACGACATGCTCACCCGTACGTTCACGGACCACCCGGTCACACCTCCGCCCCGCAGGTCACGGGCTCGAAGAGCCCTCGTGTTCGGCACAGCCGGCCTGCTCGCCGCGGTCGGCGTCACGGCCTTCGCGGAAACGGCCGCGGCGGCGAGCACGCTCGGGGCCGCGGCGGCCGAGAAGGGCCGCTACTTCGGCACCGCGGTCGCGGCCAACCACCTGGGCGAGGCCGCGTACGCCTCGACACTGAACACGGAGTTCAACTCCGTGACCCCCGAGAACGAGATGAAGTGGGACGCCGTCGAGCCCAGCCGCAACTCCTTCTCGTACGGATCAGCCGACCAGATCGTCAGCCATGCCCAGAGCAGGGGCATGAAGGTCCGCGGGCACACCCTCGTCTGGCACTCCCAGCTGCCCGGCTGGGTCGGCGGACTCGGCGCCGCCGACCTCAGGACGGCGATGAACAACCACATCACCCAGGTCATGCAGCACTACAAGGGCAAGATTCACTCCTGGGACGTCGTCAACGAGGCCTTCCAGGACGGCAGCAGCGGCGCCCGGCGCAGTTCGCCCTTCCAGGACAAGCTCGGCAACGGCTTCATCGAGGAGGCGTTCCGCACCGCGCGGACGGCGGATCCGGCCGCCAAACTCTGTTACAACGACTACAACACCGACGGAATCAACGCGAAGAGCAATGCCGTCTACAACCTGGTCAAGGACTTCAAGGCGCGTGGCGTGCCGATCGACTGCGTCGGCCTCCAGTCCCACTTCAACAGCGCCTCCCCCGTGCCGAGCGACTACCGGGCGAACCTGCAGCGCTTCGCCGATCTGGGTGTCGACGTGCAGATCACCGAGCTGGACATCGAGGGCTCCGGCACGGCACAGGCCACCAGCTACACCAACGTGGTGAACGCCTGCCTCGGCGTCTCCCGCTGCACCGGGATCACCGTCTGGGGCGTCACCGACAAGTACTCCTGGCGCGCGAGCGGCACCCCGCTGCTGTTCGACGGCAACTACAGCAAGAAGGCCGCCTACACCGCCGTACTCACCGCGCTCGGCGGCAGCGGCTCGGGGGGCGGCGGAGGCGGCGGCGGCAACGCCGCCTGCACGGTCACGTACAGCAGGACGAACGACTGGAGCGACCGCTTCAACGGGCAGGTGACGGTGACCGCGGGCAGTGCCGCCATCACCGGCTGGACGACAGTCGTTACGGTGACCTCTCCGCAGAAGATTTCCACGACCTGGAACGGCACACCCAGTTGGGACTCCGGCGGCAGCGTCATGACCATGAAGCCAGGCGGCAACGGGAGTCTCGCGGCGGGAGCGTCGACGAGCTTCGGGTTCACCGTCATGAAGAACGGCAACTCCGCGGCGCCCACGATCGGTTCGTGCAGCGCTTCCTGAAGCGGTTCCGGCCGTACCGCATATCGCCTACCGCGTATCGCGTATCGCCGGAATGCCGGAATGCCAGGTGGTGTCGCGGGCGTTGCTCAGCGCATGACTGATGACACCGGTCCCGGCCAGGACGCACTGCTCCGACTCCTCTCCGAGTACGACGGCGGGGTGCTCACCACGCTCAAGCGCGACGGACGCCCACAGCTGTCCAACGTCAACCACGCGTACTACCCCGACGAACGGATCGTGCGCGTGTCGCTCACCGACGGCCGTGCCAAGACGCGCAATCTGCGCCGCGATCCACGGGCCTCCTACCACGTGACCAGCGCGGACCGTTGGGCCTACACCGTCGCCGAAGGCATCGCCGATCTCTCGCCCGTGGCCCGTGCAACCGGCGACGAGACCGTGGAGGAGCTGATCCGGCTGTACCGGGACGTACAGGGCGAGCATTCCGACTGGGACGACTACCGGGCCGCCATGGTCCGCGACGGGCGGCTCGTCCTGAGGCTTCGCGTGGAGCGCGCGTACGGCATTCCGCTCGCCCGCTGACAGAGACGAATCCCGCCGACAGCTCTTGTTTTTGGTCTGTACCTGACGATGGTCTGCCGCTAGGCTCTGCCCCGCATTCCATGAGAGCGCTCTCATAGTTCAGCTGTTCCGCCCCCACCTTGCTGGAACAACGAAGGGCTGTCGCCTTGAGACGCACCACGACCCTGAGCACCGGCCTGGCCTCCCTCCTTCTGATCGGCGCCTGGGCAACCGTCGCCGCCGGACCCGCCTCGGCCGCCCCCGCCCCCGAAGCCACCCCCACCTCCACCTCCACCTCCGAAGCGCCTGCCTCCGACGCCCTCATCGACGCCATGCGCCGGGACTTCGGCCTGACGCGGGCAGGCGCGAAGGCACGTCTCGCCGCCGAGAGGACGGCGACGGCCGCCGAGCCGAAGGCCAAGCGCGCGGCGGGAGCCGCGTACGGCGGCTCCTGGTTCGACGCCGACAGCGGGAAGTTGACCGTCGCCGTCAAGTCCGGGACGTCCGCCGCCACGCTCGCCTCCGTGCGGGACACCGGGGCGAACGTTCGCACCGTCGAGTACAGCGCGCGGCAGCTCGACGCGGCCAAGACGCGCATCGACAAGCTGGCCGCGCCGGACGGAGTCAGCAACTGGTACGTCGACGCCGAGTCGAGTTCGGTGGTCGTGGGCGTCGTCGCCGCGCAGCGCGCTGACAACGATGTCCGGTCGTTCCTCGCGAAGGCGCGGGCCAGTGGTTCGGTCGCCGTCACCGTCGAGGAGACCCCCGCCGCGCCCGAGACCTTCGCGGCCGGGACCGTCGGCGGCGACCCCTTCTACACCGGCAACGTCCGCTGTTCCATCGGCTTCTCGGTGCACGGCGGTTTCGTGACCGCCGGGCACTGTGGTGGGGCGGGACAGGGTGTCAGTGGCTGGGACCGCTCGTACATAGGCAACATCCAGGGCTCGTCGTTCCCCGACAACGACTACGCGTGGGTGAACGTCGGCAGCGGGTGGTGGACCGTGCCTGTCGTGCTCGGTTGGGGCACTGTCTCCGACCAACTCGTGCGCGGCTCCAACGAGGCGCCGGTCGGTGCGTCCATCTGCCGGTCGGGGTCGACCACGCACTGGCACTGCGGGAACGTGCTGGCCAAGAACGAGACCGTCAACTACAGCCAGGGCGCTGTGCGTCAGATGACCAAGACCAGTGTCTGTGCGGAGCCTGGTGACTCGGGTGGGTCGTTCATCAGCGGTGACCAGGCGCAGGGGGTCACTTCCGGTGGTTGGGGGAACTGCTCCACCGGTGGTGAGACCTGGTATCAGCCGATCAACGAGATTCTCAATCGGTATGGGTTGACGTTGCACACGGCGTGATGTTGGCGCGCCTCCGTCGGACGGGCTCCGTCGCCGGGAGGTGGCGGGGTCCGTCCTTGCCGTCCGGGGCGCGCCTCGGCGCTCCGCGCGGGGTGGTTTCGGGTGGGGGCCGGGGTGGGGCGGGTCGCGCCGTTCCTCGCGCCCCTTACGGGCCTGGGTTCGGCTTTGTGTGCCGGGTGCCGGGTGCCGGGGGGGTGCCTCTATGTCCTTCGTCAAGGCACCCCTGTCGGGTTTGGGGTGATTCAGGCTTGCTGGGGTCATGCGGCGAGTTCAACGTCCGCAG
>NZ_JBIUVD010000020.1:151545-193753 GCF_044742785.1 Streptomyces sp. NPDC087844 | reverse complement strand
AGCGAGTACTTCCTGGGGGCGGCCATGGTCGATGTTCCTCTCATGAGAACCATCTGACCCTCTGTCAACACACTCCGCATCTCGGGGGAACCTCACCCTCGCATCGGCTCCGTTGCCGAGTTGGAGACCAGGCACCCCGGACACACTGTCCTCGACGAGTCTGGTGATGCCGTTGAGTCTGTGGTCCCATACCTGTGAAAACTTGCGCTAGATGACCAACCGGCCGCTGCAAACCGCAAGCAGGTGAAGAAGAGGGCACCCGCCGCGGGTCTGGCCAGGGCATCCCGTTGCTGTCGTATCGTTGGAAACCCAGCAGGTCAGAGCAACCTCGGGTAACGGTTGCGGAGTAGAACCCGGTCCACGGTGCTGTGCGGGTGCACGTGCCGGTGTAGACCTAGTAGATAGCCGACGGCATTACTGCGTAGCTGTCGGGCTGCCGTATGGGCCTGCACTGTTGACGAGAGGATCAGTGCGCCCAGGAGTCCAGCCTGCGCCGCGGTGTCAGGGACCGCAAAGGTGGCAGCTGCTGCGGCGGGCAGTACAGGCAACTTGAGCGACTTGATCCCTATCGTCGCCTGGACCGGCTGGAGCCCGACACTGCGCAGCCCGCGTCTGAGCTCCGCCAGCGGCAGCCTCACATGGCGATCGGCGAGTGCTTCCAGGCGCGCGGCGAGGATCCCGGGGTCGTCCGTCTCGGCCAGCCTGGTGAACTCGTCGGTCAGTGACTCCAGATGAGCCTGGAACGCATCGAACTCGGCATGCAGCGTCTTCCGTGCGGCCACGATCTTCTTGACCGGAACATTTTCCAGAGACGCTGGCACCACGGTCTGAATGGCGAGAACCGCATACATCGCGGCGATCCCGTCGGCCGAGTGCCGCCTCGGCGCTCCCCGCGCGGGGCCGCCGAGCAGCTCTCCCGCGATCGCCTCCGTGGTCCAGCCCTCCACGTCGCCGAGATTGTCCGGCTGGTCCGTGACCAGCTTGGCTTGGTTGGCGTCCGCGACACGCTGCGCGAGCGCGGTGAGGAACACCGCCGCGAGACGCGGATGCATGCCGAGCCATCGCCGACCGTGGTTGTCGTAGGCCATCACGGCGAGCCCCGCCTCGACGAGTATGTCCTTGACCCCGAACATACCCTTGCTGTCGACATCGACCCATTCTATGAGGTGCCGAGCGGGTGTCCCCGGCACCCGGTGGAAGGGAGCGTCACGAACTGTATGTGGAGGAACAGAAGGAAGCCGTTCACGTAGGTCGTGGAGCCGATTCCCTACGAAGTTGCGAAAGGCCACCCCGGCCTCTTGCCGTACCACTTCGGGGAGACGTTGACCATCAGGCCGAGCTCGCCGTTCAAGACCTCGGCCGTGTGGCTCTCCTGAATGGGGTAGTCCTCCGGAACGATCCGTCCGATGTGCGGCCAGTACAAGGCTGCCGCCTTCAGCCACGTGTCGTCCTGGACGTGAATGTACGGGTAGTAGATCGCGAGATCGTGCATTCTGGCTTCCCCCATGGCGCCCGCAGGATGGCTCCGCATCAGGATAGAACGGACCACGCTCTCCCCGAGACGCGAGAAACCCATACAAGTGGCTCAGAGCGCCCCAGGCGAGTGACGTGCAGAGAAGGTCCAAAATCTGCCACTCGGACACCGGCGACACCACTGCAATCAGGTTCACCGGCACTGCCCGGCACTCGAAGGCCCTCGCCGTACGGTTGCCCGACGAACCGCACTGTCCCAGCGGCTGACCACGGAGCTTGCCTCACAATCGGCCCGCGCATACTCCCCAGGCCGATCGCGCATGCACGATGGCCGGCGACTTCCTATAGGCCCGTTGAGGGCGATGTTGTGGTGGAGGTCGTGGCAGGCGCGACCCAGCACGCGGTCGTCACTATGATGCGGCTGTGCTGACCGGTGGTGACGCCGGTTAGCAAGCAGCTGCTGAAAGGCGACCCGTGTCAACGACCCGCCAGCGTCTGAGGCACCTCCATAGGGGCTCAACACTCTGCTTCCTGGTCTGCCACGACAACGGCCACTGCGTCTCCGCTCCGACGCGGATGGGCGGAGCCTCTGCGTGTTGGAAGGGCAATCCGCTGAGCACGAGTGGGAGGCCCGTTCTGAGCTCGCGAGTTCCTCCCGTACGCCTGCGGCTTGGCTCTCTGTTCCTGTCCCTGAGGCCGAGTTGAGGCCGCAAGGACAGGAACAGACCGACAAGGGGTCACTAGCTCTAACATGGATAACCGCATCTGACCTGCGAAAGCGTCATGGATGAGCGTTGATCGGCAAGGGCCGCCAAGATCCTCAAAGGACTCATAATCCGCCGGCCGTGGGTTCGAGTCCCACCCGCCCCACCACTCGCTACGCGGGAAGAATCGATCTGACCAGCAACTTTGCTGTCGTCATCGGCGTCGGGGTTGCACACCGGAGATCGCGCCGGTCCTCCAGCTCGGAGCGTTCGTCTGCCCCGGACCTTGCCTCCGGGACCGGGGCACGCCTGCCTTCGTGGAGCCGGGTGTGACGGTGCGCACCCGGCCGACGCGGGCCGCCGGGACGCCGTAACCCTGTCTCGCGGCGCGGGGCCGACTGCCTGGAGGGGCGCTGCGGGTTTGCGCCGAGGCGGCCTAGATGTCCTGCTCCGGTGTAAGGATTCCGCGTCTTCGCAACTCCGTTTGCACGGCCGCCCGTTGCTCGTTCAAGGGTTCGGTGGAGTTGAGCCAGGTAAGGGTATGGGCTACGGCGGCCGCTGCCTGGGTGGCCGGCAGCGCGGGGGTAGCGAGCAATGCCGGCAGGACGAAGCCGGCTCTGGGCAACGAGCCGTGTTCCGTGAGCCAGTCGAGAGACCTGATGACGGCGTCGCGTCTTGCGTCCGGACCGAGGCCGCGATGTTCCAGGAGTGCTTGGAGGATGTAGCTCGCTCTGGGGGCCGGGCCGCTCGTGTCGAGCCAGGTGTGCGCATAACCGACCAGGACCGAGGTCAGCTCCGGTTCGAGATCCGATCGTTCGAGCAAGGGGCCCAGGACGAAACGGGCGCTCTCGGCTGTGTGGAACGTTTTGAGCCAGGTCAGGGCATGCTTGATGGCCAGGGTGCGGGACTTGGGGTTCAGGTCGGGGCGTGGCAGCAGGGAGTTGAGGACGAACTGGGCTTCCTCCGTGATGCCGTACCCGTCGAGCCAGGTCAGTGCGTGGGCGATGGACCGGCTGAGCTCGGCTTCGTCCAGATCGGTCCGTTTGCAGAAGGGCGCCAGGACGAACTTGGCTTCCGCCGTGATGCCGTACTCGTCGAGCCAGGTCAGTGTGTGGGCGACGGACCGGCTGAGCTCGGCTTCGTCCAGGTCGGTCCGTTTGAGGAAGGGGCCCAGGACGAAACGGGCGCTCTCGGCTGTGTGGAACGTTTTGAGCCAGGTCAGGGCATGCTTGATGACCGGGGTGCGGGACTTGGGGTTCAGGTCGGGGCGTGGCAGCAGGGAGTTGAGGACGAACCGGGCTTCCTCCGTGATGCCGTACCCGTCGAGCCAGGTCAGTGCGTGGGCGACGGACCGGCTGAGCTCGGCTTCGTCCAGGTCGGTCCGTTTACAGAAGGGGGCCAGGACGAACTGGGCTCTGACGGTGGTGCCGTACTCGTCGAGCCAGACAAGTGCGTGGTCGACGGCTGTGCCTCCGGTCGCCTCGTCCAGGTCGGACCTTTCGAGAAAGGGCTTCAGGACGAACTGGGCTTCCTCGGTGGTGCCGTGGTCGGCGAGCCAGGCCAGGGTGTGGGTGACGAGCTGGGCGTCGGCCGCCTCGTCCAGGTACGACTGCTTGAGGGCGGGACGCAGGAACCTCTGGGCGGACGGGGATGTCCCGCGGGCTCCGAGCCACGCCAGGGCGTGCTCGGTGGCTAGGGTGCGGGTTTCGGGTTCCAGGTCGGGGAGTGACAGCAGGGAGTCCAGGACGCGATGCGCGACCTCGCTCGTCTCGTGCGTGTGAAGCCAGGCCAGGGCGTGCTCAACGGCTCGGGGGCGCGACACGTCGTCCAGGAAGGAGAGCTTCAACAACGGAGTGAGGACACGGTTGGCGTTCTCGTTGTCCCTGTGGATATCGAGCCATGCGAGAGCGAGGTGGATGGCCTCCGGCTGCCGGTCGGACGGAAGGTCGGCGCGGTACAGGAGAATACCCAGCAGGTACCGCGCGTTCTTTCCGGTCGTGTACTTGATGAGCCAGCCCAGTGCATACGTGACGGCCGTCGCGACCTGGTCGTCGGGCAGCGGACAGGTCCATGCCGAGGTGGAGCTTTTCAGCAGGGGCCGCAGGATGTGCTGGGCGGCCGGCGACTCCCAGTGGATGCCGAGCCAGGCCAGAGCGTGCTCCACGACCCGGGCGCGCTGCTTGGTGTCGAGGTCGGGGCGTTCCAGTAGTGCGCTCAGCACCCTGGCGGCCTCCACCTGCTTCGAATGGTCTCCGAGCCAGGCCAGGGCGTATGCGGCGGCTCGCGTCTGCGGTTCCCCCTGGCGCGAGTCCCTCAACAGCGGTTCGAGGACGAACCTGCCGGTCGGCAGCTTCCAGTGGACACGGAGCCAGGACAGCGTGAAGTCCGCGGCCCGAGCCAACTGCCGGTCGGTCAGGTCGGAACGTTCCAGCAGTCGGCCCAGCACATAACCGGCGCCCTCGATGGCCACGTGCGACCTGAGCCAGCCCAGGGCGTGTTCCACGGCCCGCGCCGATGCGGCGCCGCTCGCCGCGCTCTTCAGCAGGGACCGCAGGACGAAACCGCCGGCCGGTAGCTCCCCGTGGATGCCGACCCAGGCCAGAGCGGTGTCCACGCCCCGCGTGTGCTGCTTGCCGGCCAGGTACGGGTTGCTGAGCAGCGCAGTCAGTACGAACCCCGCGACCTCGGTACGTCCGTGCAGTTCGAGCCAGGCGAAGGCGAACTTGATGGCACGGAACGCCTGGCCGCTGGTCAGCCTGGAACTCAGAAGGGAACTCAGCGCGAAGTCGCTGGTGGACCGCGTCCCGTGGGTCGCCAGCCAGGACAGCGCGTACGTGCCCGTCAGCTCGCTCTCCTCGTCGCTCAGGTCCCGTCGCTGCTGCAGGGCACGCAGCACGAAGTCGTTGGTCGAGCGCCCACGGTCGCGCTCCAGCCACGACAGCGCGCACTGCACCGCCTGCCGAACCTGCTCGTCCCTCAGGTCCCGGGACCTGAGCAGCGGCCTGAGAATGAACTGGCCGACGGCGGCGGTCGGATGAGCAGCGAGCCAGGCCAGGGCCAGCCGGGCGGCCAGGAAGGTCCGCTCGCCGCCCAGATCGGAGCGTTCCAGCAGCTGTCGTAGAACGAAGACGCCTCTGTCCCGAGTGCCATGAGCCGCGAGCCAGGTGAGCGCATGGTCCATGGCGAGGGCCGCCTGCTCCGGTGTCAGTGCGCTCACGTGCAGTAGCGTGGTGATCACGTTCCGCGCGCCGTCGTCCTCGGCGTGCTCGGTGAGCCAGCCGAGGGCTTCGGCCAGGAGACGCTCCGGGGGCGCGTCGGGCACATTGGTGTAGAAGGTCGTGACGAGGCCCGGTTCATGAGTCTCGGCGTGCCGCAGCCACGGCTCGACGAGCTGGTCCCAGGCCTGTGCCGCGCCCGACTGCCAGGGCAAGCTGGACAGCAGCGCGAGCAGTATCCGGCCGCCTTCCGCGGGTGCGTCAGTGAGGACTTTCGCGATGGCTGGTGCTTTGTCCCTGAGCCAGTTCTCGCAGACACGACCGGCCTCGGCGCGGTGCTCGTCGTCCAGGTCGGCGGTCCACCGGCGGAAGTGGTTGACGAATCGGCCGAAGGTGTAGGCGTCGCTGAGCATGGCGTCGAAGAGCGTGGTGGCGGTGCGGCCCTGCAGCTCCAGCCTGTCCGGGATGAGCGACCGCTGAAGGAGTTCGTCCGTGATGATGTCGTGGACGACATCGGTATCCTCGCCCGTCGTCAGCAGCCAGCCCAGCCGGATCAGTCGCGCAACGACACTGGTCCCGTCGCTCGGGAAGGCCTGGTCGGGACGGATCTTCAGGAGATGGTCGACAGCCCGCTCCACCGCGTCGCGCTCCTGGGCGCAGGCCGCCGCGGCCACGGTGGAGGTGAGGAGCCAGGTGTCGGGGCCAGTCGGTCCGGGGCGCGAGACGGGGGAGTTGCCGAGAAAGTCCTCCTCGGTCCGGCGGCGCAGCCATTCGAGCAGGTCACCGTCCCGCAGTCCGGTGAACTCGGGTATGGCGAGACCCTCGTTGAGCCTGGCCTCGATTTCCCGGGCGATCAGCAGCGCGATGATCGGCCGATTGCCGCAGACCTCGCGGATGACGTCGTAACCCCATCTGCCGAAGGCCCGCGGGGCCACCTTCTCGAAGATGCGGTGGGCGACCGCCTCGTGATGCTGCTCGTCCTGTCTCAGCAGGACGTGCTCGAACACGAGGTCGCCGCCCCGCTGGGCGATCTGACGCAACGCACCCGGTCGTACCGATGCCAGGCACGCGAAGGGATAGCCGGAGGCGCAGGACTCCTCCTTGGCCCTGGCCAGTGCGGTCAGGTCCAACTGGGTGTAACTGTCGAGGTAGTCGAAGACCAGCAGCACGGGACTGCCGCGCTGCTCGTACACCGCGTCCGTCAACTCGTCCGTGGTGACGGTCGCGGCGGCCGAGACATGCAGCACACGCCATCCCTCGCGCCGGGCCAGGGCGGCGGCCTCGAAGCACGTACGGGTTTTCCCCGACCCGGCGGTACCGAGCAGCAGCAGGCCGCACTTGGCGGGGTCGTTGGACGTCCCGTCCTCGTCCGTCCCGGACAGAGCGGCCAGCCGGGACAACAGGCTCGCGGGGTCGGCCTCGTGGCCTGCTCCGGGACTGACGAAAGGAAGGAACTCCTCCTTCAGATAACGTCCCTTGCCGCTCAGCCGCTCCAATTCCTCGCTGTGACCGCGAATGTTGGGGGAGAGCCGCGCCCGGCTTCCGGACTCCTGCTGTCGGCCGTCCCAGCCCCGCTCGCGCAGGAAGGGAACCTGGAGGATGTCGGCCTCCGCCATCGCGCGCTTGACACGACGCAGGATCGGATTCGGATCGGGCGGCAGTGCCCGGGAGTTCTCCAGCTCCGGCAACAGGAAGGAGGAGAAGACACCGATCCTGCGATGCCCCATGTTTCCGGCCGTGCTTCCGTCCTGGGTCGCGTAGAGCCCGAGCAGCGTCCCCTCACCGCTTCTGACGCCCGCGAGCGTGCGCAGCGGCAGGACGCCGTGGAACACGACGAAGTTCCGGCACGCGTCGACCACGCACACCTTACGGGCGATGCCGGAGTAGCGCGGATCGTGCAGCAGCGCGGTCTCCAGGTCGTCCATGACGAGGTTGACCGGCCGCTCACGACGAGCGTCGGCGTAGAACAACCGTTGCTGCTTTCGCGGGTCGAGGATGGCGTGCCCGCTCCACGTGAACCACAGCAAGTCCCCCTGCCAAGAGGGGACTTCCTCGTCGAGCACGCGCCATACGTTCGTCTCGGTGGCCGCCTGGATCTCCAGCCCGTGCTCCTGAGCGAGCCGCTCCGCCTCCGGCCGTGACCGGGCGTCCGGCGAAATCAGCAGACGGATGTTGGCGGCGGGCACCCCCCGGTTCCGCAGCCAGGCGGCATGACGGCACGCGTCCAGCGCGGGACCGGTCAGATTGTGCAGGTTAGGCGACTCGTACGTGTCGACCCCGACCAGGACGGCGTAAGTGCGAGCAGGGTCGGCCGCAGGTATCTCAGGGGTTCGGGGAACCTCGGGAGTCGCGTCAGCCTCGGGGGAGAGGCTGCTCACATGTACTCCCGCAGCGCGTTCGCCAGGAGCTTGTGCACGGCACGGCTCGCGAAGTAGGCGCTGTGGGAGGCGGGGAACGGCTCGCCCGAGGCCACCGGCACGTCGGTCACCCGGTCGGCGGTGAACAGTGGCTCGGTGTCGAAGGCGAGCAGGTCGCGCGGGTCGACCACATTGGTCCAGCGTGGAAAGTGGTCCGGCAGCGGCTTACCCGTCTCCAGGCTCGGCAACGCCCCGTTGCGGTACAGGTATCCGGCCTGGGAGCCCATCGTGACCAGGTGGCACACTCCGGGCACCGCCTCCCGTACCAGCAGATCCACGGACGCGATTCCGCCGAGGCTATGCGCGACCACGACGACTGGACCCGCCGTCCGGGCAACCCGCTCCAGGTCATGCAGGATCGCCCCGCGCATGCCCTCGCCACGGACGAGATAGCGCAGGATGTCGCCCGTCTGCGGGGCGCTGGCCTCCAGCCACTTGTCCCTGCGCTTCTCCACCGCCCGCATCACACCGAAGCGGTGCGCTGCCCAGCCGTGCACACCGAGGGCGACCAGACCTACGCCGCGCTGCTCGCCGCCCGACTCCCCGCCCAGCTCCCCGCTGATCAGCGCGACCGCCTCATCCCGCTCCTCGGTGCTCCACACCAGGGGCAGGCCGGCGCGCTGGACGTCCCCCAGCATGCGCGCGACGAAGGCGACGGCCAGCGCCACCGGGAGTTCCCCGTCCGACACGGAGCCGGTGAGGGCGGACCGGCCTTCGGAGGAGGCGAGGACGTCACCGACGACGAGCGGGAACCGCCCCCGGAGGTCGGCCCAGTCCAGCAGACGCGCCAGCTCCTCGGGAGGAGCGGCCGCCAGAGCACGCGCACGGCGTTCGAATTCCGGGCCCGAGCGATCCCCTAGGACGAAACCGCCGAAACCTTCGGGGTCCACAGCTGTGGCATCGCCCAACTGCCTGAGCGGCGCGAGGGGATCCTCGTAGAAGACGCCCCACTTGACGGCTTCCTCGTCGTGCTCGGGGAGAGGGAGGTCGGGCACCTCGGTTTCGGTCCGCGCCTCGGCCTCGGCCTCGGCCTCGGACTCGTGGACGTGTCCCCAATAGCACGGGTGCACCCGCGTGCCGGGCAGCTCGCGCCCGATCCCCTTCTCCAGGACTTCGAGTGTCTTGTCGTAGGACGATCTCCGAACACCCGTACCGTGTACGAACACCAACGCAACCATGGCAGCCCCCGCCCGCATATCCGCCTGATCGCCCAACGGTAGCGAACAAGACGGTTTGCGGCAGGTGAACGGGTGCGGTGAAAGACCGACCGACAACGCGGCCCTTCGGGACTACGGGGCGCGATGCCGGAGGGGTGAGGCCGCGGCGAGCCTGCCATCGTCCGTCCGTGCTGGTTCAAAGAGGGGACTGCCACGTCGTCGTGCCCTCTCTCTGGTCTGCGCCTGCTCCTGTGTCTGCGTCGGCCGCGTTTCTCGTTCCGTTGTCGGACACCTTGAGGCGTACCCCCGGGCGGCCGTCCGGGAGCCGCACCGTCGCGTCGACCGTGACCGCGACGCGGGTCGTGCCGGCGCGGCGTGACGCCGTGGCGAGGGCGTCTTCGAGGGCCGTGAGGAGGTGTCCCGCCACCGCGTCCGGGACGCGGGTGTCGACCGGCCCGGTGAACTGGACCGAGGGCTGGACGCCGAGAGCCGCCGCGGCGCCCGCCGTCTCGCGGAGCACCTTTCCCCTGAAACTGGTCGGGGCGTCCGCGGGCGGCTGCTGCAGGGCGAAGATCGCCGTACGGACCTCCTGGACGGTGGACCTGAGTTCGTCGAGGGCCCGGCCGATCGTCGCGTGGACCTCCGCCTCCCGCTCCTGGGTGGCCGCGCGGCGCTGCGTGGACTCCAGCATCATGCCGGTGGCGAAGAGCCGCTGGACGACCAGGTCGTGCAGGTCACGGGCGATCCGGTCGCGGTCCTCGAAGACCGCCAGCCGCTCCCGGCGCTGCTGCGCGTCCGCCAGCACCAGCGCCAGCGCGGCCTGCGAGGCGAACTGCGTGGCCAGCAGCTTCTCGGCCGGGCTGTACGGGGGGTCGCCGCGCCGGCGCGGCAGGGCGAGGGTGCCGATGAGCCGGCCCCCGGACTGGAGCGGCAGCATCATGCTCGGCCCGAACCGGTGCCGTACGGGGGTCGTCATACGCGCGTCGGTCGCCGAGTCGTCCAGGAACACCGGCTCGCCCCCGAGGAGTTGCTCCAGGACCGCGCTGCCCGGCGCGATGGTCGTGCCGATCAGGTCGTCCCGGCCGGCCGGCGCCGACGCCGTGACGATCTCCATGCCGCCCTCGTCCGTGGGCTGGAGGATCACTCCGGCCGTCGCGTCGGCGAGGACGCGGGCGCGCTCGGCGACCGTCATCAGCGCGTCGGCCGCCGCCTCGCCGGTGAGCAGTGCCGTCGTCACGGCCGCCGCGCCCTCGATCCAGCGCTCCCGCTGCCGGGCCGTCTCGTACAGGCGGGCGTTGCCGATCGCGATGCCCGCCTGGGCGGCCAGCAGCCGCGTCACCTGCTCGTCCTCGGCGGTGAAGGGGCCGCCGCGCTTCTCGGTGAGGTAGAGGTTGCCGTACACCTCGTCCTGTACGAGCAGTGGTACGCCGAGGAAGCTGCGCATCTGCGGGTGCCCGGGCGGGACACCGCACGCGCGCGGGTCGGTGGTCAGGTCGGTGAGCCGGAGCGGCGCGGACTCGTGGACGAGCGCGCCGATCAGGCCCCGGCGTCCGCTCGGCGGATGCCCGATACGGGCCCGCTCGGCCTTCGGCAGTCCAACCGTGCAGAACTCCGCCAGGCCGCTGCCGCCGGGCGCGAGCACGCCCAGGGCCGCGTACCGGGCGCCGGTCAGCGCCGCCGCGTTCTCCACGATGCGCTGGAGCGTGGCGCGCAGTTCGAGATCGCTGCCGACACCGAGAACGGCTTCGAGGAGACGGGGGAGGGGGAGCCCCTGGGAGGGGGGCTCCGCGGGGTTCGTGGGCGTGGGCTCCGTCATGGGCGCCGCGGCGGTGGTGGCGGGGGCTCGGGGCTCTGTGCCTGCGGGTTCGTGCGGGCGTTCAGCCGGCCGCCGGGTCGAGGACCAGGGGCTCGATCCGGCCCTCCAGCATCGCGCCCAGGCCGAGGACCGCGCACACCTCGGGCCGCTCGGCGATGTGCACCGGCATTCCCGTCGCCTGCCGCAGCATCTGGTCGAGGCCCGGCAGCAGCGCGCTGCCGCCGACCATCATGATCCCGCGGTCCACGAGGTCGGCCACCAGGTCCGGCGGACAGGCACGCAGCACCTTGCCGATGCCGTCGAGCACGGCGGTCAGCGGGGTCTGGATGGCGTCGCGCACGGCGGCCGTGTCGACCTGTACGGAACGGGCCAGGCCGGTGGCCACGTCCCGGCCGTGGATCTCGGTGGACGTGGGCCCCTGCGAGGTGAGCCCGTTCCCGGAGAGGGCCAGCTGCAGCGGACGTACGGACTGCGAGGGGAGCATCAACTCGTGGTGGTGGCGCAGGTGCTGGACGATCGCGTGGTCGATGGCCTCGCCGCCCACGGGGATGCGTTCGGCGGTCACGATCGAGCCGAGCGACAGCACGGCGACCTGGGTGGCGGCGGCCCCGCACACCATGATCATGGTGGCCTCGGGGCGTTCCACGGGCAGTCCGCAGCCGACACCGGCGGCGATGAGCGTGTCGACCAGTTCGACGCGCCGCGCGCCGAGACCGACGAGCGTCTCCACGGTCGCCCGCTGGGCCAGCGGGTCGGAGTCGTGCGGAGTGCAGGCGGCGGCCCGCAGCCGGGGCTTGCGGCGCAGGGTGCGGCGGACCTTGTCCCCGAGGAGCTGGCGCAGCATGCGCTGGGCCATCTCGATGTCGACGACCGTGCCGCCCGAGACGGGGCGTACGACACGGATGTAGTGGGGAGTACGGCCCGTCATCCTCTCGGCGAACTCACCGACCGCGATCAGGGCGCCGGTCTTCGTGTTCACCGCGGCGACGCTGGGCTGGTCCACGATCAGCCCGGCGCCCTTCACGAAGACACGCGTTCTCGCCGCTCCGAGGTCGACGGCGAAATGGCAGCGGCGCAACTGCTCCAGGCTGGCGGTCATGGCAGGTCCTCCCGAGAGCACAGACCGTGGGACTCGGCCGGGCGGCGGTCCTCCTACGCATCGTGCGGCAACTGACGGGGTGTCGCCTTCCGGGATAGGCCGGGCGGGGTGCGGCTGGACGGGTGGTTTTCGTGGGCGGCGGGCGGCGGGCGGCGGGCGGCGGGCGGCGGACGGGACGTCAGGTGACGGGCGGGCGCCCCGGGCGCCGGAGGGGGCTCAGGTGTGGGGGAGGGACCGGAGGAGGGACCGGAGGAGGGGGCCCACGAGGCAGTGGTCACCTCGCAGCCCGCGCGGGCCAGGCGCTGATTGTGCCCCTCGGAGCGGGTGTAGCCGAGGAAGCGCAGGCCGGCGGCGCGCGCCGCGGTCAGTTCGGCGACCGACGAGCCGACCAGTACGGCGACCGACGAGCCGACCAGTACGGCGACCGACGAGCCGACCAGTACGGCGACCGACGAGCCGACCAGTACGGCGTCCTTCGGCTGCGCGCCGAGGTGTTCCAGGGCGCGCAGGAGGCAGTCGGGGTTCGGCATCAGCCGCATGACTGTCCCTCGGGGCCCTCGGGGCCCTCGACGGAGCGAGTCTCGAAGTCTCCTACGACGACGGCCGGTCATGGCGGAAGGTACGCGTGTCCGAGACCGGTGCCGAGACGGGTGTCGACACCTGGCAGGGGACGCTGAGCGTGCCGCGCGGCGCCGCGTACGTGTCGTTGCGGGCTTCCGTGGGTGACGACCGGGGAGGCTCGGTGACCCAGGAGATCATCCGGACCGTGGGTGTGCGGTAGCCGTGACTCACCGCCCCCGCTCCACGATCCCCCGCACGACTCCCAGCTCCACCAGGTCCTGCGGCCGGATGCGGAGTTGGTCCGCGGTGGCCCGTACCTCTTCCGCCGGGCGCTTGAGGATGGCGGCCGCGAGCTCGGGGGCGATGACGGAGAAGTAACTGTCCGGCGTGGCCCACGTGTTGTCCGGGGCCGCGAGGGCCAGCGCACCGCCCGAGCCGCCCTCCCCGATCAGCAACGTGGTCACCGGGGTCTGCGCCGCCGCCACCGCTCCGAACAGTTCCGCGATCGCCGCCCCCGCGCCCTGCCGCTCCGCCTCCGCGTCGTTGGCGGCGCCCGGGGTGTCCACCAGGGTCAGCACGGGGACACGGAGCCGGTCCGCGAGCCGGATCAGCCGGGCGGCGGTGCGATAGCCGGCGGGGCGCGTGGCGGTGCCGGTCTGGGCCGCGTACGCGACCGTACGGCCGTCCCGCGCCCGGGCGCCGAAACCGCAGAGCATGCCCTCGTCGGTACCGCCGCAACGGTCACCGCTGATCGCCGCGCGCCGGGCGAAGTAGGCGTCCAGATAAGCCTCGGCGCGCGGCCGTCGCGGGGCGCGGGCGGCTCGTACGGCCTCCCATCCGGTGGCCGGCAGAACGGTGTCGCCCAGCGCCGGGGGCGGCGGCACGGGGTCCGTCGACGGGCTGCTCAGGAGCCGCAGCCAGAGCGCCAGCACTTCCGGCAGCTCCCGCTCCGGAATCACGGCGTCGACCGACCCCGCCGCCCACTGCGCCTCGGCCGTGTACGCGGCCGGGTCCGCGTCGGGCGGACGGACCCGCGAGCCCGCGAAGCCCACCTGCGCACCGGGCAGCGCGAGGATCACATCGGCGCCCGCGCCCAGGGTGGCCCAGCCGCCGCCCGTCGTGGGGTCGCGCAGAACGGCGATCTGGGGGAGACGGGCCGCACGGGTGAGCGCCGACTGCCGTGCCACGCGCTGGAGTTGGACCAGCGCGCGCATACCCTCCTGCATACGGCTGCCGCCCGTCGCGACGAGGGAGACGACCGGGAGGCGGTGCTCGCGCGCGTAGATGTGCGCGGCTTCCAGCCGGTCGCCCGTGCGCTCGCCCAGCGAGCCGCCGAGGAACCCGAACTCGAAGGAGATCAGCACGGCGGAGGTCGTACCGCCGTCCTTGGCCTTGACGACGGCGGTGCCGCAGACGACGGACTCCTCCTCACCGGTGCGGTCCGCGGCCCGGCCGCGCGAGGCGTCGTAGCCCTGCCAGGAAAGAGGGCCGTCCGGCCCGTACGAGCCCGGTGGAGCGGGGGCGGGGGCGGCGAGTTCGGTGAAGCCGGTGCTGACGAGGGCGATCGCCTCGCGGGCCGTGAACCGCCGGGGGCGGTGGACCGCGGCGCCCTCAGTCATGGGTCAGCGCGCGCTTCATGATCTTGCCCATGTCGTTGCGGGGCAGGGCGTCGAGGCAGTGGACGACGCGGGGGCGCTTGTGGGGCGCCAGACGGTCGGCCACATGGTTCGCCAACTCGGCGGTGGACGGGGGGTGATGGGGGTCGACGGGCACGATCCACGCCACGATCCGCTCACCGAGGTCGGCGTCCGGTTCGCCCGTGACCGCGGCCTCCCGTACGCCGGGGTGCTCGATGAGCGCGTTCTCGATCTCGCCCGCCCCGATCTTGTAGCCGCCGCTCTTGATGAGGTCGGTGGCCTTGCGGCCGACGATGCGTACGTACCCGTCGGGGTCGCGCACCGCCATGTCGCCGGTGCGGAACCAGCCGTCCTCGGTGAAGGCCGCCGCCGTCGCGTCGGGGCGGTTGAGGTACTCGGTGAAGAGATTCGGGCCCCTGACCTGGATCTCGCCCACGGTCTCCCCGTCGTACGCCTCCAGGGCCGTTGTGCCGTCCTCCTCCGTGAGCCGCAGTTCGACCCCCGGCAGCGGCACGCCGACCGTGCCCGCGCGGGGCCCGCCGTCCGCGCGGACGCCGGGCCGGGGGTCCGGGGGTGTCCACAGGGATGAGCACAGCATCAGGGTCTCGGTCATCCCGTACCGCTCGATGACCCGCCGGCCCGTCGCCTGCGCGATCCGCTCGTGGTCGTGCACCGGCAGGGCCGCCGAACCGGACACGAGCAGGCGTGCCCGCGCCAGCGCCTTCGCGAGCGCCGGGTCCTCGGGCAGGGCCTCCGCGATCCGGTGGTACATCGTCGGCACCCCGAACAGCATCGTGGCACCGCTGCTCAACTCCCGTGTCACGCCCGCTGTCTCGAAGCGGCCGAGGTGCCGTACGGATCCGCCGCGGCGCAGCGGGCCGAGGATGCCCAGGATCAGGCCGTGCACATGGAAGAGGGGCAGGCCGTGCACGAGGACGTCGTCGCCGGTCCACCGCCAGGCGTCCGCGAGGGCGTCCAGCGTGGCGGCGATGGCCCGGCGGGGGATGACGGCACCCTTCGGGGGGCCGGTGGTGCCGGAGGTGTAGACGACGAGGGCGGGCAGCTCATCGGCGAGGTGGCGCGCGTCCGGGGCGGGGCGCGCGGTCGGCCCGGTGGCCCGTACGTCGATGTCGACGCGTGCCAGAGAGGCCAGGGCGTCGGGGAGCCGGTCGTCCGGGGCGGCGAGTACGAGTGCCGGCGCGCTGTCCGCCACGATGTGCCCCAGCTCGCTGCCGCCCGACTTCGGGTTGAGCGGCACGGCGGGGACGCCGGCCAGCAGCGCGGCGACCACGGCGACGGCCGTCTCCAGGGTGGGCGTGGCCCACACGGCGATCCGGCCCGCCTCCCCGACTCGGGCTGCCAGCGGGGCGGCGGTCGCCGCGAGTTCGCCGTAGGTCAGGGAGCGGTCGCCGAAGCGCAGGGCCGACCGGTGCGCGGCGGTGCCGTCCGGGTCCGCCAGTGCCTCGGTCAGGGCAGGGAAGAGAGGGGACACGCGTGCGTACTCCTTGGTCACTGGTCACTGGTCACTGGTCATTGCTCACTGGTCGTCGGTCGTTTTCGTTCGTATGCGGGTGTCGGACACGGTGGGGCGCGTCGGCGTCACCCCCAGTCGGGGACCACCAGCGTGAGCCACACCACGGCGGGGACCACGGCCACCACGATCCCTCCGTACATCATCAGCTGCCGGAAGAAACGCTCCCGGTCGACACCGGGTGCCGCGGCGAGAACCAGGGCGCCGTTCGTCGAGAACGGGCTCACGTCCACCACGGTCGCCGACACCGCGAGCGCCGCGACCATGCCGATCGCTCCGATCTCGCCCTGTGCCAGGAACGGCACCGCCAGCGGAATCAGCGCCCCCATGATGCCGACCGAGGAGGCGAACGCGGAGACCAGCGCGCCGATGTAGCAGAGCAGTACGGCCGAGAGCAGCGGGACGCCGATGTCGCTGACGCCCTCGCCCGCCCAGTCGATCGTGCCCATCTCGTCGAGCACACCGACGTACGTCAGCACACCGCAGATCAGCAGGACCGTCGGCCAGGCGATCTGGCTGACGGCCTTGCGGCTGTCCTCGGCCCAGACGGTGCTGAGCAGGACGGCGAGCGTGATGGAGGTGAGCCCGGCGTCCAGGTCGAAGACGAGCACGGCGACGACGAGGGCGACGAGAGCGGCGAGGGTGGCGATACGGGCGGGGTTGAGCCGGGAGGTGTCGTCGTCCGGGGCCGGCTCCTCCCCGTCCCCGGTCGCCTCTCCGGACGCCTCATCGGGCACCCCCGTGGTTGCCCCCGAGGTCGCCCTCGTGGTCGCCCCCGAGGTCGTCTCCGAGGTCTTCTGCCGGTCGCGGTCGGTCTCTTCGGCGCGGCTCAGTTTCAGGCCGCCGAACAGCACGAACACGACCGCGGCGATCACGAGGTTGACGATGAGGGAGGCGAGGAAGAGAGCGATCTCGTTGCCGGGGAGGCCCTCGCGCTCCACGATGCCGTTGACGATCGATCCGTAGATGCTGATGGGGGAGAAGCCGCCGCCCTGGGCGCCGTGCACGACCATCGCGCCCATCAGCAGCGGGCTGATGGAGTAGCGCGCGGCGAAACTCAGGGCGATGGGCGCCACGATGGCGACGGCCGCCGGACTGACCGCGCCGATCGCGGTGAGCGCGCCGGTCAGCACGAACATCACCCAGGGGATCAGTACGACCCGCCCGCGCACGAGCCGGATCGAGGCGTGCACCAGCCAGTCGGTCGTGCCGTTGGCGCGGGCGATCGCGAACAGGTACGTCACGCCGACGAGCACCACGAAGAGGTCGCCGGGGAAACCGGCGAAGATCTTGTCGGTGTCGAGGTCGGCGACGAGTCCGCCCACTCCGAAGGCGGCGGCGAAGGCGAGGGCGCCCATGTTGATGGAGCGGGTGGTGGCGATCACGAACACCACGACGAGCACGAGGATCGATATCAGTTCGGCGGACATACGGGCTCCCGTCTTTGGGTCCCTTGTCGAGTGGGGCTGGTCCGACTGGAAAGTGGCTGAGTGGATGAGTGGTTGAGTGGCCAAGTGGCTGAACCACATTGGGCGGCCGTGGTGGAGAGCGTCAAGAGAGATGACGTAAATTGGCTCAGCCACTCATCCACCAGATCGAGAGGTAAGGGGGAAGACCGGACATGACCGACCCACTGCGGCCCATGGGGTCCAAGCCGCGCCTGTACGAGCAGGTCCTCGACCGGCTGCGCAGTTACGCCGCCGAGGGCGGCCTCGGTGCCGGTGACCGGCTGCCGCCCGAACGCGACCTGGCGGCCAGGCTCGGTGTCAGCCGCGCCTCCGTGAAGCAGGCCATAGTGGTTCTGGAGGTCCAGGGGCTGGTCGAGGTCCGCCACGGCGGCGGCACCTACCTCGTTCGTGACACCCTCGACGCCGAGCCGGTGGAACAACTCGTCGACCGGCGGCGCCGGTTGCCCGACGTGCTCGACGCCCGCGAGGCCCTGGAGACCAAGCTCGCGGAGCTGGCCGCCGAGCGGCGCACCGACGAGGACGTGGCCGCCATGGACTCCGCCCTTGCGCACATGCGGGCCGAGATCACGGCGGGCGGACACGGGGTGGAGGGCGACCGGCTCTTCCACGCGGCGGTCACGGTCGCCGGGCACAGCACGATCCTCGCCGAGTTCATGCGCTCGATCGCCGACCAGATCACCGAGAGCCGCCACGAGTCACTGCGCCAGCCGGGCCGGCCGACCCGTTCCCTGACCCAGCACCGGGCGATCTTCGACGCGATCGTGGCCCAGCAGCCGGGGCGGGCCGCCGCGGCGATGCGGCGGCACGTGCAGACGGTGGCGAGGGTGCGGCTGCTGGACTGGGATCCCGAGGAGAGCGAGCGGCAGGGGTCCTGACGGGCGTGGTGGGGAGCAGCGGCAGGGGCCCTGACGGGCGTGGTTGGGAGCGGCGGCAGGGGTCCTGACGGGCGTGGTGGGGAGCGGCGGGGGGTTCTGACGGGCGTGGCTAGGATCGGTCGGCATGACCGCGTCCACAGCAGCACACACCGATCCCACCTCCTCCGCCGCCAGGCCGCCCACCATCCTCGCCACGTCCGGCGGCCACCGCGGCTGGGGTGCCAGGACCATGGTGGAGTTCGACTCGCTGGTGCATCACGCGGTCGAGCTGTCGGGCGCGCACGGCCGCCGTCCGCGGGTGATGTACATCGGTACGGCGATCGGCGACGCCGAACACTTCGCGGCGCGGATGGCCGAGGCCGCGCGGGTGGCGGGGTTCGACCTCGTTCCTCTCAACCTCTTCCCGAGGCCCAACTTCGACGACGTCGAGGGAGCTGTCCTGGAGCAGGACGTCATCTGGGTCATGGGCGGCTCGGTGGCCAACCTTCTCGCGGTCTGGCGGGTGCACGGCCTCGGCGACATCCTGCGCGGGGCCTGGCGTTCCGGTGTCGTCCTGAGCGGGGTCAGCGCGGGGTCGATCTGCTGGTTCGAGGGCGGCACGACGGACTCGTTCGGCCCTGAACTGCGCCCTGTGACAGACGCGTTGGGCTTCCTGCCCTACGGCAACGGCGTCCACTACGACTCCGACCCGGGCCGCCGGCCCCTGATCCACGACCTCGTCGCGAACGGCACGCTTCCCACCACCCACTGCACCGATGACGGGGTGGGGTTGGTGTACCGGGGGACGGAGCTGGTGGAGGCTGTTGCGGAGGTCGCGGGGAAGGGGGCGTATGTGGTGCGGCGTGAGGGGGACGCGGCTGTGGAGGAGCGGGTGGAGCCGCGCCGCCTGCCGGGTGTCGAGGCGGCAGGACACAGGAGCCGTTCTTGACGTCGGTGACGAGCCCGTCCTTGCCGCGTCTTCGTCCCATACCTGGTCCCTCACCCGTACCTTCGGCTACTCGGTCACTGGGCCGGCTCGCATTGGATCTCGGCCCAGACGGTCTTGCCTCTGCGGTGGAGGTCGGTGCCCCAGCGGTCCGAGAGGGCCTCGACCAGGACGAGGCCACGGCCCCGGACCTGGTCCCCGATGGAGTCGGTCCGCATCTCCGGGAGCTTGCGGGAACGGTCGACGACCCCGAGGCGGATACGGCCGTCAGCAGGACGCGTGACGATGACTCTGATAGAGGGGGAGCGTGCGTGGTCCACCGCGTTGGAGACCAGCTCGGTGATGATGTTCAGAGCGTCTTCGGTCATCTCGTCCTGGTGCCAGGCGGCGAGGGCGGTGCGGACCAGGCTTCGGGCCACCCCTGCGCTCTCCGGCAGCCTGTCGAGCGTCTGTGCGTAGCCAGGATGCCCGGTGGGGCGAGGTGTTGCCGTCACAGTCATAAGAACCTCGGGGTGCGGGTGTGAGGGGCCTTACTTTGAGTGAACGGCTCCGGGGCGCGGGGAGGCAGGAAATTCCGGCGGTCCGTGTATCGGCCTGGACCGGAAATTCTGGACGATCTCCACTCACGGACGGGTCATCAGTCCTTACCGTGGGTGTGTGAACGGCAATGAGGCCCTCAACAGCGCCATGCGGGAGCGCGGTTTGACACAGGTCGAACTGGCCGACGCGGTGAACGTCCGGCTGGACGCCTCGGGGAACGTGGGGACGGTCAGCGACCGGACCGTCCGCAACTGGCTGACCGGAAAATCTCGGTGGCCGCACTTCCGGCAGCGCTTGGCGTTGGAGGCAGTATTCGGATGTACGGCCAGGGCGCTGGGGTTCAGCCCTCCGGGCCGTCGACGACCTTCCTCCTCTGAACCGGAGTCCCCTGTGGATCGCAGGAACTTCCTTACCGCCGCCACCGCAACAGCCGCAGCCGTGACGCCGTTCGTCGGTGCGCCGCCGCGGGTCGGCACCTCCGACGTGATCCGACTCCGATCGGGCCTGGATGCCTTGGTGGTGCTGGACCACAGCAGAGGTGGCCACGACGGCCTGGAACGGGCCGCGTTGGCCGGGGCCGCCGAGGCTCTGGAGAAGCAGAAGCTCGGGGCCACGCAGCGCATCCGTCAGAGGCTCTTCTCCGTGGCCGCCGACTACACGGCCACGGCCGCATGGAGCGCCATCGACGCCCGGAGGATGGACCGCGCCTCCCAGCTCCTCGGCCGGGCCCTGTACCTGGCCGGGATGGCCAAGGACCCCGTCGCGGAGATGCGGGTCTGGAACTCCTACGCGATGCTCGCCCACCACCGGGGCGAGTACGCGGAAGCCGTCGATGCCGCCTACGCGGCCCAGGGGACGGCCGTCGCCCGGCGTCAGCCGCTGTACAGCTCCCTGGCCCACGCTCGTACGGCCGTTGGCCACTCGAATCTTGGAGACGCTCAAGCCGCCATCCGCTCCCTCGGATACGCCCAGGAGGCCCTGGGCAAGGTGGAGATGGGCGAGCCCGCCCCGTCGTGGATCGCCTTCTACGGTCCTGCTGAGCTGCTGGCCATGACCGCCATCGTCCGGCACCGTATCGGCGACCCGGCCGAATCCGAGGCCGCTTCCCACAGCGCCCTGAGCACCATCCCGAAGGAGTTCAAGAGGAACCGGGCCCTCGCCACCGCGCGGCTCGCGCTGGCCCAGCTCCACCAGCGTGACGTCGACCAGGCATGCGCCACGGCCTCCGCCGTCTTCAATCAGATGTCCGGCCACCCGATCCCCGGACGGATGCGCTCTTTGCTCGGTGACTACTACCGGGACTTGATCAGCCTTGCACCGGGCGCCACGATCGCCCGAGAGTGGGGCGACCGCTACCGATCGGAATGGAGCCGACTGTGAGTGCCGATGGCTTGGACATCCGCCGCTTCGGGCACGACGACCTGCCGCAGATCCGGCAGACGATCATCGACTTGCACGCCGCAGCGGCGGGACCCGACCGGGACGACGACTTCAGGAAGAAGTTCCCCTGGTTCGTGGACCACTGGGGCGGTAACCCGGACTTCGCCTGTGTGATCGCGTACGACGGTGACGAGGCGGTGGGCTTCGCCTACGGTGCTCCTGCCGTCGAGGGCAGGGAGTGGTGGCGAGAGCACGTCGACCCGGCTCCGGAAAAGGTGGCGACCTTCTCCTACTCCGAGCTGGCCGTCCACCCGAAGAAGCGGAAGCAGGGTGTGGCGGACGCGCTCTCCCGCGCGCTTCTGCAGGAGCGGCCCGAGGACCTCGCCGTCCTTCTCGTGGACATCAAGCACCCCCGCGTGCAGGCGCTGTACGAGGACTGGGGCTTCCGGAAGGTCGGGAAGCGTCAGCCCTTTCCGGACTCCCCGGTGTACGCCGTCATGCTCGCGCAGCTGCCGTTGAGCTAGATCCACCAGGCGGATGACCTTCGTCCTCCAGCGCATCGCGCCATCCGTCCTACGCGGTGACGGGCCAGGCAGCCCTCACCACGTCCGCCACCACGCAGCTCACGTTGTCCGGGGCGCCGGCGGCGTTCGCTGTTGCCACCAGGGTTCCTACCGCCTCAGCCGTGTCGGGGGTCGTCGTGAGCGTTTCCTTGATCGTGGTCTCCGGAACGACGGCCGGCAGGCCGTCCGAGCAGAGCAGGTAGCGGTCGCCGGGGCGGGCGTCGTGGAGGCGTACGTCGGGGGGCGGCGAGCCTGCGCCCGTCAGTGCTTTCGCGAGCAGCGTGCGCTGCGGGTGGGTCGTGGCCTCCTCCGGGGTCAGGCGACCCTCGTCGAGCAGTGACTGGACCAGCGTGTGGTCGTGGGTGATCCGGAAGAGGTCGCCGTCGCGCAGGAGATAGGCGCGGGAGTCGCCGATGTGGACCAGGGCCAGTTGCGAGCCCGTCCACACCATCGCGGTGAGGGTCGTGCCGGTCTCCGGGTCCGCCGGGCCCGCCACCTCCCGGACCGCCTCCGTGGCGCCCTGGACCGCGTCCTCCAGGAGGTTGAGGACGTTCCCGGCGGCGAGCGGCTCGGTGTCGAGGAACTTCAGGGCCTCCACGGCGGCGCCGCTCGCGGGCGCGCCCCCGGTTCCGAAGCCGTCCGCCACCGCCAGGACGCGCGTGCCCGCGTACGCCGTGTCCTGGTTGGCGGGGCGGACCCGGCCGGTGTCGGAGAGAGCGGCGTAGCGCAGTTCAAGGCCGGGGGGCGTAGGGGTGACAGGGGTCATGGTGGTCTCCTTGCTCGGGAGAGGGCCCGTGGGAAGGCCCGCGAGGTGGTTCACGAGGAAGGACGCCAGGTCGCGGCGCGTTGCCGTCTCCGCCTCGACCCGTGACCAGAACGCCCGGATCTCCCGCGCGGCGGCCACCGGTTCGAGGGCGCCGACCTTGCGGATCTCTGCCAGCGGCATGCCGAGCCGTCGTAGCCACGCCACCAGGCGCGCCCGCTCCAACTGCTCCGGCGCGTAGTAGCGGTAGCCCGTCTCCGGGTCCACCCGTGCGGGGCGCAGCAACTCCAGCTCGTCGTAGAGCCGAAGTGCCTTCGGCGACAGCCGGCACGCCTTCGAGAAGGCCCCGATCGTCATCATCGACATCGACATGGCGTTCCTCCTGTTCTGCCACCGATGGTGTGGTCTCACCGAAGGTGAAGGTCAAGTGCCCTCTTCTACTCCCGGGCCGGCCCGTGGGCTGTCCCTGGGACGGTTGTTAACCTGCGACCGGTATGACCGGAGCCGACAGACCCCCTGAGGAGCCCGCCGTGGCACGCACCATCCCCCGTATCGCCCTGGTGACCTGCCAGGAGGTGCGGGAAGCCGGGTACGACCGCGACCTGCCCGTCCTTGCGGACGCGGTGCGGCAGGCGGGGGCAGGGGAGGGAGCGGGGGCGGGGGCCGAGGTCGCCGTCGTCTGCTGGGACGACCCCGAGGTCGAGTGGGGCCGCTTCGACCTCGTTCTCATCCGTTCCACCTGGGACTACAGCTGGCGGGCCGCCGAGTTCCTGGCGTGGGCCGACCGGTGCGGGGCCGCGACGACCCTGGCCAACCCGCCGGAGGTCGTGCGCTGGAACGCCGACAAGCGGTACCTGGGCGACCTGGCCGCCGCCGGTGTGCCCGTCGTCGACACCCGCTACCTCGCCCCGGGCGACCCGGCCGACCTGCCCGACGACCGCGAGTACGTCGTCAAGCCGACCTCGGGGGCCGGAGCACGGTACGCGGCCCGCTATACGCCCGAGGACCACGACACCGCCGTACGGCACCTGGAGCGCATGCACGCCGAAGGGCTGACCGCGATCGTGCAGCCGTACGTGCGGAGTATCGACACGGCCGGGGAAAGAGCCCTTCAGTTCTTCGGTGGGCGTTTTCTCCATGCCATCCGCAAGGGAGCCGTTCTCGAACCCGGCACCGCGTTCGACGACAAGAAGGTCCCGCACCCGAATCTGCGGACCTGGGAGCCGAGTTCCGCCGAACTCGCCGTAGCCGAGCGGGCGTTGGCCGCCGTGCCCGGTGCGCCGGAGCTGCTCTACGCCCGCGTGGACCTGGTGGACGGCGACGACGGGGCGCCCCGCGTCATGGAGCTGGAACTCGTCGAACCCAATCTCTTCCTCTTCCTGCACGAGGACTCCGTGCCGGTGGTCGCCCGTGCCGTCGTCAAGGCCGCCGCTCGGTGACCGCCACGCGCTGGAGCAGGCCGTACGTGAACTCCGCGACGCAGTCCCGCCGTACACCGTCCGCGCCATCCGTGCCGCCCCTGCCGCCCGTGCCATCCGGTGCCGTGAAGGCGAGCCCCCAGCGCGTCGGCGCCGACCCCTCCAGCGGGCGGGCCGGCGCGAAGGCGCGGGCCGCCTCGTCGACCGTGCAGGACCAGGGCGTCAGGTCGGTCAGTGACCGCAACTGCGGGGCGGGGGCGCCGGGCGTGCGCACCAGCCACTCGTTCCAGGCGACCCCGCCCGGGGCCACCAGCACCTCGTAGCGCAGGTCAGGCCAGAGAGGGACCGGCCACAGGAACGCCTCGCAGGAGAGGTCGCCGATCCGCCGGGGCGTCACCGACTCCGGCTCGCCCAGGATCGAGCGGTACCGCGCGACCGCGCCCCGGCTGCGCGGCGCGTGCCGCATCGCCTGCCAGCGCCGGTTGGCCTCACGCATCTGGGCGACCGAGGCGCCCAGTGTGTGGCGGGCGTCCTCCACGAGGTCCGCGTTGTGGTCGGCCATGCGGCGCAGCAGGACGAGCTGGAAGTCGAACGCGGTGAACGGTCCGGCGCTAGCCGGTTTTGCGGGAGGCATGCCTCCCATCGTCCCGCACGGGCTCCGCCTGGCGTACGTGTCCTGCGTGCGGCCCGCCCGGCCGGCGGCCGTCCGGGAGGAAGAGCACCGAGTTCACGTACCGGACGTATCCCGAACCCCGGAAGGGCAGCACCCGGCGCAGCAGGCCCTGGGAGACCACGTGCGAGGAGCGCGCCTGGTGGGCCTCCAGGTCGAAGGAGGACAGCGGCAGCCAGGTGTCGCCGGGCAGCACCCAGCCCTCGTAACCTCGCTCGGAGAGGTGGGAGACGACCGTGTCGATGGGTTGGATGCGGGCCTCCAGCTCGATGAACAGGGCCGGGCGGTCACGGGCGAGGAGGGTGTCCGCCCCGCGCAGTACCGCGAGCTCGTTGCCGTCCACGTCGATCTTGACGAAGCCGACCTCGTGGAGGTTCAGGCTGTCCAGGGTGAGGCAGGGGACGTCCAGGGCGTGGGCGTGGATGTCCCGGCGGACGAGGGACGAGACGCCCCGGTCGCCCTGGTCGCCGGCCGGCAGCCAGAGGCGGGCCGTGCCGGACCGGTCGCTCGCGGCGGCGTGGATGACCTGGACGTTCCCGGGAGTCACGGCGGTGAGCAGCCGGGCCAGGTGCGGGACCGGCTCGACCGTCACCACGCGGCGTGCCCGGCCCGACAGGCGGTGGGTCCAGGGGCCGTACCAGCCGCCCACGTCCACGGCGGTGCCGCAGCCGGGCGGGCAGAGGTCGTCGAGCCGGGCGAGTTCGGGCTCGTAGCGTGGATAGACCGACCGGGCGACGGCGGCGACCAGTCGCACCGGCACGAAGGGGGCCAGACGGGCTGCCAGGGTCATGGCGTCACCGACCCCGGCTCCAGGGGTCCGCCGCGGGAGCCGCTGAGGTCGCCGTCCCCGGTGATCCGCAGCAGCAGATCCTCGTGCTCGTCGTCCGTCACCTGCTCACCGGAGGACGGCAGGAGCTGCGGGATGCCGTCCACGATGGGATAGCGCCGCCGCAGCCGGGGGTTGTACAGAGCGGCCTCAGCACCTTCAGCAGCCTCAGCGCCCCGCGTACTACCCCCCGTCTCCTTTTCGAGGAGATGCAGCGGTCCCTTGTCCAGCGGGCACGCCAGTATCTTCAGCAGCGGATCGTCCGGGTTCATGGCTGGTCAACTCCTGTGCGGGGGATAAGGATCGGGGTTTCGGCGGTGGGTCGTGCTTGGGCATCGCGAGAAGTACGGAGACCGCCAGCGCCGTACCGCCGAGCCGCAGCGCCAGCCGCAGCGGGTCCTCGGGCAGCGCCTCACCGAACGTGACCGTGCCGAGCACCGCCGTGAACAGACAGGCCACCGTCGTGCAGACCGGCACGATCAGCGAGGCCCGGCAGCGCTGCAGCGCCGCCTGCGACATGACCAGGCCGAACACGCCGGTGAACAGCAGGAGATACGGGTACGGGGAGCGCAGCAGACCGAGCACCGCGCCGCCGAACCCGCTCCCGGTGAGGTGGCTCGACACGCCCTTGACGGCCAGCGAACTGACCCCGTACAGCAGACCCACCGCCACGCCGTACTCGACACCCGTCGTCGGCATGCGGTGCCGGTGGCGGGCGCGGCGCTCGGCGGACCCGTACAGCCAGACGCCCAGCGCGAGCGACGGTACGCAGACCAGCAGGATCAGCGGGGCGGGCGCGCTGCGGCTGACGGTGTCGGAGCCCTCCTTCAGGGACAGCACCACCATCAGGAGCGCGAGCAGGATCGCCCCGAGCGCGTACCGCTCGCGGCCGGAGGTCTCCTCGCCGAGCAGGACCGAGGAGAGCAGTACGAGGATGACGAGACCGGAGACGAAGATGCCCTGCGCGGCGGCGATCGGCAGGGTGCGGTAGACGACGAGCTGCGCGCCGAAACCCGACGCCAGGGCGAGGGACCCGCCGATCCACAGCCAGCTGCCGAGGACCAGCCGCAGCAGCCGGGCGGGTCGGCGGACGCTCACCTCCGGCAGTGCCGCGAGCGCCCGTTTCTCCAGGACGAATCCCGCGCTGTAGAGCACGTTCGCCAGCAGGGCCGCTGCCACCCCCCACCACATGGTCTACGTCCTTCGCGCGTGCAGGAGAAGGATCGAGGCCATCGACGGGACGTGGCACGCCAGCCGGTCAAGCGGGCGCAACGGCCGCGGTACGCCGTGGAAGGGCGCACCCCGCAGCGCCGCGACCTCGAAGCCCGACGCGGTCACGAACTCCCGCAGGGCGCGGGGTGTGTAGAGCCGCAGATGGCCCACCACCTCCTTGCCGGGGCGGCCGTGGATCGCGCGCAGGCTCACCTCGGAGAAGACGGGCTGGACGCCGGCGAGGAGCAGGCCCCGGTTGTACCAGGCGGCCAGGTTCGGGGTGGAGAGCATGAGATGACCTCCTGGGCGGAGGATCCGGCGGATCTCGTCGAGCGCCGCGTCCGGGTCGACGAGGTGTTCCACGACCTCGCTGAACAGGACGGCGTCGGCGCAGGCGGACCTGAACGGCAGTCCGCCGTCGGTGAGTTCACCGCGTACCGCGTACGGGAGACGGGCGTGGGCGCGTCTGAGGGCGTCCTGGGACCAGTCGACGCCGATGACGCGGTGACCGGCGAGCAAGGGCGCGGCCGTCGCCGCCGCGGTGCCGTCGCCGCAGCCGATGTCCAGGACCGTGCGCGGGCCGGAGGTGGCCGGGCCGAGTGCGGCGGCGAGCATCCGGGCCTGGCGCAGACTGCGGGGCGTGCCGGAGGCGACCGGGACGGCCGGGTCCTCGTAGAAGTCCCGTAGCCCGTGCTGCCCGTGCTGCCCGTGCTGCCCGTGCTGCCCGTGTGGTCCCTGCGGTCCGTGCGGCTGCCTGCGGGACGGGGCCGTGGTCATGGAGTGCCCCCTGTGCGCCCTGTGCGGCGTTCCGTGGCGTTTTCCGTCGTGTGTTCCGTGACGTGTTCCGTGGCGTGCAGGTAGTGCTCGAAGAGGTCGCGGAGGTGGTGGCCGTCGCCGTGGCTCAGCAGGGCGCGCGACCAGCGGAGCGCCACGTGCAGACGGCCCGCCGTGGCGGCCGTCGTCACCGTCAGCCCGCGCGGCATCCGGGCCGGCGCCGAGAACCACACGGCGTGCGCCCGCCCGGCCTCCTCCCCGAAGTCCAGGGCGTACGGAACGCGCCCGATGTTGCTCAGCAGGGTGGTCGGCGTCCAGGGCCCGGCGGCCCTCCGCAACCCCCTGGTGAACGCGGCCCGCCAGGCGACGGGCATCACCGGTGCCGTCAACAGGGAGGCCCCGCGACCCAGTTGGGGGCGCGGCTGGGCCTTGAGGGCGCGGGTGCGGTCCGCCGTGCGGCGCAGCAGCGCGGCCATGTCGGAGGCGTCCAGCTCCTCGGGGGCGAAGGGGACCTCGACGAGCCGGGTGCCGTTGCCGATCGGCATGTCCGCGGCGCGCGAGCGGTCGTCCACCGGCATCGTGATGCGCAGCGGACGCGGACGGGCCCCGTGTTCCCGGTTCCAGTGGGCGATCATCAGGGCGGTGGCGGCCATCAGCTGGTCGTTCACGGTGTACGGGGAGCCCTTGGGCCGCCGCGGAACGCCCAGCTCGGTGACGAGCATGCCGTTGCCGTGGTGCCGGCGAGGCTCCGGGGTGCCGTGCGCCACCCGGGCGGGCGGTGCCCAGGTGGAGGGGGTGTCGGGGGCGCGGGGAACCTCGGCGGTGGTGCGGGTCGGGGGCGCCGCCGGGGAGTTGTCCCGGCCGCCGTACAGCTCCGCCGCGGTCGCCAGGACCCGCAGACAGGCCGGACCGTCGAGAGCGGTGTGGTTGATGGTGAGGAACAGGACCGTGCCGTCGGCCGCGGGATCCTGGACGACCTCCAGCCGGATCGGCGGTGCGGCCGAGAGCGGCGGGGCGTCGCGCAGCGCCCGGTCCCGGGCGTGCTTCAGCGCGTCCCGGTCCGGCGCCGGGAACAGGACGGCGTCCACATCGGCGTCGGGGGCCAGCTCCCACTCGTACCGCCGCCCGTACCAGGGGCGGGGCGCCTCGCGCACCAGGATGCGGGGGTGGCGGCGCAGGGCCCCGGCGAACGCCCTGCGCAGGCGGTCCCGGTCGAGGCGGCCCGGCAGATGGATTTCGATGTGGACGGTCTCCGGTTCCTCCTCCTGGAGGCAGTGCCGGGCGACCTCGTCGACGACGGGGAACGGGATGCGGGCGGGCGGTCCCGCGGGGCCGTCCGTGCCGTCGCGTGCGGGGTGGTCCAGCGCGGTCATATGGGTTCGCCCTCCCTGTGACTCCTGGGGTCTGCGGCCCTCCCGCGGTCCTCGGGCCGCGCGGCCCCCGTCCCTCCGGGCTCCGCCGGTCGCGGGTACCCCGGCCCGCGGGCCGAGACGGTCGGACCGGACTCGGGCCGCGGCGGGCCCGTCGCAGCGCTGGGGCCGGGCCCGGTGCGCGGCGGGCCCGTCGGCGTGAAGGGCGGCGGCAGTGTTCCCGGCGCCCCCGGCGCACCGGAGGTGGCGCTCGCCCCCGGGCCCGCGTGCTGTCCCCGCGTCCGGTGCGGCAGCGGTGCCGTCGGCGCCTCGGAGCCCGGCGACTCGCCCCTGTCCGGACGGTCGGGATCGCCGGGATAGCCGGGACGATCGGGACCGCCGGGATAGCCGGGATGATCGGGGTAGCCGGGACGGTCCGGGTGTCCGGAGCCCGGTCGGCCCCCACCCCCACCCCCACCCCCGCCCCGCGTGCCGTACGACGTCTCGCCGACCGTCACCAGACCGGCGAACAGGCCGATCAGCGCCAGCAGTTGAGCGGTGCGACCGAACGCCCCGGCGCCCTCGGCGACCGGCTCCCCGGCCCCCGTCGCGGCGGCGATCCCGGCCCCCGCGAGCGCGAGGAACGCGAGGGGTACGAGCAGCGCGTGCCGTCGCCGGGCGAGCAGCGCCAGTACCGGCACCAGCAGCGCGAGGAACCCGGCGATCACGATCCCCACCAGGGTGAGCGCGACCGTGCCCAGGATCAGGCCGGGCGGGGGCGGCACCGGCGCGGGCGCGTCCGGATCGGGCGAGCGCCGCCGGAACAGCACGAGCCCCACCAGGACGAGGATTCCGACGCCGCCGCCGATCAGCCCGGCCTCGTACACCGTGGACGGTTCGTACGAGAGCTTCACCGTGCCGCCCTCGCCCGCCGGGATCCGCCAGCCCTGCTGCCAGCCGTCGAGGCGTACCGGGTCGAGTTCGCGGCCGTTCAGTGTGGCCTTCCAGCCGTCGTTGAAGTTCTCGTACGTCGTCAGGTAGGAGGCCGCGCCCGAGCCGACGGTGACTGCGCGGCGGTCGCCGAGCCAGTCCCGGATGCCCAGTTCACGGCTCTGCGCGGTCGGGGTGGTGACCGTGCCGCGGGTCAGCGTCACATCGGTGACGGCCAGGGGGCCCGCGTCGCCCGCCTCGACCCGGTGCGAGCCCGAGCCCAGCGACAAGTCGGCGTCCGCACGCCTTTCCTGGCAGAGGGTCAGCTCGACGGGCCGCCGCGCCACCAGGTCGCCGACCGTCCCCTTGGCGCTGGTCTCGTACAGCTCGTCGTCGACGGCGAGCGTCGGACCCTTGCCGCAGGGCAGGTCGAAGGCGCGGGAGGCGAGGGCCTTCGGGGTGCGGTAGCGGTCGTCCAGGGCGGGAACGTACGCCTCGGTCAGGCCGACCGGTAGCTGCGTGTCCTCGTCGGCCAGGGGGTTGTGGACGGTCATCGGGGCCGTCTCGGTGATGGTGATGTCGAGCCGGTCCGTGGTGATCGGGTCGAAGCGGACGGCGCCGTTCTCGTCGACACCGGCGACGACCGCGCCGTCCGGGGAGCTGATGTTCACCTCGGTGGGCCGGGTGGACAGTCCGCCGGCCGGGGCGAGGACGATCTCGCCCACCGGCTGCTTGTCCGGCCAGCTGAGCCGGATGGTCGGGTCGGCCCCGGCGATCCAGGCGGTGGTGAGATCGCCGTCGGTGAGGTTGCGCGGCGACAGGCCGGTGCCGAGGCGGGCCGTCGAAGCGGCCGTCGCGGTGATCCGGTCGTTCTGCTCGGGCGCCACGTCGTACAGCAGCGCGTCGAGCGCGTCACCGGGTACGGGGACCGCGCTCGCCTTCACCGCGTACGTACCGGCCGCGTCCGAGGTCCAGCGGCGGTGCAGGCCGGCCTCCGTGCCCGTCGGCGAGAAGCTGCCCGGGTCGGCGGCGCGGTGCAGGGAGATGGTCTCGGCGGCCGCGTCGGCGCCCTCGGCGTCCCTCGGGAGCCGCAGCATGCGGGTCACCTGGACGTCAGGAACGCTGATCTCGGAGAAGCCCGCGCCGGAGAGCCCGGAGTGCCGGGCCGTCGACTCGACGACGGTGACCTTCAGCCAACTCGTAGGGCCCTCGGGTGACTTGATGCGCTGACGTGAGCCGTCGGCCCGCAGCGTGCTCGTCTCCGAGCCCCGTTCGGTCTCCACGCGCACCCGGGTCGGCGCCGAGCGCACACTGTCCTGCGGCAGCGGGGTGACCTGGATCGACGCCGGGACCTCCGTCTCGTCCGTGAAGGCGATCCGCAGCCACTGCCCGTCCGCCGAACCCACCGCGCCCTCGGCCCACACCGTGTCGGGGTTGCCGTCGAAGGCGTTCACCGGGTCGTACTGCGGCAGGTGGTACAGCCAGTTGCCGCTCGACGAGGCGCTCACCGAGCGCGCCCCGCGCAGCTCGGCCACCGTCTGGTGCCGGATTCCGTCCGACGGCAGGATCTGGTGCGGCTCCTCACCGGGGTTCTGGAGACTGCCCGAGTGATTGCGTTCGTCACGGGTGTACGTGTACGAGGTGTTGGCGTTGACCAGGCCGAAGCGGGTGTCGGCGCGCCGCAGTCCGTCGCCCACCACCTGGAGGCCGGGGGAGCCGAGACCGGGGTGGTTGTCGCCGGTCAGCACGGTCGCCCGGTCCCGCATCGCCGGGTCCGCGGACAGCGGCAGCAGCGCCTCGGGCCCGCCGGACACGACGGCCGTGTCGGCGACGGCCTTCAGCCCGGCCTGGCCAGGCCGGGGCACGTCGGCGGCCGGCTCGTAGATCTCGACGGCCCGCTGGCGCGGATACAGCCCCTCTATCTGGATGGGCGTGTTCTCCGCGATGCGCCCGCCCGTCATCAGCGGGCCGAAGCCGGTCAGGCGCCGGTAGCCCGACTCCTCCAGCGTCCGCTTCACGGTCGTGGTCGGTACGTAGCCGAGCTGGTCCGGGTCGAGATCGTTGCGTACGACGATGTAGTGGACGCCGGCCCGGCCCAGGTAGTCCGCCAGACCCGGGACTTGGCCGCCGCTCTGCAGGGACTGCTCGACGGCGTCCATCGCGCGCCGGTTGCCGGCGGTGCCGAACGGCACGTAGTCCCGCTGGGCCCAGCGGGAGTCGGCGAGCACGTCGAGGGGCTGGTCGATGGGGTTGCCCCAGGTGTAGATGCCGTGCGCGGTGGCGGGTACGACGAGGGCGCGGGAGTCCGGCGAGAACTTCTCCAGCCAGGTCGCCGTGGACTTCCAGTACTTGGGAAGCTCCTGGAACGAACCGGGCTGCAGGATCGACCCGTTGAGGTAGGGCCAGGCGAGGCCGGGCAGGACGAGGGCCGCCGCGATCAGGGGCGCGTACCGGCGGCCCCGTACCGGACGGGCGCCCTGGGCCCGCGCGGCGACTCCGACCAGGTGGGTCAGCCCGAGGACCAGCGCGAGAGCGAGCCCCGTCTGGAACTTGTAGATGTTGCGGAAGGGAACGAGCCCTCCGTCCAGCCAGTCCTGGACCACGCCGTGGAAGGGCGCGCCGAACGAACCGCCGTAACCGGCCAGGGTGATCAGCGCGGCCGTCAGCACGGTCAGCACCAGCCAGCGCCGCTCGGGTATGTCCCGCCGGGCCAGTCCGGCGAGGCCGAGGCCGGCCGCCAGTGCCGAGGAGACGACGGCGACCACCGAGGCTGCCACGGTCCAGCCCGCGGGCAGCCAGGCCTCACCGAAGTGCAGATAGGCGACCCAGTTGCCGGCGCCGCGCAGGGACTCCGTCGCCGCCATGGTGTCCGTCGTGGTCTGCGAACTCTCCACGTAGGGAAGGAAGTTCTCGCCGTAGATGCCCAGTACCAGCAGGGGGACGACCCACCAGGCCGTCGCCAGGAGTACGCCCGGCACCCACCAGGCGATCAGCTTGCGCCGCCGTGGACCGCGCGGGCGGGACAGGAGGTACAGGCCGACGGGCAGCAGGGAGGCCAGCGTGGAGGCCGCGTTGACACCGCCCATGAAGGGGATGATGAGCGCCGAGCGCAGGGCGGCGACCCGGGCGCTGTGGCGGTCGTTCGTCAGCGGCAGCAGCACCCACGGCAGGAAGGCGCCGGGCAGGGCCGCGGCCGAGGTCGAGCCGATGACGACGGTGAACACCGGCCACAGCGCGTACACCACCGCGCCGAGGAGCCGGGACGCGGAACCGCCGATGTCCAGGCGCTCCGCGAGCCGCAGCGCGCCCCAGAAGGCGACCGACACGATCAAGGACATCCACAGCCGCTCGGCCAGCCACACCGGCATGCTGATCAGGTCGGTCAGCCAGTAGTACGGCAGCATCGGGAAGGCGTAGCCGACGTACTGGTCCGCGATGCCGCCGAAGCCGCCCCGGTCGTGCCACAGCTGGCCGAGGTCGGCCAGGAACTGGCCGGGGTCGAGCGCGACACCGAGCTTGGTGTCGAAGGTCTGCCGGCCCGGGTCCACGGCCAGGAACAGCACGAGGACCACGGCCCAGAACCCCAGCAGCCACCGCCTCGACCGGGGCCCCTGCTCGGGGCCGGGGTCCGGGGCGAGGGGACGGGTCGCCGCTGGAGGAGGGGCCTGGACCGTGCTGGTCATGGACACCGCCGGAGGATGAGGAGGAGGTTCCAGGTGGCGAATTCACGCAGTCCCGGCGCACTGGCGACGGCCTGGGCGAGGAACGGCCAGTAGCGGGAGCGCGCCGAGACGACCGTGACGTCGTCCCGGGCGCGCACCTGCCGCAGGGTGGGTCCGATGTGCACGGCGAAGAGGTTCTCGCCGAGGGTGTGCTTGGCGGGCCTGCCCGTACGGCGCCGGTAGCGCGCGCGGGCCCGTTCGGCGCCCAGGTAGTGCCAGGGCGCCCACTCGTGACCGCCCCAGGGGGACAGCCAGTTGGTGAACGACACGTAGATCAGCCCGCCGGGCCGGGTGACGCGGACCATCTCGCTGAGGAAGGTCTGCGGGTCGGCGACGTGCTCCAGGACGTTGGAGGAGAAGCAGACGTCGGCGACGCCGTCCGCGAGCGGCAGCAGATATCCGTCGGCGACGACCGATCCCTCGGGCGGTTCCGTGCCGAGTTCGCGCGGGTCCGGCTCGAAGAGGTAGCCGTGCGCGCCCCGCTTGCGGAACTCCTCGGTGAAATAGCCGCCCCCGCCGCCCACGTCCACGACGGTCCGGCCCTTCACCGGACCGTCGTACGCCTCCACCTGGTCGGCGGCGTCCCGGGCGAGCAGCGAGTAGCAGCCCTCGGGGTCGTCCTGCTCGTGGCGGAAGGCACGGAGGAGGGCGAGGGATCGGCGCAGCGAGGGGTCCCGCAGGCCGGTGCCGGGCCCGGGGCCCACGCTCTTGCGCCGGGGAGCCTTCCGCCGGGGGTCTCTCCGCCCGAGGTCCTTCCGCCGGGGGTCCTTCCGCCAAGGGATCATGGTGTCCAGTCCCTCACCGCCTCCGTCGCCACGGCTCTGAACTGGCGTACCGTGCGGTGCCAGCGGTACTGGGCGGCGCGGTCGCCGGCCGCCTTGCCCATGAGGGTGCGACGGTGGGTGGACAGGGCGAGGGTGCACCAGGCCGCGGCGAACGAGGACTCGCCGCGGGCCAGCAGGCCCGTCTCGCCGTCCACGATCGAGTCGCGCAGGCCGGGTACGTCGAAGGCGATCGCGGGCGTCTCGCGGGCCGCCGCCTCCGTGACCACCAGACCCCAGCCCTCCACGGCGGAGGGGTGCAGCAGCAGCCAGGCGGCACAGAGCAGCCGATGTTTCTCGCCCTCGGAGACATGGCCGGTGAACTCGACGCCGGGACCGGCCAGTTGCTGGAGCCGGTGCCGTTCGGGTCCGTCGCCGACGATCACCAGACGGCCGCCGGTGACCGGACGGACCCGTTCCCACAGGCGCAGCAGCAGTTCGATCCGTTTGTACTCGACGAGCCGTCCCACGGCCAGGAAGAGCGGTTCCGGTGAGCGTTCGGCCGGTGCGCCCGGCTCCTCCACACCGTTGTGCACGACCCGGATGCGTTCGCGCTCGACGCCGATGGCGCGCAGCGCGTGGGCCGTCGACGGGGAGACGGCGACCAGCAGGCCGCCGCGCTGCCCGCCCGCCAGTGCCCAGTGTTCGAGTCTTCGCCCGAGCCGGGCGGCGGGGGCCAGCGGTCCGCCGAACCGCATCCGCCACAGGTCGGTGTGCACGTGGTTGACCAGGCACAGGGTCGGTCCGCGGTGCCACAGCGGCGCCAGGTACGGCATGCCGTTGCAGACCTCGACGAGCAGGTCGCAGTCGCCGACCTGGCGCTGGAACGCCGATCTGGCGCGCAGATAGTGGCCGAGGTCGCCGCCCGCCGACACGACACGGTAGTCGCGGGCGGGGGCACCTCCCGGTCGAGCGGAGCCGGGAGTGGGGGAGGCGGGGCCGCCGCACAGCAGGGTGACCTGGTGGCCGAGGTGGGTCAGCCCTTCGGCGAGTCTGTCGACGAGGAGCTCGGAGCCGCCCGCTGCTTCGTTGCCGTAGTCACGACGGGCGAGGAAAACGATGTGGCGCGGCTGTGGGGGGAGCGCCGGGTGTCGCTGCGCGGAGCGGGGGAAGGCGGCGCGCAGCGACGAAGGCACGTGCTGGGGCATGGGTGCTCCAACTCGTCTCGGGGTGCGGAACCAGAGTGGGGCGTGGGGGTTGGTGCGTTCCGGTGCGGTCGGTGCTTGGTGCGTTCGGTGCGGGAATCCTGAATGTCCCGCGGAAAGGATCCGTATGGAGGGGTGGAACCGATCGGTGAAACCGTTCTGCCGGGACTGCGACGGGACTTCGGTGGGGCCTGATGGGACTTCGGTGGGACTTCGGTGGGGCGTTCCGTGGGGGTGAACGGGGCCCGCCGTGACGGGGGTGGGGGCGGGCTGTGTTCGGGTGGAGTGGACAGTTTTCGCCCGCTGGTTCGATGCGGCTACTCACCGAAGTGACAATTTCGGGGCTTTGTGGAGCTGACGCCTCATCACATCGTGAGCGATTGCTGGGAGCTCTCGGGCGTACCGGGATGCGGGCGTCGGCGTGCGACCAGAACGGCACCCACCGCCGCGAGGACGAAACCGGCGATCCCCGCTCCCAGCGGCAACGTCCGCCCCACCATGCGCAGCAGACCGCTGTCCGTGTCGGCGAGATCCACCTGCTTCTTCTGGGTCTCGGTGGTGAACGCGATCCGCTTGCTGTCGAGCAGTACGACGGCGTCCTCCTTCGTCCCGGGCGCCCGGAGCGTCTTGCGGGGACCGATCGCCGCGTAGATGATCCGCCCCGTGCGCTGGTCGGCGACCAGTTCCACGCCGTGGTTGGCGTACCACTCCTCGGCGAGCACCTGGCCGGCGTCCTCCACGCCCACGAGCGTGCCCGGCACCAGCCGGGTGCCGGTCTTGGTGGCGGGCACCGTCCCGGTGAACCGCAGACCCTTGTACCCCTGGATCCGCTTCTCACCCCGGTACTTCAGCGTGACGGTCGAACCGAGGGTGTTGTCCCACCAGATGTACGAGCGTTTCTGCACGTCGAAGGGGAACTTGAGGTAGGCCTCGCCCTCGAAGTAAGGCTTCTCCTCGCAGCAGTGGACCGGCTTGTTCGTCTTGCGGTCGGTCACCCAGCGCTCCATGGTCCACTGGAGCGAGTCGTGCGGGTCGGTCGCGGGCAGCGACTTGGCGGTGTCGACGGACGTGGACACGTCCCAGACCGCCCGGCCGCTCTTCTCGCTGTCGGCGACGTCGCCGCGGACCTGCCGGGTGATGGTGATCTTCTTGTCGCGGACGGTCTCGATCTCGTCGGTGTCGAAATAGCTGCCCGTGCCGGTGAAGACGGTCGTCTGGTCGGTGTCGACGGGAGTGCGTTCGGCGCGTGGTTCGACGTACCAGGCGAGCAGCGGGGCCAGGACGAGCAGGAAGACGCCCAGACCCAGTACGACCAGGGAAAAGGGTGTGGCTGTACGGCGCATCCGGGCACTCCAAGGGCTCTTGGTGACGCGGCACGAACAGGTGCCGGCACGGTGGGGGAGGGTGCAGGTGCGGTATGGGCCGGGAACCGTAGGCGCACCCTTGACGAAGTGTCAATGCGTTGATGACACTGGGGACTTGCCGGCACTGGGGACTCGTCGGCCGGGACGAGGTGGGCCCGGTGGCGAAGGGGACGTGCCGCGCCCCGAAGGGGGCGCGGGGAACTGCGTGATCAGCCGCGACCGGCCGCAATCAGCCGCGACCGGCCGCGATCGGCCCGCAGATTCCGACGGCGCTCCCGGCGGAGCGCTTCGGTGGGAGTGACCTTTCGACAGAGAGGCTGACCCGCGATGTCCAGACTGCCCGCCGTCCTGCTGACCGTGACGGTTGCCGCCGTGCTCGCCGTGGGCGCCGCCCTCGGTGTCGTCGCGCTGCTCGACGCGACCCCGGAGCAGCCGAACACGCCGCTCATCACCTATGAGACGGCCGGCCGGGAGCGCTGACCATGGCTCTCCGCCCGGCACCCGTCACCGTGCGCTCGGCCTGGCACGACGTACCGCGCCTCCAGGTGCGGCAGTTCGCCGCGATAGCGATGGCCGAGGCACCCGCGCTCGCCGAGGAGATCCTGACGGAGATACAGCATGAGTATCCCCATCTGCCGGTCGTGCTCGACGACTCCGGCGAGCCCATGGCGCTGGTCGGCATCCGCCGGGCCATCGAGGTGTTCGTCCAGCATCTGGAGACCGCCGAGGGCCGGCCGCGCGTCCACCCCGAGGTCTTCCAGGAGTTCGGCCGCGGCGAGGGCATCAACGGCCGCAGCCTCGACTCGCTCCAGGCGATCTACCGGCTCGGTGTACGGCTCGCCTGGCGCCGTTTCGCCGAGATCGGGACGCGCGTGGAGATCCCACCGCCCGCGATGTACGAGCTGGTCGACGCCGGATACGAGTACCTGGACGGGCTGGTCGACCAGTCCGTACGCGGTTACGCCGAGGCCGCCGCCCGGCAGGCCGGGGAACGTCTGCGGCTGCAGCGCCGGCTGATGGAACTGCTGCTCGCCGAGCACCACCGCGGTGATCCGGCCGAGGCGCTGACCGAACGGGCCGCGCGGATCGGCTGGCCGCTGCCCGCCAAGGTCGCGGTCGGGGTACTGGTGCGGCCCGCCCGGGAGGCCGTCGCCCCCGCCGTGGGCCAGGGCGTGCTGCTGGACATGGAGTACGAGCAGCCCCGCATGGTCGTGCCCGATCCCGACGCCGCCGGGCGCCCCGAACTGCTGCACCGGGCGCTGACCGGCTGGGCCGGCGCGATCGGCCCGCCCGTGCCGTTGCGCGACGCGGCGAAGTCGCTGCGCTGGGCGGAGGCGGCGGTACGGCTGATGGAGCGCGGGCTGCTGCCGTCGGGAGAGGTGCTGTACTGCACCGAGCACACCGAGGCGCTGGTCCTGCTGCAGCCGGAGGAGCTGATCGACGACCTGGCCCTGCGGTGTCTGGAGCCGCTGGCCCACTGCGGTCCCACGCACGGGCGGCGGCTCGCCGAGACGATGCTGGCCTGGCTGGAGACGCGGGGCGGGGCTCCTGAGGTGGCCGCGCGCCTCGGGGTCCACCCGCAGACCGTACGGTATCGCCTGCGGCAGATCAGGGAGCTGTGGGGGGACGAGGTCGATGACCCCGACCGGCGCTTCGAGCTCGAACTGGTGCTTCGGGCTCAGCGGCTCCGGGGTGAGCTCGGCGACCCCCGCGCCCGCCGCTGAGGCACCTTCCTTTCCCACCCACCCACCCGTTTACCGCGGCCCACCGGTGGGCCTCCCACACCCTCCCGGAGAGGGGGATCGCGGCAGCCCCACCCCCCGCCGGTCGCGCACGCCCATTGCCCACCGTAACCCGTGTGAGTAGCCTGTGTTCGCTATGCCGATCGGCTGTTGAAATCTCGAACATAAGGGAGGGGGCCAGTTGTGGGACGCCTCGTACCTGCCGTAACCAGGGCTCTCGACATACTTGAGCTCTTCCTCGACGGGGACGGCACACTCTCCGCCCCCGACATCGTGCGCCGGCTGCAGCTGCCGCGCACCACCGTGCACGAACTGGTGACGACACTCGCCGCACGTTCGTACATCACGCCCGTACCGGGTCAGCCCGGACGTTACCGGCTCGGGGTCCGTCCGTACCAGCTCGGCAGCCGCTACTCCGAGCAGCTGGACCTGGCCGCCGAGGGGCAGCAGGTCGCCCGGTCCGTCGCGGAGACCTGCGACGAGACCGTGCACGTGGCGATCCTGGAGGGCACGGACGTCATCTACATCGCCAAGGTGGACTCCACGCACGCCGTGCGCATGGTGTCCGCCGCCGGGCGCCGCCTCCCCGCCCACTGCACCTCCGTGGGCAAGATGCTGCTCGCCTCGCTGTCCGAGCCCGAGCTGACCTCGCGGATCCCCGACGACGCCGACCTGCTCCGGATGACGCCGAACAGCATCACCGAGCCGGCCGCCCTGCGCGAGGCCCTCGTGGAGATCCGCGCCCGCGGTGTCGCGGTGGAGAGCCGGGAGTCGAACCCCGACGTCAGCTGTGTCGCCGCGCCGGTGCGCGACCGCACGGGCCAGGTCGTGGCGGCGCTGTCCATCTCGGTACCGATGATCCGCTGGAGCGAGGACCGCCAGGTCGAGCTGGAAGGGCTCGCCGCCAAGGGCGCGGCCGAGCTGTCGGAGCGACTCGGACACCGGAGTGTCGGATGAAGCGTCGGAGGGCGCGGACGCACGCGTACGAGGTCGCGGTCCGGGCGGAGGCGGCCCTCGGGGAAGGCCCCACCTGGGACGCCGACGCCCAGCGGCTGATCTGGATCGACATCCTCGGGTCCCGGGTGTTCACGTTCGACCCGGTCTCCGGCCGCCGCACGGTACTGGCGACCGAGCAGCACGTGGGCGCCGCCAAGCCGCGGGTGGGTGGCGGCCTGGTCGTCAACCTCCGTGACGGGATCGGCCTGTACGGCCCGGACTCCGTCGCGGGTCCCGGCGGCAGCCCCGCCGGGGACCCCCAGGAGTTCCGCTGGCTGCACCGCGAGGTGGTCCCCGGCCGCCGTGCCAACGACGCGGCGGTCGCGCCCGACGGCTCCCTGTGGGCGGGCACCATGCGCTACGACGAGGCACCGGGCGGCGGCACGCTCTCCCGGTTCGCCCCGGACGGCGCGGCCGAGACCGTCCTGGACGACGTGGCGGTGAGCAACGGCACGGGCTGGAGTCCCGACGGCCGCCTCATGTACTACATCGACTCGCCGACGCGACGGATCGACGTCTTCGACTTCGACGGCCAACAGGTGAGCAACAGGCGTCAGTTGGCGATCATCGAGGAAGGTGACGGCTTCCCCGACGGGCTCACCGTCGACGCCGAAGGCTGTGTCTGGGTCGCCCTGTGGGACGGCGGCGCGATCCGCCGCTACACCCCGTCCGGCGTGCTGGACCACGTCGTCGAACTACCCGTACCGCGCCCCACGGCCTGCGCGTTCGGCGGCGCCGACCTGACCGACCTGTACATCACGACAGCCCGTACGGGCCTGGAGGCACCGCACCCGCTCGCGGGCTCGGTACTCGTCGTACCCGGCGCGGGCAGGGGCCTGCCGCAACCTGCCTTCGGGGGTTGAGGGTTGCCTGGCCGGTAGCCGGTAGCCGGTAGCCGGTAGCCGATGGCCGGTAGCCGGTCGTGGGCTTGTCCTGCCCTGCCCTGACCTGCCCCCGTCAGGGCCCGGCCTCAGACGGTCCGACCTGAATCGTCGGTCAGGGCGGCGGCGGTCATGGTGAGGTGCTCGACCAGGACCGCCGCCGCCGTGTCCGCGTCGCGGGCCAGCGCCGCCTCCTCCAGCCTGCGATGTTCCTTCGCGCCGTCCCGGCCGGGGTTGCGGTGCGCCGACCAGCGGCGGGCCAGCTCGCTCGCGGTCCACAACCGGTCGAAGGTCTCCAGCAGCGTGGGGTTGCCGCACCCCTCCAGCAGCGTGCGGTGGAAGGCCCGGTGGGCCTCGGCCCAGGCGGCGGTGTAGTACTCGCCCTCCTCCGGCACGTACGCCGGGGTCCGGACCAGTCGATGGTGGGCGGCCCGCACGCGGGCCTCCCAGTCGAGGTCGCCGCGCTCGACGGACATGCGCAGGACGACCGGTTCGACGGCCCTGCGTGCCTCCGCGATCTCCTGCCAGCGCCGGTCCGAGAAGGACGGGACCGTGAATCCGCGGTTGGGCAGCCGGTCGGCCATCCCTTCCCCGACCAGCCGCACCAGCGCCTCGCGCGTGACGGCCAGGCTCACGCCCTCCTCCTTGGCGAGGTCCTGCGGCTTGAGGGCATCCCCCGGGGCGAAGTCCCCGCGCATGATCGCGTCCCGCAGGTGTGCGTAGACCCGCTCGGAGAGCATCTGTTTCCCGGCGGGAGCCGGAGGGCGGGGCGGCGTGTCAGTCATGACCCGCAGCATAGACGATTTCGCAGATAATCGATTATTGGTGTTACTGTCGATTCTGTGATGGGTCGCCGATCCCGCCACTGCCACCACCTCCCCGCCCTCGGCGCACAACCCTGAAAGGACCACCGCGTGACCTCCAACGACCCCTTCGCCCGCCTTCCCGAGGCGGCGTCCTTCGCCGTCACCAGCACCACCGTCGCCGACGGAGCCTGCTGGTCGCCCGGGCAGCACGCCTCCGGCCTGCCCGGCGGCAGGGACATCTCCCCGCAGCTGTCCTGGAGCGGTGCCCCCGACGGCACCCGGAGCTACGCCGTCACCGTCTACGACCCCGACGCCCCCACCGGGTCCGGGTTCTGGCACTGGGCGGTCGCCGACATCCCCGCCACGGTCACCGAACTGCCCGAGGGCGCCGGCGACGACACGGGCTCGGGCCTGCCCGAGGGTGCCTACCAGCTGCCCAACGACGCCCGAGCGGCCCGTTACATCGGTGCCGCCCCGCCGGCCGGACACGGCCCGCACCGCTACTTCGTCGTGGTGCACGCCCTCGACACCGCCTCCATCGGCGTCCCGGCCGACGCCACCCCGGCCGTCCTCGGCTTCACCATGGCCGGCCACATCCTCGGCCGCGCGGTCCTGACCGCCACCGCCGAGACCACTCCCGAGACCACTCCCGGGACCGCTCCCGAGACCCCCGCCCGGACCTCCGCCGAGACCACTCCCGAGACCCCCGCCGAGACCTCCGCCTGATGGCGCCGCCCCACCTTCCAAGAGAGGCAACCGTGATGAACCTCGACACCGTCCGCGAAGCCGGCCACGCCGTCAGCGCGGCCCATCTGTTCACCTACTTCGCCCCCGAAGGAGCCCTGGAGGCGGCCGAGTTCGGCGTCACTGACCGCGGACCGGCGTACATGGCGTTCCGGTCGGCCGCGATGGGCGCGGTTCCGTGGCAGGTCACGCTCGCGGCCTTCTACAACTTCAGCCCCCGGGCGGTCCGGGCCATGGACGGCGTGTGGGACGCCGCGCCGCCCGAGCGGTGGCAGGCCGCCCGATTCCTGGCCGCCGGGCGGGCGATGCGGCGGGTGGGCGTGCGCATGACGGCCGACCAGCTCGCCGAGGCGCGCTCGCTGATCGACCCGGTTATCGCGGGCGCCGACTACGCGGGCAAGCCGCTGGCCGCCGCGAACGCGTCGGTCGCGCTTCCGCCGGACCCGCTCGTCGCGCTGTGGCAGCAGATCACTGTGGTGCGTGAGTGGCGCGGCGACGCACATCTGGTCGTGCTCGCGGACAACGGCATCGGGCCGTGCGACTGCCTGGTCCTGAGCACCGCGGCGGGCGCCCTCCCGACAGCTCTCGTGCGGACGACCCGCAAGTGGGACGACGAGGAGTGGGCCGCGGCGACGGCACGTCTGGTGGCGCGCGGCTGGCTCGACTCCGAGGCCACGGACGCC